>NZ_FUHM01000002.1:1200000-1800000 GCF_900155565.1 Anaerosalibacter sp. Marseille-P3206
TGTCTATAAGTACTACTTTGAATTCAGGTTTATTATCTTCTTTAGATGTTTCTAATTTTGAAGTTTGCTTTTCACATCCAACTATAACGGATGTCATAACAGCAATAAGTAATAATGCTATAATTCTTTTTTTCTTCATACTTAACACTCCCCTTTTTTAATTTTTATAACTTCCTTTTTATAATAATTGTTTAAGGAAAAGGAAGAAGAATTCTTATAATTTTATAAATAGGATGATTTTTCTTGTTATCAAGAGGTGTTGCACTTATTCCAAATCCCTTTTTGTCTAATAATATGTCATCATCAATAGAACCCATTTTTCTTGGACTATACTCTACCCTACGCATTATATATGAGATGCCTCGAAATCATCATCTTGAACCACATATTTGACAGATTGTCTATAATTTAACATAGTTTCTGATATTAGTGTACGTATCATTATCAATACTAATAATTTCTTCTTTATTTTCCAACCCCTCCTACTTGTCCTATTATTTAAAACATTATATAATAAATGTATATAAATCAACCTACTTTAAAGTAGGTTTTTGGGTTGCATTATTTACATATATTTTATAGGAAGTGTTTTTATGAATTTTAATCTTATTTCTTTTGGTAAAACATTGCGAAAAATAAGGGGTGAATTGGCTCTTACCTTGGATGATGTTTCGAAATTGTCTGGCGTAAATTCTGAAACTATTAGAAGGATTGAACTTGGTAAGGTTATACCAAAATTTGAAACTCTAGAATTCTTATCCCCCATATATAAACAAGATTTAAATGCTATATTTCTGAAATATAGAGTGGATGATTATTACTATTTTTATAAAATTAAAAATAGATTGGAAAGAAAATTTGATGGGGATGAATTTGATACATTATATATTGAACTTGAAGAATTAAATACTTGTATTAAATATATCAAAAGTTCATTTTATAAAAGGCTTATAGAACAGTTAATTTTACTTACGCATGCTATTATTTTATATAAAAATAATGATGATAATGAAAAATCTCTTAATAAATTAATTGAGGCAATTAAAATTACTACTCCTGATTTTTCTCTTGAAGATTACAATTTATTTATATATTCCTCTATGGAAATAAGAATACTTATGAATATGGCTTTTGTATTAAATAGATTAAAACATGAAGACAAATATCAAGAAATAATGGAATTCTGTATAAGTTCAGTGGAACCTAATGATGAAATGTATCCTAAACTGTGTCACAACTTAGCTGGAGTTTACAGAAGAAATAGGGACTTTGAAAAAGCATTGAAGTTTTCTAATATTGGAATTGATGCTTGTCAAAAAACAGGAAGCTTTAATGGATTAAGTATTCTATACTATGGTAAAGGAATTGCTGAATATAAATTGAATAAAATAGAATATAAAAAATCCCTTGAAACATCTATAGTTTTATGTGAAGCCTTTGGACAAAAAGAGTTAAAAGATAAAATTATAAGTAACTGCAAGAAGTTTTTTAGTATAAAACTGCAAAAACACTTTAGCTGAAAGCATAGATATTATCATGGTTATGGAATAACTACTTGAAAATAACATATGATATTCATGTGCTTTTTTCAAGTAGTTTTTGAGATTCTTAGTATAGACCAATAAATACTTTAACCATTAAGTTATTTTTTTTCATTATTTATTGCATGATTCTTTAAATGGAAATTCTTTATTATCTCCATGTAGTACTTTTCTACGATAATCACTATCTGTATTATCAAGATTTTCTTTGATATTATTCCATATTTCTTTTTCTCTTCATATTTAACGCTCTTCTTTTTAAATTGTATTAGAAATCTTAACTTCATAATTTAAACTATGCACTAAGTTTAAATCAATGATTTCATCTGATATATCCAATATGTCTTTATTGTGAGTAACTATGATAATTATCTTACCTTTCTTTATTTCCTTTAGTATAGATTTTAAATTTTCTATACTCTTAAAATCTAGTGCTGAAGTTGGCTCATCTAATATAATCATATCAGGATTTTTTAAAAATGTTCTAGCCAAGGATATCTTTAGTTTTTCCCCTCCAGATATGTTGTTTGCAGCTTCATGTATGTTTGTATTTAATCCATCTTGAAATTTATTTATGTCTAAGTTTAAACCTTTTAGTACTTCTTCAATATCGTCATAATTATATATATCTATTCCATAGGTTACATTTTTACCAATTGTGTCATTAATTAACGCAGGTTCTTGTTCACTAATTCCTATGATTCTTTTTCTAATATGATACATATCTAATTTTTTTAATTCTATTGAATTGTAATAGATATTTCCTTTATAATAATTGTTGAAAAGTCCAAGTATTAAATTTATAAAGGTACTTTTCCCTGTACCATTTTGTCCAATGATTCCATAAATATTGCCTTTTTTAAATGTATAGTTAAAATTATCTATGATATTATTAGTATCATCATATGAAAAACAAACTTCTTTAAGGACTATTGTATCAATACTGTTTATTCTTTTGTCCCCATTTATTTCTTTAGTTTCATTTAATATTTCTTCTAATCTATTGTATGAAACTAGTGCATCTTGATAGGATTTCCCTAAGTTTAAATAATAGCTTATACATCCCATTATCATGGAAAAGTAGCTGATTATTATAGTGAATTGTCCTATGGTTAAATTCCCATTTATTATCTCCATTCCTCCAAAGAAAAATATTATTATTTGAGATATTATCATGGTCATGGAGTCACTGCTTGAAAAAATATATGATATTCTTGTATATTTTAATAGTGATTCAAACATTGTTGAAAAACTTGTCCTAAGCTGTTTTTGAGATTCTTCAAAAGTAGAGTTCAGTTTAATCAAATTTATATTGTAAAGTTGTTCATTCATCTTTGAAAAGAACTTGTTTTGATTTTCTTTCAATTCATATCCAGATTTAAATAATGGTTTTTTGAATACGAAGTATATGGCTAAGTATAAGGGAATGAGGAGTATCAATATCATGGTTAATTTTCTGTTTATTTTAAATGAAATATAGAATACAATTATAAGGGTCAAAGCATTAATCAGAATGTCCAAAAAATTGCTCAATACAAAAGAAATCAATGTGTTACTATCTGAATTAATTCTTTGATTTAGATATGCACTGTCAAGATTTTTAAAATATAGTATAGGCATTTTACTTATATGCTCTAATGCTTTAAAGTTCAGTTCCATTCCAGATTTTGTTTGAACTTTCACATAGGAATAACTAACTATAAATGATGAAATGATACTTATTATTCCTATTAAAAGTATTTTTATGGTGAAATTAATTATGGTTTGTCTGTTTTGAAAATTCATCAACGAATCTATATAGTTTCCTGTTATATAAGGTAGTCCTATTGATATTATCCATGAAATAATAGAAAATATCAAAAATATGAATAATTCAATTTTATATTTAAATATATATCCTTTAACAAATTTAAATATTTTCATATAAATCAGCTACTTTCTATAATTTTAGAATGCTAATTGTTTGAATTTTCCTTCAATATGGGATCTATAAAAATTAATCAATAAAACATAATATCTTCTATTAAAATTTACATTTGTTATGTTCTAATTGCTATTTTCTGAATTATTAACTTCTTTCTTGGTTCTCTTTTTCTTTTTTTAATAATTCAATAATGTATTTACCGTCCTTTATTGTTGCTTTTTGATATTTATTTCTGTAAGCAATATTGATCCAATTTAATAAAATGTGAAGAACAATAGCATAAATAATGGATTGAGAAAATAAAGTTGTTGCTCCTAACATCATACCAACAAAGAAAAGATGTGCTAAGGAATCTATTAATTCAGATCCCCTAACTTGTTTATATCCAAAATACTGTAAATGATATAGCATAAATAATATAGATGAAATAATTTGTACATAATTATACATAAATTCCGAAATAGAATTGAACCCAACGTTCCCCTTATTAGGCAACATTATAATCCCTATAATTATTCCTCTAAAAAGCAATTCTTCAACAATAGGATTAAAAAAACTAGACCATATTTGCACTTTTCTACCTTCTGGTATCAAATAAGGAGATTTTAGTCCCCAAATAATATATATTATAAAAATAACAGCACACTTAAGAGACTGCTTATATTCTACTGGAAATTTGAATGTATATGTAAATTCCCTAGTTAGTATAGCTAATACTACTATTAGTATAGACCAAATAAAATGATTTCTACAACAATAATCATATTTAACGGTTTCTTCACCTAAAAATTTATCCAAAACTAAATCAACTATTTTACGTGAAAAAGTCAATAATATTATTGATATTATTTTCAAAATAATTGACATTCTAAACCCTCTTTTCTTAATCTAAATTTATTTTAATAATAAATTATTTGAATTTAACAATTATTTTTTCAACAGTTTTTAAATGTAAAATTCTCAACTATTCGTTAACATTTTGAATAGGAACTCCAACAAAGACCTCATATAATAAATACTGTTCATCTTTTCTTATACCTATATAATCATAAAAATCACCATCCAGAAATCCCCCTGACGAAACAGCTCCATATCCCATATCTGTAGCAACCAAATATATATTTTGGGCTATATGCCCCGCTTCAATATTTAAAAATCTATATCCACGATCTTGATATTTCCAACCTTTTAATCTCATATCTCCTGCAATATGAATTGAAAATAAAGAATTTTTTGCTAATTCTTCAGAAGATGTTATATTCTCATAGTCTACACACTCAAAATTACGTTTAATTAAAATCATCGAATGATTATTAGGATAATAAAGATATACACCGTTACTTATATTTTCCACTGAATTAACGATAATATATATATACATTGAATTTATTGCACCAGCTAGTGGATAACGAAATAATTTAGATACACTATGATAATTATCAGCAACATATTCTCCACTAATACCTACTGAATAATACAAAAAATTTGAAAATATTTGTTCAGATATAGTCGAACTTTTAAAATTTCTCACACTTCTACGTTGATTTAATATTTCAAAAAGCTTTCCATTGTTAAAACCTTCTATATTTGGTTCTTTTAATTTTATGGTCTCCTTACCAAATTTTCTTTTATAATTATCATCTTTACTCTCTTCCATAAATTGCGAATCTTCCAATGCTCTACTTATAAAATAACAAAATGTACTTTTATTTAAAGAATTTAATTGAGTATTTTCATGATATAATTTATAAATTGGAACATCCAAAAAATATTTATAATATTCATAATAATTCTCCATAATTATTCCTCCATTTTATGGTCTTCAAAAGATTTTATATTCAACTTATTTATCGACTTTATTGTTTCAAATTTTCTTAAAATAATATATGTCTACTGCATTGATAGATTTATCAGTAGCATTATTAAATTTATCATTATAACTTTACCTTATCTTTTATAGACATCTTTCTCTTCATTTAATTTTACCTTGTCCACCCTTCAAAAGACATCTTTTATTATGTCTATCTTCAGTTCCTTCTAATGTTATTTGAGCAGAATTAATATTTAATCTTTCTAAGTCTGCTAAAATATCTGTTGTCTATAATTTAACATAGTTTCTGATATTAGTGTACGTATCATTATCAATACTAATAATTTCTTCTTTATTTCCCAACTATGTCCTGCCTGTCCTATTATTTATAATATTATATAATAAATGTATATAAATCAACCTACTTTAAAGTAGGATTTTTTGGTATAATATTTGCATATCTCTATAAGTGGATGATTATTACTATTTTTATAAAGTTAAAAATAGATTGGAAAGAAAAATTTATGGAGATGAATTTGATACATTATATATTGAGCTTGAAGAATTAAATATTTGTATTAAATATATCAAAAGTTCATTTTATAAAAAGCTTATAGAACAGTTAATTTTACTTACGCATGCTATTATTTTATATAAAAATAATGATGATAATGAAAAATCTCTTAATAAATTAATTGAGGCAATTAAAATTACTACTCCTGATTTTTCTCTTGAAGATTACAATTTATTTATATATTCCTCTATGGAAATAAGAATACTTATGAATATGGCTTTTGTATTAAATAGATTAAAACATGAAGACAAATATCAAGAAATAATGGAATTCTGTATAAGTTCAGTGGAACCTAATGATGAAATGTATCCTAAACTGTGTCACAACTTAGCTGGAGTTTACAGAAGAAATAGGGACTTTGAAAAAGCATTGAAGTTTTCTAATATTGGAATTGATGCTTGTCAAAAAACAGGAAGCTTTAATGGATTAAGTATTCTATACTATGGTAAAGGAATTGCTGAATATAAATTGAATAAAATAGAATATAAAAAATCCCTTGAAACATCTATAGTTTTATGTGAAGCCTTTGGACAAAAAGAGTTAAAAGATAAAATTATAAGTAACTGCAAGAAGTTTTTTAGTATAAAACTGCAAAAACACTTTAGCTGAAAGCATAGATATTATCATGGTTATGGAATAACTACTTGAAAATAACATATGATATTCATGTGCTTTTTTCAAGTAGTTTTTGAGATTCTTAGTATAGACCAATAAATACTTTAACCATTAAGTTATTTTTTTTTCATTATTTATTGCATGATTCTTTAAATGGAAATTCTTTATTATCTCCATGTAGTACTTTTCTACGATAATCACTATCTGTATTATCAAGATTTTCTTTGATATTATTCCATATTTCTTTTTCTCTTCATATTTAACGCTCCTCTTTTTAAATTGTATTAGAAATCTTAACTTCATAATTTAAACTATGCACTAAGTTTAAATCAATGATTTCATCTGATATATCCAATATGTCTTTATTATGAGTAACTATGATAATTATCTTACCTTTCTTTATTTCCTTTAGTATAGATTTTAAATTTTCTATACTCTTAAAATCTAGTGCTGAAGTTGGCTCATCTAATATAATCATATCAGGATTTTTTAAAAATGTTCTAGCCAAGGATATCTTTAGTTTTTCCCCTCCAGATATGTTGTTTGCAGCTTCATGTATGTTTGTATTTAATCCATCTTGAAATTTATTTATGTCTAAATTTAAATTTTTCAGTATAGTTTCAATGTCATCATAATTATATATATCTATTCCATAGGTTACATTTTTACCAATTGTGTCATTAATTAATGCAGGTTCTTGTTCACTAATTCCTATGATTCTTTTTCTAATATAATACATATCTAATTTTTTTAATTCTATTGAATTGTAATAGATATTTCCTTTATAATAATTGTTGAAAAGTCCAAGTATTAAATTTATAAAGGTACTTTTCCCTGTACCATTTTGTCCAATGATTCCATAAATATTGCCTTTTTTAAATGTATAGTTAAAATTATCTATGATATTATTAGTATCATCATATGAAAAACAAACTTCTTTAAGGACTATTGTATCAATACTGTTTATTCTTTTGTCCCCATTTATTTCTTTAGTTTCATTTAATATTTCTTCTAATCTATTGTATGAAACTAGTGCATCTTGATAGGATTTCCCTAAGTTTAAATAATAGCTTATACATCCCATTATCATGGAAAAGTAGCTGATTATTATAGTGAATTGTCCTATGGTTAAATTCCCATTTATTATCTCCATTCCTCCAAAGAAAAATATTATTATTTGAGATATTATCATGGTCATGGAGTCACTGCTTGAAAAAATATATGATATTCTTGTATATTTTAATAGTGATTCAAACATTGTTGAAAAACTTGTCCTAAGCTGTTTTTGAGATTCTTCAAAAGTAGAGTTCAGTTTAATCAAATTTATATTGTAAAGTTGTTCATTCATCTTTGAAAAGAACTTGTTTTGATTTTCTTTCAATTCATATCCAGATTTAAATAATGGTTTTTTGAATACGAAGTATATGGCTAAGTATAAGGGAATGAGGGGTATCAATATCATGGTTAATTTTCTGTTTATTTTAAATGAAATATAGAATACAATTATAAGGGTCAAAGCATTAATCAGAATGTCTAAAAAATTGCTCAATACAAAAGAAATCAATGTGTTACTATCTGAATTAATTCTTTGATTTAGATATGCACTGTCAAGATTTTTAAAATATAGTATAGGCATTTTACTTATATGCTCTAATGCTTTAAAGTTCAGTTCCATTCCAGATTTTGTTTGAACTTTCACATAGGAATAACTAACTATAAATGATGAAATGATACTTATTATTCCTATTAAAAGTATTTTTATGGTGAAATTAATTATGGTTTGTCTGTTTTGAAAATTCATCAACGAATCTATATAGTTTCCTGTTATATAAGGTAGTCCTATTGATATTATCCATGAAATAATAGAAAATATCAAAAATATGAATAATTGAATTTTATATTTAAATATATATTCTTTAACAAATTTAAATATTTTCATATAAATCAGCTACTTTCTCTAATTTTAGAATGCTAATTATTTCTCAGTTTCTTCTGAATGAATCATATTGATTATTTCTTTCATTACTTTTATATTGTAATCTCCAACATCATCTTTTTCTATTTCTATATCTGGTACTGTTCCTGTCTCAAAATGAGAAGTCCCATCTTCATTTAACAACATCTCTAATTCAGCACGGACTATAAGCCCACTATTTGGAAGGCCTATAAACATAGTACCATTTCCCCCTGACCCTTTAGTATTACATCCAACCAATGTAGCAAATCCACTTTGCTTGCAAAACATTGCAAATTCATCTGCTGCTGAAAATACATTTTCATCAATTATCAAAAATATTTTCCCACTAAATCCTATAGGATTCCTACTTGGCAATACACTATTATCAACTTTATCTATTCTATAATATTGGAAGTTTTCTTTTACCTCTTTGGGCATAGAACTATAACATTTCAATTTCTCTATTTTGTTTTCTCGTATATCCGGATGTGCTTTTTCAAAATATTTCATTGAATAATCTCCTCCGCGAACAATACAAATATTTTCGTATTTAACTTCATTAAGTTTTTGATTTAGCAGTGGAGCTATTATTGTTTCTAGCCAATATATGCTACTTCCTCCTCCGTTGCCTGAAATATCTATTATTAAATATGGATAATGTTTCACGTTCTTTAAGAAATCAATTATTTCTTCTTTTTCTTTATTATACATTTTTTGTCCGTAGGAACAATCTATGGAAAAGGAACTTACTTTTAAATAAGCTATTTTATTTTGTTCTAATATTTGAGTATCTATAATATTTCTTGAATATATATTTGTCTCTATATCATCTATTTTTACATAGTTATCTAAACAAGTTTTAGCAAATATTTCATCCCAGTCTTTATACTTGTTTTCAGATCTTTTGAACATTTTTTTATAAGAACCGAACATTTCATCCGCTAACTTATATTGTTTTATAGTATCTAAAAATTCTTTATAGCCAGTAGGAACAAATACTCCAGTATGTGGATCGTGAAGTTTATTCATCAAAATTGAATTTAGAGTATGAAAAAATTCCATATTGTCTTTAGTCTCTCTTATTTCTTTTTCAAATTCCTCTTTATGAGCTAACCAATCGTATCCATACATTTTTTCAATACTATGAAAATGAGGATAGTTCTCTTTCATGATATCATACATATACCTAAAATCTTCTATTTTTTCTTCCTCTGTCAAATCTTTAAGTTCCCCCATATTGCTTGAAACTAAAACATATACTGCTATTCCTAGTAGAACTATAACAACAGCCCATATAAGTATTTTTTTGTTGTTTAACATTGTGCCATCTCCTTCATATAATCTATAACTCTATTTTTTTACTTGCTGGCTGTATTTTTACTGGTGAACAAATTTCTGCACCACATAAATTTGCCTTGCATGCACAAGGGTCACATTTTGTACATGTTTTTATACATGGTTCTATATACTGACCTTTACAGTCACACTTACCAAAACAAACATCATTAGGTCCATAACTAGTACCATTTATTAAGTATTCCACTTTTATCCCCCTTTCTGTTTTGATGTTTATATCTAGAATGTGCACATTCTATTCCAAAATAAACAAGCATTTATTAAGCTTCAACGGTCTTGTTTTTTCTCAATTCTTCTTTCTTAATAATTGCTGTCTTTTCCAAATATTCTTTTAATACATATTTATATGAACTACATCTATCAACTTTACCATCTATCCTCCTCCTAGGACATCCTCCCATACATATTGGAAGCATCTTGCAATTCATACATTCATTATCTTGGGTTGAATCATAAAGAATATATTTCATATATTTATCTGTATTCACTGAAATATTGTCCATAATATTTCCCACCTTATATTCGACCATTCCTATATCAGACCAGCATTTATATATGTCACCATTAGGATCAATTACTAATGAATTAGTTTTATCTGCACCACAAAAATTAGTTTTCAAATTTGGATATCCGGAAATATTATTTTCTACAAATCCAAGTTTTTTGAGTTTATCACTAAATTCAAAATCTATATTAGAATATTCCTTCATAGTTAAGCATTTACCTGTTGAGTAGCAGCCATTTATAGGCTCTACATAACCCAAATAGGCATATACTTTATTTTTAAGCCCAAACTTGTCTAATTCTTCTAGTATTTCATCAACTCTTTCAACATTTTCTTTGTCCACATTAATTCTTAAAGATATATCTGGCAAAATATCTACTAATTCCGACATATTCTCTAATATCTTACAAAAAGTTCCTTGCCCTCCTTTTAAAGGACGTCTTTTATTATGAATATCTTCTGGTCCGTCTAATGTTATTTGCATAAATTCCATATTTAATTTTTTAAGTTCTTCTGCAATTTTTTTATTTAATTTGTATCCATTTGTTACAATAAATGAACTGTACATAATATCTTTTTCTTTGCATATATTCATTACTCTTTCAGAAATATCTTTAACAACATCAAATGCCAATAAAGGTTCTCCACCATACCACCCTATATTTATACTTTCTACATATTTTGTTTGCTGTTTTACAAATTCCACTATTTTATCTTGAACATCCTTAGACATGGTTACATTTTGTCTTTCATTTTTTTCATAGCAATATATGCAATCAAAATTGCAATTCATCGTAGGTGCAATAGTCAAACCCAAATGCCTAGTATCAAATTTGGAACTAAGCATGTTATATTTTAATAAATCAAGCTCATCCAATTCATCATCTATTAAAAATTGTCCTTTCTTTAAATCTTCTATCAATTTTTCATCGTCAATAGCAATAGATTTATCAACAAAATTCTGATATTTGATATAATTCTCTTTTTCAATAAGTGCTAATGCATTAGTTCTTGCATTATATGCTATTAACTTTTCCATATCTTCAGGAAATTCATAGAAAAAATTATATTTTGATGCCTTCATTTTATACCAATCCCCCTCTTATAATATTTTTTGTTCAAATCAATAAATATAATCTCATTCCCCATAAAATAATTATTATATACAAAATTTGTTATAATAAAACATCTACAATGTAAGCATTGTTTAATAACTTAAAAATCATTATTTGATTAATTTTAAATAAAGTCAAAAATTTTCATGCAAACTTGCTAAATTAATTAAAAAGATTAAAAATAAATTTAATATTTTATACTATAGTAGTTCTTCTCCAATACAGCTATTCCATTCAATTTCATCATCATCTTGAACCACATGCTTGACAGGTTGTCTATAATTTAACATAGTTCCTGATATCATTGTAAATATCATTATCAATACTAATAATTTCTTCTTCATTTTCCAACCCCTCCTACTTGTCCTATTATTTATAATATTATATAATAAATGTATATAAATCAACCTACTTTAAAGTAGGATTTTTTGGTATAAACCTATAAAATGGTAAAAAATTCTTTTTATTCAACCAATCCAGTTTTAAATGCAAAAATAGCTACTTGAGTCCTGTCTCTTAAATCTAGTTTTGATAGTATGAAACTAATATTATTTTTTATAGTACCTTCTGAAAGAAATAGCTTTTCACTTATTTCTTTATTTGTAAGTCCTTTAGCTATCTCCTTTATCAATTCAATTTCTCTTTCAGTAAGATTGTATTTTTCTATCTCCTTAGTATAGTCTTTTTCATTAGCTACATGAGACATCATCTTGCTTGCTACCTGTGGATGAACTACTACACTTCCTTTAATTGCTGCCTTTATTCCCTCATATATTAAATCATAGGAACTATCCTTTAAAAGATATCCTGATGCTCCATATTTTAAGGCCTCATGAATATATTCTGTGTCATTAAAAGTAGTCAATATTAGAATTTTTATATCTTCAAACTCTTCTTTAATGATTTTAGTTCCTAGTACCCCATCACATTTAGGCATTCTAATATCCATAAGTATTACATCAACATTTGTCTTCTTGCAAAATTCCAAAGCTTCTCTGCCATCTTCACACAATCCTACAACTTCAATATCTTCATATGTAGACAATATTATTTTCAAGCCATCACGTATTAACTTTTCATCATCAACAATTAAGACTTTTGTCTTCTCCATAGTTCCTCCTAAGATACTAAACTTTTGTCTAATTTCACAACTACTCTCATTAAAAATCCTTTATCCTTTTTGGTATCATAATCTACTTGTCCACCTAGTTCATTTACACGTTCACAAATGTTAGTAAGTCCCATACCTTTTTCCAAATTATCAACACCTTGTCCATTATCTTTAAGGGTGAGGATTAGATCATTTTCATTAAAATTCATAAAGATATTTACCTTAGTTGCTTTTCCATGACGAATAGAATTAGAAAGAAACTCTTGAACTATTCTATAGATTACAAAGGATTGCTCCCTATTTAAAGGCCATTTTTCCCTTGTAAAGCCTAGCTTTACATCTACTCCTGTAAGTTTGCTAAATTCCTTCGTTAAATCTTCTATGGCTATTATGCTTTCATATTTTTCAAACTCACTAGGTTTTAATTGTCTTAGAGCTGTCCTTATTTCATTTAACCCATCCTTAGCAAATTCACCTAAATTATTTGCCATATCTGAAGCCATTTCTCCATTTTCTTTGGCAATTTTCTCTATAGCTCCTAATTGGATTATTATAGTGGACAAACTGTGTCCAACGCTATCGTGGATTTCTCTTGATATTCTATTTCTCTCCCGTAGTATAGCTAATTCTTTTATAGAGTTTGCATATATTTCTAAGTCAGCATTTGCCTTTCTCAATTGCTCTTCTGATATTCTCAATTTATCATATAATTCTTCTGCTTTTATCAATCTATGATTTTCATCTACTATGTAGCTGGATAATATAGCTAAAGTAACAAGAGAAGCTACATTTAAAATAATTTCATTAATGCTTAAATTTCTACTCATTAAACCTACAGTGAAAATAGCTAGTCCAATAGATATATAAGACAACTTTCCCTTCAGAAGAAAAACTCCGTCTATTATTCCTATGCACATATAAGAAAAAACTAATCCACCATAGTTTTTGTAGCAAATATATGACAATATCCATTCTAATATTAATGATATAAAGACTATATATTTATTGTCTTTAAAAGTAAAAAATCTAATTTGATTATTTATGATAATTATAAGAACCAAAATAACAGCATAAACATCTACATTTTCTTTATATGCTACAATACTAAATATTAAAATAGTTAATATAAAATATCTTATAATTAATAACTTTTTATTATTATCCATATCTCCACCTATAATTAAGTTAATAAGGTTATTATAGCATATATTTACTACCTTGAAATACAACAATATTTTAGGTAAAATATAATATAAGCTTAAATTGAGAAAGGAAGAAATACTATGTTTACTCCAATTAAGAATACAACTGTTTCTGAAAAAGTAGTTGAACAAATAAAAGAAATGCTTTTGAGAGGAAATCTCAACAAAGGTGACAAATTGCCCTCTGAAAGACAAATGGCTGAAACATTAGAAGTAAGCAGATCTTCTGTAAGAGAAGCCTTAAAAGAATTAGAGATAATGGGACTAATAGAGTCTAAACAGGGAGAAGGAAATTTTATTAAAGATAATTTTGAAGATATATTATTTGAACCTTTCTCTACATTTTTCTTAATAAAAGAAAGCAATGCAGAAGAAATATTAGAACTTAGAAATGTAATAGAAAAAGGTACAGCTGTATTAGCAGCTGAACGAATTACAATGGAAGAATTAGAGGATATAAAAAATATTTTAACAACCTCAGAAAATTCACGTTCTGAAGATGAATTGGCAAAACTTGATGTGATTTTTCACTATAAAATAGCACAGGCAAGTAAAAACTTTCTTCTACAAAGTATATTAAATGCAGTTTCATCCCTTATTGAAGCATCTATAAAGGATATAAGAAAAAACATAATGATAGAAGAAAAGCATAAGGAAATCATAAAAGCTCAGCATCTTGATATATATAAAGCTTTAGAATCTCACAATCCTAAAGCTAGTGAAAAGGCTATGACAGATCATCTTAATTTTGTAAATAATGAAATGAAAAAATCTATAATATAATAGTCACCTCTATTAGTTAGTAATAAAGGTGACTATTTGTATTATATAGCTACTCCTTCTTTTGGGAATGATGCATCTAAAACTGTTTCTAATGCATTTGCAGAACTTTGTAATCTTTCAATTTCATCATCATTTAAGCTTACCTTTAGCACTCTTTCAACACCATTTCTTCCAACTATGGCTGGTACTCCTAGGTAAATATCATCTATATCATAATAATCCTCAACTAAAGTAGAAACTGGTAATATGCATTTTTCATCACCTAGTATCGCCTCTACTATACGTTTGATAGCTAAGCCAATAGCATAGAAAGTAGCTCCTTTTCTGTTGATGACTTCGTAAGCTGCATTTTTAACATTTTCGTGGATTTCTGTTCTAACAGCTTCATTGTATCTACAACCTACTTCTTTTGCATATTCATCAATTTCAATACCTTGAATATTTGTTAAACTCCATGCTGGGAATTCTGTATCTCCATGTTCTCCCATGATATATGTTTGAACATCTCTTGCATCTACCTTTAATCTCTTACTTATTTCATATTTAAGTCTTGAAGTATCTAAAACAGTACCAGAACCTATAACTCTTTCTTTAGGAAACCCTGACAATTCATAAGCTACATAGCTTAATATGTCTACAGGATTTGAAACTACTAATAATATTGAATTTGGACTATATTTAACGACTTCTGGAACAATTGATTTGAGAATTTTAATATTTTTATTTACAAGATCTATTCTAGTTTCACCAGGTTTTTGTGCAGCCCCTGCTGTTATAATAACGATATCTGAATCCTTAGTATCTTTGTATTCTCCAGCTTTAATATTTACAGGTTTTACAAATCCTGCACCATGACTTAAATCTAGTACTTCGCCTAATGTTTTTTCTTTGTTAACATCAACTATCACTAGTTCTGAAGCCAATCCTCCCATAACTAATGCATAAGCAGCAGTTGCGCCTACGGAACCTGCACCTACTATTGATATCTTAGCACTTCTCTTCTTTTCCATTTAAGTCATCCTCTCCATAAGATTAATTTTGGTTTGATGGTTTAGTGGTCTTACCACTTCTTTTTTTTATAATACCACAATGAAATATTAATGTCTACAATAGTTATTTTATTGTCAAACTATTTAATTAATTTGTCAATACGACAGCGGGACGGTTCTTTTTGTCGCATTTTTGTGAGTCAGGGGACGGTCCCTTGACTCATTCAATAGATATTTTAGTTGGCGTTACTATCTCCATTAGTGATATAATACTTAATATGTCGATAATTTTATAAGAGGAGGTAGTTATATGATTTTTGAAGTTGGTAAAACTTACTTTGGATTTAATTTAATCGATGAGTATGAAATAAAAGAAATACAGTCAATTGCAAGAATATTCTATCATGAAAAATCAGGTGCAAGATTATTGCATTTAGAAAATGAAGATGACAACAAGGTATTTTCCATTGGGTTTAGAACTCCACCATCAGATAGTACTGGAGTTCCTCATATTATAGAACACTGCGTTCTATCTGGTTCTAGAAAATATAAAACCAGAGAACCATTCATGGACATGGTAAAAGGTTCATTACAAACCTTCATCAATGCTATGACCTTTGGAGATAAGACAGTATATCCTATAGCAAGTAGAAATGAAAAAGATTTCTTTAACTTGATGGATGTCTACTTGGATGCAGTTTTTTATACTAGCATATACGAAATACCTGAAATATTTATGCAAGAAGGTTGGCATTATGAATTATTTGACCCTGAAGATGATTTAGAATATAAGGGCGTTGTATACAACGAAATGCAAGGAGCCTATTCATCTCCTGAGACAATTCTAGATGAAAACATAAGTAAATCACTATATCCAGATACTTGTTATAAATATTCTTCTGGGGGAAATCCTGATGTTATTCCAGAACTTAGCTATGAAGCTTTTTTAGATTTTCATAGAAAATTCTATCATCCTTCCAACAGCTATATCTATCTATATGGTAATGGAAATATAGAAAAACAATTGCAATTTATAGATGAAAATTATCTATCCAATTTTCAAAAAATAGAAATAGATTCTCATATCAATGCACAAAAACCTTTTACATCTAGAAATGAAATAGTTGACTACTACCCTATTTCAAATGATGAAAGTGAACAAAATCGTACTTATTTAAGCTTAAACTACGTATTGGGAGAAAAAACAGATTCAGAAACTTATTTAATGAGTAGTATATTGAGTCAATTATTAATAGAATCTCAAGCTGCACCTCTTAAAAAAGCATTAATCGATGCTGGAATAGGAGAAGATATATTCCCAATGGTAACTGATGGCATACAACTAGGTTTTGGTATTGTTGCAAAAAATACATCTATAGATAAAAAACCAGAATTTGAAAGTGTAGTTTACGATACTCTAAACAAACTAGTTAAGGAAGGCATCGATAGAAAACTAATTGAAGCTTGTATAAATATAGTTGAATACAATCTACGTGAAGCTGGAAAATTCCCAACAAAGGGTCTTATATACAATATGCAGTCCTTAAATAGTTGGTTGTACGATAGTAGTCCTACAACTCATCTACAATATGATGAAACCATAAATAAACTTAGAAACAATATAGATAGTGGTTACTTTGAAAAATTCATTGAAGAGAGAATCATTAATAACTCCCATAGTTCAATGGTAATTATAGAACCTAAAAAAGGATTGGGAGAAGAAAAAATAAATGAAACAAAGAAAAAACTAGCTGATTATAAAAAATCTCTTACTGAGGAAGATATTGAAAAATTAATTGGACAAAATGAAAAACTTAAAAATATCCAATTAACAGATGATACTGAAGAAGCTAAAGCTACAATCCCAAAACTTTCTATATCTGATGTTGAACCTAAAGCTTTAGTTATTCCTCAGGAAATAATTAAGGATGAAAACCACACTATACTTTACCATGATATATTCACTAGTAAGATCGCCTATGTAGACTTATATTTTGATATTAGTATGCTTGATGAAGAATTGATCCCATATACAAATGTATTGGCATGGCTTTTAGGAAAAATGGATACAAGGGATATGACTTATTCTGAACTCTCAAATGAAATATATGTAAACACTGGCGGAATTAATTTCAATGTGAATGCATATGGAGAAAACAAAAACAATGAAGTTTTCCATCCTAAGTTCATCATCAGTGGCAAAGCTATAGGAGATAATATATTTAAACTATTAGAACTTACAAATACTTTGATTACTGAAAGCAAATTAGAAGACAAAAAACGAGTTAAAGAATTGCTTCAACAATTGAAATCAAGAATAGAAATGGTAATATTCGATATGGGACATTCTATAGCTTCTGCAAGAGTTGGTTCCTACTTCTCACCATCTATGAGATATATGGAAAAGATAAGCGGACTAGATTTCTATTGGTTCATATCAGACATTCTAGAAAAATTTGATGAAAATAGTGAAGAGTTCATGTCTAATCTAAACAAAGTATACGAAAAAATATTTAATATAAATAATTTAATTGTATCCTTCACTGGAGATAAGGAAGATTTCGCTATTGTTAAGGACAATCTAAAAATTGTAACAAAGGACATTAATACAGAAAAAATAGAAAGTAAGAAATTTAGTTTTTCTGAAGAAAAATTAAATGAAGGAATACTTTCATCTGGAAATGTTCAATATGTATCAAAAGGCTACAATTTCAAAAAGCTTGGATATGACTACAATGGTAGTATGTTAGTTTTAGCTACTATACTAAATGGCGATTTCCTTCACAATAGAATAAGAGCAAGAGGTGGCGCTTATGGTGCAGGTATATCCTTTGATACTACAGGTCATCTAGTAACTTACTCCTATAGAGATCCTAATCTTAAGGAAACTATAAATACTTATGATAGTATGGCAGATTATATTAAGAACTTAAATCTAGATGAATCTGATTTGACAACATTCATCATAGGTACTATGAGTCGTCTAGATCCAGCTTTGACACCTCATATGAAGGGACAAATAGCAACAATAAGATATATCTCTAATATAAGTCAAGAAGAAGTGCAAAAAACAAGAGATGAAGTACTAAGCACAAAACTTGAAGACATAAGAGCCCTTTCACCAATTCTTGAAGATACAATGAAACAAGATTATCTATGTGTATTGGGTAATGAAAATAAGATAAGAGAAAATAGTGAAGTGTTTAAGAATATTGTTAAATTGAAGAAATAATAAGAAAAGCGGGAGACCACAGGTCTCCCCTACATATTTTCTATAGATATGTTAAATGCCTTTTTCCATGCAAATATATTTGCAATCAATAATATTAGCATAAATATATACCTACCATAATCAATTTTTGTAGCCACATAGTGAACTCCACCTAATGCTAATATAACTAGAAACAATGGTATAACAATAAATCCTTGACTTTGATTTGCTACATCAAAAGACTCAGAAAAAGGTAAAGTCTTTTTCATAAATTTAAAACAAATTACTACAAATAATATTATATTTAAAAATACTATAACTAAGTCTACAGCTATTCTACCTTTAAATATAAACATAAATATTATACTTTGAAAAATATACACAGGTAACAAAAGATTGATAATTAAAGCCTTCAGCGTACCCTTAAAAATATCTCTTGTATTAGTAAAAGGTAACATCTTATAAATCCAAGCAGCTTTATATTTTTCTGAATACCCTATAATCATAAGTATAGTGGGTATCATAAGGGCAACAAAATATATATTAAAATACATCTTGCTATTAGCTAAATGTGCCCATCCTTCATTTTTAACCGCTGATAATAAAAATATAAATGGGAAAATCAAAGAAATCCCTAATGAAGGATAAGTTTTAAGCTTAAAATTTCTTTCTTTTTTCATCATATTTGTAGCAAATCTGAAAAACGTTCTTTCTTCTTTGGTCCTACAAAATATTTCTGATAAATAGAAATTTAATCCTTTGTCCTTAACTTTCACATTTCCACTACTATTATTTAACTTTTGTAGATTGCTTTCAAAAGTAGGGGTAAGCTTTACATATATTATTATTGATAATATAGGCACTATCAAAGCCAAAGCTGAAAATGCAATTATATGAGTATCATAATTTTTATTGATAATCAACTCAAAAGGCCCACCAAACCACATAGATGGAATTAAATATTGCCACCATTTTGGAACAAAATCAATATTCATAATATCACTAAAATCAAATAACCTTCCTATAAGTTGATAACCTACAGATAGGGCTATGGATAATATTATTTGAACATAGTTGATAATATCTTTAAGTTTTTCACCGTCAAAAAACTTAAGTATCAATATATACAATAGGGCAGTCAAAGCTACTATCAATAAATCCATAAGAATTACTTCTAATAGAAATACTATAAAAAACAGAAATCTACTTCTAAATAAGGATACAATAAGTGCTGGTCCTGTAAAAGAAAATGTTATATAAAACATGTATATCATTATATGGACAGTCTTTGCTGCACTTAGAGTTTTCCCATCTACTGGCTTTGATAGAATGATGTCCTTATCTCTTAAATCTAATAATACAGAAGAAAAATCTGAAATTAAAATAGTCATCATCATGAACATCAATATACCAAATAGAATACTCATTTTAAATAGATAATTTCCCTCTAAAATAACAAAAGGAACTAATATTATTCCAAGCAATATATAAAACCACAGAGATTTTACAATGCTATTTCCTTCCTCACTTTTCTTTTTGGAAGTATTATTTTTCATTACTGTAGGAACTCTTCTTTCATCTAACATAAGCTTAACTTGAAGTATTTTTCTCATAATGTCATAATCTACTCCAAATCTTTCAAATATTCTCCTAAATTTATCTATAAACCTAAGTATTTTAAAATCTTTCATATTTCCACCTCTTGAACTACGGATACAATTTCTTCTGCAATTTCTTTGTGTTCATTGAATCCAGTAAGTTCGTTAAATATTCCTTCCAATGAACCCTCCATAGACTTTTCTTTTAGTTCATCAAAGCTCCCATCTGCAACAACTTGTCCATCATTTATAAGAACTATTCTACTACTTATTTTTTCAACTACCTCCATTATATGAGAAGAATAAAATATGGTTTTCCCTTGAGAAGCCAATTCTGCCAATACTTCTTTGAAAACCATAACACTATTTGCATCCATTCCACTAAGAGGTTCATCTAAAAATAGAATATCAGGATTGTTTAATAAGCTTGATATTATGACTACCTTTTGACGCATTCCCTTTGAATATGAGGATATCCTTGAATCATATACCTTTTCTAGATTGAATAATTCCATTAGCTTCTTTGCTTTTTCATCAGCTACATCATAATCAAGTCCATATAGTTCTCCTACAAAGGTTAAATATTCTCTTCCTGTTAAACTATCATATATTTCAGCTACTTCAGGCACATAGCCTATTTTCTTTTTATATTCCACATTTTCACTAGATACATTTTGTCCAAATATCTTTATTTCTCCTGTATACTGTTCAATAAGTCCTAGCATTATCTTAACAGTAGTACTTTTCCCTGCTCCATTTGGACCTATATAACCTATAATCTGTCCTCTATAAACGTCTAAGTCTATTCCCTTCAACACTTTTTTAGTACCAAAACTCTTTTCTAATCCTCTTATAGTTATTATTGGTTGATTATGTGATTCCATCGACTCACTCCTTATTATCCATTATGATACAATTTTATCACAAAAATATGTTGAGGAGAAATCTAAATAATAGACATTTTGATTTTATTGTTTTAAATTTGATGTAATTTTTATTTAAAAATCCATATTTTTTTATGCCAACTTTTTAAAGCTTTGTACAATTTTTCATCACTATCTTTTTTGGCCTTCTGACTTGCTTCGACATCTCCTCCCATCTTCAAATTATCATATTCTGCTAAGCCTCCTATGACATGCCCAACATCAGGATATAAACATAAATCTGTGTTTTTGGGTTTTTTATTTTTTATTTGTTCTGCCATAGTATCACTAGGCCATAATTTATCCTCACATCCTGCAAATAATATAATATTATTTTTATAATTTTCAACCTTTATCCTTGCAGATTCTTTATTACTGCTATTTTTAATTGCAGACTCATATACAGGTCTAAAGGTCATTGGAACATTAGATGCGTATTCTTCGTTTACTTGTTTTCTTGATTCAAGGGATGTTAATCCCCCCATTCCCAATATATTGTTTTCCCCCAATAAATATATTATATCATAACAAAAATGCGACAAAAGAACTTGTCCCTTCTGTCGCATAAGCTTTAAAAAATCTTCCCTATTAATCTTTTTGTTTTACTCCAAAAAACCAATTATTTATATCTTCTTCATATTTTCTTTCTGCTAACTCTTCGCATACATCAATAAAGTCCCTCGTCGTAGCAATGGAAAATTTATATTTTTCGTAATAAGTGTTTAGAATATTATAAAACTTATCCTTCCCTAAATCTTTTTCAATTTCATGTAAAAACATAGCTCCTTTGAGCAATAAACCAGTATACTCATTCCCATCTTCTATCATATAAGTTGGCATCAAAATCAGTTCTTTTTTACCACTATCGCCAATCCTATTTTTATAGATAGCAACAATTTCATCATAGTATTTCTCTCCTTGCTCCTCGCCATAGACTTCATCATAGAAAAGTTTCTCTGCATATATAGCAAAGGATTCATCCAACCAAGCCTCATATATCTGGTTATTCCCTACCACTCCATACCACCATTGATGAGCTACTTCATGAATAATTGTAGTTTCAAGACTTTTATCATTTAATTTGTTACTCTTCCACACAAACACCATTCCAGGATACTCCATACCAGTTGCATCAGCAGTTACAACAGATAATACCTCATAAGGATACTTTCCGAATATTTTATTGTAGACCTCTACAGATTTATATGCTAATTCTGCTGCCTCAGTATTAATTGTCTCACTATTTGGCAATAGATAATTCTTGACCAATACTCCATCTATAACCTTTTCTTGAATAATAAAATCCTGACTCGCAGCCCAAGCAAAATCCCTCATAAGTTTTGCTTCCACATTCCAAACTTTACTTTCTCCCTGAACTTCTTCCGAAAGAATTTTCCCAGAACAAGCTATAATATAATCTTTTGGTGCCTTAATAGTAACACTATAGTTGCTAATATCACTGTAAAAAGGGTCTCCCATGGAGTAATACAAATCAATATTCCACTTTCTGCTATCATATACTGCTGCAATGGGATATCCGTTTCCTATTTGAAACGTGTTGTCTCCATAACCAAAGCGTTCTTCTGCATTAGGAAGTATAACTTCATATTCCATATAAATTTCTACAGATTTTCCAGGAACAAGAGCTGATTTCATAGGTATTTTCAATAATGTGCTGTCATCACCAAGTATTGAGGATTTAATCTTTTTACCTTCCACCATGACTTTTGTAACGTTAATTAAGCCTGAATTAAAACCTCCGATATAGGAATCTGAAGAATAAGGTGTTGTACTATCTTCCTTGAATGCATTGGGATAAATGTGAAAGTATATTTCACTTAAAGATACATCCTCATTATTTATATACTTAACCGATTGCTTGCCTATATACTTTTTCTGTATTGGATCAAACTCTATATAAATTTTATACTCATTTGGTGTCTTAATATCTAAAACATTTCGATTATATTTCTCATCTGAAAGGTAACTTTCCCAATCCGCCTTGCTTGAAAAGTCTGTTTGTCCTATCTTCTCTTTCGGAGTATCTATTTCTCCTGTTGTAGATGTAGTTCCACCTTCCTTTGTATCACAGCCAATCATTGAAAATATTATAAGGATAATCATAACAATCAATAAAAACCTTTTAATTTTACTCATTATCTTTTCACCTCCAATTATGCCTTTCCAACAATTACAGCAAACTTTAAAAGACTATCGTCAACTGTTTCATAAAACTTTACTTCCATCATCCATGAATCACCATCCTATAATACAAATTATTCTTTCAACATATTTAGAAACTTTTATCTTCCTTTGCTGAAGAATTCTCTCATAACAAACTATATAATAATGCTTACCTCTAGAAACTCAAGCTTTTCACTATAAGAAGAATCCTTCAGATATTGATTTTCTCAATTAATACTTATATATTTTCATCATGATCTTTCAATAAATACTAGTATCAAACTAAATTCAGTTCCATTTATTTCACATTTGATATTTCCCTTAATTTGTCTAACTAATTCATCTACAACAGCAAGCCCTATGCCACTAGAACTTTTACTCCTTGCTGAATCGCTTTTATAAAACAAGTCAAAAATCCTATTTGGATCAACCTTATCACTAATATCAAATTCATTTTTAAATTCCAATGTAATTTCATTATTTACTTTTGACATTGCTATTGCCGCACTATCTCTAGCATGTTCTAAGATATTTTTAATGCTGTTTTGTATAATTCTAATCAAAGCTGTTTCATTAGAAATAATATAATAATCTTCATCTTCATTAAATTCAATTGATAAATCAATGTTTTCTCTTTCAAATTCTTCATAGTATTGAAAAATTGTATTAACTAAAATTTTCTTTAAATCACATGTTTCTAGTTCCAAATGAAATGTTTGATTTTGAAGTTTTGAATATATAAACAAATTCTCAATCATGTAATTTAAGACATTTACCCTATCTTGTAATATATCTGTATAATAATCCTTTTTATTCAAATCATCACTTACTTTTAGCAATTGAATATAGCCATCTAACGAAGTTAATGGTGTTCTTATATCATGAGATAAGCTTGTTAAAGTTTCTTTTAAATAAATATCTTTATTTACATATTCCTTCTTTAAATCCTTTGATTGATTAATCAATTCATTAATTTCTCTAGCTAATTTGTTTATTTCTTTATCTTTCATATTACAAAAAATAATTTTATTTGTATCATGTGAAATAATAAATTTTAATTGCTCAGTAATAGAACGAACTTGTTTCCGATAATTATATAAATATAATATAGCAATAAATAAAATAATAATGATAATAATTAACGCAAACTTCATCCTAATACTCTCCTTATTGAATATCTCTGTTATTGATAATGTACATACTAATTGCCATATATACTGTCATTGAAACAACTGCTATAAGTAATGGTCTACAATCTCCCAAACTTAATTGTCCAATATTTCCTGAATTTAAAAAGTACATTATGCTTTTTTTATTTGATTTTATAAAAGCATCAATGATTTGTAGTATACCAGCAGAAACTAAGATACCTATCAATAAACTTGCAATTTCATTTTTTAGAAGTGTAATTAAAAATATCATAAATGATCCAAATGCCACATGTAATATCCATTGATAAAGAATATATTTTATCAATAATCCTAAATTCTCCACAAAAACATATCCAAGCAATATCTTACTACTTACAAATATTGTTACAATTGCTACTACCAACAAAATTAATGAATATATCCCTACGATAATCATTTTAGATAACAATATAAATCCACGATTTGATACTTGTCCTGCAATATTTTTAATAAAACCAGAATTATTTTCTTTACTTACAAAACCCACAACAAACACGACCAAAAACATTAGTACGATTTTGCTCTGAATATTTATTTTGATTAATCCATCAATGGGAACTTCATTATCTTCGCACCACTTTGGCGAAACACTTCCTATATATATTCCCCAATTAACTTCCTCCGAAGATGATTTTAGATTTTCTAATGCAGATGGATTGTTCTTATAATATTTTATATCTGAATAAGACATATAAACGGAGGCAAACATCATTAATATCAAAAACATCAAAATAATCCATGTGGTTTTATTTTTCCTCATACGATAAAAATCCATTCTAATTAGATTGTTCATCAATATTCCCTCCCGTTAAATGAATAAAATAATCCTCTATGGAGATAGATTCTATGGAAATACTGTTAATGGAAATATCATTCTTATATAATTCCAAAGAGATTAATCCACTATCATTTAATCTTTCATAAATATTTATCGTATGATTATCTATTACCTTGTAATTGTTAAATCCTAATTTGTCTAGGACTACAATTGCTTTTTTAGGTTCTTCTATCTTTATTTCAATATGATTGCAACATATTTCCTTAAGCTCTTCCTTTGATATTTCTTTTAATAGCCTTCCATCATTGATTATTCCAAACCTATCAACGATCTTTAACAATTCATCTAAAATGTGACTTGAAATTATCATTGTTATCCCATACTCTTTATTGAGTTTCAATACAATATCTCTAACATCTTTTATTCCTTGTGGATCTAGTCCATTTATAGGTTCATCTAATAATAATAAATCTGGTTCTCCTACTAATGCCATGGCAATTCCTAATCTCTGTTTCATTCCTAAAGAATATTGTTTTACCTTTTTATTTGACTCCGCTTCTAGCCCAACAATTTGTAAGATAGAACCAATATATTTAGAATCATTTATCCCTAAGCATAAGCACTTTAACTTTAAGTTGTCATATGCCGTTAAATTTGAATATAGTCCAGGAGCCTCTATCAATGTACCTATTCTTGATAAAACCTTTTTCCTGCTAGCCCCACTATAGTCAAATAAAGCAATTTCTCCATTGCTAGGTTTTACTAATCCCGCTACAATCTTTAAAAGAGTTGTTTTCCCTGCTCCATTTTTCCCAATTAGCCCATAAATTTCGCCTTTTTTTAAATTTAAACTTATATTATTAATGGCAAATTGATTGCTATATTTTTTTGATAAGTTTTGAACTGAAAGTAAATAATCCATTTTTTTAACCTCCTTCTCCTATAATCACTTACATTATAAAAGAAAAAGTTTAATAATTCGAAAATAAAGATTAAAGAATTGTTAAAGATTTATTTGCTTAACCGAAATCCTATTCCCCAAACTGTTTCTATATATTCTTCATCTGAATACTCTTTGAATTTTTTTCTTATATTACTAATATGTACATTTACTGTTTTATCTTCTCCTTCAAAGTATTCGTCCCAAGCAAAATCATAGATATCTTGCTTTGAAAACACCCTATTGGGAAAGTTTAATAATAATTCTAAAATTTTAAATTCTTGCGGAGTTAAATCTACCTCATGATTCTCAATCATTACCTTATGTAAAGATTTATCTAGTGTCAGATTTTTATATTTCATCAATTTATTATACACTTTCTTGTTTTTATTTCTTAATTGCACAAACATTCTAGCCTTTAACTCTTCTATTTTAAAGGGCTTTGTAAGATAATCGTCTGCTCCTAACATTAATACATCAACTTTGCTTTCCAATTCATCCTTCGCAGAAATAACAATGATAGAGGAGTCCGTCAAATTCTTTATTTCTGATATTAATTGTTCTCCTGAAATTCCTGGAAGCATTAAATCAAGCAAAATAATATCAAAATCATATTTTCCTAAATAAATCAAAGCTTCTGTCCCAGAAAAAGCCTGTTTACAATTATAATTATTAAGTAAAAGACTTTCAAAAATATAATTGTTGATATTTGTATCATCTTCAACAATAAGTATTCTTGAATCATTCTCATTAACCATGCTATTTCCACCTTCCTACCTATTCCACCTTACCAACTTTTTAGTACATTATATCATAACAAAAATGCGACAAAAAGAGAACCGTCCCTTCTGTCGCAAGACACTCTCTGCCGTTTGTTAGGTGACTATTTAATTCTCTCATATAGTTTAATGGTATCATCTATCTGTGCCATATCCGGGTTGCTGATATCCTTTAGAGGTGCACCCATAACTATGCAAATATATTCACGATCTTCCTTTATTCCAAGTGTTGCCCAACATTCACCAGCTTCATATGTTGTCCCAGATTTACCGCCTATAATCTCAAAACTCCCTTGAGGTACACCATCAAGTTTGGAGAGAACTGTTGATTTTAAGACAATACCATCAGGATGATCCACGGTAGGCGTTGTCTTGAAAGTCATCTTCGTGAAAATAGCTCTAAAGTCACCATTATCTAAAGCATAATCCAAAAGTTTAGCCATATCATAAGCTGAAGTATATTGATCCTTATCGTGAAGACCTTCCGGACTGGTAAAATGAGTATCTTCAAGTCCAAGTTCAGATGCTTTTTCATTCATAAGGCGCACAAAATCCTCTACACTCCCTGCAACATTTATAGCAAGAGAGTTGGCAGCCTCACCACCAGAGCTTAAAATTGTACCATAAAGAAGATCTCTATATGTTACTGCTTCCCTACCATAAAACCCTGCCATAGAAGAATTATTTGCAACCATTTCCCTATATGTATCTACGTCTATAGGGGCAACTGCCGATAGATCATCAATATGTTCAAGTGCTACAATAGTTGTCATAATCTTTGTTAAAGATGCAGGATATGCTTTAGTCTTAGAGTTTTTTTCATACTGAGAAGTTTTATCTTCTCGATCTAAAACATAAATATATCTACTAGCATAATCATCTGACTTAAAGACATTTAATAATTTTCCTAAATTAAAACTAGCATAACTAGATTTGTTTTTTAATGTGACAATTAAGAATAAAGCTATTACTATAAACATTAAACGCTTAAAAAATTTTTTCATTGTATGTACCTCCCATGTGTCATAAATAATTGTAATAAATAAAATACACCTTAGTTTCTGATACAATATTATCAAAAATCAAGGTGTATTTCTTTCGTTTTACATTATTAAATACTTACGATTTTCTTACAATTTAAATTGGAAGTTTTACACTCATTTCTATAATATCATCTTGACTCTTAGCATCGATGGTGCCACCATGAGCCGTTACGATTGATTTTGCAATAGCAAGTCCAAGTCCAGCATTGCCAGTCTCAGAACTTCTAGAAGGATCAAGTCTAAAAAACTCATCAAAAATATGATCAAGTTTTTCACTTGGGATTGTTGGTCCATTATTTTTAATAATTATATTTACAAAATCTTCACTTTTATTTACACAAATATCAATTATACTATCTTTAAAAGAATAATTGATAGCATTTCTAATAATGTTGTCAACAACCCTTTCAATCTTATTTGTATCTATATTTATCTTAATTCCAGATTCAATATTACTATTCATTGTAAGATTTTTTTCTATTAGTAATGGTTTGAACTCATAGATAATTTGATCCATCATAAAGCTAAAATCAACCATAGATTTTTCAAGCACAACATCCTTCAAATTATAACGTGTGATATCAAAAAATTCATTTATTAAATCTTCAAGTCTTAATGCTTTATCATAGCTAATCTGAAGATACTTTTTACGAAATCTTTCACTAAGATCATTTTCATCTTTCAGAATAGTTAGATAACCAATGATCGAAGTCAACGGTGTTTTCAAATCATGAGCAAGATATATAATCAGATCATTCTTTCTTTTTTCAGAATCTCTAGCTATTTTTTCGTTTTCCCTCAATTTAAACTTAATTTTATTCATTTTGTCATTTACTTCTTTTAAATCTCCTGAAAGAGTGATCAACTCATCATCTTTTCTATATATCTCTTCCATTGCATTGATAATCTCATCCATATATTTTAATATTTTCTTAAAAAGCCTTAAAATGATAACAGCATAACCAAAAGATAAAACTAATAAAACCAAAAAAGCTCTATTATGATTAGCCCAATGATAGAACGGATACATAAATTCATATCCGAAATAGGTTCTACTGCCTAATTTTATCTTAAATAAATAAAATAAAAGTAATATGATGACTGTATATAGAGTAGACCAAATAGCAAAACTAATTAAAAACTTTTTCTTAAAACACTTATAATAATTATTCAATGATATAGCCTACCCCCCAAACAGTCTTAATATATTTTGGTTTTCTAGCGTTTTCGCCCATCTTTTCTCTCAGCCTTGCAATATGTGCCATAACAGTATTATTATTATTTATATATTTATCTCCCCAAACATTAGTAAAAAGCTCTTCTGCAGAAATAACCTTACCCTTATTTTTAGCAAGATACAATAAAATATCATATTCCAAAGGTGTAAGATCTATAACTTTTTCATTAATATACACTTTGTGTGAGTCCATATTGATATGTAAACCATTAATGTCAATAAAATCTGATTCAATCTCTTTATTGTACAATTTAGTCCTTCTAATCTGAGTCTTTACTCTGGCAATAAGCTCAATAGGATTAAAAGGCTTAGTGATATAATCATCAGCACCTATAGTTAGACCCATTACCTTATCAATATCTTCAACTTTAGCAGTAAGCATAATCACAGGATAAAAATAACTTTCTCTAATCTTTTTTAAAATAGTAAAACCATCTATATCCGGAAGCATAATATCCAAAATAGCTAAATCAATATTATAACTATCAATAAAACGAAGAGCATCCTTACCTGTATTAGCTTTTATCACTTCATATCCCTGATTTTTAAGATAAAACTCCAATAAATCAGCTATTTCTTTTTCATCATCAACCACAAGAATTTTAATCATAATACCTCCCATATGAAATTTCTACCATACTGACTTTTAGTAAATTATATCATAATAAAAAACATCAAACAACAGAGGCAATTCCTACAGTTTGTTAAAAAATGCGACAGCGAGAACCGCTCGCTGTCGCATGCCCTTATGCACTTTCTACATCTTCAAATTGGCTATTGTAAAGGGAATAATAGAATCCGCCTTTTGCTAGAAGTTCTTCATGATTACCTTGTTCTACTATATCTCCATCCTTCATAACTAATATCAAATCTGCATCTCTTATAGTTGAAAGTCTGTGGGCAATGATGAAGGCTGTCTTTCCCTCCATAAGATTTGCCATCGCCTTCTGTATTAGTATTTCAGTTCTAGTATCTACAGAAGATGTAGCCTCATCTAATATAAGCACCTTTGGATCAGATAGAATTGCCCTTGCTATAGTAAGAAGCTGTTTCTGTCCTTGGGATATATTGCTTGCCTCCTCATTTATAACCATATTATAGCCATCTGGCAAAGTCTTTATGAACCTATGAGCATGAGCTAATTTTGCTGCTCTTATTACTTCTTCATCTGTGGCATCTAGCCTTCCATATCTTATGTTTTCCATTATAGTACCACTGAAAAGCCATGTATCCTGCAAAACCATACCAAAATTGCTTCTCAAATCACCTCTAGAAAAATCCACTATATCATGACCATCTAGAAGTATTCTACCACCATTTAAATCATAAAATCTCATGAGAAGTTTAACTATGGTAGTCTTTCCTGCTCCAGTAGGTCCAACTATGGCAACTTTTTGTCCCGCACTAATTTCTTGAGAAAAATCCTTTATTATAATTTTATCTTCATTGTAGCCAAATTTAACATTTTTAAAACTTACTCTTCCCTCTACTTTTTCAAGTTTAACAGGTGTTTGAGATTCTTTTGTCTCCTCTTCTTCACCTAAAAATTCAAACACCCTTTCTGCTGCAGCCATAGTAGACTGCAATACATTACTTATTTGAGCTACTTGAGTTATTGGCTGAGTAAAACTTCTTATATACTGAATAAAGGAAAGTATATCTCCTACTTCTATAGTCTTTTTAATAGCAAGCCATCCGCCTAATATTGAAACTGCAACATAACCTAAATTCCCAACAAAATTCATAATAGGCATCATTAAACCTGATAAAAACTGAGCTTTCCAAGCAGAATCATAAAGTTCATTATTGATATCTTCAAATTCAGAAACAACTTGTTCCTTAGCATTGAAAGCTTTCATTATATTGTGTCCACCATATACTTCCTCTATATGTCCATTAACTTCCCCAAGGGATTTTTGCTGTGCCTTGAAATATTTTTGACTTCTCTTAACTACTCCCATTACAACAATCATTGATATAGGTAATATCAATAGTGCAACAATAGTCATCTGCCAAGATATAGATAACATCATGATGAGTACACCTACTAATGTAGTAGCTGATGTTATTATCTGACTTAAACTTTGATTTAATGATTGGCTTACTGTATCCACATCATTAGTAACTCTAGATAATACCTCTCCATGGCTTACTTTATCAAAATATTTAAGGGGTAGTCTATTTACCTTTTTGGATATTTCTTTTCTCAGTTTATAAGATACCTTTTGTGAAACACCAGTTACTATAAACCCTTGTATATAGGAAAATAACGCAGACAATATATATAATCCTATTAAAGTCATTACAATATTTTTTATATAGGAAAAATCTATTCCCTCACCACCAGATACCTTTGATATCAATCCTTCAAATATCTTGGTAGTTGCCTTCCCAAGTATTTTGGGCCCTACTATTGAGAAAACCGTACTTCCTATGGCAAATATTATTACTATAATTAGTTTTACTTTATACGGTTTTAAATAGTCAAGAAGCTTAGAGAAGGTTCCTTTAAAATCCTTTGGTTTTTCAAATTTTCCAGCCATAGGTCCATGACCTTTTGGTCCTGGACCCATTGGTCTTCTATTTGTATTATTATCTTTACTCATACGCAAGTTCCTCCTCCGATAGCTGTGATAAGGCAATTTGCTTATATACTTCACATTTTCTTAGTAATTCTCTATGAGTTCCCATTCCCACTATCTTTCCTTCATCTAAGACAATGATCTTCTCTGCATTTTTTATCGTATTTATTCTCTGAGCTACTATTAGCATTGTTCTATTTTTGATATTTGAATTAATTGCCTTTCTAAGTGCAGCATCTGTCTTAAAATCAAGAGCTGAAAAACTATCATCAAATATTAGTATCTTTGGCCTCTTAGCCAATGCCCTTGCAATTGAAAGTCTTTGCTTTTGACCCCCTGAAACATTGGTTCCACCTTGAGCTATTTCAGTTAATATGCCTTTCTCCTTTTCATCAACAAGTTCTTTAGCCTGAGCTATTTCTATAGCCTTTAGTACCTCATCATTACTTGCTTTGAAGTTTTTCCCATATTTTAAATTGCTTTCTATAGTTCCTGTAAATAATACTCCCTTTTGAGGAACATATCCTATTTGTTCTCTAACATCATTAAGGGTCATATCTCTAATATCTACCCCATCAATAAGAATCTCTCCACTTGTAGCATCATAAAATCTAGGGATTAAATTGATCAGTGTAGATTTACCACTTCCTGTACTTCCTATAAAAGCTGTTGTCTCCCCAGGATTTGCAGTAAAGGATATATCTTTAAGAACATATTCCTCTGCTCCTGGATATTTAAAGCAAACTTCTTTAAATTCAACTGCCCCTTTTACATCATTTAAATATTTTGGATTTTCAGGGTCTTTAATTGTGATCTCTTCATCTAATACTTCACCTATTCTCTGAGCTGATACTGAAGCCCTTGGAAGTATCAATGAAACTGCAGATATCATAAGGAAAGACATAATTATCTGCATTGCATATTGCATAAATGCCATCATATCTCCAACCTGTATATTAGCTTTATCTATTTCATGAGCTCCCACCCATATTATTAACAGCATTATACCATTCATGATAAACATCATAGTTGGCATCATTACAGTCATTATCCTCGAAACAAATAAATGGGTTTTGGTTAAATCCACATTTGCTGCATCAAACTTTTCTTCTTCAGTTTTCTGTGTGTTGAAAGCCCTTATTACCATCATTCCATTAAGAGATTCCCTCATTACTAGATTTACCTTATCAACAAACTTTTGAACCGTTTTGAACTTTGGCATGGCAACAGCAAAAAGAGTTCCCACAAGTATAAGTATAGCTACAACTCCAACCCCTACTATCCAAGCCATAGAGGTATTTGTATTAAGAGCCCTTATTACTCCACCAACTCCAAGTATTGGAGCATAAAACACTAGCCTCAATAATAGCATTACAAACAATTGCACTTGTTGTATATCATTGGTACTTCTAGTTATAAGAGATGCAGTTGAAAAATTGTCAAACTCTGCATCTGAAAAAGATGTAACCTTTTTAAACACCTTATCCCTTAAGTTTCTACCAAGAGAAGCAGAAACTCTCGCACCTAAAAATCCTACAATTACAGAAGCAATCATTCCCAATAAGGCAATAAGTAACATTATTCCACCAGTAGATAAAATATAATTAGACTGAACCTTATCAATATCTATTCCTACTGCCTCATATTCAAGCTTAATATAATTTATAGCAGATTGGATTACTATTGATTGAGGAATATCCTTAAACTGCTTATCCATTTCAGCTTTTAGCATATCCAATTGCTCTTTAGGTAAACTTTTAAGTGCCATAAAAGGATCTGTTCCTTCAGGCAAATTTGGCATAGCTTGTTGAAGAGCACCTTTTTCTACACCATATTTACTAAGTATTGCTTTTCCTAAAAAGGAATTCATCCTATCAATATCTTCTTGATTTGAAGTATTAAGTATATACAAACTTTCATTTTCTAATGCCTTATACTTCTTTAAATAATTGTTGTATTCCTCTTTAGTTAAATTGTCTTTGTTTATTAGTTTATAATCACTGTCTATCAATTTGTTTTCTTCTTCAGTTAAAAATATCTTTAACTTATCCATTTCACTAGCTCTGATTACATCAGGCACAGCTCTTTCAATACCCTTTTGCTGAATGCCAACATTGACTATATTTGACATATAATCTGGAAGAGCTAGATCTGTCATAGCCTGAGCTAAAAGCAAAGCTACTATAATCAATATAAATATAGCAAAAGGCCTTAGCTCTTTTAAAATAATTTTCATACTCTACCTCCTTACATATCTCCATCAATTGCATTATTTAGATTGTCTCTCATCTGCATAAATAATCTTCTAAGGATTATCTTTTCTTCTGCTGTAATATTATCAAAACATTCCCCTTGAACCTTATCCATTACTTTAATAGCCTCATTACATAATTCTCTACCTTTTTCAGTTATATATACCCTAGTTATTCTCTGATCCACTTCATCTTTCCTACGTTCTACAATCCCTTCCTTCTCCATCCTTTTCAACATTACTGTTATAGTAGAAGGCTTTATCTGCATTCTTTCTGCCAATTCACTTTGACTCTGGCCGCCTTCGTTATTTAATATAAAAAGCATAGGTGGTTGACCAGGATAAATTCCCACTTCCTCAAGAAGTACATGAGTACGATAATAATGAAGTCTCAGTATTTCTAAGAATATAAAATACAGTGAATCCTTATCTAGCTTATTCATAATTTCCCTCCAACTTATATTTAGCCTACTAAACATAAAATAAATGATACCACTATTATATACCATAGTCAATATATAGTTGTTATTTTATCTGTTCATATATATTCCATTAGCCTACTAAATGATTGCTATTTAAAATGCGACAGCGAGAACCGTCCCCACTGTCGCAAACTTAAGCCTTTTGTGCTGTTTTGGAAAAGTATAGTCCCATCAATAAGAATACTACTGCAAATAACAGTTGCATAAAGATATCAAATCCCATATCCGAAAAAGAATTAACTGTCATTTCATTTATTCTCACAAAATAATATGTTGGGAAGAACTTCGCTATTGTCAAAACCTTTTCTGATAAATACTGTTGAGGTACCATTACCCCTGATATAAATGAAGTCCCTAGAGACAGTACAGTGGATAATGCATTTATAACAAATTTATTCTTTGTAACATTATTGATTAAGAATGTAAGACATAGAGCTGAAAATGAGAAAACTACTGTATTTAATACATATTTACCAAAGTTCACTTCTCCAATATATTTTCCCTTAAGTACAATACTTCCCAAAATAAATATTGTTGTAATCATAATTGCTACCATTAGCTGGCCTAAATACATTTCTTTATTAAACTGTAGAAATTTTTTTGAAGATATCTTTGTTCTACTTTGGATATTTTCATCTTTAAAATCAGTCATTACCAAACCTATTACTGCAATATAAATTGCCATAATTATATACGAAGTAAAGTTAAAATAATACTTAAACCAATTAGCTACACCATCGTTACTGCTTTCATTGTTAGATTCTACCAATTCTACTTCTGCCTTTTCATCTAATGCAGAAGCTACATCCACTAAGTTAAATTCTCCATTTTCATAAGTAGCATTGGCAAAATTTAGAAATTTATTCACCTGATTTTGAATTTGCAATGATTCTACCTTCCTATCATCATTGTACATTTGTATAGAATTTTCCTTATTGATTACCTTTTCATCAAAATCCTCTGGAATTATTATCACTGCATCCGCTACTTCTAAAAATATCTGTTCTTTAATATATTCTTCATCTGCCATAGTGTCAATTATATTATTCTTTTTCCCTAAATAATTCTTTAAACTATTTGACAGTTCACTATTGCAATTATCAATTATTCCTATATTTAATCTACTTTCAATGAAATTAGTTTCCCTTTCAACAGTACCTGAACCATTTATTATTGAAAGAATAAAAAATATTATTGTATAAGAAATGATAACCCCCTTATTTCTCAATGCTATTTTTATAAAATAATTAAATACTGTCATAATTTTTCCCCCTTAAAAATATATAGGATGCAAATATTAAAACTATTGATTCAATAGATAGGATCAATATTCCCTCTCCAACACTTTTAGTACTTTCCAATAAATTTATCCTATATAGATTATTGGTGATTATAGAAATTGGATTTAGTTTAGCTAAAATAGGTGCCTTTTCATCAATCATAACTTTAATCTGAGGGTTCATCATTCCTGATAGAAATGAGCAAAACAATATAATTGATATAGCCATAATGGTTTTTACACTATCCTTCTTTTTGTTACAACTACCTATGAATACCCCCAAGGCTACTCCAAATAGATTTCCTATTAATATGAGAATTGCACTGTATTTAATTTCTTTGAATAAGTTAATCTTCAAAACATATTTTATAAAAATAAGTAGTAATCCATTTGCAAACAAATTTAGTAATAATGCAACTATAACCCCAGATAATAGAAATTTATATTTTTTTAATGGAGTAATATTAATCCTTGAACCTAAATTAGATAAATTTGCTTGAATTAAAGTAACAGTTTCAATACCAGCAAAAACTCCATACGCTGAAACCATTGCAATTAGAGAATAAAACATAATAACTAATGGATTGGCCTTTTGATTTCTACCTAAAATATAATCTACTGAAAAATCATATTTATCAAATGATCTATTTAGCTTTTTCATTTGCCTTATTTGTTCTACTACTTCTTTAATAATAGTTTGATTTATCCCTGAATCATTAACTTTTATATTTAAATCATCATCTATAAAAGCATCTATTTGTCTATCCTCTAGCTTTGTTAAAACCTCATCTTCAGGGATTTTATGAACATTTAAAAACTCAATTTCCTCTAATATATAACTAATAGGATTTTCACTATCTATTCCCACATTTACATTTTCAAGTTCCATATTCAAAACTCCATTAATAGATATATAGAAAAAAACTGCCATTATTAAGGGATATATCAAACTCCAAAAGGAAAAACCAGCATCTCTAAATAAGTTCTTTCCTTGGTATATACAATTTCTAAATATATTTTTCATACTAATCCCTAAGCTCCTTTCCTGTTAACTCCAAAAACACATCATTTAATGAAGGTAATTGACTGTGAAGCTTTGTATAGGTTAAATTGTTAGCCTTTATAAAATCTAAAAGATTAGCTAAGTTGTTAATTCCGTTTTCAAACTTAATTATATAATCTTCTCCTTCTCTCTCTACATCAATGACATGAGGTATACTCTTCATCTTCTCAACAATTTCATCTTGAATATCTAAAAACCCAACTACTATCTTTTCAGATGTGGTTATCATGGACTTTAATTCTTCAATTGTCCCAGAAACTAAGCTTCTACCCTTATCCATGATGATAATCCTATTACATAACATTTCTGCTTCCTCTAAATAATGAGTAGTATATATAATGGTACTTCCTTCTTCATTTAACTTTTTTATCCCATTTAATATGAAATTTCTACTTTGAGCATCTACTGCAACTGTAGGCTCATCTAGAAAAATAAGCTTAGGCTTATGAACTATTCCACAAGCAATATTTAATCTTCTTTTTAAACCTCCACTAAGTTTCTTAGGATAAAACTTTACATAATCCTTTAAACCTACAAATTCAATAGCCTCTTCTACATATTGTTTTCTTACTTTTTTATCATCTATATACAATCCACAAAAATAATCTATATTTTCTTTTACATTTAAATTGTTAAAAACAGAAACTTCCTGAGGTACAAGGCCTATCTCTCTTTTAATATTATAGGCATTGGGAGTCATTTTCTCTCCAAATACTTCTATCTGCCCTTTGTCAAAACTTAATAGCGATAGTATACAGTTTATAGCTGTAGTTTTCCCACAGCCATTAGGCCCTAAAAGCCCTAAAATTTCCCCTTCCTTAACCTCCATATTAAAATGGTCAAGAGCTATTAATTCTTTATATCTTTTCACTAAATTATTTACCTTTATAACCATCAATATCACTCCCATATTTCATCTTATGTTAATTATATGATTTTAAACAAATTCATTGTAGTGTATAAAGTTATAATATAATATGACATTTGTCATAAAGAAAATTGTATTTCATATTGAATATAGTATAATTAGAACATAAAATAGAATTTAAGGCTTTCAGCTGGAGGTAGCTATATGAGAAGATTTTTGGAAAAATTAATTATTGTATCCTTTTGTTTATTTAACAGTTACAAAATAAATCCACATGAAAATTTAGTTGTTTGTTTTCTCATAAGCCTTGTTATTTCTTTGGTTTTAGACTTAATGGATAATAAAAAGATAAGAACTATTATCTATTTTTTATTTATAATAATATGCTTTTCCAATAGCTCATTTATTCTTTATTTTCCATTGATATTGTACAATGTTTATTTAGATTTTGGGATATTCACTATATTTACATTTACTTTAATATTAATGAACTTTTCTATAGCAAATTTATTATTGTCTATCACAGCAGTTTATCTCTCAACTATGACAAAAAAATATAATCAAATTCTAGATGAAAACAAAACCGTACGAGATGAATTAAAAGAAGATACCTTTTATTTGGAAAAATACAATAAGCAACTCCTAGTAGACAAAGAAAAAAACATACATATTGCAATACTCACTGAAAGAAACAGAATCGCAAGAGAACTTCACGATTCTATTGGACATGCAATAAGTAGTAGTATATTACAAGTAGAAGCATTGAAAGTGATTTCAACCGAAGAAACTGTTATAAAAAACTTAGACACCCTTCAGAATACCTTAAAAAATGGAATGGATGACATCAGAAAAAGCATCCACAATCTATACAACGAATCTCTAGACTTGAAAAATCAAATAGAAAAGCTCTGTAGTGAAATACCTAATATTGATGTTGAACTAGTATATAAATTTGACGATGAAATTAATTATGATTTAAAATTTGACATATTATCCGTTATTAAGGAGGCCCTCACCAATTGTGCCAAACATTCTAATGCTACAAAGATAAAAATAAGCTTATTAAACCAACCAAAATTTTATTCTATATTAATAGAAGATAACGGAAGTCAATTTGATGATAGAAATAAAGGCATAGGTCTTCTTTCCATGAAAGAAATAGCCGATAAATATAATGGGTTTTTCAATTGTAGATTTGATGATGGATTTAAAATACATATGACTTTAATGAAAGGATAGTGCATATGAATATTATTATTGTAGATGATGATCCACTAGTAGTGGAATCTCTAAAGATTATTATAAACGCCAATGGAATAGATATATTAGCAGTTGGCTATGATGGTTTTCAGGCTGTTGAACTTTATACTAAATATAAACCTGATCTAATCCTAATGGATATACGAATGGAAAAGATGAGTGGAATAGAGGCAACCAAAGAAATTTTGAAAATAGATCCTCAAGCTAAGATACTGTTGATCACAACTTTCCAAGATGATGAATATATTGCAACAGCCCTCTCTTTAGGCTGTAAAGGCTATATTTTGAAACAAAATATCAAAGGCATTATTCCTGCAATAAATGCAGTTCACTCTGGGAATTTAGTTTTTGATTCAAAAATTGTATCGAATATTAAAAAATACAAAGAAAAAGATGTTGAAATAGATTTGTCTGATAGAGAATTTGATATATTACTTCTAGTAGCAGATGGCTTAAATAATAAGGAAATTGCAGAAAAACTTTATTTAAGCGAAGGAACTGTTAGAAACTATATCTCAAATATGCTTGAAAAACTGTCCCTAAGAGACAGAACTCAGCTTGCAATCTACTATTATAAAATGAAATACGGAATAGAAAAATAGGTGGCAGGAAAATTCCTGTCACCTTAAGTCTTCAACAACATTGCCAATCCATTTTTTTGAACGAAGCCTTTTTGCTTCAAAGCCTACCTTGATTACTTCTTCTAAACAAATTATAAAAAATACCTTATCTAGTGGCAATTTAAAACAAACAGCTGCTATATAACCTGCAGGAATAGCAAAACACCAAACTGTTCCCAGTTGTACCCACATAGAATAAGCTGTATCTCCTCCACCTCTAAATACCCCTACAATCATAAGCACATTGAAAAACCTTAATGGAGCGAATACTGCCATGATTTTTAAAACAGTGATTGTTAGTCTTAAAGTTTCTTCATTTATATTAAATGGTTTTGTAATCAAAGGGGCTGTAAACCATAGTGCTGTACCTGTTACTATCCCTATCATTGGAGTTATTATTCCCAATCTAGTTGCATATTCAACTGCTAAATCTTCTTGTCCTGCACCTATCTTGTTTCCAACCATAATAGCAGCCGCAGTGGCAATACCTATACACAAAACCATAAACATATTGTTTATAGTGGTTGCTATCTGCATACTAGCTACTGCACTTATGCCAATTTTGGCATATATAATTGAATATGCTGTTAACCCTAATGACCATAGTAATTCATTTATGATTACTGATGAAGATGTTCCAAAATAAACCTTCACAAATTCATAGTTAAAGCCCATTATTTCCTTTATATTACTTAATATATCTTTGTTGTTTTTATGTGCTGAAGAGATTACATAAACCATTTCAACAGTTCTTGCTATACTTGTAGCTATTGCAGCACCTACTACTCCCATAGCAGGAAATCCAAAGTTTCCAAATATAAGTATCCAATTTAGAAAAGCATTGGTTAACACGCCTATAAGACTACCAAACATAGGTGGTTTTGCTTGTCCTATGCATCTTAAAAGTGTGGAATACCCTTGTGTTAAACCTGTTATTATAAAAGTTATAGAAATTACTCTTAGATATTTAACCCCCAATTCTATAACAACAGCGTCTTTAGTGAAAATATTCATGATAACTCCGGGAAATATAAATCCAAAAATAGAAAATATTATTGCTGCTATAGTGCTAAGTACAATGTCTAGTCCAAACATCTTTCGTATATTTGAAATATCTTTTTTGCCCCAAAATTGGGATATAAATATACCCGCACCAGCATTAATCCCAGATAAACATAACATGAATATGAAAAAGTATTGATTTACTAGGCCAACTGCTGCAATAGAGTTTTCTCCAAGTTTTCCTATCATTAAATTGTCCACCATATTTAATGATGAACTAATCAAGTTTTGTAATGTTATAGGTATAACCAATGTAAGAATCTCAAGAAAAAACTTCTTGTCTTTAAACAACTTTTTCATTTTCTAACCTCCTTGTCCCAAAATACAAAAATAAAAAAGCACATGGGTAATCAGCTGCCCATCTGCTTTAAGTTCTAATTAAACTACTTCATATGAAATTGCATTAAATATTATACACTAAAACCATAAATCAATCAACTATAAAATTGCGACAGCGGGGACGGTTTAAAAAGCATGTCTATGCAAGCAAAATTAACTGCAATAGCAGTTAATTTAAAGAGGATAGCAAGCATACTATCCTCTAAATTATCTTCATTTTTATGTGTTTTAAGGTTTAATTCAATATTTTATAAAAAAATTATGGTTTATTAATAATTTAATGGACAGGGGAATTTTTTAAGGCTACTTTTTCAGTGGTCTCGGACGGTTCTTTTTGTCGCAAGAACCGTCCCGCCGCTGTCGCACTGATGATTATCATTCAAAATTGTAATCTGTTACTATAGGCTTTCTTCCAGAAACCTTATCGTTAAAGTATTCAAAATATGAAATACCCATGAAGCTACCAGAAACATTGTACACATTGTCAAAGCCTAGATGTTGAAGAGCCATAACTGCATTGTAGCTTGTCTGGCCAGATCTACAATGTACATAAACCGGTCTATCTTTTGGAATCTCATCTAATCTATCTCTTATTTCAACAATTGGTATATTTACAGCATTGATCAAATGTCCCTTCTCAAAATCCTCTTTACTTCTAACATCTATGATACATTCATTATTCTCAACTAAATCTCTCACCTCAGTAACATGAACTTGTTTAAAGCAACTGTGTAATATATTTAATCCCACAAGAGCTGCCAAATTAACAACATCCCTAGCAGTACCAAAAGGTGGAGCATAGCAAAGCTCTAAATCTTTCAAATCTTCTAAAGTACCATTGAATTTAATCAAAGTAGCTATAACATCAATTCTCTTGTCTACATTTCCCTTTCCAATAGCTTGAGCTCCTAGAATTCTTCCTGTAGGCACTTCAAATATTAATTTAAAATGCATAGGCTCACTATCTGGCATTATCCCTACCTTATCAAATGGAATAATAGTAACTGAATCATATTCAACTTGCATATTTGTAGCCTTTATAAGCCCTTCTGTCAATCCAGTCGATGCACCATTGTAGTCAAATACCTTTATTACAGAAGAACCTATAACTCCAGTATTGTTAACAGGTCTTCCATAAATATGGTCTGCTGCTGCTCTAGCTTGCTTTTGAGCTGGCCCTGCTAATGATAGTTTGCTATGAGTATGAAGTAGTCTATTGTAAACTTCTATAGCATCTCCAACAGCATAAATATCCGGATCGCTTGTTCTAAAGTTTTGATTTACTTTGATAGCACCAGTAGTTCCAATCTCAAGTCCAGCTTTTTTTGCCAAAGTAGTTTCAGGAGTAACACCAATAGCCATAACTACAGCATCAGTTTCAATCTTTTTGCCAGACTCCAAAACCACTGTATTTTTCTCAAATCTTTCTACTTTATCTCCCAATACTAAATTAATACCATGATCATATATTTCCTTATGAAGTATTTGAACCATATCATAATCAAAAGGCCTCATTATTTGATTCATAGCCTCTACTATAGTCACATTATAACCTGCTAATCTCAAGTTTTCAGCAGCTTCAATACCTATAAATCCCCCACCAATTACCGTAATATCCTTGGCATCTTTTTCTTTTATAAATCCCTTTAACTTTTCTATATCTACTACATTTCTAATGGTGAAAACATGCACATCCTCCATTCCTTCAAATGCTGGAACTATAGGATTAGCTCCTGGAGACATAATCAGCTTATCATATTTTTCAATATATTCTTCTCCTGTCAAAACATTTCTTACTTTTACTTCCTTGTTCTCTCTATTTATGTCTATAACTTCACTATTAACCCTAGCATCTATTCTGAATTTCTTGTAAAACTCTCCTGGCTGCATGAGAACTAAATCCTCTTGATTCTCAATCATACCACTTAAATAAAAAGGCAATGCACAGTTTGAAAATGAAACATGTGGCCCTCTTTCAAACATGATAATATCACAATCTTCATCTAGTCTTCTAACTCTTGTAGCAGCTGAAGCACCACCAGCAACCCCACCAATTATCAAAATCTTTTTCGACATATTGAATGCCCCCTTTGGTTTTATCATTATAATATACATTACCCACGTATGCTATATTTAAACCAAATATCTTTATATATTCAAAACATTGTTCAATCAATTTTTTCATTGCTGGGCACACAAAAGAAGGTGACAGGAGAATTTGATATGCCCCTTGTCAAGTAGACAGGTAAAATATCTAAAATAATTTTTATGAACTACCACATGACATCTAAGTTATGTGGTAGTTTTTATGCTGTCCATTTTTCTTTGTACTTCTCTATTCTCTTATTCGCAGATATAGGGTATTCTATAGGAGTTTTAATTGATAAAGCTTCTGTCCTAACTTCTAATGGCGTTTTACAGTTAAATCTGTCTTGTAATCTTTCCTCTGAGTAAAAACGCATGTAATCATTAATTGCATATCTTAGGGACTCTTCATCTGTAATTTCATACATTTGATACATTTCTGATTTAATTATTCCCCAGAATCCTTCTACCGGTCCATTATCAATACAGTGTCCTACTCTTGACATTGACTGTTTCATTTCTTGTTCTTTCAGTTTTCTTTGAAATACTTTACTTGTGTATTGAAATCCTCTATCGCTATGGAAGATTGGTTTTGCTAATGGATTATCTTTTATTGCTTTATCAAAGGTCTTAAATACTAATTTGTTATCGTTTCTACTACTTAATACATAGGCTACTGGATACCTATCATACAAATCAAGTATGGCGCTTAAGTAAATCTTTTTCTTTTCTCTTGGTACTTTAAATTCTGTAATGTCTGTTACCCATTTTTGATTTGGTTCTGTTGCATAAAAGTCTCTTTGTAATATGTTCTCTGCTATTGTTTCCGGCTTAACTGAAATGTATTTATTCTTCTTTTTTCGGATTACTGAGTGAATACCTAATTTTTGCATAATCCTATGGACTCTTTTTTTACTGTAATTAGTTTGATTGAAATGGTTAATCCAAGATGTCATTCTACGATATCCTAAAATATGATTAAATCTTTCATCATATTCTTTTATTAATCTTGCTAATTCAATATTTTCTAATTCTTGTTGAGGTACTTCTCTGTGGAGCCATTTGTAGTATGATGCTCTTGATATGTTAAGTACTTTACACATCCAATTAATACTCCATATTTTTGTTTCATAAAAGTATTTTATTGCTAGATACTTATTTTCGTTACGTTGTTTGCCAAGCCTCACATCCCTTCGAATTCTTTCACTTTTTTTAGCAGTTCTACCACCATATCTTTTTCTTCTAGTTTCTTTTTTAATCTAATATTCTCTCGACGTAATTTCTCTAATTCATCTAATTCTTCATCTTTTTTATGGTGTCCTCGTCTATCTATTAGCCCTTCTTCGCCTATATCATCATACTTTTTAACCCAAGAGTAAACTTGGCTGTATGAAACATCATAAAGGCTTGCTGCTTCTTTGTAATTACGATTATGTTCAATACAATATTTAACTATTTCTTTTCGCTCTTCTATAGTTGTTTTTCTTCTGGAATTTGCCATATATACCTCCCCTTTAGGATCATAATCCTTGAGTTCTATATTGGCATTATACCTTGAAATCCAACCACTTAAAACAGAACGACTTGAAATATTATATTTTGCTGTTATATCATTAACACTTCCTTCTCCGGATAATACAGCTTCTACGCACATTGTTTTAAATTCGGAAGTATATTTTTTATTTCCTGCTTTATTTTGAAAAGCTAAAATGCCATAAAGTTTATACTTGGAAACCCATGACTGTATTGTTTGCAGACCAATACTATATTTATTAGCTAAAAAAGGGAATGAGCCTAATCCATCAAGATATTCTTGAGATACTTTCGCTTTAAATTCAGGAGTATGTGGTGATTTTGCCATAAAAAACCTCCATAAGTAGTTTTGGTTATTTACCTTGTCTACTTATGGAGTATCATATCAATTCTCCTATCACCTTCTTAATATTATTAACTTAAAGAAAATACATTTGAAATATATTCAGCTACTTTCATTCCATCTATTGCTGCAGACATTATCCCTCCTGCATATCCAGCTCCCTCACCTATAGGATACAGTCCTTTAATATTTGATTGAAAACTTTCATCCCTTTGAATCCTAATAGGTGATGAACTCCTGGTTTCTACACCTGTCATTATAGCTTCAGGATTAGCAAAACCATTAATATTTTTGTCAAATGCAATTAGTGCTTTCTTTAGTGTATCCGTTACATACTCAGGCAAACACTCTCTTAAATCCGTCATATTTACTCCTGGCTTATAGGTTGGTTTGATATCTCCAATATTCTCAGATGGCCTATCATCTAAGAAGTCTCCTACCTTTTGTGCCGGTGCCTTATAGTTCTTACCTCCTGCAACAAATGCCAAACGCTCCCATTTTCTTTGAAACTCAACTCCAGCCAAAGGATGATCCCCTTCATAGTCTTCTGGTGTTACCCCTACTAATAACGCACTATTGGCATTTTCCTTATCCCTAGCATATAAACTCATTCCATTAGTTACAACCATATTCTCCTCAGAAGCCGCAGCAACAACCATTCCTCCTGGGCACATACAAAAAGTATAAGCAGATCTTCCATTGTCAAAGTGAGCTGATAATTTATAATCAGCAGCTCCCAATTTCTCATGCTTTGCAAATTCGCCGTACTGTTTTTCATTTATTAGACTCTGAGGATGCTCTATTCTAACACCAATGGAAAACCCCTTCTGAGTTATTTCCACTCCATTTTTATATAGCATTTCAAAAGTATCCCTAGCACTATGACCTAATGCAAGTAATACCTTATCACAGCTTATAATTTCATCATCATTAATTTTAACACCTGTTACTTGCTTATCTTTGATTATTAAATCAGTAACTTTACTATTAAACCTTACTTCTCCACCTAAAGATATTATTTTGTTACGAATATTTTTGACCATAACCCTAAGTATATCAGTACCTATATGAGGCTTATTTATATAAAGTATATCTTCAGGGGCTCCAGCCTCAACCATCTCCTCTAATACTTTTCTAGATCTAGGATCTTTTACAAGAGTGGTCAATTTACCATCAGAAAAAGTACCTGCTCCTCCTTCTCCAAATTGAACATTTGATTCAGTATTTAATTTGCCCTCGTTCCAAAATGTACTTACATCAACAGTTCTCTCATCTACACTCTTGCCTCTCTCCAACAGAATAGGCCTATATCCTGTACTTGCCAAAACTAAACCTGCAAACAATCCAGAAGGGCCTGTTCCTACGATAACAGGTCTTTTAATATTTTGTGGGGCTATTTTTTCATATTTGTAACTTACCTCTGGAACCTTTACAATCCTTTTATTAGAAAGCTTCTTTAGTATTTTTTCTTCATTCTTTAATTCCACATCTATTGCATATACAAAATGAATATCGCTTTTCTTTCTTGCATCTATGGATTTTTTATAAATTCTATAGCTTATGATTGACTCTTGGGATATCTTCAATTTTTTAGCTAATTTTGCACTTAATAATTCTTCATCTTCATCTAATGCTAATTTAATTTCTTGTACTCTTAACATATTTTCTCCTTATCTTTATATAAGATTTAGTCTTTTATAGCCCACACCTTTTTATCATACAATATATTTTATTAAATTATTATACCCTTAAAATGATTATAAAATCTAGCATTTTTTTAGGAATGATTGTTTTCCATCATAAGATTAGTAAAAAGAAATTCTATATTGGAATTCCTCTTATTTTCTTATTGAACAAAATAATAGAATTAATTATAATTGCTTATTTAAGGTGAACTTACCCTAATCTATAAAAAGGCATTGCATTAAATATATATCTAATATAGGTAAGTAATTATTCAAAAAACCTTTGGCTATTTCTGCATTTCCAAAGGTTTCTTTTAAAAATTTATCATGTAGATTTTCATATCATCATCTACCTAATTTTAGTATATCATATAATATAAATGATGTGTCTTACCCTTTTAAAGTCTATTAAATTGTAAGTTCAACTCACCTTCCCCTGAATTATCGACATTCTCAAATGTTAAGGTCCACTCACCAGTTATTTTATCAAAACTCTTTACTTCTTTTAAAGGTTTATCTGAATCAACTTCTCCACTCCATTGTATGTCTCCATTTGGATCTTTAAGTTCAAATGTAACTATACCCTTAGTAAGATTAAGATTTATTTTTAATTTCATTCCTTTAAAATCGTCTTCAACATTATAACTATAGGTATCCGTAATTTTGGAGCCTTCCTTAATGCTATAATGTGCTGAACTTTGATTCCTTACTATACAGCCTGTCATCGCTAAGAGAAATACCCCAATTATGATAATAAATGTTAACCTTTTTTTCAATACAATTCCTCCTTTAATTGAACATAGTATTGCTTATACGTATTATATCATTTAATTCTAGTTTATGATAACTCATAAACATTATTCTATAACATATGGTTTATCCTACTTATGGTATGGTTCACCGTATCAGTTCTACTAGCAAAACTTATTTGATGATAGATATATCTAATTAAATTATGGTAAAATAAAATGCTTGATACTTTCATATATATCAAGCATTTTATTAACTATAGTCTACTATTCAATTTACCAAATCCTTACCAATAGCTAAGTCATCTTATAAGCCTATACAAAGTTTAATTAAATCTTCATATCTAATTTTTTCAATGTTTAAGTTTTTTATCACTCTACATTTTATTTTACAAAAGTAACGCAATTGTAGTCGCTAGCTTTTACCATTCCATTTTTCTGATAAAAATTAATTGTCTTTTCAGTTTGTTCTGTCATTAAAACAATCTGACGAATTGATTTATATCGTTCTAAAATTAGCTTTAACAAATAACTTCCAATCCCCTGCTCTTGATAACTTTTTAAGATTAAAATATCTTGTATATAGATAATTGTGTAACCATCACCTACTACACGAATTAAACCAATTAATTTCTCATTATCCCAAGCAGTTACTACCTTCAGGGAATTACTAATAGCATTTTTTAGCTTTGTTTTATCGTCTGTATATGCATACCATTCTACATCATTGTACAAATCCATTAATTGGTCAATCTCAGGTATGAAATCCTCTTTAATTATTATTTTATCCATTTTTATCCTCCTCAAATTTTATTATTTAATTTGAAGAAGATTTCTTAATCTACCCACCTTATTCACTCCTCATATAATGTTTTTCACTATCATGCAGGCTATGATAATTTTCTAATCTGAATAATCCCCGCACAATGAGATATAGTTTTAAAATTAATATATCCTTTAGGAAAAAATTCTTTTAGTTCATCAAATACAAAATATATTTCTTCATCATCCCATTCACCAATCTTTATTTTACACTGCTCTAGCAATTCTCTTGTTTCAAAAGCTATATCTCCAATGATAATTTCACCGTCATTAGAGAGATGCTTATCTAATTCTTTAATAAACTTAATTTTCTCTTTATCTTCTAAATGATGCATTGCATAAGTACTTATAATATAATCAAATTGTATATCTTCAAACTCTTTAGGTAAACCTAATGAAAAATCATATTGAATTAACTTAGCTAAAAGCATTTTTTCTTTTGCGATTTCTATCATTCTTTTAGAAAAATCAATTCCATACATTTCATATCCTTCATCATATAGTTTTTTTGTTAATACTCCTGTACCAAATCCAATATCCAATAATTTTGCTTTTTCTTTTCTATGAACTATATTGTACATAGTATTAAGAACATCTTTATATCCTGCAAATGGATATTCATTATCCTCTTCACACAATTGAACACTTTTATCATAGCCATCTGCCCATAAATCAAAACCCTTATTGTCTAGCATTAAAGAACTCCTCCTTACTAAGTTCATAATCAACAGCAGTTCTCCACATTCCAATTTGGTCTTTCCAACAATCCTTTCTTACTCCAACTTCCCGAGCTCCAATTTTATTTTCATAAACATATTGAGCCCTTTTATTTTCAAGCATTGTATCCCAAACAATTTTCTCTATTGGGAATTTGGAATTTATGACCTCATCTGTAAAAAGGAATTCAAATAGCATTCTGATAATTTTAGGGCCATATCCTCTATTTTGATAACTAAAATCACATATTTTCCATCCAAGATATGCTGCATTATCACCTTTAATTCTATAGCTTAATTCTCCTACAAAGTTGCCATCAATTTCTATAATACAAAGTTGACTTAATTTGCCTTCCCAACTCCTGATATTATTCATAGTCTCTTCTAGTGACTCCCCTAAACCATTAGGGAAACCTGCATGTTCCATAACACTACCATCATTCCACCATTTATTTAATTGAATGGCATCATGGGTAGTAGCACTTCTAATTACAATATTATCCTTTTGAATTCTCATACATTCCTCCATTAAAATTTTTTGAAGGGTTTATATGGCGTGAACCCTCCTTACACGCTTAGCTATCATTTTCATCATAGCAATCACATCCTTTCTTAATTATTTCTATGAAAACGCCTAAAGCGTCGTCAACTTTGGTAATATACTAGATAAATATGAATTTTACTTATATCACTTTCTTCTGCATTTACCATGCTCAAATGTCCTCCAGAAAATATAATTCCTGATCAATCTGTATTTTGCCTATCCTCTAATGAAATATTATCTTCATTATATATCATACACATGTTCACTTTGACTCATTGCTATACCGCTCTTATATACTTATTTGTTTTATATTCCTTGCCTTTGTAACCCGTTCTACAAAACCTACTCAAATATATCAAAATATATTTATACAAATAGATTTTGCTCAAGAAGTATCACCTTCTCGATTTAATTCATCCATATATTAGATTTCTCTAACGTATGGCCAGTAAATAGAATTTTACTTTTTTTAAAATTCCATTTAGCTGTATATGTTGAGTTGTATAAATCCCAATCAACATAGTCCGAACCAGACAATAATTTATCTTTTTTAGCTATATTAACACTACTGTTTATATCTCTTGATAATTTAGTTTTACATTTTTGACATGTAAATTCTCTTATCTGTGGATCTTTCTTTTCTTTATTTCCACATATACAACAATTTTTAGTTGTATCTTTTTCGTCTACTTTTGAATAGTGTTTACCGCTTCTTTCCATTACCCATTTTAGTATGTTTCTAAATTCTCCTATTATTTCTTGATTTAACATGCTTCTATGCATATTATCATAAGTTGCAGTATTAAGAGTAGGAGTATAGTCTCCTATTGCTACATAGTCATAGTTTTTTGCTATCCAATTAGCAATGCTATAACAACTTGACTTTATTTGTTCTCGTCTCTTGTGGTAAGCATTGTCTAATGCATTGTTTAGCTTTGTCCATCTTTTGCTTGGTAGGTAATAGCTTCTCCCTGTTTCTGTTTCTATTAGTTTTGATTTTCTGCTGCATAAATCTCTCTTTGATTTTATTTCATCTATTACCTTGTCCCAATATTTTGTTTGTGGCAGTTTTTCAAATTCATAACTTACTCCAGTATTGTCTATGGCTACAAAGAAGTTTTTATGATTTTGGTCTATTGCTATCCATTTGTTTGTTTCTTTTTTGTCTATGTCTTTTCTTTCTATACAAAATATTGCATAGAATTTGTTGCCTTGTTGTTTGCATAATCTGAAGTTTTTTATTTTGTCTGTGTTTCTTAAATTTAAATTTTCTTTTAGTTTTCCTATTACTTTTATTCTTTTATTTTCTTTATTTATTCCTAAGGATATTTGTAAATTTTTGTTTTCTATTAGTTTAAAGCCTTTGTTTGGTTCATCATAATATAGTGAAAACCAATGTTTTTTCCATGATTTGAATTTAGGATATCCTGTTTCATTGTTGAAAAATTTTTTGTATGTTTCTTTCAGTCTTATTGCTGTGTTTTTGAGTGGTGATGAATGTACTGTATTCAAAAAAATAAACTCTTGTTTTAGTATTGGAACTTGATTTCTTAAGTTCCTTCCTGTCAAGAGTTTTTTGTCATTATTATTTTCTTTATAATCTTTTATTGTCATTTCCAAAAGATAATTGTATAGCCAATTACATATTTTAGATTGTCCATCTAGAATTAACTCATCTTCTTTTGTAAAGATAACTTCTATTTTTCTATTGAATATCATTACATTCATTCACCGCCTTCGGCTATTTGAATAGTTCCTTGTTTTCTTGTTGAATTGTTTTTGCCTTATGACTTCTACTGCCATATAGTTTTGCTGAAAATACTGTTATTATTGATAAAACATCTTCTACTAGTTCTTTTTCATAAGTTTTATCTTCTGTATAATTTATTATTTCAATTTTAACACCATTAAAGTCACACATTTGTTCTATTATGTCGTATCCAAATCTTATTAATCTGTCTTTATAATTAATTACAATCCTGTCAATTTCTCTTTCGCATATTAATTTTATTAGTTCTTTTAACCCTTTTTTATTGTAATTTAAGCCACTTCCTATGTCTTTGATTATTTTAAATTGATATCCTCTTGCACTACAATAATCACTTACTGTTTTAATTTGCCTTTCTAAATCTTCTTTTTGATCTGATGAAGAAACTCTATCTTCCCTTCATCTTCCCATCTTCTTAGAGTTGATTTTGCAACTCCTAAATATTCACTTGCTTCTTTTATAGTAAGTTTTATGATAATCACCCCTTACTATAAAGTATAGTAGGCGTTTGCGAAACGCCATAACCCGCATGAATACGGGACATTTTTTCTTTAAAAAGATATAACTCCTCACTGATTTATGGTAAAATTGAAGTGTCAAGCAACAAATCCACCAAAACCTGAAAGGAGTTATAAAAATATGATACCACAAAAACAGCTTTCTTTGGCAGATATTTATTCAGATTGTAAAACTTTTTTTGAAGACGATAAACCTAAGTTTCTTTCATTACTTGAAAATACCATTAATCTTAATGAGTTTATCCCTATTTCTTTTTATCACCACTTTTATGCTTCTACTGGAAGACCCCGTGAATACAAGCTTCATTCCATGTTATAGGCTTTGATTATTCAAAGAATCTTCTCTATTCCTACAGATACTCTCTTAATTACTTTTCTTAAGTATTCAAGTGAATTAAGAGATTTTTGTGGGTTTAATAAAGTTCCTGATGGTTCTAAATTTACTCGTTTCAAACAAGATTTCTTAGAAGATTTACAAACTGTATTTGATAATCTTGTTGATGTTACTGAGCCCATATGCCAAGATATTGATGGAGCTAAAGCTTCTATGACGATTTTTGATACTTCAAGAATTGAAGCTTTTGTCGCTGAAAATAATCCTAAATATGCTAATAAAATAATTAAACAATTAAAAGCTTTTAAAAAATCTCAAGGTCTTGATGATTCTTATGATCCATACAAAGTTGCATATGGCTCCATGCCTTCGAATGCTGCGTCTAACCCTGAAATAAAGCAACTTTACATCAATGGGCACTTTTGCTATGTCTATAAATTTGGTATGGTCACAAATGGTTTAGGAATCGTAAGGGATATTTCTTTTTACAATAAAGATTTTTTAAATTCTCATCCTGAAATCATTGTTGATAAAAAATCAGATTCACCAAATGAAGATAAATCACTTCATGATGCCAAAGCTGTCATCCCTGTTCTAAAAGACTACTTTGAAAAACATCCTAGTATTAAACCAAATATTTTCATTGGTGATGCCGCTTTTGATGCTACTAATATTTACAGAGATTTACTTACTGATTTAAAATTTAGTAAAGCGTATATTCCTTTAAATCAACGTTCTTCTCTAAAGCATCCAGACTATACAGTAAATGAAGCTGGGATACCCTACTGCCCACATGACTCAACTCTTTTAATGAAGTCAGAGGGATCTTCATGTTTGAAATCTGGTATTAAAAGGTTTAAGTTTGTATGCCCAAAAATGAAATGGATTAAAGACGATAATGGTAAACGCAAAAGGAGACACTTTTGCGAAGACCCTTGTACTTCATCACCTTGTGGAAGAATGCTCTACATATATCCTGAAAAAGATCTTCGTGCTTATCCAGGTACTCTTCGAGACACAGAAGAATGGGATAAAGTTTACAAAATTCGTTCAGTAGTAGAACAGTCCATAAATCACTTTAAAGAAAGCTTTTGCATTGCTGGGCGCAAAACTCAAAACGAGAAAACTATTCATGCTGATTTACTTCTAGCAGGTATCACTCAGTTAATTACTGTTGTTCTTGCTGATAAAATACATAAACATGAATACATCAGAAGCTTAAAACCATTAATTGCTTAGATATTTGTTTAGATATTAATTTTCTCATAAATTCAATAGCTTTATTTTGTGTACCCATTTTTGAGAATAACTTATTGATTTCATTAAATTTCCACTTTCAACTCCCAAACTTTATTTTTAAAAGATTTATATTTCTATTATTCATTTTTCAAAAATAGTTTCGCAATTACTTATATAAATTGTCAATACATTGAATAATTATAGATATTATATCATTAGATAGTGATTTATAGAAATGGTTTCTAATAAGCTAAATATCATCCTATAACCTATAGCTTGTCCACTATTTATGATACGGTTCACCGTATCGGCTCTACTCGCAAAATTTATTTAGTGGTAGATATTCCCAATATATAAGATATAAATAAACCAGTAGGTTTTCATCATAATAAGCCTACTGGTTTTATTGTATTATTTATTAACTTATTCATTAAAGATATTTATCAATATCATCTAAAGATTCTAATGAAAATATTTCTTCAATTATTAAATCTAATATTTCAATATCTGCATTATTTAATTTTTCTTTATAATCTTCTGGTAATTTGCCAAATTTTTTAGTCAGTAGTTTTATTGCATAATTAAGACTTTTTCTACGCTCACCTTGTTGTATACCCTTTTCCATACCCTTTTCCATACCCTTTTCTATACCTTGCTTTATTCCTTCTTGTCTAAATATCTCAGCCAAAGTCATTACCAGTTCACTCCCTTCTGGATAAGTTTTACTAATTTTATCAATTATCTCGCCAACATCTTTTTTAGTGAGATTTGCTCTTGCATTAAATATATATTTAATAAATGTTTCAAAATACTCTATTCCCGTTTGCTTATCTTCTAATTCCTGCAAATATTCTGCCGCTCTAAATATAGATTCTTGTAATCCTTTATTATCTTTTGTAAATATATCTCTAAATATAGTGAGTATTATTCTAAGTTGTGCTTGACCTTTTATTTCTTCATCTGTATATCTTGATAGGTCATAGATTAAATATTCATAATCTGGAATAAACTTTTGTATTTCCTTTGGAAGGTCTTTATATCCTGTTATCAACTCTCCTAATGTAGTTTTTATATTCCAGTTATCTTTTCCATGATATATTACTAATGGTATTATCATGGGAAGTTCATTTATTCCTTCTTTTTTTATTTTTGCTTCCCAAATTTCTATCATATACTTTAGTAGTTGAAGTGATATGCCTTTGCTAGTATAGCTTTTATGTTCAAACAGAAAATAAATATAACCTTCTCTTTTGTTTATATTTACCCTAAATAGCATATCTGAAAAGCCTTCTTGAAGTTCTTCATTTATAAAGCTGTCCTTTTGTGGCTCTAATGTATTTACATCTATAACATTCATAATATTTTCAGGTAAATAGTTATTCAAAAAATCCTTGGCTATTTCTACATTTCCAAAGGTCTCCTTAAAGAATTTATCATGTGGATTTTGAATTTTCATATCATCACCTACCTAATTTTAGTATACCATATAATGTACTATTATTACATAAAATATAAACAATGTGTCATTAAATATAATATTTATCATCTTCCCATTTCAATGGATTTGTTTCTATGTAATTCCATATTCCTTGGTATTCTTGTTCATTTCTGATTATATGGTCATAGAATGATTTTTGCCATAATGAAAAGCCAATCTGTTTAGAGATAGAACCTTTAAATTGCTGGATAATACGAGATATTGTAGGGACGGTCTTTGACCGTCCGTTTCCATTATATAATATAATAATCATATGTATATGATTGGGCATAATAACATATTTGTTGATTTCAACATTTTCATAAATAGAATTAATTTTATTTATTTCTAAATCAATAATTTCTCCTATATTTGATAATGGTGGTCTTTCAAACTGGCGACCACAGGTCTCCCCTACTTTCCAAAATAGACTTTTCTTATCCTTGCTACATATAGTTATAAAATAATATCCTACTTGTGAATAATCATAATTTTTTAATCTAATATTCTTTCTTCGTGGTAATTCATCCATATAACCACCATCCATCTTAATATTATCCCTATGTCACATTTTTCCACTTATACACATTATACCATTTCCTTATGGTCCGTGGTAACCCCTAAATCCTAATTTATTATAGTCATACATAGGAGACCAAAGGTCTCCCCTACTTATGATACGGTTCACCGTATCAACTTGAATCGCAAAACCTATTTGGTGATAGATATGCCAAGTAAAATCAACTTTAATTAAAAAATAATCTTTATAAATTTATAAAGCCACTTGGATTAATCAAGTGGCTTCTTATCTATCATTGAATTATATGCTTTTATTACTGGACTATTTTTAGTTGCTATTTTCTTTATAAAATCTTCCTGTTCTTCTTTTGTAATAGGCTTGGTAATCTTCCCAAATATCCTTGTCATTTTATCATAATCACAATTAAAAGCATCAATGCTTGCTTCTATCATTTCTACATTAGATATATTTGAAAAATCAATTGCATAACCTGCAACTTTTGCCAAATATTCAATCATTGCTCTTTGAGTTCTACCATTACCTTCTCTGAAAGGATGTAATACATTTATTTCTCCTAAATAATAAGCAAGTTTATCATATATATTTGCCTTATCTACTCCTATCAAATAATGTTCTTCCTTTAACCATGAAAATATTCTTTCAGCATTTTCTGTAATGTACATGTAATTACAAAATTGATTACCCTTTGATATATTTACAGTCCTTAGTTCTCCTGCCCAATCATAGATATCTCTAAAAATATGTCTGTGTATACCCTGCAAATGTTTTAAATTAAAATCTCCTTTAATTGGATTATCTTTTATTTCTGCTATAGACAAAGATGTATATTCCATTTCAGCTATATTGAGTTCTTCATTATTTGTAATATTAAACTTATTCCTTAATACAAAGGAATTTGGATAACAATACTTTATATCCCACTCATAACTATAATCATAATTCTTACTCATAATACCATACCTATATCCTTACAGTATGTTTTTCAATAATTCTTTTCTTCATTTCCTCAAAACTTACTTCATCGGATAGGCATATTCTAATTCTCTCTTTGTCTTCTTCTCTTAAGCGCATTCCCTCCATAGCCATAGTAGCACTTACTTCTTTTATTATTTGTTTTATATCCTTCATAGGTACCACCTTTTCTTTTAATATCCTATATAGTATATTATATCATAATATCTATTATATATAATAAAAAAAAATGCGATACATAGTTAATTAAAATTTATAAATAATCTCCAGTAATTAATATAAATGTATAATATGTTTGATATTTAAGAATTACTTTGTTATCGCAAAACCTGCTTGGTGATAGATATACCTAAAAAAAATAACAGGATAATCTCCTGTTATTTTATTAGTTCATTGATTCTATTCTTTATCTCGTTCATAACATCATCATTAACTTCGCCAAATTTTTTAATCACAATATTTTGGGCTAAAGCATAAATTTTATCTACTCTTATACATTATTCCATACCTCATCATCTATATCATTATCCCAAAAATCCATACTACTTTTACTTGCCTCTTCTAACTCTTTAAACATATCCCTCTCATTTTTTATTTTCAAATAACCTATAAAATCTATTAATTCATGTATTTGATTTTCTGGAATTTCATCTATTAGTTTTAATAATATTTGTTTAGCAGTGTCCATTCTATCACTACCTTTCAAATAATATGGTATATATTTATTATCCCATATTATCTATTACATAAAATATAAAGAATGCGTCATAATATCCTTCACTTCGTTCAGGATGACAAGACCAGCATTTTAAGCATATTTCAGAATGACAAAGCCGCTATGTCACATTAATCTACTTATACATATTATACCATTAAACGGCAATTTATTATAGTCATACACAGGAGACCAAAGGTCTCCCCTACAACGCATAGCTTTTCCTACTTATGATACGGTTCACCTTTACTTATGCGAAATGCTCTGTATACTTGCTCAAGTAATATCAACCTCATCATCTGATGAGGAAATGTCATCTTTGAAAAGGAGAGTTTGAAGTCGCTTCTAGCTAGGACTTCTTTTGAAAGTCCTAGGGAGCCTCCTATGACAAAACTTATATCTCCAACTCCACTTAATCCTAATTCATCTATCTTCTTTGAAAAATCTTCACTAGATAGACTTTTCCCTTCTATAGCTAATGCAATTGCATGGGAATTAGTTGGAATCTTTGATAATATTTTTTCTCCCTCTCTTTGTTTGATCAGTTCCATTTCTTTATCACTTAAATTTTCCGGTGCCTTTTCATCTGGTACTTCTATTATTTTTAAATTACAATACCTTGATAGCCTCTTTGAATATTCTTTTATAGCTTCTTGCATAAACTTTTCTTTGATTTTTCCTACTCCGATTATTGTAATATTCATTTTTTCCTCCAGTTTCAATTAATATTTACAAACATTATAGCATGAATTAATATATCGTATAATCCATTGTTGATTTTTTTATTATAAGTAATAATATTATATACAGAATATTAGTTTTTTAGGAGATGATAAATTGCATACCTATGATGAAAATTTAAAAAAGCAAATTGAAAAAACTATGTTAGATTTTGTATCAATTAAAACCCATACTGGAACAAATATGGAGACAAATGCAGATGAGTTTTATAAAAAGTGGTTCAATGAAAGTAAATACTTTCAAAGAAATCCCGAAAATTGGGGACTATACCCTTTGAAAAACGATCACTTAAATAGAAATATTCCTTGGGGACTAGTTAAAGGAATTGGCAACGAAACCATAGTACTCATTCATCATTACGACACCGTTGACACATTAGACTTTGGAAAATATGAAAACTATGCATATGATCCTATTGCATTTACAGAAAAATTGAAAGAAGGTAGTATTCCATTACCTGAAGATGCAAAAGCAGATTTAGAAAGTGGACATTGGCTATTTGGAAGAGGTTGTGCAGATATGAAAGGTGGAGCTAGTATTGAACTTTCATTGATTGACAAATACTCAAATATAGACCATTTCAAAGGAAATATACTAGTCATTGGTGTTCCAGATGAAGAAAACTTATCAGCAGGAATGAGATCTGCTGCCTATTTACTTGAAGAACTTAAACTTAAGTTTAAGTTAAACTATTCCCTCATGATAAATACAGAACCTCATGATAGAGAACATGAAGATGTAGGGATAATACATGATGGTTCCATTGGAAAAGTAATGCCTTTAATCTATGTAAAAGGTAAACTATCTCATGTAAGCAAAGTATATGAAGGATTCAATCCTACACTTCTTCTTTCAGAAATAGTTAAAAGAACTGAGTTGAGTCCAGAGTTCATTGACACTGTTGGCGAATTTGTTTCTCCACCACCTACATGGCTTTACATGAAGGATAGAAAAAAAGTATATGATGTATCACTTCCACTTTCTGCAGGAGGGTATATGAGTGTTCTCCCACTTAAAAGTTCTCCAAAAGAAATATTGGATTTGTTAGTTAATATATCTGTTGAAGCTTTCCATGAAGTGATTGACTACATGAATGATCAATATAGTATTTACATGAATAAACTTAACAAAAAATACAAACCACTTCCTTGGAAAGTTAATGTAAAAACTTTTATGGATATCTATGAAGAAGCAACTAGAGATTTTGGAAATGAATTCATAAATGCCTTTAATGAAACTTCAAGTGAAGTTAAAGTAAATATTGAACAAGGTACATTAAGCTTAGTTGAAGGAGCATTTTTACTAATAGAAAAAACTTTGGAATATGTAAATGATACTTCTCCAGTAGTAGTAATAGGCCTTGCCCCACCATATTATCCATGTGTATCAAATACTATGTTGGATAACAATATGATAACTACTTTAAAGGAAAAGCTACTGAACTTTACACAAATAGAATGGAAACAAAAATATTCTATAGAAAATTATTTCACAGGAATATCTGATTTAAGCTATGCTATGTTTCAATCAGATGACGAAACTATAAAATATATTGAATCCAATATGCTACTTTGGGGTGATATCTACCATATACCCCTTGAAACTATCAAAAACATCTCCATGCCTGTATTAAATATTGGCCCTTGGGGAAAGGATCTTCACAAATATACCGAAAGAGTATGTTTAGAAGAACTATATTACAAAACTCCAATATTAATACAAAAAGCTATCAATACAGTATTAAACAAATAAAAATTAAGGTGGCAGGAAAACTCCTGTCACCTAAAGCCAACTTTTCACTTCTTCTATCAATTTAAAATTTGTAAAATCATATTGAAGGGGTGTTATTGTTACATACCCTTCTTTTAAATAGTATCTATCCGTATCTTTTTCTGATTCATTTCTTCTTCTACCACTAATAATGAGAGACATCTCTTCATCTTTCTCATCTTCTACAAAATAGTAATCATATATCCCTTCTCCTATTCTACAAACCTTTATTCCCTTTATTTCATCTTCACCAATACAAGGAGTATTTATATTGATTACAGTTTTGCTATTTAAAAATCTATGATTTGCCTTATCCAAAAACCATTTTACATATTTAACTGCAATATCAAAATTACATTTATCATCTTTTAACTCTGCTGAAATAGCCAAAGAAGGAATATCATATATATTTGCCTCAATAGCTGCAGAAACAGTTCCAGAATACAATACATCCATTCCCAAATTAAGACCCATATTTATCCCTGAAATAACCATATCCACAGGCTCATCTAATATCTTGTCAAGTGCAACCCTAACACAATCCGCTGGAGAACCTGAAATACTATATGATTTAGACTTTATATCTTTAATATGTACTCTCCTCACTATAATAGGTTGACGCAAAGTAATAGAATGGCTAGTAGCACTTCTTTGGTCTTCAGGAGCAACAATAATTATATCATGTTCTTTTTCCAATTCCCTAGCCAAAGTAAGTATACCTTCCCCATTGATCCCATCATCATTAACTAAAAGTAATCTCATCCTCTACCTCCTCAAATTAAATCATAATAACAAAGCATGGCAAAATTTTACCACACTTTATATACTAAAACAATCTATAATATCATTCCTAAACAACTAAATACTTAGGATGTCTATCGCAAAAATCACAAGTAGAAGGACTTGCCCAATCTGTAAAGCTCACCTTATCTAATTCATATATATCTGGTGGCTGTTCATAGACATCAACGAATTCCTCAATGGCATCCTCTAAGTGTTCATTACATACAACATACATATATATCACTCCCACATTATTATACCATTTCTTTCAAAAAATATTTAGGCTTGACGAAATGCCAAGCCTAGCATCCAAAGTTCTTTTATCTCTTCATTGAAAACAGTGTTATTTCTACCTTTGATTCACTACCATCTCTAATAACTGTCAAAATAGCCTTATCTCCTTCTTTGAATTTGAACATTTCTCTCTTCAAATGATTCATATCAGCTATTTTAACATCATTTATCTTGGTTATAATATCTCCAGGTCTCAAGTTTGCCTTTTCTGCTGGTGAATTAGCCAACACTTCTAACACTATAACCCCTTCATCTGCACTCAACTCTATACCCAATGCAGCTTCATATCTTTCCACTTCTACTCCCTGTATACCAATCAAAACAGGTTCAAAATCTCCTTCCTTGATTACCTGCTTAAGAATTGGCTTAACTACATTTATTGGAATAGAAAAACCTAAACCCTCAGCACTTTGTATCTTAGCAGTGTTTATTCCTATTACTTCACCTTTGTTATTCAAAAGAGGCCCTCCACTATTTCCTGGATTGATTGACGCATCCGTTTGAATCAAATCTTCTATAATATTATGAGCATCTACTTTTATAGTTCTATTAAGACCACTTATAATACCAGATGTAACAGTCCTCTGAAAATCCAATCCCAATGGATTGCCTATAGCCACAGCAAGTTGACCAACTTCCAAAATATCTGAATCTCCCAACTCTGCCACTGGAAGTCCTTTTGCATCTACCTTAACTACAGCTAAGTCTATACTTTGATCATACCACAACACTCTTCCGACTTTTTTGCTACCATCTTCAAACAACACAGTTATCCTCTTAGCATTTCCATCTCCTACTACATGAGAGTTCGTCAAAATATATCCATTGCTATCAACTATGACACCAGAGCCAACTCCCTCAACATCCCTTACCCAAAAGAATTCTCTAACTTGCTCAACAGTTGTAATCCCTACAACTGAACTAATAGTCTTTTTCGCCACTGCACTCACAGTAGTTATATCATCCTTAGGTGTAATATTTATCTGTTCATTAGCCACACCACTCTTATAGATCTCAGGCACTGGCAACACTTTACCATATAAATAATTTGGCGCTATATATGAAGAAACCAATCCACCAATAAGTGCAGCAATCAAAGCTACTAAAAAATAAGAAAAAAATCCTCCCCTTTTTTTAGGTGGTTTCTTCTCAACTACAGGCCTATCAACAAAATATTCATTATCAAAATTTCTATCATCCATAATAATCCCTCCTACTAAAAATTATATACCTTTGTAGCCTTTTCCCTATAGGTAAGGTCAATATTGATGTCATTATCGATATCAATACCCGCATCTAATACTATGTTTTTTACTGTTTCATATGCTAATAATGGATAATTATTTTCTTTGCTTAAATGCCCTAAAAGTACAACTTCTCCCTTTCCAGTAGCAATTTCAGTAATGAGTTTTCCAGCATCATCATTGGAAAGATGGCCTACATCACTCATTATCCTCTTTTTAAGATACCATGGATACTTACCAACCTTAAGCATTTCCACATCATGATTGGATTCCAATAAATATAGGGAAGAGCCTTTAATAGCATCCTTTATACTATTATTTACCCAACCAGTATCAGTTAAAAGACTTATTTTGATATTTTTATAAAATAGACAATATCCAACAGGTTCATTGGCATCATGAGACACCCTAAAAGGATAAACCCCTAAATCCTCTATATCAAATTGTTTTTCTGTAGTAAACATCTTTATATTCTCACACTTAACTTCACCAATCTTAGACTCCATACCAACCCAAGTATTTTCATTGGCCCAAATAGGAATATCATATCTTCTAGAAAGTATTCCCACTCCCTTAGTATGGTCAATATGCTCATGAGTTACCAAAATACCGTCTATACTATCAGGTTCCACATCAATACTCTTAAGCAATGTCTCAATCCTCTTGCCACTCATTCCACCATCCACTAGCAATCTTATATTATCTGTTTCAACATACTGACAGTTCCCACTACTACCACTAGACAGGGAACAAAATTTAAATCCCATATTAGTTCCTCCAGTACAAAATTTATGAAAATATAGATAAATCAACAATTACATTATATCTCTAATCGGGTATTTAATCTAGGAAAAAGAAAAAGAAGAATTAAATAATTCTTCTTTTAGTATTCATCAAGAAAGACAAAGCTATCATCATTAAATTGTATCCTCCAAGCAGGAATAGCCTTTCCCTCCTTGGCCTTTTTCAAATCTCCAACTACCTCATCACTATGCTTTTTCGGATCAAAATAATAGCAAAGTGAAATATCCTCTATAACCTTTCCATAGGCACTCTCTGTATTCAAAAGAGCTAAAATAGCCTTAGGTGCAGTACTTATGTAAATCTTATTTTCACCTATTGCCTTTGTATTCATCCAAAGTCGTTCAAATCCCTTAACTCCTCTTTTATCAATCACAAACTTTGAATAAGTATTCTCTACATAAATCCCATTGTAAACTTTCGTATACTCTAAATAAAAAGTATCATTATAATTGCTCTTATAAGTTAGCTTCATATCTTCATTTGTAAAACCTTTTGCTTTCAAAAACTCTTCAGCAATATGAATGGCTTTATCTTCATCTAAATCAGCATAATTACTCTCTATATTTTCATTTTCATAAACCAACTGCTTTTCATCAATTACTTTAACTGTTTCTCTATTCTTTTTAAATTCTACAATTCCTTCTTCCTGTGTGGTACCAATACAAGTACCATTGAAAAAGCTCATATTTATCTCAGCTATATTTCTTACTTCATATTCAACAGTCATCATGCTCAAAGAAGGCACTTCTTTTGGTATCTCGCAATTTAAAGTAATATTCTTTGATTTCAAGAGCTTTTCTACATTTTGTATGAAATCATCACTAACAGTTGGTTCAGCTACATTGTTGTTTTCAAACAACACATAAGCCAAAAGTAAATTAGTTATTATAAATGCTATTATTAAGATGGTCTTAGCTTTTGACCAATCCATTTCTATTCACCATCCACATTCTCCTTATGAAGATCATTTTCATAAACCAATTCTCCTGTATACACATCAAAGCCATAAACTCTTCCTTCAACCATCATCGCCCAAATACCTACTAACTTTTCATTGCTTTCCTTAGTACAAGGGTCAAAATATGCCAAAGAAATATCTTCAATACTGTTTATAACTTCCTCATTTAAATTTTCAATGTCTTCCTTACCATTTATACCTTTATCTTTAATAAACCTAGATTCAATCAAATCATAATTCATGTTGATTACATCAAATGCAGACAACATCTTTCTTTCTTCAAGATTTTCCTTGTATTGAGGGAGATTCATATCCTTTCTCACAAATCTCTTGTAACTTCGTACATATTTATTGAATACCTCAATCTCAATAAAAGGTTCTACATCATTATTGTCAATCACAAGGGGAATACCTCTAATTCGGTATTTAAAAGTCAGTCTATAACCTAAGTTTTTATCTGATTTAATCTTTTCAACTTTGTCTACATACATTCCCTTTAACACTGTAGAATGTTTTGAAATGAAATCTGCCGCAGTATTCAAACTAATATATAAATTTCTTTCACTTATAGGTTCTTCTAACGGAGAAAAATACTCCAAATAACCATTTAGATGAATCTTCAAAACCTTTTGATTGTAAATATATATGGTCGAACCATTATCCTCCACTATTTCTCTTAGATAATCAATGTCCCTACCAAAAAAACCCTCTGCAATATCCCTTATCTCTTCCCTGTTATCAACTTTAATTTCATTTTGAACATACACAACAGGAAGACCATCAGTCATCTTATATGGAATAAACAATTCATTATTTATGCCTAAAGTATCTTTCATAGAGTAATAATTAGTATAATTTCCTTTTGATTCTATTCCATTTGTTATTTCCCTTAAAGCCTTTGTATTAAATTTAAAACCTGTTACCTTAATATGTTCATCATTATTACTTAAAATTAAAATTGGTTCATCTTTTTCAAGAAAAATATAAATACTATTGAGTTTGGATATCTTTTCAGTGATGTCATTAGGAGCTTTAATCTCTAAAGCCTTAGCCAAAATATAAGTGCTCATTTCTTCAGAGAAAAAATAAGTAATAGATTTATAATTTTGATAGGAAAGAAATGCTTCGTCAGTAATATAGTTTGTCCGAAAATCCTTTTCTGACAACGCTTGTCTTAAAATAATCTTTCCACTAGGCCAAAGATTATAATCTTCATCTACATAGAGTAAAGTATGACTATTCTTATTAAAATTCAATAATATCTTATGGGGTCTAATCATATCAGAAAAAATATAGGAACTTGTCACACCTTCACTTCTCTTAAAAGTAGATAATAATTCTCCCGGTACTTCAATCCACAATTCCTTAGTGAAAAAAATGCTCACACAAACCAATAGTATAAGGAGTAAAGTCTTCATATCTTCTCTATTCATCAAATCATCTCCCCATACCATAAGTTTATATTATTTCTGAGCCATAATATCTGACAACTTTTTGTCAGGAATACTTTTAACTGATTTATTTGCTTGGTTCAAATCAGAAACATATATGATCTTTTGAGCTACTACTTGATCAGATGCATTTTTAAATGTTACTACTATCTTGTTAACGCCTAAAATAAGATCTAATTCTTTTGAAAAAAGTCCTGAACCATTTACTTTCATAGTTTCACTTAATCTTCTAACATAGTCTTTGTCATTAGGTAAATTAGTTAAACTGAAATTGTTTCTTGTCATATCTGTAGTGCCAAATGCTTCAATGATGACATTTGTTCCATCAGGAGCTTTGCCAGAAACCAAAACTATCCTATCAGGTGAAGCAAATATGTCTTTTTCTGGCTTTATAATTTGATACTTACTACTATCTTCAACTTTCGTTGTCACATTTCTCTTAGCATAATTAGAAGCACCATGAGAAACGGGACTATTTATAAAAATTGTAGTTAGCACCAAAATGCCAATTAGCAATTTCTTCCACATCATTCTTACCTCCTCACTAATTATATCTTTGCATTATCATTATATAATAGTTATATTACAAACATATTACAGTGGAATTAAAAACAAATTACACTATGCAAAAGGCAAGTTAATATCAACTGTTGTCCCCACATTGTATTCACTTTTTAGTTCTATTTTTCCATTATGTGCCTCTATTATCTGTTTTGCTATAGATAAACCCAATCCAGTACCTCCAAGTTCTCTACTCCTTGCCTTATCAACTCTATAAAATCTTTCAAAAATCCTTTCCATGTCTTTTTCTGGTATTCCCATACCATTATCCTCTATTCTAATCAATACACTATCTAGGGTTCTCTTCGCTGATATATTTATTTCTCCACTATCTGGTGTATATTTAATAGCATTTGAAATTATATTTAGTATAACCTGTTCAATACCATCTTTATCACCAACAATATTTGGTAAATCCTCCTCAATATCTATAATTGCCATATGACCCTTTTCCTTAAAAGACAAATCAAGTTTCATACATGAATCCCTGATAAGCTTCTCTACATCAATCTCGACTTTATTCCATTTAGTCTTTTTGTAATCTAAATTTGACAACTGAAGTAAAGCCCTAACTATTCTAGTCATCCTATCACATTCATTATCAATTACAGTTAAAAATTTATTAGATAATTCTTCATCTAAATCATCATTTTCCATCAATGTTTCAGCATAACTTTTAATAGTAGTAATTGGTGTCTTTAATTCATGAGACACATTAGCAACAAATTCCTTTCTCATATTATCTAGTTTATGCTGATCAGTTATATCTTGGAATACTATAATTAGTCCTCCAATATTATTTTTTTCATTTTTAAAAGGAGCATACTTTATCTTATATACTGAAGAACCTATTTCTAGGGTCTCATCCCCCTCAAGCTCGTCAATGGCCTTATCCTTTAACTCATCTAAACTTAAACCATTTTCCAAAGACATAAGTTTTTCCGTCATATGAGGCGATGGTAATTCTTCCGAATCAATACCCAATATCTTTGTAGCAACGGGATTGGCATGGATGATATTTCCATCCATATCCACAGCAATTACCCCATCCGCCATATATCTAAATATAGTGTCTAACTTACTTCTTTCTAAATCCATCTCCTGTATTGTATCCTTAAGCTTTAAGGTAAGATAATTAAACATATTGGCAAGTTGGCCAATCTCATCATCTGATTTGACTTCAACAAATTGGTCAAAATCCCCTCTAGCCATCTTCTCAGCCTTAATAGTGACATCCCTTATAGGCTCAGTAATACTACTAGCAATCAAAAATCCCAAAAAAACAGTAATAATCAATGCCAACAATGTAGCCTTGGTAAGTATTACCTTTGACTCATCTATGGTCTTATATACTTCCTGCAAATCTGCTGTCATATACAAAATACCCTTTACCTGTCCTACCTCATTCAAAACTGGATAAGCCATATGCTTAATAATACTATTGTCATTTAAATTTTTGCTTACACCTTCACTCGTTTCCCCTTCAAAAGCTTCCAAAATAAGAGATGGGTCCAAAAATTTGTACACTAACGCATTTTGGCCTACAACCTTTTCATAATTTTTAGATGTGGTAGCCAAAATAGTTGGCACATCTTCATTGTCTATAATATATAGTGTTTCCGTCCAATCAAGACGCCATTCATTAATAGTCTTTTGAATCTCTTCACTAACACTTTTCCAATCATCTTCAGAAATATAAGAAGAAGTGTTGATAATGGTTTCAACTCGCTGTTCCATAGTATTTGAAATATGGTTAAGTTGTTGAGTTTCAAACTTTTGAACTATGAACACACCTACTATTACCATGGCTATAAAAACCAACAAAAAATATACAACAATAAACTTCCACCTAATGCTTGAAAACATGGTTAGCTCCTCCCGAAATAATAACCTACCCCTCTTTTTGTAAGTATGTATTTATATTCTCCATCTTCATCTTCTACCTTTTCTCGAAGTCTTCTAACTGTCACATCCACTGTACGTATATCACCATAATATTCATAACCCCAAACTTCCTCAAGAAGTTGTTCTCTTGTAAAAACCTGCTCAGCACTTGAAGCCAAAAATTTAAGAAGCTCATACTCTCTCAAAGTAAGATCTACCACTTCTCCATTCTTCTTAACCTCATACTTACTTAAATCTATAACCAAATCTCCAGAAACAATAACATCTTCATTTGATATATCACCATTTGAATATTCCACTCTTCTTAAGTTTGCCTTAATCCTAGCAATCAATTCCCTCATACTAAAAGGTTTAGTAACATAGTCATCTGCGCCTAGTTCCAAGCCCAATACCTTGTCCACTTCTTCCTCTTTTGCAGTCAACATAAGAACAGGAACCTTTAAATCCTTACGAATCTCCTTTAGAACTTGAAAACCATCTTTTTTAGGAAGCATAATATCCAAAACCACTAAATCAGGTGAAGTCTTAAACGCCTTATTGATAGCCTCTTCACCATCATAAGCCAATTCAACCAAAAAACCTTCCTTTTCAAGATTAAATTTCAAAATGTCAGCAATAGACTTCTCATCATCTACAACTAATATTTTCTTATCCATATATAATCAACTCCATAAATATAGTTTGTCCACCATTTATTTAAATTTAATCAAAATGTTCTATCTTCTTATAACAATTATAACAGTCTTTTAATTATTTTAAAAATTATTTATATACATATATATATATTATCAATTATTATTAATAGACTCAATAGCTACCATAAACTTACACATTTAAGTTTAATCTGTTTTGCAAGTGGTATACTAATAATATGAATAAGAAAGGAAGGTAATATATGGACTGGTACAGAAAAAATATCCAAAACACCATGGAAGATATTTCTTCAGACTCAAATTCTGGCCTACATAAGGAAGAAGTTTCAAGAAGGCTAGAAAAATATGGCCCAAATGAGTTGAAAGAAAAAAAAGGTGAAGGACTATTAGCCAAAATACTTTACCAATTCAAAGACTTTTTAGTACTCATATTGATTGGTGCAAGTATAGTATCCATGTTAGTAGGAGAAGTGAAAGACTCCATAGTCATAATTGCCATAGTAATAATAAATGCTACATTGGGAATTATTCAAGAAGGTAGAGCTGAAAAAGCTCTAGAAGCTCTCAAAAAAATGGCCTCTCCCAATGCAAAAGTAATAAGAGAAGGTCAATTAAACACTGTACCTGCTAATACTCTAGTACCTGGAGATATGGTTGTTTTAGAAGCAGGAGATATTATTCCAGCAGATTTAAGATTAATTGAAAGTTCTAATTTAAAAATTGAAGAGGCTTCTCTTACTGGCGAATCTGTTCCTGTGGAAAAGAATGCCAGTAGTGTCTTTGATGATGAAGTACCTCTTGGAGATAGGAATAACATGGCTTACATGAGTACAGTTGTTACTTATGGAAGAGGAAAAGGAGTAGTTGTAGGAACTAGTGGTAATACTGAAATAGGTAAAATTGCAGAATTAATTCAAACCTTCGAAGACGAAACAACTCCTCTTCAAAAGAAACTAGACCAACTTGGCAAATATCTAGGAATTGGTTGCTTAGTTGTTTGTGGAATAGTATTTGCTGTTGGATTGTATCAAGGGAGAAAATTACTAGATATGTTCATGGTAGCTATAAGCTTAGCAGTAGCTGCAATACCTGAAGGACTACCTGCTATTGTAACTATAGTACTTGCCTTAGGTATGAACAAAATGGTCAAAAGAAATGCCATAGTTAAAAAGCTTCTTGCAGTTGAAACCCTAGGTTGCACAACAGTAATCTGCTCTGACAAAACAGGGACCCTTACACAAAACGAAATGACTGTAGTCAAAACCTATACAGATGGAAATATTGTAGAAGTAACAGGAAAAGGCTATGCACCAAATGGAGAATTCGTACTAAACAATGAATCTATAATTGCTACAGAATCACACGGATTAAACCTACTACTAACCATTGGAACCCTTTGCAATGATGCCACATTGGACTATGTAGGCGAAGATGATATATATAGGATATTGGGAGATCCAACAGAAGGAGCATTGGTCACATTAGCTGAAAAAGGCAATTTAAACAACAAGGAATTAAACTCAAAACATCCTAGAATAAGTGAAATACCCTTTGATTCAGAAAGAAAGATGATGACAACTTTCCATGAAAACTATATAGAAGGAAAAATTGTATCCTTCACAAAGGGAGCCCCAGATATAGTACTAAATAGATGTAACAATATCTTTCTAAATGGAAAAGTTCAGCCGTTAACTAAAGATTTAAGAAAACAAATACTAAATACAAATAGTAACTTTTCACAAGATGCCCTTAGGGTATTGGCCTTTAGCTTTAGAACTCATGACAATTTGCCAAGTGAAATAAATAGTCAAAGTATAGAAAAAGATTTGACCTTTGTAGGTCTAGTTGGAATGATTGACCCACCAAGAACTGAAGCCAAAGAAGCCATCAAGATATGTAAAGAATCTGGTATCAACACCATCATGATAACAGGAGACTACAAAGAAACAGCCTTTGCCATAGGAAAAGATCTAGGAATAGCAAACAATATAGAAAACGCCATGACTGGAGAAGATCTAAACAAAATCACAGATGAAGAACTAAGAGAAAAAGTAAAAACCACCAATGTATTTGCTCGTGTTGCCCCTGAACACAAAGTCCGTATAGTAGATGCCCTCAAACACAATGGAGAAATAACTGCCATGACTGGAGACGGAGTAAATGACGCCCTAGCATTAAAAAGAGCAGACATTGGTATTTCCATGGGAATAACCGGAACGGATGTAGCCAAAAACACAGCTGAAGTAATACTCACAGACGACAACTTCGCAAGCATTGTATCCGCTGTAGAAGAAGGAAGAATAATCTATAGCAATATAAGAAAATTTGTATTCTTCTTGTTGTCCTGTAATGTTGGAGAAATACTAATAGTATTTTTAAGCATATTGTTCAATCTGCAAGTTCCACTATTGCCAATACAATTGTTGTGGCTCAATTTGATAACAGACAGTTTCCCAGCACTAGCCCTAGGAGTAGAACGTGGAGAACCAGATATAATGGAAATACCTCCTAGAAACCCAGATGAACCAATACTAGACAAAACCATGCTCTCAGGAATAATCGTCCAAAGTATAGCCCTTACAATAGCCGTAATGCTAGCTTACTTGTGGGGACTAAGACATTTTGACGGTATAGTAATACCTAGAACCATTGCATTTACTACACTGATCACTGCAGAACTCACAAGAGCATTCTCCAGTAGATCAGAAAAACATACATTATTCAAAATAGGATTTTTCACAAACAAGACACTAGTATACGCAACACTAGCTTCCCTTGCACTAATGTTTGCAGTACTATATACTCCAACTCTCCAACCAATATTTCACACCTACCCACTTGGTATAAAAGAATGGAGTATAGTACTTAGATTTTGCTTGATACCAATAATCGCAGGAGAAGTGAATAAGTTGATAAGACGTTAAGGTTGAGGATACTTTCACAATGTTAAACATAAATCGTATAGATCATGTCTATCTAGCATTAGGACAACAGCTCTTAGAAAGTTCATCTATGGATTGGATGTTCTTATACAAGAAGATTTCAATCTTGATCCTTATATAGATTTAGATAAGCTAGAAGAGCTAGATAAGCTTCTACCTTGGTCAGATTAAATTCCACAAGAATGTAAAGTTAGTATTAAAGAATAGTATAATATATGGCCTTCATCTTTAATAGGTGGAGGCTATTTTACGCTTATGGTTTAATTAATACCTGTTCTTTATAAAAAAACTATCCTTCAACCTTACTATCCACAATCTCTTTTATAATTTTTCCCGAGACATTTTCTACCTTATATTTATCTGGATTTATATTACGAATTAACTTTTTTAAGATTTCAATATTTTTAACATCTACTTCAATTTCAGGATGTTCTTTTTTTAAAACCTGTAAAACATTATCAGTAGCAAAACGTGGAACACCAATTTTTGATACAATTACAGCTTCTTTAGAAGATACACCATAATAGATATAAGACGGCAACATTTTTGCATTATCTGTTTCAATATCATAACTCAATTCTTGATAAATATTTATCCCCCATGGCATATATGATTTCATTTGACTATTTAGATATCTATTACATAGTTCAATTACATCTTCAATTGATTGATTTTCTCTTCTAATTACAGCCGCAATATCTCTTATCTTTTGACCATTTACCCAACCAAGCAAAATACTAGCTATGCTTTGTGAATCTAATTTTCCATAACCAAGCATTTCGATATTAATTTCTGGTATTCTAGCAATAATTTCAATAATTTTAGTCAATTTATCAAGATTCTTCGTCTGCAAAATTATCTCAGATACTTTATACTCATTATCCCCCTGTTCTTTTAAATCCATTATAAAAGCACCAACCATTTTTTTAACTTTTGAATAACTTACGTCACTAATCCCTAGTTGATCCGCTTTCTCCAAATCTTCTTTCTTTTTTTCACTAATATGTCTTACATATTTTGTAACAAAACTATTTAATTTACGCTGTGCATTTATATACCCTTCTTGCTTATTCAAACTATGGTACAAAAATGAATCATTCAAAATTGTCCTGATTTTTGCCATATCTGATGGATTAACATTATAATCATAACCTATATTTAAAATATGATTAATATATTGGATTAAATTTAATACTGGTAAATTTTCTGACTCCTTAAGAATATTATAATCTAAACTTATCTGAGCATCTCCAGCAAAAAAAACATTAAGAGATGAAATAACTTCCTCTAAATCCGCTTTAATATACCTCTTAGCATTTTCTCGTGTTTCCTTTTGTGAATTAGTATAAGATATAATAACATATCCTTCTTTATCTTTATAAGCTCTTCCTGCTCTTCCAGCTATATTCCAAAATTCTGCATTTGTAAGATTACGAGGATTCTTTCCTCTAAATTTAATTGTATCAAATATTACAGTATTTATAGGAAAATTCATTCCTTGTGCTAATGTAGTAGTCGCAAATACAAGTTTAATATAATTTTTTCTTATTAATTCTTCAATTGTTTCTTTAACAAGACTTGATAATCCAGAATTATGATAACATACTCCATACCTTAAACACTCTAACAAAGTATTATCATCATTAGTTTCTAATCTAATTATCTCTAATGCCTTCTTAATTTCCAGATTCGAACTCAAATCCCTCAATTGATTCTTTGACACAAAATAACTTGTTATTTGCTTTGCTAAGTTTTTTGTAGAACCAGGCCCTGTACATAATACTAAAATATTTCCATCCTGATCAATAAAATCATTAAGTATAACACATAATTTTACTGTATTATTCACATTATCCATATTTAATTGACATTTCACATCTTTAGGATTACTTCTTAATAATATTTCAATGTTTTCAGAACCCAATTGGTTTCTAGCCGATTTATAAAATTCTAATGTTGATTTGGTTTTGTTGTGCTTTAAAAGATTACATCCAATATACTGCCTTGTTGGTGTCCATTCCATTGATATTATCGAAGAATTCCTCTTAGAATCACCTAACCACTCCCCTATTTCTTCTGGATTAGAAATAAAAGGACTTAACAATAAAAAATTAGCTTCCTTTATTTTTTGCTTAACAGCCGCCAAAACTAACTCGAATTTTGATCCTCTAGAACTATCTCCTATGTTATGTGCCTCATCCATAATCACTAACCGAGTATCCAAAATAGATGGATGTCCCTGACGAATTAGTGACTCTAATTTTTCTGGTGTACTAATTAAAATATCAATATGTTTTTGACTTAATATTTCTTCTTCTATTTCATCAACATCATAAAAAGGCAACGTAGTTTCAATATTAAAATCAAAATCTTTGAAATCCTCTTTTAAATCTCGCTTAACCTGATCAATCAATGCATTTGTTGGAACTATATAACAAACAGTCGGTTTAAAATTGTTTACACGATAATTATGCAAACTAAATAATATTTGCATTTCTGCTAATAAAGACTTTCCTGCACTAGTAGGCATATTCACTATAATACTCTTTTTTGGAGTTAACACCTCAGAAATAACATCTCTCTGTGACGGAAGTAGTGAATAAATATAGCTACCACCTCCCGATAAATTATCTTCAATGAACTTACGAATCTTTGGAGATTTTTCGGCAATATTCCAAATGGAGTTCTCTGCCACCTGCTCATAAGAATACTTTAGTAAATAACCAATTAATTTTAGTTCTATCTCTTCTGATCCAAGTAAATAAAACGCATTATAAGAATAGATATCAATTAGACTATAAATATCTTGATTGTCTTCATTTTCAATTTTCCCATTAAATAAATATTCTCTTAATAATCTGCTAAGATAAATTATATTCCCAAACGCACTTATCTTTAATCCATTTTTGATATCTATTTCCTCTTTTTCTAATTCGATTTTCTGTGCTTCTTCTAATAAACTCTCTGTTTTTTTTATATGTGAATCTAAACTGATTAATCCATTATAATTTTTGATATTGCTTACCATTAAAACAATTAAGTAGTAAGTGTGAAACTCTAATTGACTCATAATATCCATATTGGAAATTATGTCCTTATAATCTAATAGATTCATATTATATTCTTCTATAACAATATTTGATATGGTTTGTTCATCAGCTAGATAAGAAAGCATCGCATACATAACAAGATAAGATAAATTTTCTAATACATTTTCATTGTGTTGATCAAATAATTGTTCATATAAAGATGCAGTTGTCTTATATAAATCAGACAACAATCTTTTTCTTTCATAACTATCAATCTCTTCCATATTAGGATTTTCTAAAACAATAGCCATTAATGCATTAAGAAGATTTGTCTTTGAAAGCAATTCATCTTTTGAATATATATTTATATTTTCTTTTGATACAGATTTAAATTTATAATAAATGTGATTAGCATCAATATTATTAAGCATAGCAGTAAGAGAAGAAATGTTTTCTTCACTTGTATTAAATACTGCTTTTATTGAATTTATAATTCTATCAATATTATTCATTACCCATCGCCTCTGTATAAATATCATCACTAAAATCATTTATAGATCGTCCAAATGCAAATATAATATTTTCAATATTCTTATTATCTATACCTTTAACAACAAAATTTTTATAATCTCTAGAATCTCTATTTTGAACAATGTTAATATTATTTCTAATTAATACAGGAAAAAACATAATACTTTCTGCCAATTCAGTTTTATTACCAGTAATTAACTTAGTTAAAAAATCCACTATTCTTTGTAATTCCTCATCTTTTATCTTAATATTTCTTATTCCATACATATACTGTAAAATTTCTCTTGTAACTCTTTTTTCTTTATTATCAATTGATTTTTGTATATCTTCTTGTAATGAAGGAACAGAACTACAAGGTATCTTTTTCTCTTCTGAAGCTTTTACTTCACAAATTACAAACTTTATCTGATTATTAACTATTCTTATACCTGGCACATCAATACCAGGAGTATGTTTATCTATTTCTACTGGCTCAATATTCATCCTTTTATCTGCTTCTTCATAAAACTTACAATTGTATTCCTTTTCTAATAAAAGTTGAGCCATCCACTCAGTAACTCTTTCTCTTCGAACATCAAACTGAGGTATCTTAGATTTTTGTGGGATGTTAATCTTAGCAACTTGCTCATTAAATTTTTGTATAAATTCAGGATTTAAATTTTTGGAACCATAATAATTTAAATCAAAGTTTTCTATATCGTGTACTTTAGACTTTCTTATTTTACTTACCAAATATTCTTTCAATTCAGAAAAACTTTGTTCATCTTCGATATCATATTCAAACAACTTAACATTTAAACCATTTACTTTTGTTGATGCTAATTCATTAATAGCCATAAAGTCAAATCCCCTTTTAATATTCTTACAAAAGTTTATACTATGTTAATTATAGCAAATTAATCTTTTTCCTTCTACTATAATCTAATGTTATAATTCAACAAATATTATATGATAGAAAAAATAATAACTAGCTATAGTACGACAGCTAGTTATTATTATTCTATTGACCTTATAATCTTCTCTTTAATTTATTTTTTACTACATTCTTGATACCATCAACTTTATTAATTAAACTTCAAATACCTGGTCTCTATCAATTTAATCTGCTAAATCTTTATAAATTATGCATAAGGTATTAGGCTAATACCATGTTTATTATAAACAATGAAGTATCCTATTCATGATCGGAGCTTTTGGCTTTTTCATATGTGAATTATACAGTTTTTCTAAGCCATCTACATTTTGATTTATTTTTTCCTTAATAAAATCCATTTTATTCATAGGTATATGCTCAACAAATAAATACATTAAATGACTTCTTAATGAATAATCATCATATTCATAGGCAAGTTTTAAATCTTCTAGTGTAATATCTTGCCCTCTTCCTTTTTCTATTTCTATTTCTCTATATTTCATAATAGTTTCTACTATTACAGGCATAATACTATATTTAGGTTTAGTCTTTTCATACAACTTTCTAAATTCATTAAATTTATTTTTTTCGCCTTCAACTAAAAAATATATATACTCTGAAATAAAATTAAAACGATAATCATCAATACATAAATTTAGATCTAATTTTAATATCCCTTTTAATTCATCAAAGCTAATTTTTCTCTTATCTGTATACTTCTCCATTTCTATCCCATATTCTTCCCAACTTTTATCCTCATAATTTTTATCTTTCATAATAAATTCCTCCTTATTTAATTCAAATATTTCTTAAAATTAATTATCGTTATTTTATTTCCATATACTAACCATGCATTTTAAAATAATATTAATGCATCTATAGTTTAAAACCCTATATACTAATTTCATATTTCCTTCTTTGATTTTGAATAAGTATATTTAATCTTTTATACCAATCACTTCCCATATGAGCATTTAAAAGTATGATAATTTCTTCTAATATCCAAATCTGTATTCTTGGATCCATAAGCTTTATATTTTCGCTCACATATCCAGTACAAAATAAAACACCTCTATTAATTTTATCATCCACTATTGAATATCCAAATGCCCTTACAGTTTCCTTAGTTAACTTAGTCGTTTTATATAACTTGCATTCAATATATACCTTTTCACTTCCATCTGTCCGATTTATAGATGCTATAATATCTTTTCCACCATCCTTAGTTTCAGGAGTTAACTCAGTACTATAACCCAAGTCTTCATATAATGATCCTATTAGCCATTCAAATTCCCTTGGCTTTAAATTTAAAATATATTTTTCTAATCCATTACTATTTTTAATATATTTTGCTTCTATAATTTGTATGCATTGGTCTATACCAAGTATCCTATCATCTGGTAATAAACATACTTCTGCTTCTAAATATGATTTTAACGCTCTTATAGCTTTGTAGGGTTTATAAGGTAAATATTGCAATACCCAAGTTAGCCCTTCCCATGCTTCATCTCCATTTTCAATTCTTTTATTCTGTTCAGCTTCTAAAACGTCTTGGTAAACCTTTTTATGATCATCCTCCAATATTTCCCCATAATTTCGTAATAAATTAATTTTTGTTTTATAATAAACAATATCCATTGTCCTAGTAAAAGGCTGTAATAATAGTCTTAAAATAACTTTAACTTCTTTTTCCTCAATATTTGTAATATTTCTTATATATGAATCCACCCATTCTTGATAAGGAATTCTAAACCTTGGATAAACAATTTCTCTATTTTTGATTAGATCTAGCCACTCTTCAAAATTATTATAATTATCAGTATACAAGTATTCAAATAATCCCATACTAATCACTCCAGCTATTTAGTAAATAAAATATTTTTTTCAAACATTAAATTAATATTTATTATAACCATGCCCAATATTAAGCCAAATATACAAAATTAGATACTGCATATGGAATATCTATATATAACTTATCATCAATCACATTTCTAATATTATTTGTTAACAAATACAAAAATTAAGAAACACCAAATACCATAATTAAATAACCACATATCTAATATGTTCTGAATTGTCTTTCCTTAGTATAGTATCTTTATAAACTCTTCTATTTTCTATTTTGGTTACTCTTGAATCCTCAAACAGTCTTGCTGAAGGATAGCTAGCATCAACATTTGTATATAAATATAAATCCCCACTAATATATGCTACTTGAAACATTTTATCAGTTTTTCTACGATTGTAACTATGTATCATATTCAACCAATCAAAGGATATCAATACTTCTTGTGATATTTGTCTTATACATGCATATGCAGGATTATTATTAAAATCATATGAAGTATTTTGAAAAGTATATTTCCAACCTATCGAATTACTCTTTGTTAAATTTGCATATGACTCATTCAACTCTTCATCCACATGAGCTCCACCATCTTTATTAGAAACTCTTAGTATCAGTTCTTTTCTGGAAAATAAGTTTTCTTTATCATCAAGTACAATTTCATTCCACCAATCTTTAAATAATAACCATTTATTAGGCATATGATTATCCGAATAAAAACTAGGCTCATACTCACCGCTAATACCTGATGTTATTTTCAAAGAAAGTAAGCCTAAATATGGAGACAAATTAGCTGGAATATATGGAGTTACTGATGATAACAAATAAATATTATTTTTAACTTTTAAATGAGAAAGTAATGATGTCGATTTATTAGTATCATGAAATAAAACTCTTATAGTAGTTGCCAATCTCTGTGCCTCATCTTCAAATCCTTCATCATATGACTTGGATGATAATTCTATAAACTTTACCTGTGATTTTAAATGTTTCATAAAATCATCTGTACTTTTTTTATATTTCTTAACTTTCTTTTTCTTGCTCACAATATCCCCTCCGATAACTGTTAATTATTAATCAAATATTTTTTCTTATTCATTTTCCGCACTTCTTTCTACTCATATAAATACATCTTCTATAATAATTCCACTTACTTTAGTATATCTAGTAAAAACACTCACTTCTATTAAAAAGGTTTCTGAAAATATATTTAAAAATACAGATTTAACTACAAAATACTTGAATCATATAAGCCAATTTAATAAAAACACAGGGACGTTTCATTTATATTACATAAATAAAACGTCCCATTAATTTATTCATTTAGTATTGACCTTTTTTAACCCATTCACAGCCATATTGATAAATTAAATTTGCTGCTTTCTCAATTAATGTTTCATCATATAGATAGAATTTTTCACATAAAACTTCATATGGATCATAAGGTCCTCCAAGGAAATATTGATAACCTCCCTCTCTTGAATCATATGGTACGCAATTGGCTGGATCTTCATAATTTTCATAAAACCAATCAATCATTTTCCTTAATACTTCTTTCCTCCATAATGCATTAGCTATTTTATCATACCTTTTATTGTTTTTTTCAGAAACCTGAATCTTATCACAAATAATTTCTGGTATAACTTTTCTTTCATTAATAAAAACACTTATATCTTTTTTATTTTTATCTTCTTCATTTTTCACTTCTTTTACTGTTTCTGGTGATGCATTAAAAAGATTAAGTAAAGTTGAAAATTCAATTATGTGTAAGGTCTTACCTCCCGTATATCGTTTAAATTCATAAATAAGTTCATATCTTGGATAAATATTTTGTCCATTACTTTGATGCCACCAATCTGCTTTTACATCGCCACTAACAAAAATAATATCCTTTTCCCTCTCCCTTCCTATTCTAAGAATAGTTTTCCAAACTAGCAAATCTCCAATTCTTTTATCTTTTTTAGATGCGTCTTTATACCCAGGGGGAATATCGTTTCTATAACGATTTTCTAAATCATTAAGAATATCTTTTTCTTCGAATTCAGTATCCATTAAACAATCTTTCGTAAAAAACTCATTATATACTAAACTCACTGGATCATTCCAATTCCAAGTTTTGATATTATCCACTACAGTATCTAGATTTTTTTTATATTCTATTAATAGATCATCTATTTGTTTTTCTAAATCTAGTATCTTTTTATATTCTTCAAACTCCTCGAGTAAAGGATATTTCCCATTCTGCAATTTAGGTATTTTGCTTTTTTTATCTAAGAGTTGTTTAATTATTTCACATAACTTAATAGGTCTATTCTTTGCAAATTCCCTTGCTACCTGCCCTGGAATTATTAGTCTTTTTTCAGATGATAATATTTCATATACATTTTTTATAGCTTCTAAAGTTGACTTTCCTATTGTATAAGGTAATAGCAATACATTTGTATCTATCACAATTAAGCAATCATCTTTGATATTATCTAATTCCTTAAATTCATTTTTAAAAATTCCCTCTATGTCTGAATAAATCTTATTATATACAAATATATCTTTCTCATCTTCCAAAGGTTTGTCCCCCATATTTTTATACCTCCAATAATACGTGTAGTAAAGTTACTTAACAAATCTAATTTTCTACTTCTTTATTACTTCTACATAATCTCTCTAAATCCTGCCACAGTTATATGACTTAATCTAACAACTATTTTTCTTTTATTCACCTTCTACACTTCTATTTAACTTATAATTCGCAGCCTTAATCATATTATTCATGATTGTATTAACCTAAATTTTTTATAAATATTATCTATCTTAGTTATTAATGTTTGAATTCTTAAAAATATCTTTTTCGTTATTTAAAATTCATTGTATATATTTCGTTCTTGAATCTTCTGCCATTATTTAAACAATAATTCTTTTTTAATTTCAAGTTCAGCAATATGCATTTGTTGTTTTTGTTGTAATAACTCATTATCATATAATTTAATCTTTTCACAAAACCTCATATTCCCTTTTATCAAGTTTAATTTATATTAGTTTTAAGTCTCTCATCTAAATTACCTACCCCAGGTACAAGCATACCATCTTTATTTAAAGAGTCAGATTCCCCACATACATAAATTTTACAATTACGCACCTCCATCTTTAAATCTTTAATACCTTGATTTGAATAAAATATTGAAGCTACAATAACATTTTTAGGATTATACTTTTCAATAGACTTTTTTAATAAATGAACAGCTGTGCATCCAGTTGCCAATACTGACTTTGCAACTATAACCGTATCTACTATTTCATACTCCTTTACTTCAGGCAATTCCATTGCCCTAACTGGACTACTTAATGCTTCCTTCCCTCTAAGCCCTCCAAAATCCATATACCCTCTTAAACTATTTTCTATACTGCTTGAAATACCTTCTGCAAAATTATTATAATCATCTCTAGTACTTATAATTACCACTCTTGGATTCATCATTACTAATCCTTCGTATTCTATATTAAGTGGAGTAGTTATTATTTTTGTTTTAACAAATTCTTGTCCTATTATTTCTTCTCCTACATACTCTCCCACCTTATAAAGAGAATCTTTTATATCATTATTAGTAGATTCTTCAGCACGAATTTTAGTCTGAAGCATCTTTACAAATCGATTATCTATTCTATGCATTACTATACACTCCTAACCAATCCAAATTTCAAATTGTTCTTGTAACTCACTAATACATCCCCAAAAATCTTTATAAACTTTTTCCCTATCAAAATGCATAATGCATGTTTTCCCAAAAAACCCATACTCCAATTCCACAAAATCCTTTGCTAATTTATAACATACAGTAGCATTAGGTTCTGGCTTCATTTGTTTTGCAATTCTAACAAAGTGATCAAGATAATTTAAGTTTTCACCAATATCTGCTCTTTCTTTTATCCAATTAACAAAAGAATTTAGTACTAATTGTCTTAATTCATCAATATTCTGAAATGTAGATCTCCAATACCCACTATAATAGTTACATACCTTATCAATAAAATCTTTTTGCCTTTGATCTATCATCCCTGAAGACTCATAGTTTTCTTTGAAAACTAATATTTTTGTAGGGTCGTCTCTCATTGCTTCATCAAATTCAATCTCTGTCGCTGATTTTCCACTCGGTAATTCAAGTCCAAATTCTTTCCCAAGTATAAGTAAATACAAATCACAATCTCTTGCCATCTTTGCAGTTTTCATTCTTGAACTTATCCCATATGAAGAATCATTAACTGGATCTACACCTATGAGTTCAATAAATTCAATATTATCAAACACACTCTTTACTGCTTTTCTCTCCTCTTCTAGATCTTGAACAGTTGAGCTAAGCATTACTTTTATTTTTCCCATAAAACACCTCCATAATTTAAAATAAAGACAGCTCATCATTCCAAAGCTGCCTTCATCTATAATGTCAATATTCATCTTTAACTATTCCTAAACTCCTCTGGCCTATCCCCCAATCTAAAGTTATGCAATATAGCTTGTACTATCCTTTTAGATGCATTGCCATCTCCATAAGGGTTTACTGCTTTAGCCATTTTTTCATATTCAGTAGAATCTGTTAATAATAAGCTAGCAGCATTATATATATCTTCTTCATCTACTCCAACTAATTTTACAGTTCCTGCTGATACTGCCTCTGGTCTTTCTGTTTCAGTACGAAGTACTAGAACAGGTTTACCTAATGAAGGTGCCTCTTCCTGAAGTCCACCTGAATCAGTCATAATCATAAAACATCTATCCATTAGATTGTGCATATCTTGAACATCAATAGGTTCAATTAGTTTTACCCTATCCATATCTCCTAAAATAAAATAAACAGTATCTCTCACAGCAGGATTCAAATGTACAGGATAAATAATCTTAACATCTTCATTATCTTCTACAATTCTTTTTACAGCTCTACAAATATTTTCTAATGGTTCACCAAGGTTTTCCCTTCTATGAGCAGTTAATAAGATATACTTTCCATTATCAAAATCAATATCCTTCAATACATCATTTTTAAAAACATAATCACTATCAACCGTATGCTTTATAGCATCTATTACAGTATTACCAGTGATATAAATACCTTTAGTAATATTTTCTTTAATAAGATTTTCCTTATTAGTTATAGTAGGAGCAAAATGTAATTCTGCAATATTTCCAGTAAGAACTCTATTCATTTCTTCTGGATAAGGTGAATACTTATCATATGTACGAAGTCCTGCCTCAACATGTCCTACAGGTATCTTATTATAAAAAGCAGCTAATGCTCCTACAAAAGTAGTTGAAGTATCACCATGTACCAATACAATATCAGGCTTAACACTTTCCATTATATTAGCTAATCCCTCTAAAGCTCTAGTGGTAATAGTAGTTATAGTTTGTCTATCTTGCATAATATCAAGATCAAAATCAGGCTCTATATCAAATATTTCTAATACTTGATCTAACATTTCTCTATGTTGAGCAGTAACACAAACATAACTATCTATCAAAGGTTCTTTTTCCAATTCCTTAACCAATGGAGCCATCTTTATAGCCTCAGGCCTTGTCCCAAATATACTTAAAACTTTTACTTTGTTCACGACCTCACTCCCTCTTTAACTTGTTCTTCACTGCCTTAATCATACTATCCACTTCCTCAATTCCCATAAAGTAAATAATAGCAAAATATACAACTGCTCCTATAATAATAGCTGCTATCAATGATAAATTTTCACTTATATGTTTAAGTAAAACATCATATGACAACTTAGCTATAACTCCCATCGCTAACGATGCACATAGGATTTTTATAAATGAAATAACTATATTCTTCAAACCAAATGAACCTATTTTCTTTCTAAAGCTTATGAATAATAATACTGTACAAAATATAGCAGATATACTTGTTGCTAAAGCAAGTCCACCTATACCCATGTATTTTGAAAGGATAATGTTTAAAACAATATTCATAGCCATTGCTATAGCAGCATTAATCATTGGAGTTTTAGTATCTTGCAATGAATAGAAAGCTTTTGATAAGATGGCTCTGAAACTATAACCAACCATACCTATCGAATAAAAAAATAATGCATCTGCTGTCAAGTTTATTGCTTCTAAATTAAATGCTCCTCTCCCAAATAAAAATCTAATTATCTGTTTTGCAAATATTAGTGCTCCCACCGTAACTGGTATAATTAACAAACTAATTGAATTTATAGCCTCCAATACCGTATCTTTTAAGCCATTCATATTATCTTGTGTAGCCATTTTTGATATGACAGGATATATAACTGTTGATATAGATGCTACAAATATTCCCTGTATAAAGAGGTTCAATTTATTTGCATAATTAAGAGCAGATATCCCACCTACTACAATACTAGATGCCAAAGTTCTATCAACAAGTACATTTATTTGATCTACAGAAGCACCTATTATAACAGGGATTGCTAAATAAGCCATTTTCTTTAAGTTCTCGTCCCTAAAATTAAATATGAATTTATATTTATACCCCTCTCTATGAACAAATGGCATTAATATAAGCAATTGAGAAAATATGGCCAAAACACTTCCAACAGATAATATCATTATATTTATTTTAGAACTCAAAATTACTGATACTATAGTAATTATATTTAGTGGAAATCCAGTTAGTGATGGTGCTATATAGTTACCATTCACCTGCAAAAATCCATTAAATATGTATATCATAGCCGTAAAATATATCCCTAATAAACTTATCTTTGTAAATTTAGTTGCTAATATTAAAGTTTCAGTATCAAATCCTTTTGCAAACATCTTGACTATTTGCTCAGTAAATAAAAGTCCGAATATAATTATTATAGTGCATATTATCAACAGTATATTTATAAGGTTATTTGTATACTTATGACTCTCCCCCGTACCATAATTATTTTCTATCTCACTATAAATAGGTATATATCCAGTTAAAATTGCTATCCCAACAAAAGTAAATATAACTCCCGGGATTGATAAAGATATTAAATAAGCATCGCTTATATTTGAGGCTCCATAAAAATATGAAAGTGTCACATCTCTAGCAAAACCCAATATTTTAGATACTATTGTTATTAACATTATAATTATTGCTGTTCTTTTCATTTATTACTCATACCCCACTTATGTTTTTTAGCTTTGCCAAATAACCAATAGTTTTATAAGGATAGCATCTATTTATTTTAGTAACAAAAATTTCAAACGTATCCCTATTATCTATGCCTATTCTATTTAATTCATATATTGAATCTTTGCCAATATCTATATTTTTAGAACGATTTGTGGTTACAGCACCACTAAAGCCACTTTTTTGTACTATTTCTATAGTGTCTGCATTATAGTTGCATTTTTTCCCAAACGGATAAGCAAAAGTAGTTATTTTTTTATTTAAAAGTTCTTCCAAGGTTCTTTTTCCCATAAGTATTTCTTCATATGCTTCATTATACTTCAGTTTCCCTAAATCTACATGGTTTAAAGTATGTCCTCCTATGTCCATAAACTCACATTTAGACAATTCTTTTAATTGCTTAGCTGACATCATCTTATTTTTTGAACCCTCATCATTATTGTTTAATAAAGCAGGCGGTACAAAAACTGTTGCCTTAAGTTCTAATTTATTTAGGATTGGCAAAGCTATGGAATAAGTAGATTTATAACCATCATCAAATGTTATAATTATAGAATTATCTTGCAATTTTCTGCCTAAGTTTATTGATTCTATATAATCTTCCAAACTAATTACCTTATAATTATTTTTCAAATATAACATCTGTTTCTCAAACACTTTTTTATTAATTAAATCGTGATACATTATAATTTTAACTTCTTTCCTAGAGACACTGAATGCCTTTAACTTCCATAGCCTAGATAAATAAATAAAGTTCATGATTTTAAGATATAATTTTCTCAAAATATAACCAACCTTTCTCAATTATAGTCTATATTATAGGATGTTATGCGTTCTTAACCAAATCAAATACTAGGTTTTCAAATTTTCTCATATTCTTATCCCCATCAAATTTATTAATAAAAAACTCCTTAATATTCGACTCCATATCTTCCAACAATTTTTCATTGTTTAAGAGTTTTAATACGCTATTAGCATAATCTTCAGGTTCGTCACTATCTATTAATATTCCTGTTTCTCCATCAATAATATATTCACCCATAATTTCACTTTCCCTTGAAATTAAAACTTTACCACATCTTGGTATATCCACCATCCCGGCTGATTTATCTGTAGCATAAACACCTAATGTAACCTGTCGTACAATATTTGGTATATCTGTACTAAACCCTAAGAAATAAACATATTTCTCAATTTTAATTTCTTTACACATTTGTATTAATTCTTCTCTTAAAGGCCCATCTCCAACTACCAAAAATATAACTTCATTATAGTCTTCTATTACAAAAGGAACCATTTTAATGAATGTCTCAAGCCCTTTTCCTTTAACTAATCTACCAATAGAGCAAACAATTTTCTTGTTTTCAGGGACACCTATTTTTTCCCTTATATTTTCATAATTATCTTGATCTATAGCTTCATTAATCTTTGCGTACGAATATATTACACTTATTTTTTCCAAAGAAACCCCTGCTAAGTTTAGATCTTTTTTAGTACTCTCATTAAATGTTATATACCTATCAGTCCACCTCTCAAAAGGTAAAATTTTCAATGTCTTTGTATTAAGTCTTTCATGTGTTCTAATTAAATTAGGCTGTGATCTTATATGCTTAATTTTAGTAAAATGAGCTGCTGTTGCCCCTACCATATATAAAGTTGGATCAATAGTATGAATTGCATCTATATTGTTTTGTTTAACATATTTAATAGTTTTAAATATATATTTAATATTTACATAGGATTTAAGTTCTTCTCCCATTTTAACAAATTTTATTTCTGGATTAGTAATATCTTTCTTTAATACCCCCTCCTTAATATATAATACATGTACATTAAATTTATCTGTGTCTATATTATTTAACATTCTTACATTTACCTTCTGAACACCACCTATATCAAATTTATTAATCAAAAATAAAATATTTATTCTTTTATTCATAATCCTGCTCCTTGTAAAATTTTACATTATTTTTTTTATAAATTACATGATTTTTATCAAATGTTGCCCTTAGACTTAGACCTAAAAATATCCAAAACTTGAAATCTATTAAGTACGAACTACTTACCATTAAGTGGACTACCCCTATGCAAAACCATATAGCCATAAATCCTGAAACCTTTTTGTTTTTTGAAAACAATACCTTGAAAGTAATAACACCTAAAAAAGTTATTATCAATACTCCAACTATTAATCCAAAATTTCCTATTAACTCAAGAATTAGATTATGAACATATCCATTCATAATTGCCCTATCTCCCGCTAAGCCTATACCAAATAGTGGATTCGCTTTTGTTTCGTCTACCATCCTTTTATATAAATAATCTCTACCACTTAAATGTAAATCATCTTGTAAGAATAGTTGTATGCTCCTACTATGTATTCCAAACCTTAATAAAAAATTATATAAATTTTCCAATATAGTATCTAGAAATAGTAAAAAAGTAATTATAAGTGCTATAATTATTAGATACATTAATATTGTTTTAAAATTTAGCTTTTTTTTCGTAGTAATAAACTTTAATATAATAAAAACTCCAATACACATGATAGCCCCTCTAGAACCTACCGCTAAAATAATAAGAAGTGATATTAAAACAACAATTAATGATTTAAAATTAAACTTTTCTATGATTTTATCCATATACACTATAGTTGGTAACAACATATAATAGGATAAAGACATACTATAAGTACCAACAGAAGCTCTATTTGAAAATACTAGTACTCCAATAATAAACCCAACAATAAAAACTATTAAACTTGTTTTTTTCATTACATCCTTTAATACATTCCAATCATTAATACTATAACTATAAATTAAAGATGGGAGACTAGTAAAAAAGAATGGAAATATAATTGTCTTCAGATAAACCCAATTCTCTCTAAAAAAAATATAATTTAGTAAAAATATAAAAATTGATATAAAATAGGCAATCACAAATTTAAACTTATTTCTTTTTAATACTGTTGGTAAAACTATAATGTAGAAAAGCCCTACAATTATCTTCGATAAAATTTGTATTCTATTACCATTAAATGTACCTATTAAATTAAAGTAAATAAGTATTAAGTATTGTATTGTTAATATAACAAAAGATGACATAATTGCTATACTAATCTTTTTATCTTCTAATATACTTTTATTTAAACTTTTTTGTAATGTTTCAGTCATAGTTATCCTCACTTATATTAATAAATAATATTTGTTTTACTACATTCAAGATATATATTTAAATACTCTTTAGCTATCTTATCCCAATCAAATCTATCAACTTTTTCTATACAATTATTTGAAATAACTTCATAATCATTTAAAATATCTTTAATCTTCTCAACTATTTCCTCTGACGAATCATATTGAACTGAATATCCAACTTCCCCTTCGTCAAATTGTCCATCAAACCCTTGCTCTCTTGTATAAATTATTGGTAATCCTTGAGACATTGCTTCTGCATATACAAGGCCAAAGGTTTCATGTTTTGAAGGCATTACAAAAATATCTGAATCTTTATAATAATTTATTAAATCTTCTTTTTGACAATAAGGTATATACTCAATAAATAAATATTTTTTAATAAAATCATTATATTTTTTATCTGTTATCTTTCCTATTATCTTATAGCTTATTTCACAACCTTGTTCTATTAAACGTTCACAGACCATTATAGTAGTTTCTATATTCTTGTTAGTATCAACATTCCCTGCATAAATAAGCTTTATTTTATTGTCTTTATGTGTATTTCTATCTTTAAACTTGTTTTTTAACCAAAACTCATCTATACCATTTGGTATGACTACAGATTTTTTTTCTATTTCCTTTTTATATTTATCAGGAATAAATTTATTTATAGTATATTTCTTATATGGCTCAGATATAAATATAACTTTCTGTGCATTTTTTAATATATTTACACCCATTACTCTTAAGTGTATCATCTTGTCAAAGAATACATTTAGATCTGTATTTCTAACTGCCACTATATATGGTATGTTATACTCTTGATTCAATTTATACGCTATGTATCCATTTGAAAATAAAGAATGTGCATGCATTATATCATATTTTTTAAACTCCATTTTACTCTTTATATCGTTTAAAACTTTAGTATGCTTTACATGAAAGAATAATCTATCAAATTTATTGTAACATTTAGATATATAAATATTTGATGGATACTCTTCTTTTGTCTTATAACTTTTATCTATAAAAACATACGCATCTTCGTCTATATTGAGTTTTTCTAAAGAATCAAATAGTCTTTGATACAATTTAGATGTAACATAATATGAACAGATTTGTAAAATTTTAATTTAAATCATCCCCAGTTAAAATAATTTTACAATTATAAACTCCAATAAGAATATCCTTTTTTCTCACATTCTTTTCTGTCTAATATATGTTTAATATCTATTATAACTTTATCATCAGTTTTATATAGTTTGTCCAAAAATTTAAATCCATAACCTTCCTTAAAATCATTATGTGCTACAGCTAATACTACACAATTTAAATTATTTATTTCTTCCTTTTCTACTAAATGTATTCCATACTCCCTATACACTTCATCTTTATCTGCTACAGGATCATGTACCACTACATCAATACCATATTCTTCTAACTCTTCAATAATATCTACCACCTTAGTATTCCTTACGTCTGGACAATTTTCTTTAAAAGTAATGCCAAAAATTGCTACCCTAGAACCTTTTATTGACTGTTCTGCCTGAATCATTTTCTTTATTACATTACTAGCAACATACTTCCCCATGTCATCATTAATTTTTCTCCCGGCAAGAATTATTTGTGAATGATAACCTAACTGTTCTGCTTTATACACAAAATAATATGGATCAACGCCTATGCAATGACCTCCAACTAAACCTGGTGTAAAGTTAAGAAAGTTCCACTTTGTTCCTGCAGCTTCTAAAACGGCTTTTGTGTCAATACCCATTTTATTAAACACCATAGCAAGTTCATTCATAAATGCAATGTTTATATCTCTTTGAGAGTTTTCAATAACTTTTGCAGCTTCTGCTATCTTTATTGATTCTGCTTTATGAATTCCTGCTTTTATAATTGAAACATATACTTTTGAAATGATTTCAAGAGCTTCTTCGTCTGATCCAGAAACTATTTTTATTATTTTAGTTAATGTATTTACATTATCTCCAGGATTAATACGTTCTGGAGAATATCCAACTTTAAAATCAACTCCAATTTTTAAACCTGATTCTTTTTCAAGTATAGGAACACAAATTTCTTCTGTAGTACCTGGATATACTGTAGATTCATAAACTACTATAGAGCCTTTTGTAAGATTTCTGCCTACAGTTTTACTTGCATTAATAACTGGATCTAAATTAGGTGTTTTATCATGATTGATTGGAGTAGGCACCGCAATTATATGAAACCTGGCGTCTTTTAATTTGTATTCATCATCAGTAAAAGTCATAGTAGTATTTTTTACAGCTTTATCTCCAACTTCATTTGTTACATCAATACCATTTAAATATTTATCTAATTTCTTCTCATTTATATCAAATCCAACTACATCATATTTTTTTGCAAATTCAATTGCTAAAGGTAAGCCAACATATCCAAGACCAATAACTGATATTTTTTCTTCTTTATTCATAATTTTATTAAATAAGTCCATTTTATCTCGCCTCAATTCTTTCCTTTCTACCTACTACCTTCACCTAATAGCTCATAATTAAATCCCTTATCTTCGACATCATCTCTATCTAAAAAATCCCTTGTATCAAATAAAATTGTATTCCTCATTACTCTACCCATATCACTTAAAGGCAAAGTTTTAAATATATCATGATTTACAGCTAATAGTATCAAGTCACTTTCTTTTGAAGCATCTATTAAATCTTTAGCTTGATACTTATATTCCTTTACGTGAGGGTCATATACACTTATTTCATAATCATCTCTCTGCTCTAATAAATCAATAAGTTTTACAATAGGACTTTCTCTCATATCATCTATATTAGGTTTATATGTAATCCCTAGAATAGTTACTTTTTTAGTTCCTTTTATATCTTTCAAAATCTCATTTATTCTATTTAATACGTGTTGTGGCATACTATCATTAGTTTTTCTTGATAACTCAATAATTTTAGCCAATTCAGGATTTTTCTCTATGATAAACCAAGGATCTACTGCTAAACAATGTCCTCCTACTCCTGGCCCTGGTTGATGAAGATTAACTCTTGGATGTTTATTACATAGTTCAATTACTTCCCATGCATTAATTCCAGCCTTTTCACATATCTTTGCTAATTCATTTGCTAATGCTATATTTACATCTCTATAAGTATTTTCCATAGTCTTACACATTTCAGCTATAGTAGCAGTAGTAAGATATATCTCTCCATTAACAAAAATCTTATATAAATCTCTTATCTTTTCAGCAGATTCTCTATTGATTCCACCAACAATTCTATTATTATTAACTAATTCCCATAATATTTTGCCTGGAAGAACTCTTTCTGGAGAATGGCCTACATATAGTTCTTCCCCAATTTTAAGTCCTGACTTTTCTAGTATAGGTACAAGTAATTCTTCTACTGTTCCTGTTGGAGATGTTGACTCTAATATAACTAGATTTCCTTTTTTAAGATATGGTACTATCATTTCTGCTGCCGAAATAACGCAACCCATATCAGCTTTTTTATCTTCTGTAATTGGTGTTGGTACTGAAATAATAAATACATCTGCTTCATGTGGCTTTGTATCTGCTTTTAGATGTTCAGATCTAACTGCAGCTTGTACCATAATATCCAAATAAGGTTCCTCAATAATAATTTCTCCTCTATTTAATGCATTTACAACTTTTTCATTTACATCTACACCTATTACTTTACATCCATGAGTAGCAAACATAGCACTTGTTGGTAACCCGATGTAGCCTAGCCCTATAACACATATTTTTTTTCTTAACATTTTAACACCTCTGACTATTCGATTTATTTAGATTTAACATAACATGATTCAATTACATTTAAAAATTGCTCTGCTATCTTTCTATTAGTATGATTCTCCTCTACATATTTTCTTCCGCTTTCTCCATATTCTATTCCTAACTTATCTATATTGTTGTAAATATATCTTATTGTATTCGCTAAATTTTCTGGATCTCCTGGTTTAATTGTAATCCCCGCTTTTGCTTTATCTATTAAACTATCTCTAACACTTGAAGCAAAAATTATAGGTTTCCCTGAAGCCATGTAATCATAAAATTTATTTTTACTTATCCCATATTTAAAAGCTTTTCTATCTTCAAGTCCGCAAAATAGTATTTTTGATTTCTTTAATATAACTGGAATTACACTTTTAGGCTGTTTTTCTATCATAATAACATTGTCTAACTCTTCTTTATGTATTATATTTTGTAGTTTGTCCCTTTCTCGTCCACTACCAACAATTAATATTTTGATTTCATTTATATCCTTAAGATACTTTGCAGACTCAACTAAAGTAGGTAACCCTTCAGCCCTAGATAATAGACCCGTATATGTGACGCAAAAATTATTGTCCAAAACTTCCCTTAACCCATTGCTAACAACATCATCATCTTGGCTTGAATTTTTATCAAATTCTTCAATATCAATTCCATGTGGTATATGAAAAACATTATTGGGATTAATATTATAATTTTCTTCCATATATTCATAAGCATAAGGAGCAGTAGTAATAATCTTATCAGCTAATCTATAATACTTTCTTTCAAGTGATTCAAAATACGTAAATACAAATTTTCTTACTAAACCTTTAAAATCCTCATACATATCTAGTGGCCATAAATCCCTTACCTCTACAATAAATTTAGCATCATATTTTTTGCTTAATTTATATCCAGCAATCCATGCTAATGGATGAACAGAAGATGCTATAATTACATTAGGTTGATAATTAAAATCATCAAGTTTACTTACTTTTATCATATAATCGATATAATTTATAAATCTGACAAAATTGTTTTTATATGCTGGTTTCGTTTTTATTTCTTTGAAAATAAAATTGCTATTAATTATCCTTGTTTTAATATCTTCATCAGAATGATATTCATGTCTACCATTATCGTACGATGAAGCTATCACCATAATTTTATGTCCATCTTCTGATAATTCTTTGGATAACTCATAATGACGGCCCCCACCACCTACCTCAGGTACTGACGCATGGTGATTTAATATGACTATGTTATATTTATTGCCATAATACATTGTCTTACCTCCCTGCTTACCAATATTTTTATCTATCTTTATATATTTTTCGCCCATGTAACAGATAAAAATACATTATCTTTATGCTTATGATTAATCTAAGTCTCTAATTTTACTAGCAGGAACACCTACATACACACTATTCTTTTCTACATCTTTCAAAACAACAGCACCAGCACCAATTATAGAGTTTTCCTCTATTGATGTGTTTTGTATAATGCAACTTCCAGTCCCTATAGTTGAAACTCTATTTATTTCAACATTGCCAGAAATATTACACCCTGGCATGAGGGTGGTAAAATCTTCTAAAACGACATCATGACCTAATGTACAACCTATATTAATATTGCAATGATTCCCTATCCTACACTCTGGATTAATAACAACTCCACCACAAATTATATTTCCTTCCCCAATAGATATATATTTGCTTATTACTGTTTTTGGATGAATCAAATTAGGCCATTTAATGTTATGTAATTTGTTATTTATTTTCTCCCTTGCTTTTCCTTCTCCAATTGCTATTACAGCATAAATATCCTGATTGTCAGAAATATGTTTTAAATAATTCGTATCGCCAACAATTTTGTATCCGAGTACATTTTTACCTATCAAACTAATATTGTCATCAATTATTCCAGTTAATTCATATTCCTTGCTAACAATATTTATTTCTTCAACTATTTCAATAACTTGTTTACTAAACCCACCACTACCTATTATATAAAGAGATTTCATCTAGTAATTCATCCTCCATAAACATTCGTTTTTCAAGCCTTAGGTTTTATAGTCTTCAATTGAATATTTATAAAATCTTACGCACCAACATAAAGCTTTCAGCATATGGTACTCCTACTGTTGAACCCCTCCATTTTGCCAAAGCTTCAATAATTTCATTTGAACGTGGATGGGGTGCTTGTTTTATTTGAGATTTATAACAACTCATTGCTTCTTTTTTCTTATCAATAAATTCAGTTATATCACTCCATACATTTGGAATAAATGCATTGTTAACCGAAGGAATATTCCATTCAGTCTCAGATAAAGTTTCATAAGTATAAATTTCGTCTATTTTTATTTCTCCTATAGGTCTCATGGCTACCATAGCACTTTGAGCAACTACCACATGATCCATATGCATATCACCTTTATGAGGAATAAATGCTATATTAGGTTTAATATCTTTAACAACTCTCAAAAGTTCAGAATTAATATCTGCTAATGGTGTTTCGCTAAGCCGTACCACAGGGAAATCGAGAAAAATACTTTCTTTCACTCCTAATACCTTATGTGCTTTTAAAGCTTCTGTTCTTATTAAATTAAGCCTTTCTTCAGTAATACTCTTAGTCACTTCACAAACAAATACTTCGTGTCCTAAAGACACATATTTAGCTATTGTCCCACCAACTCCTAATACTTCATCATCATTGTGGGGAGCAAATATTAAAATTCTCATGCTTAAACCACCTTCATACAAATTAATGTACTACAATAAAGTTTAATAATTATTCTAATCTATCTCTCTTTAGCTGGACTACCAAAAACCATACTATTATCTTTTACATCTTTGGTTACAACTGAACCCATACCAACGGTAACATTATCTCCAATTTTAACTTGATTCCTAATTATTGAAGAAGCTATCCAACAGTTTCTCCCAATTCTAGCACTTCCATATATTGAAGAATGAACTATTATCATTGTATTTTCTCCAATATGTGTATTATGAGAAATTTGACAAAGATCATCTATTTTTACTCCATCTTCAATTACGGTATTTTCCATGGCTCCCCTTTCTATAGTTGTGTTTGAACCTATATCAACATTATTTCCTATAATTACAGAACCCAAGTGTGGAACTCTTTTATATTTTCCATCCTTTTCTCTCATATATCCATGACCTGCTTCACCAATTACTGCACCTGATTTTATAACACAATCTGTTCCTATGTTTACATTATCTGATATGGATACATTATTATATATTCTCGTTCCTTCTCCAATTACAACATTTTCTCCTATGGTACAATTATTTCCTATGTATATGTTTTTTGGTATTATTGCACTTTCAGAAATAACATTGTTTTTCCCTATAGAATATGTTTTTTTATCAGTAAAAAACTCTTCGATTATATGAAAAAATACTCTATGTGGATTATCTGTTTTTATATAATTACTAAATTCATTTGTATCTTTATAATCATTTGATAATACAATTAGTTTTATTGGAAATTTAATATTTTTTTTTGCTTCACTATAGTTTTTCTCACTTCTTAACCATGTTATTGTATTTTCATTATATTCATAGATACTAGAATATCCTTCAATTGTCTCTCTCTCATCACCAATAAATTGAAAATCCTCACAATTTCTTTTTAAAAATTCTATTAAGTCAACTATAGCAATTTTATTGTTCATTTTTATAAAACCCTCCAAGGTATTGTTTTCCCTAATTAGTTCCTCTAAATGGTTCCCTTGTTATATGCCCTTCTTGAGAAACTCCTTCTCTCTTTATTACTGTTATTACAGTAAAAATTACAATTTTTAAATCTAATAAAAACGATAAGTTTTCTATGTATTCTATATCATGTTTAAACTGATCTTCCCATGAAACATTACTTCTACCTCGTATAGCTGATAAGTCTGTTAAACCAGGTCTTACATTATGTCGCTTCCTTTGTTCATCATTATAAAGCTCTAAGTACTCTACACGCAATGGTCTTGGACCTACTATTGCCATATCTCCTTTTAAGATATTAATAAGCTGTGGCAATTCATCCATACTTGTACTTCTAAGCCACTTTCCAAATTTAGTTATCCTTAATTCAACAGGTAAGAACTCTCCACTTTCATCCTTTTCATTTGTCATACTTCTAAATTTATATACTGTAAATATTTTTTCATTTAATCCTGGTCTTCGTTGCTTAAATATTATGGGACTTCCTAAATTAATCCTTACTAATATAGCAACTAATAGCATTATAGGACTCAATACTATTATTGCTAATAATGATAATGTAAAATCCAATGACCGTTTTATACAATGTTTATACATAATTATCACCTTGTTTCATGTTAAGTTAGTTTTCATTCCATAACTTCTTAATAATTCCTATAATCCTATCTAAATCCTGATCTGTCATCTTAGTATCACTTGGTAGACAAATACCATTTTCAAATAATTCCTCTGATACATCTCCACCAATATAGTCATACTTTTCAAAGAAAGGTTGTAAATGCATTGGTTTCCATATAGGTCTTGACTCTATATTGTCCTTTTCTAAAGCTTCCATAATATCTAATGGTGAAATATAAGATTCTTCACTTCGTTCAGAATGACAGTTATTTATTGTTATACAGGATAACCAATAGTTTGGTTCATTCCACTCATTTATAGGCATAAATTCTATTCCTTCAAGATTACCTAATTCTCTTTTATAATATTCAAATATATATTTCTTTTTAGCTACTCTTTTATCTAGTACTTTAAGTTGTCCTCTACCTATACCAGCTACTATATTACTCATTCTATAATTAAAGCCTATTTCACTATGTTGATAGTGTCTTGCCTTATCCCTAGATTGAGTTGCCCAAAATCTTACTTTGGCAATTCTCTCTTCATTGTCTGAAACTAACATTCCTCCACCTGATGTGGTTATGATTTTATTACCATTAAAACTAAATATTCCATAGTCACCAAAGCTTCCTGTATATTTACCTTTATATGTTGTACCTAGACTTTCTGCTGCATCTTCAATTAAAACTACATTATGCTTTTTACATAATTGTACTATTTTATCCATATCAGCTGATAATCCATATAGATGTACTACTATTACTGCCTTTACATCTGGATATTTTACAAAAGCTTCTTCTAATGCCTCAGGATCCATATTCCATGTTTCATAGTTACTATCTATAAATACTGGAATTGCATTTTGATAAATAATAGGATTAGCTGTAGCTGAAAAGGTAAGGCTTTGACAAAATACTATATCGCCTTCACCTACACCAGCTGCTTTTAAAGCCATATGTATTGCTGCTGTTCCTGATACTAATGCTGCAGCTGATTTGCTACCTACCTTTGCAGCTAGTTCATTTTCGAACTCATTTACATTTTTACCAAGTGGAGCTATCCAATTGGTATCAAAAGCTTCCTTAACATATTCTTTTTCATATCCTTCATTGCTCATATGAGGTGAAGCTAAATAAATTTTTTCTGACATATTGCATCCCCTTATAATCATTATCAATTAGTTACTTCCCAAAAAACCTAACTACCTTCCCTATCTCATATCCTACTTCATTCAACTTCTCCATTATGTCTTCCTCAAACGTATAGCTTGTGATAACTACAGCATCCGGGTTGTACTTTTCTATTTCACTTCTGTCTATTATTCTGTATCCTAAGATTTCTGTACCTTGTTTTTGTAGATCATCGTCTATTATGGCTAGTACATTTAGTGAATAGATTTCTCTATCTCTGATTACTCCTATGATGGTTTCTGCTACTTCTCCTGCTCCATATAGAAGGATGTTTTTATACCCCTTGTTTTCTATGCTTTGTAGAAACTTTTCTACATTACTCTTAGCTAGTTTATATAGAGCAAGTAGTTCTCTCATATAGCATATTAGTAGATAGTTTTTCCTCTTTAATCCTTGTGGGGTGATTTTGTAGTTAACTATTTTCGATGATATATATTCTCTATTTAAGTAGTTTTTTTCTTCCAATTCACTAATATATACATTAACCATTGATGGTGCTGCTCCAATGGCTTCTGCTAGTTGTTTTTGGGTGATTGTGTGATTGTTTTCTATTTCTTGTAGTAGTATCATTTCTTTGAATTCTGTTGTTGGTTTAAAAAATTTCATTTTTTCCATTCCTTTCAGTACTTCGTTCGTTGTACGAACGATAATAGTGTACCATATATTAGTAGTCTTGTAAATGGATAATGAATGATTATTTATAAAAATATTCCTTATTAAGTATTTTACTATTTTTGTATTTTATCGATGCTCTATCAAGAGATATTAAATTTACCTTAATATTCTTTTTGAGTTAGTTAAATAAACATCCTCTGTTAAACTACCTTTATAAATTTCATCTGCTAAATAAAATAAAAGTTCTCTCTGTTTTGTCGTGTCTTCTGGAAACACTATTTTACTATCCTCATTAATATCAAGTTCCACCCCAAGATTTTTAGCGGCTTCTACTATATAATCCGTGGAATTATTTTCAAGAACTTTAGAATCTAATATATATGCTATTTTCCTTCTAGTCCAATTATTACTTGCTGGTATTACTGTTTCTAGATCTTTTACATAAAAACAGTTAAAAGAGCAAAACTCTTTTATATCTTCATCCGTTGCTTCTCTGTAATATTTATTTAAATTAAATATCTGATTTGCCCAATAATAAGATTTAAAATATAAAGTTCCTTCTTCATAATAGGCATCAATACTATCCGTAATAACTATCCCTGGCTTTTTAGTAGAAATAAAAGTATCATTATCCCAAAACAGTGTAAATTGATTTCCTAACAATATTTGCCTCTTTTGTATTCTTTGAAAAATAATCTTTTCTTCTGCTTCATTTTCCTGAACAGGTAAGAAAATAGCACGAATATTTAGCTCTTTGCTATTTGATGCTATTAGCTTTTCGACTCCAAGAGGATTGTTAATAGCTTCACTTATTTCATTAGATAAGTCAAAGTTTTCAATTTTGAACACTCATTTTCATCAGGCTTATAAGATCCATCAAATCTTACTGCATTTGCCTTATAATTATCTGTATCAATTTGTAAAACCTCATCAACATTATTCGTTGTTCCCCTATTCATTTCGAGAATTTTCACCGATATATTATCTCTACCTACATCTTCCAATACAAAAATTGAGCTCATAATCATACCTCCATAACCAAATTTTCAAATATTCTAATGACTTGTGTAACACTTCTTGTATTTCGTAAGTCTTTTTTTGTAAGCAATTTTAAATCTACTCCGTAATTCGTTTCAATAGAGTATATCTTGTATCCTAAAACATGCAAAATTGGATTATATACCGTTTTTCTACTTAATATCATTAATAACACGCCTCCTGCAATTAATACCCAGGTGGATTTGCTAAATGTCTTACCTATATAGCCTTCTAAGAAAGGTACGAAATAGGTCAGATAAGTAACAATTAACCCATCTTCATCATTTTGACTTATGTTTAAAACATTAATTTTTTTAATAATCAAGTTCTTTTTAGCATAACTAATTAAGGATAGCTGTAATATTGTTAAAACTATCGCTATCAGTGTGAAAATAATACCTACAGCCATATTTCTATAATAAAGTTTTACAAAACCTATTGTAAGAATAAATGGTATTAAAATAGATGTGTTAAAAATTCTGCGAACATTTTTATTAAACATATAATTCGTCTCACCTCATAGCTTTTGTTATAATTTTATATTGTATAGCCAATATTCTTTATAGTCGCTTTCGATTCTTCGACCTTAGTTTTTATAAATTCTTCCATATATCCCCAATCAACATCACCATTTTCAGTTTGGGGTAATTTTATAAATTCCTTTTTTATAGTTGTACTATTTCCCATATCCCCATATGCATATTTTTTACTCAAAAAAGAGCGTATGACAGCACTAATAAATAAACCATTATACTCATTTAATTGGTCGTTATATAAAAGAATAATAGACGAACCAGCACCACCACGCCCTAAAAAATCAACAGGTTGATAAAACGTGCTACCATCAACAGGGCTTACAGAAATACAATTTCCTTTTTCTAATTGTTCATCAGGTAGTGGTTCACAATAGCTATCTACAGCATTATTATAGTTACCAGAAGATATAAAAGGAACGTCACCTAAAAAATAATCTTTAACACTTCGAGCAGCAGGTCTTTTTATATCAGGAAAAACATCTTCAATTTTATATTCTCCCCAATTACTCACATCAAGCTTTCTTTTAGAACTTTTAACTGAGATGATACTTTCAAATTTATTACGAGCCTTTTTCTTCTTTTCTCGAATAAAATCATCCATATAATTCCAATCGGGTTCACCATCGCTAGTTTGTGGGAGTTTGATAACTGTCTTTTTGTAGCTACCTAATCGATATTGGTCCTTATAACTATATAAGGACTTTAAGTAATGAAGAGTACTGACTATATATAATAACTGATTCTCCGTCTTTTTTTCATCATGCAACACTAATATATTATCATCAGCATAAAAGTTATAATCCCTAAAAAATGAATTACCAAACATATCAATTGTAATATTTAATCCAGTAAATAATTCCCAACCTTTTGAAATATAACCAGCTATACCTTGATTCTCTATACCAGCAGTTACAAGAGGGATTTCTCCAGTAATTCTAGCACTTTGTTTTAACCGTGTACCTCTAGTTGGTTTGCCAAATAATTCATTTAAATTAAACTCCCCCCAGCTACTTACATCAATCTTCTCCATAACCATCACCTTTTTCTAAGGAGATTACAACCTCATCATCTGAGCTTATTACATCAGAAGAATAAAGAACTTTTTCAGTAACTCTATCTTTAAACTCTGTTGCATCAATTCCCTGTTTGAATAATAGATAATCCATCAAAGTCTTATTAAAATCTTCTTCAGATATCTCAAATGGTTTTTGAGGAGCCTGCCAAGATAAATGCTCATTAGAGTCTAAAACTTGTTTAGTATTATATTTTGGTTCTTCTCCATTTTGTATCGCCTTAATCCAATAATCTTCAATTTCAGGCCAACGGTTATGAATATCTTGTCTACCTTGATTCTTTACAGTTTCCAAGCCATCATTTTTGATATTATAGGCAATAATATTACTGTCTTCTTGTGGTCTACCAGATTCAATTACAAAAATCGATGTTGTAATCCCTTCTGCAAAAATTTCCTCTGGTAATTTAACAATAATTTTGATACGATGATTTTCGAGTAAATCTTCACGAAATTTTTTACTAGCTTTTTCTAGTTTTTTATCAGGAAGTATAAAGGCACACATTGTTCCTTGCTTCACATTATTCAAGACATTAAGAATAATCTTATCCCAACCGTACTTATTCTCAAAAGGTGGATTCATCAACACTTTTGTAATTGGTTTGCTATTGATCCATTCACCAGCTTCAATTTTTCGTGAATCCATATGTTCTAAATTAGTCTTTCCATCTTTATGGATGAGCATATTTGCACAAGCAAGTGCAAATATTTCTTTATCATTTTCTATTCCAAATAGTCTATTTGATTTTATTTCTTTCGCTTTATTGGTGTCGACTCCGCCAGCTTCAACAATCATATTGCTCATTGCCTTAACTAAGAAAGCACCTGAGCCGCAAGCTGCATCTAATATATAATCATTCATATTACAATCAATCAATCGATACATGAAATTCGTAATATGATCTGGTGTAAAAACTTGTCCGTGTTCTGATTTCCCTTTATAACGGTTAAATTCATTAAAAAAGATACCCATAACATCTTCGCCAGCCCAGTGATTAGAGTTGATAGCTTTTGATATTTCTTTTACATCCTCAATAAATTCATTGATTGCATCTTGATTTTCAGTATAATTCATACGAATAGCACTATAAACCTCGACAATAATTTCCAATTTCTGGTTCTGCCTTCGTGAATCTTCAAGTGATTTATTTAAGTTAGAAGCAATTGAATTGTGCAATGTACTATAATCCATACCTTTCATTAAAGCATATTTACTGTAACGTTCTGCAACTAAAGCAGAGGCTGTAAAAACCATTCTTGAATATAAGTTTTTTATGCCAAAATTAAAATGTAAATTATTATTAATTTTGGCAGTTAATCTATAAATCTTTTGTTTATCTAATGGTTCATCTTTAATTCGGTTAATGTAAAACTCTTTTGCTTGAAGCTCATCTGGTGCTTCTACTGGTTTATTATTACGGAATACTCTTGTATGCTTTCCATTGTATAATATTCCAATCACTATATTGTACCTTTCCATTACAATATCTCCATATTCACGGATTTCAACTACACATTTCTTTGTGTCTATATCTATATTTTCAGCTTTTGTTTCTAAAATAATAGCTGTTTTATTTGTATCAAATGGCAAATACCATCCATCTGGTTTTTTTGAATTCCCTGGAAATCCTAATTGATTTAGAGTAGTAATTTGACCTACTCCTGATTGAGCTGTCTCACTATCAGTAAAATCTAAAATATCTCTAGCTTCGTCCCTAACTTGGTCTTCAGTTCTCAAAACTTTTACCTCCCTCTACTTTTATTATTTCTAATTTGTATTCCATAATATCTTCAAGTTTACAATCTAAAACAGAACACATCTTAGCCAATACATCTAAATCAATTGGCTTCACCTTATTATTGGTATAAGAATTTAATTGCGTTCTTTACAATTTTGCTTCTTTCTCTAATTTGTTTTCTGACTCTTTTTTAAATCCTTCTTTTATATCCACGCAAACTATTCCATATTTTTTATTTTTAATTGATTGTATTAATTTTAAATTTTCTATTTTTCAATCTATCAGTTTCTTCTAGCAAATTTTGCTTTTTATCTTCCACTAATTAACCTCCTTTTAAAACTACTAATCTTAATATTATTACATTAAATAAAGCATTTAAATATTATTTAAATATCTTTCATATCTTTATTTATATTATATAAACATCTTCTAACCTACCAATACCCCCTTACCTAATATCGTTATTTTCAATTGCCTTAATAATTTATTATCTATCTCTTTATTCATCTCAACTATTTTATAGCCTGCTTTTAGCATATTCCAATAATATTTTCTAGGTGGAATTTCAACACTATCAATAAACTTTATATAATCTTCTACCTTTTCATTAGTTAGATTCTTGCTTAAATTATACGTCTTTTCTTTTAATTTTTTACCAACTCTATTCCCTTTCCATAGTATAATATTAATTCCTATAGCAGCTAAAATTATTAATATACAACAAAACATAATACCAATATAAGATATCATTATAAATTCCAAGACGTTCCCCCCTTATACATATAATTTTTTATATCAATATATTAAATTATTTATAACGTCTCCCATCTCAATTTTAGATAAAATTAAAGTAAACACTAAATATTTAAATTTCTTTATATAAATTATTGTATATCCTCTTATGGTTCTCTATTTCTTTTATTAACAAATCAAATTCTTTTTCGCACTTGAATTTTAAATCATATCCTATACATTTATTATTTATTAAGAAGTATAAATGTTGTGTTGTACGTTTTGCAAAATTAATAAGTTCATAGAATTCTTGTATGCTTATTTTATGTTTTTCTCTTAATAATCCTTCATCATTTAAAAATTCTATATCAGTATGAGCATAAAATTTATCACGCTAAGTTTTTAAGTTCTCTTTTAGAATTCCAATTTTTTCTCCTGCTAACTCTTTGTTTTTTTCCTTTAGATATTTCTTAATCAATTCTAAATCAACTACATTTTCATCAACCTCTTTATATGTTTTTTTATCTAAAATATGCATAATACTGACACCATTACTATTTTTATCATATATTTTTGATATAAGAACAATAAAAGCATCCGTTATTGCTCTATTAATATTAACAAAAAGTTCAGGATAATTCTCTAAGTTATCTAAATTTTCCTCTATTTTAATCAAAATAGCCAAATATGATTCCGCCCAAAAAACAATTATTTATAATATTAACTAGTTTTTCATTAAAAGATTTATTGCTCACATAAATACACTCCCTATAATTATTAGGTATTGTCAAAAATATTAATATACATCTCTGACAATCCTTGATTTTCAAACATTTATCTTAATAAAAATATTTACCCCCTAAAGAGAGCTAAATATTTTTTGTTTTTATATACAAAAATGGATGACAAATATCCATTCATTAGTTATAATATCGTCGTCAAACAAATCTAACTAGAAAGGAATTGTCATCCATGTTCGATATTATAACTTATTTACTATACTTTATTCAAGTCCAAAATAACATTATTTTATATCTTCTATTTTGTTTAGGTGCTATTAAAGCTTCGAAGCTACCTGATGAACCCATTGATAAGCCTTATCGTAAACTGAAAGTCGACGAAATGCCTATCTTTGATAAGGTTAAGAAATATGATCACAAAGTTCTTTTAAAGAATTATTTGTTGGATAAAGGAAAAGAGCTTAAACCTGTTAACTCTAAAGTTCCTGTTCCTGAATCTATTTCTTGTCCTTGTTGTGGTGCTCCTCACATTTACATATACGATAACAACGGTGGCAGAGGCCAATTTAAATGCAAGGTTTGTGAATCAACTTTTAGCCGAAAAAATCAATTTTCCAAGTCTGTTATTTTAAGATGTCCTCATTGTAACAAGGCTCTTGAGCCTATTAAGGATCGTAAATTCTTTATTATCTACAAGTGTAAAAACAATGAGTGCTCTTTTTATCTTAAAAACAAAAATTCTTTATCTAAAGAACAAAAGGAGCTGTTTGAGATTAAGCCTCATTCTTTTAAAATGCATTATATTTACAGAGCTTTTAATATTAACTTTAAGCCTTTATCTAGAACTTCTCCTGTTAAAGGTTCTGTTTCTTTGCCAAGGATTTATGCTTCCAATCATGTTTTAGGTCTTGTTTTAACTTATTATGTTAATTATGGCCTAAGTGCTAGAAAGACTGCTGCTATCATGAAAGATATTCATCAGGTTGATATTTCTCATCAAACTGTTCTTAATTATGCTAACACTGTAAGTGTTATTACTAAGCCATTTGTTGACAATTACCCTTATGAGCTATCTGACTCTATTTGTGGTGATGAAACTTATATTAGGGTTAATGGTAAATGGCATTATATCTTCTTTTTCTTTGATGCTGTTAAGAAGATTATTTTGTCTTACCATGTTTCTCCTAATCGTGACACTCCTTCAGCTATTATTGCTTTAGATGATGTTTTGTCTAAATTTAAGGAAATTCCAAAGAATCTTAATATCATTGTTGATGGTAATCCTATTTACCTTCTTGCTCAACATTTTTTTGCCCAACATGATATATTTTTTGATGTTTCACAGGTCATTGGTCTTACTAATGATGATCCTGTTTCAAAAGAATTTAGACCACTTAAGCAAGTTATCGAACGTCTTAATCGCACTTTTAAAGGCAATTACAAATCCTCTCATGGATTTGGTGCCCAGCATGGTTCTGTTACTTTTGTTACATTGTTTGCTGTTTATTTCAACTTTTTAAGACCTCATGCTTCATTGGAAGCTAGTGTACCTGTTGTTATTCCTGAACTTGAGGATTTACCCAATATGCCTGCAAGATGGATTAAATTAATACAACTGTCTGAAGAATACATATCTTCTTGTGCTTAAAGTCTTGTTTTTAGATTCTTTGAGCCCAGCAGCACTAGCCACCGTAGGCTTGCCCTTGACAAAAATATTTAAGAAAATGCTATAATGAACATTTCAAGGGCTTATTTGCGTTGTCTTGTTTTTGAGTTCCCCTCGCCCTTGTTAGTTTTAACTAAGCATTTTCTTATTTTTTGTCAAGGGTGGCGGGAGATCCCACTCAAAATTTAATTGAAAAGTATTATTTTTGACTTTTATTTTTTCATAAAACTTTTTACATTACCAATTATTATCTAACATCAAGATATATTATATATTTACATTTATTATATTAGATACAATTAATATTTCAAAGGTTAACTTGAATTATTGCCAATAATCTAAGTTAAAGGATCCTTTGTAGAATTAGCTACTCCTCTATTTGTATTTATGCTTTTGGATATGTTTTGAATAAAGATTTCACTATCTATAGAAGTGAAGTTTATAGAACAAATTGTTCCAGAATATTGGTTGTTTATGACAACTAACCAGACTCTAAGTCTTAAGGATATTTTACTATTCTGTAAACTTTTCCTATGTTTTCTCCTAAGACTATATTGTTACTTTTTATTTCTAATCCCATTGGGGATATTATGTTTAATAGGGTATTGTTGATTTGGGGTTTATTGAAATAAAAAAGAGCATTAGCCTTAGATTTGGTAACTAAGGTTTAGCTCTTAGCTTGTTAAAAATAAAATTTTTTATTTAAACTCCACTCCCTAGGATTATCATTAATTAATATTAATTTTTCAAATAATATTTATTTTGTTTTTAAAGAATATACTTTACCAAATATCTCCTCAATTTCATCTTTAAAAGTGCTTACATCATCAAGATATAAAATACTTAAATTATTAATAGCCCTAGAACAAGATACATATAAAAGATTTTTTATCTGTTCAAATTTATTCTTATCTTTCCCAATTAATAACTGTGATTTCATGTAGTTCTGAAAAAAGAAATTAAAATAGTTTGTACTTTTGCCAAATGCGTTCTCCATAATAATAATTACATTATTAAACTCCAACCCCTTTGTTCCATGATATGTATGGTAAATTACTTCCCCTTCCTGCTTATTCAATATATACGTATACCATAAATTATATTCATACATTCTGATATCTAGTAATTTTTGTATTACTGCATTTGCTTCACCTATATCATCATCCAAAAGAGATGGGAATAATTTTTCAAGAAGATAATTTTTAAACATTTCATACGAAACATTCTCAAAATCAAATAACTGCCCTATTACTATTTTGTATTTATCTTTAATATCTTGTGAGTAAGTTGCCAATATTGATTCTACATATTGCCCTAATGTATTTCCATTATTTTGTCTTAACAATCCAATTATCTTTCTTAGTTCCAACAAATTCATCTTATCGTGTAAACTTTTAGGTATAATTTCTGAAATTGTAACTTGCCCATAATCAATATTATTTTTAAATCTAATTATCTTAAACAACAAAAGTGGAATTTCACCAAGTTTGGATAAGTCATTACTTAGAAGTTCAGTATTAAGTAGCTCATAATTAATTCCAGAATATTTTTTTGTTTCCTTAAAGACATTATATATGTTATAAAAACCACTATACTTAGCTACAGTCTCATTAGTTAAAACTAAACAATGCAGTTGATTCTTCGAACTCACATTCCATTCATCTATATGATTATTTATAAATCTTTCGATATTAATTGACCCTCCTGAATAAAATTTTACACTGCCCCCTACACAATCACTATATATTGATATTTGCTTAATTTCATCATTTCGAATTTTGTTAATAACATCAATTACTTCTTTTCTAGATCTTCTATTAAATTCTTTATATACCGGCTTTAGATTTGAATGAATCTGAAATATTTTTCCTCCTACGCCATCGCTATAGATATTCTGTGCAATATCACCAAAATATCCAATAAAGATATTATGATGAATTTTTATCGCGTAATTTTGCAAATAATTCATTATTTCAACTACCTTAATGTTGGTATCCTGATATTCATCAATAAAAATATATGGATATTTATCAATTATTATCTGCTTTAATAAGTCATATTTTTCTACCATTTTTAGACCATATTCTAATAGAGTATCATGACTTATTCGCATCTTATGAAGTTGATCTCTATTGTAGGTTGAATTATATTCTACATATCTATATCCTTCTTTATTCAAAGCCATATTTTCATAGCAATTAGAATAATTATCTATTTTATAGATAGTATTTACTGTTTTTTTGAAATAATTAATATTCCTTAATAAATCATAGTAATCATTTAGTAAAATTTTAAATACATCTCTAAAATCCGCTGCATTTTTATCATAATTTTGATAAAATAATTGTTTGTTTTCCAACATGATATTTTTAAACTGTTCTTTTTTGTCATCACTTAATTCTCGAAATCTCTCATATTCCTTCTTACTATCTATGTCTTGTTTCAACTTACCGATTTCTTCCACTATTTTATCTTTATGAATTTCAACTAGTTGACTTTTATAGTCTTTAATAATTTCCCAAATTCTTTCGTGTATTGTAGAAACTAATACCATGTCTGTTTTCCCAAGCCTCGTTTTCACCTCTTCAGTTGCAACATTTGTATAGGTAATGCAAATAACCTTTTGATTGTGTCTTTTTAAATTATTCCCATATTTTTTTATTACATGCCTTAAACTTTCTATTAGAGAGTATGTTTTACCAGAACCAGCGCCTGAATTAAAAATAATACTTTCTTTTTTATCTATACAGTCATATATAGTTTTTAATATTTTTTCTTCCTTTTCTTTATTTGATTGAGATATAATCGTTAAACTCATTATTAATCTCCTCCTCTCAACCTATTAGCTAACCATAAAAGTCCATCTTCAATATATCGTGGTAAAGAAGGAATTGCTATATCTTCGCCTTGAGTTATAAGCTTATAAAGTAAAATATTAGCAAAATTACTTTTGTCTTTAGATAGTTTTACTTGAAGTTTATATGAATTTTCTTTTATCTTTGAAAAACGCCTTTCATCTTTAATAATATTCTTGTAAATATTAGGTTTTACCTTAATTATAGTACTATTTAAAAGAACATTTTTATAGTTCGTTAATATAAAAGCTTCTTCAAAGCTTGTTGCATAATATTCTTCAATCTTGCCTTGATAAACAATGCATAGGTTGTCTATTTTCATGCTTTTAGGTATATTATCTAATTTATTTGAACCATTATTATACTTCTCAATTGTCTTGTTTGTTGTCAATCTATTTTTTAAGGTAGTTATTTGTTTAAAGGTCTCTTTTTCTTCATCAAGTCGTTTTATATCTAAATCAGTTATTATAAGGGTTGGAACATTCAATAATTTTATTAGTTCATGATAAACAAGGCCATGAGCACCATCAATGTTGAAAATAGATATATAATATTTATTAAGTTTATTATCCCTATCAATATAATATTTAAGAAGTGTCTCTTCTGTTATACCTTCAACAATAATAATTGCATCTGAAAAAAATAACTCAGAGACTTTATACTTAATATGTTTCTTGAGAAATTTTAAATCGTTCTCTCGCTTATAGTTATTATCTGTAGTATTTTTAGATATAACTACGTCATCATATAAATTTACTACATGAGTATTATTATGTTTCATAGTTACATAATTTATATTATTAAAAGTATTTCCACTATGAATTTTGCTGTTTAGAATATGGGATGAATGAGTAGTGATTATTAATTGACTATTAACATTTTTATTCCTACTTTCCAAAAGAGAAGATATTGCTTCATTGATATTCTTTATAAATAACTCCTGCATCTGTGGATGCATAAATGTTTCGGGCTCTTCGATAGAGATTAAATTTACTTTGCTATTAAAAGAGTCTTCTGGATACTTCTCCATATAATCAATTAAATCAGCTATTATCATCATTAAGTTCGTATACCCTAACCCGAATTGATCTTCTGGTATATTAATATTTTGTTCAACATACTCATACTTGATTAAATTATTCATTAATCTTTTAAAAGTTATATCAGCACTTAAAAGTACCTTAAGTTTATCATTTGATTCAATTTTACTTAAAGACTCATTTAGTTCATTAGTATGCCTTTGTTCAATTAATTTAGTGAGATCAACATTAATATCAACAATTTTAGAATCTAAGTCCAACTCATCCTTAGCAAATAATAATTTATATCTATACTCTATTATTCTGCTAAAAACTTTTGATAGACATTTTTCATTTGCAATATTATTCGCTTTAATTGATTTCAACTCAATTAAATTATTAATATTAAATCTATTTACAATATCGCCATTTGAATTATAGTAATTTAATTTGAATCTCGAATCATCTATTAATTGTAAAAATCTATCAAACTTTATTCTTTCAGGATAACTTTTATATTTCTCCAAAAGTTGCTTTACATCTCTATTAAAAATTTCTTCGTTTTCTAATTCAAATCTCGCAAGTATTTCAACTTCGGATTTTTTAACATCATCCAAAACCATAAAAGGTACAAGATTAGTAACTAGATCAGTACTATTTTCTTCAATTCCTATACAAATTATAAATTGAAGATACGGTGTTTCAATTTTTTCTACAAATCTTCCATATTGATTAAATAAATCTTTTAAATAGAGAAAATTAAAATCATTTGCTTTAAAACAATTATCATTTATTAGTTTATTCAATGCATTAATAATCGTTGTTTTGCCAGAATTATTTTTACCAACTATTAATGTCGTTGTCGGAGCAACATTTATTTCCTTTCCTTCTCTTTGTTCCCTATAACTTTTAGCATCTACAAATTCTACTTTGTTATTTTTTTGTCCGAATTTCCTAAAATTAGTAATTTCAATACTCTTAAGATACATAAACCTCCCCCCGTTTTTTAAATCTTTAAAATTGATTATTCATACATTTCCTCATTAAGTGTATAAATAAAATTAGGATTGTAAAATATAAATATCTATAAAACTTACATATCATTATATATAGATTCCACATAACTTCCAAAATCCCTTCTTTTTTGCTTAATATTTACAAAATTAGCATATAACTAAAGTCAATTACATCCTCATTATTTCTCCCTAAATCCAATTCCTTGTTTAATTCAAGCATAGAAATTAACAAAATAATAACACATTCTTAACCTTGTAAGCATAGACTAGAACAAGGTAGGTGATATTATTATGCGAAGAATTAGAAGTTCTAAAATATGCCCCATACTAAGTGCAAAACTATCTTCTCAAGCTCTAGAAGTATTACCGGTAATTGTACAAAGTAATAATAATGACTTTAACCTTTTAAATAGTTTGATACAAAATATGTCTGGAAAAATCAAAAATGATCTTCCACTAATTGGAGGCATATCATGTAATTTGAGCACAGAGGCAATATATAGACTTGCAGAAGACCCAAATATAGAATATATAAGCTTTGATTCACAGGTATTTGCCCTGATGGACATCGGCACTGCTACTATAGGAGGCAACTTACCTCATGATAAAAACTACCTTGGAGAAGGGATCACCGTTGCAGTAATAGATACTGGAGTAAGCCCTCACAATGACTTAACGAAACCAAATGATAGAATTGTAGGATTTAAAGACTTGGTAAACAACAAGACCTCTCCCTATGATGATAACGGACACGGTACTCATGTAGCCGGTATAGTAGGTAGTAATGGATATTCTTCTAGAGGAAAATATGCTGGAGTTGCTCCAAAGGCTAATATATTGGCTGTAAAAGCCCTTGATGAAAACGGTAGTGGTAGTACATCAAATATAGTTAAAGCTATATCTTGGGTTATTGAAACTAAATCCCAATACAATACTAAGGTTATTAACCTTTCATTAGGTAGCCCTGCTAACAACCCTTGTTCAAAGGATCCTCTTTGCAAGGCTGTATCAAAAGCTGTAAACAGTGGAATAGTTGTTGTAGTAGCAGCAGGAAATAGTGGTCCATTAGCAAGCTCTATACTTTCCCCAGGCATTAATCCTGATGTCATAACAGTAGGAGCTGTTGATGATAAGAGAACTATTGATACTAGTGATGATACTATAGCTTCTTTTTCCAGTAGAGGCCCAACTATTGATGGACTTACTAAACCTGATTTGGTATCTCCAGGTGTAAATATCATGTCCTTGTCAAATAAAAAAGCTGATGACTATGTGTCACTAAGTGGAACATCTATGGCTACACCTTTTGTGTCAGGTAGTGTTGCACTGATGCTTGAAAAAGACAAAAACTTATCCCCTAAAGAAGTTAAAAGAAAACTATTGGATTCATGCACTGATATGAAAGAATCTAAAGAAAGCCAAGGTGTTGGAATGATAAATCTAGAGAAGCTTTTCAAAGATGTACCTAGTGGAGAAAAGGGGAAAAACGAGTTAAATCAAGATATATCACAATTTTTCAATAGTCCAATTGTGGAGACATTTTTAGTATTGTTATTTGTAATGTTATTGTTGGAGAATAATTGAATGAGTGAGTAGCTGAGTCAGGGGACGGTCCCCTGACTCAGTATTAACTCTCCATCCGATAAATTGTATAAATACTGTAATATTAATAATCTTATCATCAATTCAGGATTTTTTACAGCCCTTTTCAATAAACTGAACTCCATCTAATGATAAGGTTTTTTCTGCATCTAGAAAAAAGAAAATTGGTACTGGACAATTAGCATTTATGCCTCGTTCTCTAATACTTTCTGGTTTATGTCCTTCATTATGAAATTGGGTAGGAGTTTTAGGGCGCATGTATAATCTTGCATATCTTAATACCGTTTCATCTGTAATCTCTATCACACTTGCACTAGCATTATCAGAAACCATAAGATTTTCATCATAAGCTAATTTCCTGCCAAAGATATATTCTTTATCAATGATACTTACTGCATTATGAACATCTGTGAAATGATATAAATATAGTGGCCACCAATTAATGCTTCTATTTAATTTCAGTCTCTGTTCCTCAATTATTTGTCTGTAACTTACCATTAATTCTCACCGTCCCATGAACTTATATACTGATAGCCATTGCTAGTTTCAATAGATTCGGTATCATTATTCATTATTATAATGGGTTGAACATAATCAAGACGTTTTAGTATATCTAGCATTATTGGCCCATAACTTGTAAATCTTTCAGGTAGCCTATCTATCTCAATAACACCTACATTACGAATATAATACCAAAAATCACATAAGTCCTCCTCTGGTATTACAATTTCATCACCATTAATTAAATGAATACCATCTTCCTTCCAGGATATATGTTTTAGTAAGCTATCATTTATGAAAAGTTCACTATTTTCATTAATAGCATGTTGTAATTCTTCTTTTATAAAAGTAAATCCTATTGAATTAGTATTCTTTCTTAACCATTTCTCAATTTCTAATGTTTTTTTATGCTCTGGTATTGATTCTTTATAATTATCTAAATATATATATATATGAATTGGGAGGTTTTTTAAATATTTTTCCATTATTGGCCCAACTTCATTCCAATCTAAACCACCATTTCCACATCCTAGTTTAGGAAATGCAATAGACTCAATTCCCAACTTCTCATAAGATTGTACAAATTTTTCTAATCCCTTCTCTATATATGTAATTTTGGAAGGTGAACGCCAATGCTTTTTTGTTGGAAATAGTAAAACCCACTTTTCTCCTCTTTTCCATAATAAAAGTTTTCCTATATCAAAAGATTTGTCATCACATTTCTTTTGATATAGTTTAAACATTTCTGGATATCTTTTTTTAAATTCCAAGGCAATACCTTTACCCATAACACCTACAGTATTCACTGTATTAACTAATACTTGCGCTGGGCTGCTGAACAAGTCACCCTTTATATATGTCAGCATCTACCTTCCTCCTTATTTAATATACTTATAAATAATAATTTAGTATTAATATTATTATATCTAATATAATGATATATAACAACTTAAGCCCTTGCTATATAACGATTCCTTACACGAGAAGAAATATATGAAACAGTATAAGTAGCTATATTAAAAAAGATAAAAGTGAGTCAGAGGACCGTGACTCACTTTGACAATATTTCCATGAGGACTATCTCCTCTTCCTCTATGGTTAATACCATTAGTGTTTGTATATTTACTTTATTATCTACATTATAACCTATGGCAGTGGTAAGACTTACTTGTATACAAAATCAATTAATATTACCTCCTTCCCTTCTTCAGATAGTGCATACCCTAGGTTCAATGCTGTAGTTGTTTTTCTACCTCCTTTTTGGGTAATAAAAAAGAGCCCATTAAATTTGAGCTCCATAATATTGGATAATCCTTAGCTTATTAATTTATGTTTATAATTCTTTTTAAGTTTTAATTATTTTCATCGTTATCTCTAACAGATACAATCATTTTTTCTAAATCTATTATTGTGCCTATATGTTTCATAAAGTCCATTCCTATTATTCCATTTATTTCAAACCCATAATCCATAACCCCAATTTCAATATTGAAATTTTCTATTGTTAAAATTCCAAATCTTATTTTATCAATTTCTTTCTTATATACAAATTCTATTCCGCCTACACCTGAAATAGTTTCTATTGTATCTTCTTTTTCTATTGTAATCCCAATTTTATCAACTTCATCCATTTTTAAAATTGTCCCACCTGATCCTGTATCTAATAAAATATTATCTAATGTTATTGAGTTACCCTTATATTCAATTGTAATTTCACAAAATGGCAAACCATATTTATAATCTAATTTAACCATATTTCCTAACTCCTATCCAGCTTCGTTCTTCTATTATCAATTCCGTATTCTTAGTATGATAAACATACATCTCCCTTGATTTATCCTTCTTATGCATTTTAGAATACTCTTTTAAAGCTTCTCTACTATCATCAAATGAATTAATAACTGAAAGATCTTCTATGATTCTTTTTCCATCCTTTGAACATGCTTCTATAGCTTCAAATAACAACCATTTATTTGGATGCTTTTTTACTGCTTCAGTCCATTTCAAAACAATACACTCCTTTCGATTAAGAGATTGTAAATTTCTTTTATCATAAATATCTTCTATCTATATATTACCCTTTTTCAGCTTTTTTCTCCAGTAAGGTGAGTTAAATCAAGACATATCACAGTTTTTCAATAGTCCAATTGTGGAGACATTTTTAGTATTGTTATTTGTAATGTTATTGTTGGAGAATAATTGAATGAATGAGGGGCTGAGTCAGGTGACGGTCTCCTGACTCAGTTAGTTCTATTTTGTTTTATATTATGTTTACAATTATACCTATTGTGGTATGACAAGAACAAGGTAATCGATACCGTAAAGGTGCGGTTGCCACGATGGTGATTTAAAAAGTTTTAATCACTCTGCATGGCCGTGTAGGGTTATTATTTTTTTCAAGCTATTCCGAAATTGGAATAGTTAATTATCCTCTTTACCGAGATTAATATATTCAGATCCTTCAAGTTGTTTAATTGCTTTCTACAATATGTTATACTTCGTCCAAGTGCTTCTGTTACCCTCTTAGTTGGTAACCTGGTCATTATATTCATCATCATATATCTATTATTTTAGAAAAGTCATGAAATATGTGATATAGGGTAATGTCATTATGACAATATTTATATTTACCAGTATAAACATTATCTGACTTTTTTATAAAATCCTCTATAATGCTTAATTCCGTTTTTGACCTTTGTATTAAATTAATTTTTCCCACATTATCAATAATATCTATTTTTTTTACTATAAACCCAAACATTATATTTCTATTTTCATAAGTGGTGTAATAGGCAGTAGGACCAACAAACCTATATACACCATCATCTATATATTTTTTATTTAATATTGATGACCCATCTATTCTCTTGCATTCTATTACAAAATACGCCCTAGTATCTTCAAAACTATTTGGGTGAATTAATATTTTGATATCTATATTTCCATATTTTTGTGAACCCAATTTTCTTTCACGTACTTCTGCCTGAAACAAAAATCTAGTCAAACCAACTTTTCTACGAACTGAATTGTTGGCTAAATAGTTTTCAAGCAAATAATCCCTTATTTCTTCTTCATCATTTCTAACCTTGTCCCCATTTGCTACACAATCATCAACCATTATATTGCAGCAACTTAAAATCTTATCAATAATCTCCATTAAGATTGCATCCACTAAAGATTGATTTAATCTCCTATTTTTAAGTCCCCCCATATTATTTTTCCTCACTTTCAAATAATATAGCATCTATTGTGGCTGCCAAATCCATTTCAGCAATAGCAGGATGCCAATTTTTATATTCATTTGTTTTAATAATGAAAAATGAGGAATCTTCAAAATTTATGACATCTTTAATATCATAAAAGACATCATTTATCTCATGAATCATAAACCTAGTGAAAATATCTTTAAGTTCCCCTGGTTTTTCTATAAATTCGATGTCATTTCCATTAATATTATTTGCTTTTTCTATAAATTCCATTTCAAAAATATTATACCTACTCTTTACATTATGATATATTTTAATCCTGCCCTCAAGTCCTGCAGGGTCTAATACCTTAGTCCAATATTCTTGAAAAATAATAGCATAATCAATCATAGATTTCTTTGTTGCCAATTTAACCGCATTATGCTTATTGAAATTAGTAAGTTCAGGTATCTGTACATTTATTGCATAATCAACAAAGTTATTATTTTCTAATTCAAACATTTCTAAAACTAACATATCTAATTCCTCAATAAGTTTATCTAGAGGATTGGCATCATTGTGTTGGCGTATTTCTACATTTAGTTTGTTTTTCTCAATACATTCTTGAATTTCATCTACTTTTTTTATTAATGCTTTATTTTCTAAATATGGAAATTTGAATACCTCATCAAATATAACTATTTCCATCCATATACCTATTGAAGACCCCAGCATTAAATTTAAATACGAGTAGAATGACGAATTCAGTAATCCAACTAAATTTTTAAGTGTATCCTTATCATTTTTATTACCTTTCACACCATAGGTCATTTTTCTATAAATAAAGCCCTTTTCTGAATATACTGCCCTCATTTTATAATTATTAATATTTGCCCCTGTTCTTATTAAACAATATGGGGGTTCGAATAACTCAGGTCTTCTAGGCCTATGAATTTCTGTCTTATTAAAAATACTTGCATCCTTAAAATCTATACTAAAAGAAGAAATTTTTTTCGAATCTATAATTATTCTACCTAATAAGTGTTCTGAAGACTTTTTATATTTTCCACTCTCCTGTATGCCACCACCACATATTAATCCCCTTTCTTCAATTACATCATTTATAGTTTTATATTTTTCCTCTAGATACCTAATAATCTCAAAATCATGAATAGTTCCATATACTAAAGTTTTCCATAACCAATCATGCTCTAATAGCATTCGTTGATTTACTAATTTTGTGTCATTTTTTTCTTTAACTATAATATTAAATAATTTAAAAAATACATTAGGTTTTAATGATGTATATCTTATATTATTATCTGATGAATCTAAATCAGTTTTCTTAAACGTTATAATAGCTGCCAGTCCAACTGCCTTTTTAAAAAGCAACTTTCTCACAGGTGACAGTTCTATTACTGATATTATTTTAAAATTCTCTAGCATTAATTTTCGAAAATTTACTGCCTGTTTTCCAGCATTATATAATATTTTTGAGGTTATTACTAAACAACAAGCTGTAGAATCCCCCATAAATTCCGCACTCCTAATAATAAAATCCCTGCTTATTTCATTGTTTTGTTGTGGATAATTATGTTTTTCCCTATATTTATTTAACCTACCTTTTTCATCTTTTATAGAGCCCCAGGGTGGGTTTCCCAATATAAAATCGTATTTATTTTCTTTTAAAATACTGGTCATTTCTTCATCAAAAAAGTCTGCCACTATTAAATTTGTTCCTAGCAGGTTTGGAAATCTAAAATGATTTAACTTTTTTAGATCGGTATAATCCAAAATGGTTAAATATAAGGAAAATATTGCAACATCAATTGCCTCTGCATTTTTATCTACACCATATATATTATCAATTAACAGTTTATTTAAATTATCGTTTGATAAATATCCATTATTGGAATAATTTATATCTAACATTTTTCTGAAACTTCCAACTAAAAAAATCCCCGAGCCACAAGAAGGATCCAATACCTTACAAGTCTCGTTATTAACAACAAAATTTTCAATGTTTTCTGTTAATATAAAATCTACTAGGTATGGTGGTGTATAGAATGATTTATCTTTTTTTTGCTTATCCTCCCCTAATAATATTTCATAAATATTACTTATTAATTCAACTGGAATTATATTAAAATCGTATAGTGGTAACATAGAAAATTGGCCAGAACTTTGCTCTAGTTCTCCTGATAAAAATTCTTTTAAAATAATAAATACTTCATTAGGTAGTTCTGCACTATTTTCATTATTATCTACATCGAATAGGTTTCCATTAAACCTTTTTTTTAAATGATAAAATAACTTATATAGTTCAGTTTTGTTTTCTACTATTTTTAGTAGATTCTTTCTTGATTCTATGGTATCTGATGTTAAGCCATTGTAGCCAATGTCTATTCCACGATCTATTAAACACCTTATGAAAATTAACCTAAGAATAAGTTTCGTTGCAAAATCTATATTGTACCCATCCTTTAGCTTTTTAGTTACATATTCTAAGTTTTCAAGCATAATTTGATTTAAGTCTTTACCTGGACTTTTCTTATTAAATTCTACCCAGAAATTTTTATCAGTTATATTCCAATACGAAAAATTAGAGGTTTCATCGCATTCACTAATAGGAAGACTTTCTACATCTTTTAATATTTCATTCTCTTCTAAAATACTTCCATTATAAATTATAATATCTGTATTATTGTTAAAGATGACAATTGGTATCTGGGCATTCCAAATTTTTGTAGATAATAATCTCATTTCTTTTATATTATTTATTTCTTCAAAAAATAATATAAATGGTTTATTATCTAAACAGAAAAAGGCTACAGGATCTAATTCATTTAATACTTTTTTTTGGTGAAGATTTAATTCCTCACAATTTTGTATTTCTTTTTTATAGTAAAGTTTGTTCGAATTAATAAATCCTAGCTTTTCTAATATTAAATTTGTTGATTTCGAAACCTGTGCCATTATCATCACCTTTCCATTCTATCTTTTAGAATATATACTTAATAATACATATTATCATATATATTATATATTCTACAAGTTTTTTTAAAAGTCCTTCTTGTTTTAAAAATTTGTAAATCAAAAGATAAGCAAAATTAATTACCTACCCTTAACTTTATATTAATATATAAACTTTAATTCGCTAAACTAAAAATAATTTTTTTCATAATTTTAACTGAAATATCTACAAACTACAGCATCCCTAACCCCTGTACCCATTGAAATCAAGCCATTATATTTTTTCGCTTATGGACACTGGACTCATGTAGTAAGTAGCCCTGCTAACAACCCTTGTTCAAAGGATCTCTTTGCAAGGCTGTATCAAAAGCTGTAAACAGTGGAATAGTTGTTGTAGTAGCAGCAGAAAACAGTGGTCCAATAAAAAAGGAAAGTAAAAGAAAACTATTAGATTCATGCATTGATATGATAGAATCTAAGGAAAGCCAAGGTGTTGGAATGATAAATCTAGAGAAGCTTTTCAAATATGTACCTAGTGGAGAAAAGGAAAAAGGTGAGTTAAATCAAGATATATCACAATTTTTCAATAGTCCAATTGTGGAGACATTTTTAGTATTGTTATTTGTAATGTTATTGTTGGAGAATAATTGAATAAGTGACTAACAGGAGACAAAGAGAGCAAAGCTCTCTCCTACTGAATTAGTTGGATACGTCAATTATATGGTCGGCTATTCTTTCAGCTTGGTCTAAATTATGGGTTACTATTATTATAGTATAGTCTTTGGAAAATTGTAAAAGGGTTTGTTCTATCTTGGCAGTATTTTTGGCATCTAGTGCAGAACATGGTTCGTCTAGTAGCAATACTTCTGGCTCTACAGTCAATGCCCTTGCTATACAAAGCCTTTGCTGTTGCCCTCCTGAAAGCTTGGTAGCTTTCATATTCAAATCATTTTTTACTTCTTCATAGAGGCCTGCCTTTTTTAAGGTGCTCTCCACTATATTTTTTAACTGATTCTTATCCTTTATTCCATAATATATTGGTGCATAGGTTAAATTCTTGTATATTGAAAATGGAAATGGAGTTGGCTTTTGAAATACCATTCCTATCATTCTTCTTATATCATCTTTTTTGTAAGAACGGATATCCTTGTCTTTGAACAATATCTCTCCTTGAAAACTCCCACCATTATCCTCAATCATAAGATTCAAAGTTGAAAGAAGTGTGGACTTTCCACAGCCAGATGGACCTATCAAAGCTGTTATCTTATTTTTCTCTATATTCATAGACAAATTGTCAAGCACTTTCTTCTCTCCATAACTAACAGATAAATCCTTTATTTTTATGATATCCATCTACCTGTACTCCTTTCCCTTTAAATTCAAAACTACCGATATAATATTTATCAAAAGCAAAATAATAATCAAAACTAATGCTGTCCCATAAGCCTTTTCAAGGGATATTCCCTCTCCTGTCAATATATACAAATGAAAAGGCAGTGCCATCACAGGAGATGACAAGAACTTAGGTATGGGGGCAAATATCACCGCTCCAGTGAGTATTATAGGGGCACTGGCTCCCATGGCAAATCCTCCAGCCAATAGTATAGCAGAAACAATATCCGTTCTACACAAAGGCAATATTAATTTAAATATCATATAGCCTGTAGAGACTCCCAATGCATAGGATGAATCTACTACAAACTTGTTCACTTCCCTCAAGGTCTTTTCAACTCTTACTTCAATATATGGAAATATCATTATACCCAAAGTAATTCCTGCTGACAATAATGATCTTCCTAATCCTAGATACAATACCAACAATGTATATCCAAACAATCCTAACACTATAGAAGGGATACCAGCCATACACTGAACAATCAAATGTATAAAGCTTGCTATCCTATTGGACTTACAATAAAACACCGTATATATAGCAGTTGAAATAGCCAATATAGAAGCAAATATGCAAGCTATGGCCATGAGAAGTAGGCTCCCCACAATAGCTGGAAATACTCCTCCTTCTGAACCTATAGGCATGCCTTTGGGATTGTCAAATATGAATTCCATATTGATGGTATTAGCACCATTCTTGAAAATATATCCCAATATAAATAAAACCGCAGTTACTACTGCTAATGTACTTAGTACAATCCATATTTTAAATATATAGTCCTTTAACTTTTCACTCATTTCCATCAGTCCTTATATTTTAAATATCTATGTTCTTTTTGATAAAATACAGTATAGTATTTATGATGAGTAATATAATAATAAGCACAAAACCTGAAGCAAATAGTGCATAATAGTGTAGACTTCCTACCTCTGCCATTCCCATTTCAAGGGCAATAAGAGAAGGGATAGTTTGGCACTTTTTGAGTAGCTTTGGCATAATAGGTGCATTTCCTATGACCATCATAACTGCCATAGTTTCACCCATTCCTCTACCTAATGCTAGAACTATACTAGCCAAAATACTCTTCCTACTTTGAGGTAATATTATCTTTCTTATCATATAGCTTTTAGAAACTCCTAAGGCGTTAGAATACTGAATATAATCTCTATACACCTTTTCCATAGACTCATCACATGTAGATATTATAAAAGGAAGCATCATTATTGAAAGTAGAACTCCTCCTGCCAATACAGACTCTCCAGAGGCGAAGGAAAACTTGACTTCGAAGAATTTCACCAACACCAATAATCCTACAAATCCGTATACAACTGAAGGTATGCCAGCCAATATATCTATAATGCTTCTCGCTATTCTTTTCAACTTTTCATTTGTATAGCTAGATAATACAACAGCACTACCAACTCCTATAGGTAATGCTATCAAAATTCCTATTAATGATACATATATAGTGCCTAATATTATAGGCAATATTGACAATTCATCTGGTGAGCCCAAAGGATTCCAAGTTCTTCCTGAGACAAACTTAAAAATTGAAACTTCCTTGAAAAACACCAAACTTTCTTTAAATATAAATATAACTATAAAGGCAAGTAATAATAATGAAATAGCAGTTAGTGTTTTCATTATTATCCTAAAAATATTCTCCTTTAGATTTTTCATCTAATCACCTCAAAAAAATTCAAGGGCTAAAGCCCTTGAATTAATTTACTGGCACAAAGCCCATCTTTTCAATAATTTCTGAACCTTTTTCTGATGTTACTATATCCATAAATGCTTGTTGTTCTTTAGTCAATTCACCTTTCTTAACAACTATAAGTGGTCTTGAGATTTTATATGAGCCATTAGCTATATTTTCTTTTGTTGGCTCAACTCCGTCAACTTTTAGTGGGATCAATTTCCCTTCATTTTGATTAACCATACCAAATGAAGCATATCCTATTGCATCTTTGTTTTCTATTACTTTAGTAACCAAAGCTCCCATTGATGGTGCTTGAATAGCATCTTCTCTCACTTGAGTATCTCCCATGATGCTCTTTTGGAATACTTCATGAGCTCCACCGCCTAAGTCTCTTATTACTACTACTATTTCTTTGTGTTCAAGGCTACTATCTACTTCGTCCCAGTATTTATATTCTCCTGAGAAAATCTTCTTTATTTCTTCTGAACTCAAATCATCTTTTTTCTTATATAGTGGATTTTCAGGATTAACTGAAATAGTCAATGCATCAATGCCAAGAGTGAAGGCATTCATATCCCCTATTTTTTCTTTTTCTTCATCTTTTATTTCTCTAGCTAACATACCAAAATCACTAGTTCCTTCTAAAACAGCTTTTACGCCTGCACCGGAACCTCCAGCTGAAACATATATAGCTATATTTTCTTCTGGGAAGCTTGAATCAACTTTGTCCCAAGTAGTATATTCTTCAATGAAATCTGTAGCTATTGCTGACATAACAGGCGCTAATGTTGATGAACCGTTAAAAGTCATTTGAGCTTTGAAATCACCAGCTTCTTTGATTTCCTCATTAGCTGTACTTTCTTCATTCACTGAACTTTCTTCATTTACTGAATTTCCTTCTTCTTTCCCACATCCAGTAACAATTATTGAAAACATCAAAACAATACATAATAATAAACTAATTCGTTTTTTCATCTGTATCCTCCTCAATATTTCTATTCTTTAGCTATTCCATTATTTATTTTATATGTTCTCCATTGGTATTTCCAATAGATTATATCTATAGACGAAAGCCAATCTATTGTTTTTATCTATAAGGACACAAGGACAAGGGGACAGGTTCGAGGCCACTGAAAAACGATGTAATAATATGTAAGATGAATTAAATATAAAATAGAAAAGCAAAATCCTCCTTAATTTGGTATAATGTAATTGATAAGAAAACATAACCAAAAGGAGGATTTGCAATGCTTAAAGGCAAAAATAATCAATTAAGCATCTACTCAATATTATATAATAAAATACCAGAAAATCATACATTAAAATTAATAAATAAAGCTATAGACTTAAGTTTTGTAACGAAACTACTTGAAGTATCATACAACAAATACTATGGAAGGCCAGCTAAGGACCCTGAACTTATGATTAGACTTTTGATATTACAGTACTTGTACAATTTGTCGGATGAAAAGCTAATTGAAGAATGTTCATTAAACTTAGCATTTATGTGGTTTTTAGGAATAAATCCAGATGACGATTTGCCAGATTCAAGTTTACTATCTAAATTTAGAGTACATAGATTAAATGATATAACATTAGATCAAATAATAACTGAAATTGTAAGACAGTGCATAGAAAAAGGAATAATTAAAGATACTGGTATTAGCATAGATGCAACCCATACAGAAGCTAATACTTTCAAAGCTACTCCTGAAAGAGTAATAAAACACTTAGCAAAGAAAATATTTAAAACTTATGAAGAAGAATCAGGAGAACTACCTAAAAATATAGATAAAGATATTCCAGATTACAAACAAATTGAAAATCATAAAGAAGCAAAGAAAACTATGAAGGATTATCTTGAAAAAGAAATTGAAAAAGTTGAAAACATTGTTAATCAAGAGGAAAATCCTAAAACAATAAAAGTTTTGGAAAATGCAAAAGAAATATTAAAAGATCCAAAATTCATAGAACAAAGAGGAGTTAGATCAATAGTTGACCAAGAAGCAAGAGTCGGGCATAAAAGTAAAACAGAACGTTTTTTTGGATATAAAACAGAATTTATGATGACAACTGATGAGAGGATAATAACAGCAGTAACAGTAAAAAGTGGAGAATATGTAGATGGAACAAACTTTGATAAATTAATAGAATTGACTAATCAAACAGGTCTAAAAGTAGAAGAAGTCTTTGGAGATAAAGCATATTTTAGAAAGCCCATATTAGATAAAATAAAGGAAATAGAAGCAAAGGCATATATCCCAATAAGTGAAATGTCATATAAAATAGATGAAGAAATATTTAGTTACAACAAAGATTCAGATGAATGGTTTTGTAGCCAAGGAAACATAACAATAAGAAAAAAACATAGAAAAGACAAAAGCGGAAAAGAGACATATAAATATTACTTTGAAAAGGAAAAGTGCAGGAATTGTAGTAAAAGAGAAGAGTGCAAAACTGGCAAAAATATTGGTAAGATTCTTGAAGTAGGTATAAACACTCCTGAATTTTATGGATACAGCCAAGAACAAAAAACAGATGGATTCAAAGAAAAATACAAAAAAAGAGCTTGCCATGAAGGGAAAAATGGTGAAATGAAAAATCATCATGGATTAAACCGTGCTCGAGGGTACGGTTTAAGAAGCATGTCCACGCAAGCAAAATTAACTGCAATAGCAGTTAATTTAAAGAGGATAGCAAGCATACTATCCTCTAAATTCTCTTTTATTATGAAGTTTTTTAGATTTAAATTGGTATTTTATTAGAAAATAATTATTTTAGGATTAAGGTGTTATTAAAAGGGCACTTTTTCAGTGGCCTCGGACAGGTTCACTGTCCCCTATTTCTTTTAAAGTTTGTGGCAAGATACGAAATGTTCTTTTTGAATTTCTTTAATTTTAGGAGTTTCCTTATAGCAAATGTCCTTTTTATATTTGCAACGATTTACAAATCTGCAACCTGGCTTTGGATTTATAGGACTTGGTACTTCTCCCTTCATCCTAATCCTCCTCTTACTCATAGTATTATTTAAATCTATACTAGGTATTGCAGATATCAAAGCCTGTGTATAAGGATGCAATGGATTGTCATATAATTCCTCACTACTTGCAAGTTCTACTAAATTCCCTAAATACATAACCCCAACCCTATCAGATATATGCCTTACCATAGACAAATCATGTGCTATAAATAAATAAGTCAATCCAAACTCCTTCTGCAATCCCATCAATAAATTGACGATTTGTGCTTGAATAGACACATCTAATGCAGAAATAGGCTCATCGCATACTATAAACTCAGGCTCCACAGCTAAGGTTCTCGCTATACCTATTCTTTGTCTCTGTCCTCCAGAAAATTCGTGTGGAAACCTTGAGGCATGTTCTTGGTTTAGTCCAACCAATTTAAGTAATTCGTAGATTCTATCCGTTTTTTCCTGTCCACTATATAATCTTTGTGCATCTATTCCCTCAGCTATAATATCTGCTACAGTCATTCTTGGATTCAATGATGCATAGGGATCTTGAAGTATTATTTGAGCTCTCTTCTTAAACTCCTTTTTTTCATTTCTATTTGCCTTATGAACATCCAATCCATCAAACAATACATTACCGCTCGTTGCCTTATACAATCCCAAAATAGTCCTACCTAATGTAGTTTTTCCACAACCTGACTCTCCAACTATGCCCAAAGTTTCTTTTCTATATATATTGAAATTTATATTATCAACAGCCTTTAAAACATCTCTTCTATTGAGCTTAAAATACTTACTTAAATTATTGACCTGTACTAATATATCTTGCATCTTTAAACCCTCCTTAAGCTCTCTGGCATTTCTGTTTTGGGAGCTAAAGAATGTTTTAACCAGCAAGACACTGATTGGGTATCACTTATTTTTGTAACTGGTGGTTTGATTTTTTCACATATTTTCATACAATATTCACATCTTGCTGAGAATGAACATCCTTTAGGTGGTTCCAACAGATCAGGAGGTGTACCACCAAGTGAATACAATTTTTCTTTGTTCTTATTTTCTAAGCTTGGGACAGATTGAAGTAGAGCCCAAGTATATGGATGCTGTGGGTTTTCAAATATCTCCTTCTTCGTTCCTCTTTCTATTATCTCTCCAGCATACATAACTTGTATCCTATCTGCTACTTCTGCCGCTATACCCAAATCATGAGTTATAATCATAACAGAGGTATTAAGTTCCTCTTGCAAATCACCAATCAACTCCATAATATCAGCTTGAGTCGTAACATCTAAAGCTGTTGTTGGCTCATCTGCAATAAGTATTTTAGGATTGCAAGCCAATGCTATTGCAATCATCACCCTCTGCCTCATACCACCGGAAAACTCATGTGGATATTGAGTGACTCTTTTTTTCGCATTTGGAATTTTCACTAGTTCAAGCATTTCTACCGTTTTATCAAGGGCATCTTTTTTGTTCATATGTTCATGAAATATTAAGCTCTCTGCAATTTGATTCCCTATCTTCATAGTAGGATTAAGATATGTCATAGGGTCTTGAAATATCATAGATATATCTCCACCCCTTAAGTTTTCCAACTCCTTTTTATTCATCTTCAAAATATCCCTGTTATCAAATATTATCTCAGCCTCACTATTGATATTAGTTATATCTTCTGGAAGAAGTCGAACTATAGACTTGGATGTTACCGTCTTTCCACATCCAGATTCACCTACTACCACCAATGTTTCTCCTACATTTAAATGAAAACTAATATTCCTAACAGCTTTAACTTCCCCAGCATATGTATTAAATGAAACACTTAGATTTTTAACTGTCAAAATTTCTTCCATTACCACACCTCCTATCATTGTCTAAGTTTTGGATCTAATGCATCCCTTAATCCATCTCCTAGAAGTTGAAATGATAACATAGTAAGACTTATCATAAGAGCTGGGAAAAACAATTGATAGGGATAAAACGCCATATGTTGCTGTGCATCTGAAGCCAATGCTCCCCAACTTGTCATTGGAGACTGAACTCCCAATCCAATATAAGACAAAAATGCCTCCCCAAATATAAAAGAAGGGATATCAAATGTAATCGCAACAATTATTACCCCCAATGTGTTTGGAATAAGATGTTTTGTTATTATCTTAAAAGGACTTGTCCCCAAAGCTTTGGCAGCCAGAATATAATCCTGTGATTTGATTTGCAGTATTTGACCCCTAACAAGCCTTGCCATATAACACCATCCAGTCAATGTCATGGCTATTATCAAAGACCGTATTCCCTTTCCAAAAATCATCGAAACCAAAACAACCAATACTAAATAAGGAACGCTAACTAATATTTCCAAAATCCTCATCATAATATTATCAACTTTTCCGCCAAAATATCCTGCAATTCCACCATAAAGTAGGCCTACACATACATCTATAAATGCACCAATTAGCCCAACTATAATAGAGACCCTACCTCCAATCCATACCCTAGTAAACACATCACGCCCTAGTTTGTCCGTTCCAAACCAGTGTTCCTTTGAGGGTAATTGATTTTTGTTAGATACATCTCCAATATTGTATTCATATGGCGTTAAATGTGGTCCGATTATACACATTAAAAAGATCGTAGCCAATATTATCATAGCTAATATGGCAACTTTATTTTTTTTGAGCCTTCTCCATACATCTTCCCAATATGTAATACTTGGTCTTAGGATTTTTTCCTTAGATGAATCGTCATTATCTACTTTTTCAAAATCATCCTCAGTAAGCTCTAATTGAGCATAATTAATACTTTCCATCTATTCCCCTCCTTGTCCATCATCTGATATCTTAATTCTTGGATCGATTAATGCGTATAAAATATCTACTACTACTAGTGAAATAATATATAAAAAGGCAATAAATATGGTTTGTCCCATTATCATAGTGTAATCTCTATCTATTACTGAAGAAACAAAATATGAGCCTAATCCAGGTATTGAAAAAATTCTTTCAATAACAAAAGACCCTCCAAATAACATAGCTACTTGAGGACCCAGCAGAGTAATGATGGGTAAAATCGCATTTCTCAAAACGTGTTTTCTTATAATATGAATTCTCGGTGCGCCCTTAGCCTTGGCTGTCAATATATAGTCTTGATTTATAACATCAAGACAATTTGCCCTCATATATCGAGCATATTTTGCAATAGAATTAAAAGACAAGGCCAATGATGGAAGAATAGTATATTTAAATCCATCCCATCCGGTAGTTGGCAACAAGCCCCATTTTATTGCAAAGAAATATTGCAGTAAAGAAGCTATTACAAAGCTTGGAATGGATATACCCAGTATCGCTATAAACATGACCAAATAATCTGGCCATCTACCCCTATTTAATGCAGCTATTATACCTAAAACAATACCAATAGTTACACCAAAAACTAATGCTTGAATACCAAGCTTCCCAGAAATAGGAGCAAACTTCTTTATAGTATCCGTTACCTTTCTTCCTCTATAGGTCAAAGATTCCCCTAAATCCTTTTCTAGAATCAGCTTTTTCCAAAATTGCTTGTATTGAACCATTATAGGTTTATCAAAACCATATTGAGAATAAATGCTTTCCCTCACGTTTTCCGGTAATTGTTCGGTCATTTTTTCTATAGGATTTCCAGGTATAAGTCTAATTAAAATAAATGTTAATGTTACTATTATAAAAAGTGTCAATATAGCATAGCCTATCCTCTTTAGTATAAACTTCAACAATTCCTATACCTCCTTAAAGATAGTGTATTTATTTACAAACTGTCCATGACATTATACACTATCTTTTATATTTTTTTGATTTTTCCCTAATATTCATACTATTTTTCTTTTCAATTTTAAATAATTATCTATAGCTTTTTTCTATTTGATAGCATATGACGGTCATGATATACTAACCATTGTTTAAATTAAAAATATTTAAAAAATATCAAGGGAGGCTTTTTTATGAACAAAAGAAGAGTAATCTCTTTGTTCCTAGTCCTAGCTTTAGCATTAGGAGCTTTATTAACTGGTTGTGGAAAAGATAAAGATATAACTGAAAACAATGAAACTCAAGATCAGCAAAATGATATGAAAAACGAAGAAGTAGAACAAATCCTAAATGTAGCTTTAGATTCAGAACCTGATACTCTAGACCCATCTAAAGCTTCTGATATTAACTCTGGATACGTTATAGACCAAGTTACAGAAACCCTTACACGATTAGAAGTAGATGAAGACGGAAAAAACGTTATAAAACCTGCCGCTGCTGAAACTTGGGAACAAAGCGAGGATGGATTAGAATGGACATTCCATTTAAGAGATGCAAAATGGTCTGACGGCAAAGACTTAGTTGCTGAAGATTTCGTTTATGGAATTCAAAGAACTTTGGATCCTAAAACAGCTTCACCTATTGCTATGTTATTAAAACATATAAAAAATGCTCAAGCCATAATCGATGGAAAAATGGATGTTTCCGAAGCTGGAGCAGAAGCAATAGATGAAAAAACTTTAAAAATCACTCTTGAATACCCAGTACCATATTTCTTAAATTTAACATCAGCTAGGGAAATGCACCCACAAAGAAAAGATATTCATGAACAATATGGTAGTTCATATGGTACAGAAGGAGATAAATTAATATTCTGTGGCCCTTTTGTTATAGATGAGTGGGTACATAATAACCAAATAGTTTTATCTAAAAATGATACTTATTGGGATAAGGATTCTGTTAAATTAGATAAATTAGTTATCAAAATTATAACTGAAGAAACTGCTATAATGGGAGAACTAGAAAATGGAACTATAGACATTGCAGAGGTTAGCAGCCCAGAATGGATTGAAAGACTAGACAAAGAAGATAAATTTGACAAACTTACTACTCCATTACCAAGAACAGAGTATATGTTTTTTAATCAAGAAGTAAAACCTTTTTCAAATCCAAAAGTAAGAAAAGCTTTCTCTATAGCAGTAGATAGAGAAGAAATACAAAAATCTATATATCAAGGTCTAAATGAGGCAGCTTATGGATGGATCGCTCCACCTATCAATGTCAACGGAAAGAATTTTAGAAAAGAAGCAGGAGATCCAGTACAAGAATTAATCAAAGAAAATCCAGATCCTAAAGCATTATTGATCGAAGGATTAAAAGAATTAGGAATGGATGAAGACCCAAGCAAAGTTACAGTAACTATTATGCTACCTGGAACAAGTGAAGAAAAAGAATTTGGGGAATACTTACAACAAACATTCAACGAAAAACTAGGAGTAAACATCGAATTAGATCCTACAGAATGGCCAGTATTCCAAGAAAGAAATAGGCAACTAGACTATGAAATAGGATACAAATCTTGGGGTGTTTCTCATGACGACCCAAGTGCATTCTTAGACTTATGGTTAACAGGTACAAAAATTGTTCCTATAGCTTGGTCTAATCCAGAATATGATACTTTAGTAAAAGAAGCTTCATTAAGTCTTGATGAAAAAGAAAGATTAGAGAAATTTAAAAGAGCAGAAGAAATATTAGTTAAAGATGATTGTGCCATAATCCCTTATTCATATTTAACTAAAAACACTTATAAACACAAATATGTTAAAGGAGTTATGGAACCAGATTTTGGATATAGAGTAGTTAAATACGCATATATTGAAAAATAAGGACAAGGGGACAGGTTCACTGTCCCCTTTCTCCTAATACCTAAGTGGTATAGATGATTTATTGATAGCTATTTCATTAATATTATAGTTTGCCATCTCAAACATATTCTTTAATCCATATTCAGCAATGTCTAAGCTATTCTTAGGGCCTATTGTTACTTCTTTTAAAGGCAATAATCTCACTTCATTATCTTCAGAATTATTGAATTTAATTTCAATATAGGGAATAAATACTCCATTACTAATTCTAAATTTTAATATATCTCTAATATCCCTTTCATCTAAATTTACTAAGGCAATTCTATATTCTTCTTCCTGTTTAAAGCTAGGATTTTTTATAAATATTGAATAAATACTCAATTGATCCGCAATAGACTCAAGTATCTCTCCATTTATATACTCCCTAGCATATTCATCCTTCTCCAATAAATACTTAGGACGCAAATCATTATACAGTATACTTATGTATTCTCTTATGATTTCATTTTGCCTTTTCTGATCATAGATCACATCATAGCAAAATATGCTAAACCTTTCTGTTCCCTCAATCATGGATTTCACCTTAGGCTTCTCCATACCTATATTATAGCCATCATGAGTTGAATAGTTAGCCCACAGAGTTAAGGAATCTGGACTTTTAGACGTTGAAAGCAAAAACACATTGTTTAGCTTATTATCTATTTTTTCTATTAATAATTCAACTTTTTCTTTTAAAAAAACATCCTTTTCATACATCTCCAAACCATTTTCACAAGATTTTTGTCTTTCATTAGCTAATATTTCATCACTAATCTCTCTTATTAAGCCTATGCTATAGTTTAGATCAGTGCTATCATTCATATATTTTCCACTAGAAAACCACAAAGTTTCATTTTCCAATATGTTTTTTAATGCAAATACATTAGTATAATAATAAATAATATCTCTTTGGTCATTTTTATTTTCAAGATTCTTTTGAATCTCTCCTCCCCTGTATATGTCCATCAATTTTTCCTTGATTTGTTTTAGATCCTCCATAAGATCCCTCCCATCCACCATTATTATCTATTACTTTTCCATTATTAATACCAATATAATTCAAAAAAGCCAGTCAAAAAGGGACAGTGAACCTGTCCCCATGTCCTTACCATTGGCTTTTTATCTGTTCTGCCAAAAAAACTATATCCCCAATTGTAATAGGCTTATTGTATTGATTGTAAGGGTCTTTTTCATTTATAGTCACACACCTTTGCTTTTCCCTGTACAATTCTTTTACTATATGCCCATTTTTAATATGCTTATTAATAACTTGGATAGAACATAAACATTCAATCTTCTCGTGATTGACAAGTTCTATTAATACACTATCCTCTTCTTTTAACACTCTATCGATATATCTTATATTTACAAATCCGGAAGCACTGTCATTTTTGCAAATAGGTTTTCTAACCTTAATATAAACAAACACATCCTCTCCAGTAAAGGGGATGGGTATTGAGTTTTTAATATACAATATATTCCCATAATATTTTTTCACAGCTTCTAAATCAATAAAATAATATTTACACAACTGACTCAAAACAGTTCTACTGTTTTTTTGAACTTCATAAACTCCCCCTTGTTTTGTATACAATTTAGTACAATCCCCTTTTGATGGCGTATACACTGGAAGAAAAGCCATCAGTTCCTCAGATATTATACTTTCTAAATTCAAAAGATCCCCTCCCTTAATACAATTTTTCATCTGTTTACCCTTTTGAATAAGTAGCCACCATTCCTTATAATTATTATATACTAGTCGAACATATGTTTCAATAGTAATTATTAATATTTTTAAAAAACCCCAAGACCTTACATGTCTTAGAGTTTTTTAAAATCACTATAATATTTTAGAAAATCTATACAGCATAGTTACTACTTCTTCTCTTGTAGCACAATCCTTAGGCCGCTTACCATCAACAATGCCTTTTTCTATTGCCCAATCCCATGATTCTACAGCCCAATCACTTATGGATTTAATTTTCTCATCATATAAATATAGTTTATTTGCCTCAATAATATTTATTAGCTTTTCACTATACTTAGGGTCTGTGGCATATCCACATTCATAAACAAATCTACAAGCTTCTTTATAATCCTTAGCCTTTCCTACCTTTTCATACCTATTAGTTTTTCCCAGCAGTTTTAAATAGTCAATCACACTCTCCTCAAAACTATCATATACTCTAAATCTATCTTCCTTAGTAATATACTTTGTACCATCCCATTCCTTTGTCTTTATTATAGCTACTTTTCCAGCCCAGCTTTTCCCTGCCTTTATGCCGTAAATATTATTCTGAATATGATATTTTCCCCAGCTTGATTCAAGTACAGCTTGAGCCACAGCCAAACTAGGCAATATCCTATATTCATCATAATTCTTCATCGAAACCTTAGATATGCTTTCTATAAATTCATTCTTGTTCATATTATTCCCTCCTCATATAATATATGAGGGAATAATAAGTTTTTTTACCATGCAAACTGAGTTAGGGATAAGTCCCCTGACTCACAAAAAGGGACAGTAAACCTGTCCCCATGTCCTTACTTTAGTTGGTAGATGGTTGTGCTTGTGTATTTGTCTCCAGTCCTCAATATGGGGCTGGGAAATCCATCTATATTTATACTATCTGGATAATATTGTGTTTCTAAGCATATTCCAGAATGGTTATTATATACAATACCATCTTTTCCTCTTTCATTTTCTATATAATTACCTGTATATATCTGTATTCCTGGAGCTGTTGTATATACAAAAAGCTTTCTACTCTTATCTTCACTTGCAAGTATAGCAGCTAGTTTAAGTTGACTATCTTCTCCATTAATACAATAGTTATGATCCAATCCATTGCCATATAAAAGCTGCTCATGTTCTTCATTTATCACATCAGATATCTTTTTAGCTTTTCTTAAATCAAATGGCGTATCATCAACCTTGCGTATTTCTCCAGTAGGGATGCAATTCTGTTTAATAGGAGTAAAGTTATCTCCATTGACCATCAAACTATGTCCTAAAATACTGCCACTACTATGCCCCTTCAAATTAAAATAACTGTGATTTGTAAGATTCAATATTGTATCCTCTGTAGTTTCCCCAGTATAATTTATGCAAAGCTCATCCAAATCAGTTAAACTAAACTCTACATTTACAATACATCTGCCAGGATAACCTTCCTCCATATCTTCACTTACATAAGTAAACAACACTCCACGGTCTTTTACTTCATAATCCCAAATTTTTTTGTGAAATCCAATTTTTCCACCATGTAGATGATTCTCATCTTCGTTATTATAAAGAGTATACAGTTTACCATTTAACTTAAAAGATGAATTAGAAATCCTATTTGCATTTCTACCTATAGTAGAACCAAAAAACTTCTCACCTTTTTCGTAATCACTTATATTGTCATACCCTAGAACAATATCATCTATTTTCCCAAAATCATCTTTTGTTCTAAAAGATGTAACAGTTGCTCCATAATTTATAATGTCAACTTCCGTACCATTATTATTAGTAATAGTAAACTTATATACTTTATTTGAATCCTTTGTGATTCCAAAAAAATCTACCTTTACATGCTCCACAAAACTCACACTCCATTTATATTTCACTAAGCTTCTTAAAGGATTCTTTTAAATCTTTATAAATTTCTCTATAAATCTCATGATATCGATTATAAATCTTGTGACTAGCTTCATTTGGAATGATCTCTTGACCTTTGTTAATATATTTCTCACATGCATATTCAACAGATTCAAATATTCCTGCTCCAACTCCTGCTAATATAGCTGCCCCTAGAGAAGCTCCTTGCTCTGATTTGATAGTTCCTACATTGCAATTAAATACATCTGCTAGCATCTGCCTCCACACTTTACTCTTTGCGCCGCCTCCAGTTATCATCATTTCATCAATCTCTAAGCCCATACCAATTAAAATATCATAACAATCCTTTAGAGAAAAGGATACCCCTTCCATAACAGCACGAGCTAAATTTTTCTTATCATGTTTTGCAGACAATCCAAAGAACACTCCTCTAGCATTCGGATCTAAATGAGGAGTTCTTTCCCCCATCAAATATGGCAAATAAATCAACTTTTCGCTTCCTATTTCTACTTTTTCAATTTGTTCATTTATCATATCATAATTAGCCTTTCCTGATGAATCAAAACCTTCAAAAATATTGTTTTTAAACCATTTTAGAGAAAGACCTGCCGCTTGGGTTACACCCATAACATGCCAGCTATTGGGAACAGCACAGCAAAAAGTATGAACTCTGCCCTTAGGATCAATAAAGACCTCGCTACTATGTGCATATACAACTCCACTAGTTCCAATAGTAGTAAATGCACTTCCATCAGTAACTACTCCTGTTCCAACTGCAGCTGCAGCATTATCTCCTGCACCAGCTACAACTACTGTATCTTCCCTTAAACCTGTTTTTTTAGCTATAGATTTTGTTATATTCCCTGTAATCTCTGGGGATTCATATACTTTAGCTAATTTATCTTTATCAATTTCAAGAATTTCTAATATCTCATCAGACCACTTTCTTTTTGGAACATCTAGTAGCTGCATTCCACTAGCATCAGATACGTCTGTAGCGTATACACCCGTCAGTACAAATCTCACATAATCCTTAGGCAATAATATATGTCTACATCTATTATAATTATTTGGCTCGTTGTTTTTAACCCATAGTATCTTAGATGCTGTAAATCCTGTCAAAGCTGGATTTGCTGTTATCTCAATTAACTTTTCCTTGCCAACCTTATCTGTTATCTCAATACATTCCTTCTCTGTCCTCTGATCTGCCCATATGATTGCAGGTCTTATAACTTCATTATTTTCATCTAGCATAACTAGTCCATGCATTTGACCTGACAATCCTATTCCTTTGATGTCTTTACCATTAACTCCACTTTCCTCTATAATGGTTTTAATAGTATTAATAGTAGCATTAGCCCAGTCTTCAGGATTTTGTTCTGCCCATCCATTATGTGGTTGATAAAGTGGGTATTCCTCAGAAGCTGAACTTATTACATTCAAATTTTCATCAAATAAAACTGATCTTGTCCCTGAAGTACCTACATCTATTCCAATCAAATAATTCATAAAAATCACCTCTGTTACTTAAACAATATATTGTTTAATACTGATTCTAAATACTCTTGTCTACCACTTTCCATAGTAGGCTCACCATTGTCTATTGTATATTGTTCAAGTTCTTCAAGAGAAGTTTTTCCTTCAACAATTTTCTTACCAATGCCTGTACTATAACTTGAATATCTTGCTTTTATAAATTCATCAATTCTTCCATCATCAATTATCTCATATGCCTTTATAAGAGCCAACGCAAATGTATCCATACCAGCAATATATCCTAATGCTAAATCATCAAATTCAAATGAACCCCTTCTCACCTTTGCATCAAAATTAAGGCCACCATTTACAAATCCACCAGCCTTAATTATTTCGTACATTGCAAGAGTAGCACTATAAATATCAGTTGGGAATTGATCTGTATCCCATCCTAGTGCTGGATCCCCTTGATTAGCATCCACACTTCCAAATACACCATTAATTCTTGCAGTAGCTAATTCATGTTGGAATGTATGTCCTGCTAATGTTGCATGATTTGCTTCTATATTCAACTTAAAATCTTTTTCCAATCCATATTTCCTCAAAAACGCCAAAACTGTAGCAGAATCAAAATCATATTGATGTTTAGTAGGTTCCTTTGGCTTTGGTTCAATATAGAAATCTCCCTTAAATCCTTTTTTACGTCCATACTCTACGGCCATTTTCATAAGTCTAGCCATATTATCCAATTCCAATTTCATATCTGTATTTAGTAGGGTTTCGTAACCTTCTCTACCACCCCAGAAAACATATCCCATTCCACCTAATTGGATAGTAGCATCTATAGCATTTTTAATTTGAGAAGCTGCATATGCAAAACTATCTGCATTAGGTGATGTTCCAGCACCATGCATATATCTTGGATTAGAAAATACATTTGCTGTACCCCAAAGCAATTTTATATCAGTACCTTTCATCTTCTCTTCAATATAATCCACCATCTCATGAAAATTCTTGCGGGTCTCTTCGAAATTACTTCCCTGTGGTGCTATATCTACATCATGGAAACAAAAATATTTTATACCCAATTTAGTCATCAACTCAAAAGCAGCATCTGCTCTTGCCTTTGCTATATCCATAGGTTCTTTTTTCCCATAGCTTCTATCCATAGTTTCAGCTCCAAATGGATCAGTACCACCTGCAACCATTGTATGCCACCAAGACATAGCAAACTTCAAATGTTCTTCCATAGTCTTTCCATGTATAACCTTTTTAGCATCATAATATTTAAATGAAAAAGGATTTTTTGAATCCTTACCCTCATACTTTACTATAGGTACATTTGGAAAATAGTTTGTCATGCAATTCATCTCCTTATAAATTTTCTAATATCCTTATCTCATTTTTAACAATATATTTATCATTATTAAGCCTTTTCCCTGTAACAAAATAATTATAAGCCAATTCAATAGATTTATAACCTTGAGTAAAAGGTTGTTGGCATATTGTAGCTTTTATTATTCCTTCCTTTAACATTTCTCTCGTAATTGGAACAGCATCAAAACTGACAATTGTTATCTTGTCCTCAAGTTCCATATCCTTAACCGCTTTGCACACTCCACCAACACCGGCGGCAACTATAACAATTGAGTTGATATCATGTTTTTTTAGTATATCTATAGTCTCTATATAACCACATTTGTCACTATCATTTGTCTCAGAAATGGCCACTATATTAATATCAGGATACCTTAATTCACTAATCCTCTTAAATCCTTCTATTCTCTGATTATGTCCTAATACTTTTTTCGAACCAGTCAAAATAGCCACATTGGCCTTAGCCTTTGTCAACAATGCCAAAACTCCACAAGATGTCTCTCCACCTTTAATATAATCACTGCCAATATAATACAATCTATTGCTATTTTCCACATCCGTATTTACATTGATTACAATTAGACCTTTTTTAACCAATTCATTGATTTTCTCCACTACTAAAACATCATTAATTGGATTCAATATTATAGCATCTACTTGATCCTTTAATTCATCCATTTTTTCAATTTGCTTATCTACATTGTAACCTTCTAATTCATAAACAAAAACAGACACTCCATATTGTTTAAAATCTTTCTTGGCCTTGTCTATACCTTCCAATACATCATCAAAAAATGGATTACCTTTAGAAATTAATATTACTCCTATTTTAAACCCAGTTTTCTTTGCTGCCAAAATCTTTCCCGTTACATTAGGCGTATACTCTAATTTTTCAATAGCATCCTTAACTAAAGCTGCTGTTTCTTTGCTCACATTTCCTCTGTTGTGCAAAACTCTATCAACTGTTCCCCTTGAAACACCACACATCTCGGCTATTTCTTTTATAGTAACATCCATCATATCAACTCCAAACTATATCTATGCCTTTTTCTTTTGATTATAAGTGTCAAAAGCAACAGCAGCCAACAAAACTAATCCCTTTATAGCTTGTTGCCAGTCAATACCTATACCCATTATTGACATACCATTATTTAAAACACCCATTACAAGACCACCAACTACAGCACCAATAATAGTTCCTACCCCACCAGAAGCTGAGGCACCACCAATATAACATGCAGCAATTGCGTCTAATTCAAACCCATTTCCTGCTGAAGGTGTAGCTGCATTAAGCCTACCTGAAAATATTATACCCGCCAAAGCAGCAATTAGTCCCATATTTACATATGTTAAAAAGAAAACCTTGTTGGTTTTTATACCAGAAAGTTCAGATGCTCTCTCATTTCCACCAAAAGCGTATATTCCTCTACCAATAACAGTCTTTTTAGTTATATAGCTATAAATTAATATCAAAAGCACCAATAAAAATAACACCACTGGCACTCCATTATATAGGCTTAACCAATACAATGAAAACATAATTAAAGCTATCTCAACAATAATTTTCAATATAAAAACATTACTTTTAGTTGTTTTAATATTATATCTTTGTTCTCTTTTTCTTCTCCTAATCTCAATAAACACTACCAAAAGAGAAAACAATACTCCCACAATTAATGATACTAATCTTATCATATCAGGATTTTTAGTTAAAAATCCAGCTGCAAGATATTGATATGACTTTGGAAAAGGAGCTAAAGTATTTCCATTTAGAATAACCAATGTCAGTCCTCTAAAAATCAACATTCCTGCCAATGTAACTATAAATGAAGGAATTCTAACATATGCAATCCAAAAACCCTGCCATGCACCTACTAAAACTCCAATAGCTAAAGCTACTATTATTGTCAACCACACAGGCAGTTGATAAGTAACTATCATCACTCCTGCAATTGAACTAACAAATGCCAATACAGAACCTACAGAAAGGTCAATATTTCCCGTCAATATAACTGGTAACATTCCAATAGCCAATATAAGAACATAACTATTCTGCATAATAAGCTTAGAAACATTCATTGGCTTTAAAAGAACACCACCTGTAGTAATCTGAAACAATATAGTTATAGAAATTAATGCTATAAACATTGCATACTTTCTAATATTAATCTTCATATTCTTGTCACTCAACTTCTCCATGGCTATCCCTCCCTTATACTTTGTATAATACACTTCATAATGTTTTCTTGAGACGCATTATCCCTTGTTAGTTCTCCTACAAATCTTCCCTCGTTCATAACATATATTCTATCGCTCATACCTAATACTTCAGGAAGCTCTGAAGAAATAATAATAATGGATTTACCTAATGCCGCCAATTCGTTGATAATAGTATATATTTCATACTTTGCTCCTACATCTATACCTCTAGTAGGCTCGTCTAATATCAAAACATCTGGGTCTGAATAAATCCATCTAGCTAACATAACCTTTTGTTGATTTCCACCTGACAAATTCCCTGTTTTATGAAAAATATTTGGTGCCTTAATATTTATTTTTTCCAAATATTCATTTGCAACATTAATTTCCTTATATTCATCTAGTATTCCATTTTCACTAATCTTATCTAAACTAGCTAATGTAATATTTTCCCTAATATCATTCATCAATATTAGGCCCTTTTCTTTACGATCCTCTGTAACATATCCAATCCCATTGTCTATTGCATCAACAACATCATCAATTACTAATTCCTTACCATCTTTTAATATAGTTCCACTGATTTTAGAACCATAAGATTTCCCAAAAATACTCATTGCCAACTCTGTTCTTCCAGCACCCATTAGTCCTGCAATTCCAATAACTTCACCTTTTCTCACATAAAAGTTGACATCATCAATCACTACTTTGTCAGGAATGTGAGGAGAATATACCTTCCAGTCCTTTACTTCAAAGTAAACATCCCCTATCTCATTATTCCTAGCTGGATATCTATCTGTTATTTCTCTTCCTACCATGCCCTTAATGATTCTATCTTCAGTAATATCATCTGTTTCTCTATTTAAAGTCTCTATAGTCTTTCCATCTCTAATAACTGTAATCTCATCGGCAACCTTTTCAATTTCATTTAATTTATGAGATATGATGATACAAGTCATACCTTGTTTTTCCTTCAAACTCAAAATCAAATCCAACATCTTTTCACTATCTTGATCATTAAGTGAAGCTGTCGGTTCATCAAGTATCAACAACTTTACATCTTTAGCCAAGGCCTTTGCAATCTCTACCAATTGCTGTTTGCCTACTCCTATTTCCCTTATAAGAGTATTTGGCTCCTCTGACAGCCCCACCTTGTCCATATATTCTAAACAATCTACCCTAGTTTTTTCCCAATCTATAACACCTTTAGTAGCTCTTTCATTTCCCAAAAACATGTTTTCCATTATAGAAAGGGTAGGTATCAGGGCATGTTCTTGATGAATAATGACTATTCCCTTATTTTCACTATCCTTTATATTTTTAAAGCCACACACTTCACCTTCAAATACTATTTCTCCACTATAACTACCACTTGGGTAAACCCCACTTAATATATTCATTAGAGTAGACTTTCCTGCCCCATTTTCTCCTACTATAGCATGAATAGTGTTTTTTCTTACTTTAAAATTCACATTATCAAGTGCTTTTACTCCAGGGAATTCCTTTATTATATTTTTCATTTCCAGCAAAACATTATCCATTTATATCACCATTCCTACTGTTCAATGTAAAAGTAAATATTTAAATTAAATTTCATACTAGTTAAAACTAGTATGAAATTTAATTAGTTTATTGCAATTGATCTTCTGTATAATATCCACTGTCTATTAGCAATTCTTTATAATTGCTCTCATCAACAAATTTAGGCTCTAATAAATATGATGGAACTACCTTAACACCATTATCATATGTTTCTGTATCATTTACTTCTGCTTCTTTACCACTAACTATAGAATCAACCATTTCAGCAACCTTGTCTGCTAAAGCTCTTGTATCTTTAAATACTGACATAGATTGATCTCCAGCAATTATAGCTTTTACATTTGAAATATTAGCATCTTGTCCTGTTAATATAGGCATTGGCTTTTCACTAGTTCCATATCCTGCTGATTTCAATGCAGATTGTACGCCAAGAGAAACTGAGTCATTTGAACACAATACAGCATCTATTTTTTCATCTGTATAATGAGTTGTAATAATATTGTCCATTCTAGCTTGTGCTTCTTGTTCATCCCAATTAGGTGTTGCTGCTTGTTCCCTAGTAGTTTGGCTTGATTTTACAACTAATTGTCCATTATCAATATACTTTTGTAAAACATCCATAGCTCCACCATAGAAGAACACAACATTATTATCATCTAATGGACCAGTCGCAATTTCTAAATTAAAAGGTCCCTTTCCTTCACTTAATCCAAGCTTGTCTTCTATATACTTTCCTTGAATAGTTCCAACATTATAGTTGTCAAAAGTAGCATAATAGCTAACTGCATCTGTATTCATGATAAGTCTATCATATGCAATTATGTCTATACCATCTTCCTTAGCGCTATCCAATACATTTGTCAACGCACTTCCGTCTATAGCTGCTACAACTATTACTTTTGCACCTTTAGTTATCATGTTTTCAATTTGAGAAATTTGAGACTCTGTCTTGTTTTCTGCAAATTCAAGTTCTACTTGATAACCCTTTTCTTCTAGAATCTTCTTCATGTTTTCACCGTCTTGATTCCATCTTTGAAGTGACTTAGTAGGCATTGATACCCCAACGATAACACTATCAGAATCGTTACTTTTTTCTGTAGCACCACAGCCTACCATAGAAATTACCATTAGCATAGTTAAAACTATTGCAATAAATCTTTTCATTTTTATGATACCTCCTATAATTTTTCTGTGCTCGTGCACATTTGCAAGTATATTTTATAGTCTTTTTTATTATATGTCAATAGGAAACCGTTTTATTATAGATAAATAAGCCAAGGGACGGCATTTGAAACCTTTGGTCAATAACCGTCCCCCGACTCACACAAAAAGGGGACAGTAAACCTGTCCGAGGCCACTGAAAAAGTGCCCTTTTAATAACACCTTAATCCTAAAATAATTATTTTCTAATAAAATACCAATTTAAATCTAAAAAACTTCATAATAAAAGAGAATTTAGAGGATAGTATACTTGCTATCCTCTTTAAATTAACTGCTATTGCAGTTAATTTTGCTTGTGTGGACATGCTTCTTAAACCATACCCCCGAGCACGGTTTAATCCATGATTATTTTTCATTTCGCCATTTTTCCCTTCATGGCAAGCTCTTTTTTTATATTTTTCTTTGAATTCATCTGTTTTTTGTTCTTGACTGTATCCATAAAATTCAGGAGTGTTTATACCTACTTCAAGAATTTTACCAATATTTTTGCCAGTTTTACACTCTTCTCTTTTGCTACAATTCCTGCATTTTTCCTTTTCAAAGTAATATTTATATGTCTCTTTTCCGCTTTTGTCTTTTCTATGTTTTTTTCTTATTGTTATGTTTCCTTCGCTACAAAACCATTCATCTGAATCTTTGTTGTAACTAAATATTTCTTCATCTATCTTATATGCCATTTCGCTTATTGGGATATATGCTTTTGCTTCCATTTCTTTTATTTTATCTAATATCGGCTTTCTAAAATATGCTTTATCTCCAAATACTTCTTCTACTTTTAAACCTGTTTGATTAGTCAATTCTATTAACTTATCAAAATTTGTTCCATCTACATATTCTCCACTTTTTACTGTTACCGCTGTTATTATCCTCTCATCAGTTGTCATCATAAATTCTGTTTTATATCCAAAAAAACGTTCTGTTTTACTTTTATGTCCGACTCTTGCTTCTTGGTCAACAATTGATCGAACTCCTCTTTGTTCTAAGAATTTTGGATCTTTTAATATTTCTTTTGCATTCTCCAAAATCATTATTGTTTTAGGATTTTCTTCTTGATTAACAATGTTTTCAACTTTTTTAATTTCTTTTTCAAGATAATCCTTCATAGTTTTCTTTGCTTCTTTATGATTTTCAATTTGTTTGTAATCTGGAATATCTTTATCTATATTTTCAGGTAGTTTTCCCGATTCTTCTTCATAAGTTTTAAATATTTTCTTTGCTAAGTATTTCATTACCCTTTCAGGAGTAGCCTTAAAAGTATTAGCTTCTGTATGAGTTGCATCAATACTAATACCAGTATTTTCTATTATCCCTTTTTCTACACATTGTCTTACAATTTCAGTTATAATTTCGTCTAATGTTATATCATTTAATCTATGTACTCTAAATTTAGATAGTAAACTTGCCTCCGGCAAATCCTCATCTGGATTTATTCCTAAAAACCACATATATGATAAGTTTAATGAACATTCTTCAATTAGCTTTTCATCCGACAAATTGTACAAGTACTGTAATATCAAAAGTCTAATCATAAGTTCAGGGTCCTTAGCTGGCCTTCCATAGTATTTGTTGTATGATACTTCAAGTAGTTTCGTTACAAAACTTAAGTCTATAGCTTTATTTATTAATTTTAATGTATGATTTTCTGGTATTTTATTATATAATATTGAGTAGATGCTTAATTGATTATTTTTGCCTTTAAGCATTGCAAATCCTCCTTTTGGTTATGTTTTCTTATCAATTACATTATACCAAATTAAGGAGGATTTTGCTTTTCTATTTTATATTTAATTCATCTTACATATTATTACATCGTTTTTCAGTGGCCTCAACCTGTCCCCTTGTCCTTATTGTTCTTTTTTTGTATCCTTAATCATATTGTCCCATTTCTCTACTAGTTCTGCTCTGTGTTCTCCTGACCATTTCAAATCATAATTATTTAGCTTAACGTTAGAAAATTGTTTTGCTTGTTCTGGTATCTTAGCGTCTGGATTAGTTGGGAATTGGTATGAACCAAATTGTTGACCTATTTCTTGTGCTTCCTTAGTCAATGCCCAATCAACAAATATCTTTGCTGCTTCTAGTTCTGGTGCACCATCAATGATTCCAACAGCTGCTGTTGAATACCAAGTTCCATCTTCTGGAGCTATAACACTTATATTTTCAAATCCTTCTTCAATATGACGTAATCCATTGTGCATAAATGTAATACCTATAGCTGCTTCTCCTAGTCCAGCAGACATTGCAGGAGCTGAACCTGATTTTGTATATTGCTTAACATTTTCATCAAAGTCTTTCATATATTCAAGTCCTGCTTCTTCTCCTCTTTGTTGTACCATTCCAGATAAGAAAAGGAATGCAGTACCTGAAGCACCTGGATTAGCAACCACTATTTGATCCTTGAATTCTGGTTTCAATAAATCATCCCAAGTCTTAGGTTTTTCAATATTTCTTTCTTCAAAGAAACGATTATCTACTACAAATCCTAGTACCTCATTGTAAATACCAGTCCAATATCCTTCAGGATCCTTTTGTTGCTCATCAATATTAGCTGCATTTGGAGATACATATGGTTGCAATAATCCTTCTTGTTGTGCTGCTACAAATGAATCAGCAGGACCACCATACCAGATACTAGCTTTTGGATTGTCTTTTTCTGCTCTAACACGGCTCAATATCTCTCCACCACTCATACGAACAAAATCAACTTTAATTCCTGTTGCTGCTTCAAATTCCTCAGCAATCTTCATTGCTTGTTCTTCAACTACACCAATGTACATTGTCAATCTCTCAGGTTTTTTTTCAGCATTTTCTTGATTATTTTCTACTTTACTAGAACCACATCCAGTAACTAAAGTTAAAAGCATTGCTACAACAATAAATATACTTATTTTCCTTTTCATGTTCATACCTCGCTTTTTTATATATTTTGTTTCATAGAAACCTAGGATAATTTGATAATGTGTAAACTTTCTTCTTGAATATTAAGTTTAACTCTATCTTTCACATGATAGATTTTCCTTCCACTTGGATTAGAAACTTCAACAAATATTGTATGTTCTCCTACTTGTATGAAATATTCTTGAACATTTCCCATAAAGGTAGACATAGTAACCAATCCATCATACTTACCAGTATCTCCAACTGCTACTGCTTCAGGACGAATGACAACTTTAACCTTATCACCAATTTTAAAATTATCCTTGCCCTTTAGTGGCACCCTCACCACGCTATTTAGCATTTCAACCATAGCATGATTAGCTTCAATGCCCTTCACTACTCCATCAGCAAAATTAGCAGTTCCTATAAAATCTGCAATAAACTCAGTAGCAGGTTGTTGATATACCTCTTGAGGAGTACCTACCTGTTCAATTTTTCCCTTATTCATAATGATTACCTTATCAGACAAACTCATGGCCTCTGATTGATCATGAGTAACATATATGCTAGTCAAACCAAGTTCTTGCTGAATCTTTCTTATCTCATTTCTCATATAAATCCTCAACTTGGCATCCAAATTGGATAAAGGTTCATCAAATAGCATTACCCCTGGTTCCATTACCAAAGCTCTAGCCAGTGCAACTCTCTGTTGCTGACCTCCAGACAATTGTCCTGGATTTCTACTTTCAAGACCCTTCAATCCTACCAAATCAATTATTCTATTAACCTTCTCAGTTATTGTACTATCCTTCATCTTTTGAATCCTCAGTCCATAAGCAATATTTTCAAAAATATTGTAATGAGGAAACAATGCATAACTTTGGAACACCATAGCAGTATCACGCTTATTGGGTGGTTGTTTGTTGATGTTTTCATCACCTAGTATTATTTCACCTGAAGTAGGTGTTTCAAAACCAGCTATCATTCTCAATGTTGTTGTCTTTCCACATCCAGAAGGTCCAAGTAATGTGACAAATTCCCCAGGATTAATAGTTACTGATATATTGTCAACTGCTTTAAATACACCATTATTACTATGACTTTTAAACTCCTTAGTTACATTTTTAAGAATTACATTTTTAGACTCTTTCATACCCATTCTCCTTTAAGTTAACTTAATGCTATCTTTGCTTCCACCTAGCAATCCAACAAGCTTGTACATGATAAATATAGCAATATATACAATTATTATTAGTATTGTTGAAAAAGCAGAAGCCGTACCAAACTTACCTACTTCAACTTGATCAAGTACAACAATAGTTAGCAATCTAACTCTAGCTGAAATCAAGAATATAACAGCACTCAAAGATGTCATACTCTTGATAAAGGAATACACCAATCCTCCTAAAAACGCCGACTTAATCATTGGAAGGGTAACAGTAGTAAACACCTTAAAAGAATTTGCTCCCAAATCCTGAGCAGCCTCTTCAATACTTGGATCTATCTGTTGAAGAGTATTGACTCCTGACTTGATGCCAACTGGCATACTCCTAGCAATAAATGCAATAATGATAATAGCTGCCGTACCTGTCAAAACAATTGGTGGTGAATTGAAGGCCAATATATACCCTATACCTACAACAGTACCAGGTACTGCAATCCCTATAACTGATGTAAAATCTATGAAACTTCTTCCAACAAATCTCTTCCTTACAATCAAATAAGCAATAACCATAGAAATAATACCTGTTATAGGAGAAGCAATAGCAGAGAAAATCGTGGTATCCGCAATAGCCTTCTTACCGATTGAAAAGGCATATCTATAATGATCCAATGTAAAGGAATAATTAATACCCCATAGCTTCACAAAAGATCCCAATGGAATAAGGGCATAGAGCATTATAATTAAAGCCGATATAAAAGTACACAAAAATGATATTGGTATTCTAATATGCTTGTCTTCTATCAAAACACGGTCCTTAGCAGTCTTTCCAGTTACCGTAACATAGGATTTTCTCTCCAAATAATATTTAGAAAGTACAAATAGCAATAATGAAATATTCATTAGTATAATAGAAAGAGCTGCTGCACTAGCCAAATTATAGTTTCCAATTGCCTGCTGATAGATTTGAACCGCTAAAGTATTAAAACCTCCTCCAATAGCTGTAGGGTTTCCAAAATCAGCTATTGACTTGATAAACACCAACAAGAAAGAATTTGCTATAGCTGGCTTTGCAAGAGGCAAAGTAACCTTGGAAAACGTATCCCATCTAGAGCCACCAAGATTTTGAGAAGCTTCCTCCATAGATGGATCAATAGTCTTTAATACACCATTTAATAGTAAATAAGACAATGGGAAAAAAGACAATGTTTGTACCAAGATAAGCCCAGGTAAACCATAAATATTAAAATCCTTCAATCCCAATAGGGAATAAGTTATAAGCCCTCTACTACCAAATAAATAGATAATAGATAATGATATTGCAAAAGGAGGAGAAATCATTGGCAATAGTGCAATTAGATTAAAAAGCTTTTTCCCTCGCATCTTTATATAGGCTTCCCCATAGGCAAATATAAAACCAACAACAGTGGCCAAAACTCCTGTAATAGTTGCCAAAAGCAAAGTATTTAATATAGCTTGGAAATTTGATGAAGATGTAAAAGATTCTACATATGCCTTAAAAGTAAAATTACCATCTAAATCAATCAAACTTTGCTTTAGTACTTCATACAAAGGCAAAACAATAAATACAAATAATGCAATAATAACTGCAATTATAGTTAGTAACAATATTGGATCTCTAATGAGCTTCTGAAATTCTTCCTTATATTGCTTGCCCTTATTTGTTTCCTTTACACAACTCGTGTTTTCACTCATTAATTTTCACTCCTCACAATCCCTAAACTGGCTATTCCCAACAAGTATGGAATACGCCTTCCTTATCAATCCTATTGTAAGTGTGGGCCCCAAAGAAATCCCTTTGAGCCTGAATAAGATTGGCTGGAAGATTTTCCTCAACCATGCTATAGAAATAATCTAAAGCTGTATGGAAAGCAAAAGTTGGAACATAGTAGTCCATGGCAATATTTGATATATATTTAATAGAGTTTACTTTTCCCATAAGAAATGTCAAGGATTTTTCATTGTTTAAAAGATTGATATTTTCATTGTCTTCAGCTAATATTTCCCTGAAGAAATCCAACATCTCTGCTCTAATAATACATCCACCCTTCCATATCCTAAGGACTTCGGAAATATCTATATTAAAATTATAAACCTTTGACGCCTCAGAAATAACCCAAATTCCTTGGGAAAATAGCATAAAGTTGGTAAATAACAATGCATTTTCTAGCTCTTTCAATAGATTTTCTCTATCAGAAAATGCTTCTATATCATACTTTGAAATCATATTTGAAAGATTTCTTCTATCTTCTTTGAAAAATGAAATCTCTCTGCTCTCTACAGCTGTACTCAATGATGGAGCAGGTATCCCAAGGTCCAAAGCCACTTGAGCTGTCCACTTACCTGTGCCCTTTTGTCCAGCCTTATCAAGTATCACATCAACAATAGGCTTATTGGTTTCGTCATCTTTAAAATTCATGATCTTGTAGGATATCTCCATAAGGTATGAACTAAGTTCTCCCTCATTCCACATTTCAAATTCCTTAGCAATTTCCTCTGAAGAAAGCTTCAAAACTTTTCGCATAATATCATAAGCTTCAGAAATAGCTTGCATCATACCATATTCAATGCCATTGTGTATCATCTTTACAAAATGTCCTGCAGCACCATCTCCCACATATGAACAACAACGGCCATCCTCAGTATTGGCGGCAATCTTAACCAACATATCCTCTACCAAACCATAAGCTTCTCTTGAACCTCCAGGCATAATAGAAGGACCATTCAATGCTCCAGATTCTCCACCTGAAACTCCCACACCAAGATACAATATACCGTTTTCCTTCAACTCATCCATTCTTCTAGTAGTATCAGGGAAATGAGTATTGCCACAATCCATGATGAGATCGCCCTCTTCAATGTAGGGAAGCAATTGTCCAATAACACTGTCCACTGGTTCACCAGGCTTTATCATTAGTATGATCTTTCTAGGCCTTTCTAATGAATTTACAAAATCCTCAATATCACAAAAGCCTGAAAAATTGTGACCTTTTCCTTCATTATTCACAAAATCCTGAGTTTTACTAGAAGTATGGTTAAAAACCGATACACTATATCCATTATCTTCTATATTCAAAACAAGATTTCGTCCCATAACTCCTAGTCCAATTAAACCAATATCATTCATGTGTATATCTCCTCTTTCATAAAATATAATCATGGTAATTTTTTTCACAAACTTTTGAACTCATGAAAAAAATTTTATTTTCTTTTATTATATACCTTAGGAAAAATATTTTCAATAAGTATTTTATTATCTAGTTTTTTTGTTATAATAAAATAAGACATATAATATATGAAAAAAGGTGATACTATGAAATCAACTCCAAGTGTAATACTTCAAATAAAATCAAATTATAATACATTTAATGAAACGGAAAAAAAAATAGCTGAATATATTATAGATAATCCTAGAACATTAATAAATTCAACTATTAGTCAAGTAGCAGAAGCTCTTGATTTAGCCGATGCTACAATATTTCGTTTTTGCAAAAAAATCAATTTCAAAGGATTCCAAGATCTTAAGATAACTTTAGCAACAGAAGTTACTGATGGAATCAAAAGCTATGCAAATGAGGAACTTGATGAAAATGATGATCAACAATCTATCATCAACAAGGTTTTTAAGGCCAATATGACAGCAATAAATGATACATTGTATTCTATTGACCCCAAAAACATGGAAAAAGCTGCCAATACAATATTAGAAGCCGATCAAATAGTATTCTATGGTAATGGTGGTTCTGGTGCTGTTGCCATGGATGCCCATCACAAATTTCTAAGAACTGGATTGAAAGTATCTTCATATACGGATTATCACATGCAACTTATGTCTGTTGCACAGTTGACACCAAAAGATGTAATAATAGTAATATCTCACACTGGCTCTAATCTAAATATAATGAACATAGTAGATATAGCTAAGGAAAATGGCACGAAAAGTATAGGTATAACTTCTTTTTCAAAATCCCCTATCAATGAAAAAGTAGATATCTCTCTAAATGCTGTATCTCAAGAAACAGCATATCAATTTGAAGCTTTTGCCTCTAGAATCGCCCATTTAAGTATAATAGATGCACTATATATAAGCGTTAAAATGAAAAGAAAAGATGAAACTGACCAAGCAGTGAAAAGGATGAGAGATGCCATAGCCATCACAAGAATATAAGTCACGGATAAGTCTCCTGACTCACAAAAAGGGACAGTGAACCTGTCCCCTCGTCCTTTAATCTTTTATAAATTTTTTATACAACAATAATCCTGCTAAAAATCCAAAGATATGTGCCCACCATGCTACTCCTGCAGTGATACCATTAATACCTGAACGAAGTTGACTTATAAACCATATGAATAAGAAAATTTGAGCTGGCACTCGTATGAAAAACGGTATAAATGGAACTAAAGTCACTATTTTAGAATTGGGACACATCATAAAGTATGCTCCCATGACTCCTGCAATAGCTCCAGATGCCCCAACCGTTGGAACATTTGACATTGGATTGAAAACAAAATGAGCAAGACCTGCTATCAATCCAGTTAATATATAAAAAATAAAAAAATTAAAAGAACCCATATGGTCTTCAACATTGTCTCCAAACAACCATAACGACCACATATTACTAACAATATGAAATATATCTCCATGCATAAACATACTAGTGAACAGTGGAATATATGATTCAATATGAATGAAACCATCCTTAAACCGTGATGGTATAAAAGCATATTTATATATCTCTTCTAAAGCCTCATCATAAGGCAATGTTAACCTATTTGCAAACACTACAATATTTATCGCTATAATAGTTATTGTAGCTACTGGAATCCTCCTACTTGTAGCAGTATCCCTAAGTGGAAGCATATATAGTCACCTACTTTCTCAATCTATTGACTATATTATAGCAAAATAATGAGAATATAAAAATAGCTTATATCAATATATGTACATCATGAGTCAGGGGACAAGTCAGGGGGCTGCTCACAATCCCCTGACTCATTTCTGGTTGTAGATAGTATATGTCTAATCATTTTTCATAAAATTGACAGTATTCCGATATTATAATATAATTTGAACAAATAGAATTAAAAGGGGGTTTATTTAATGGCTACTGATCATGTTGAAGACTTAAAATGTTTACAAGAATCATATGGTAAACTAGGCAAAAACTGTCCCGAGGTAATGAAAGCTTTTATGGGCCTACATCATCAAGCTACAAAAGATGGTGCACTTTCTTTAAAAACAAAAGAATTAATCGCATTAGGAATAGCTATTGTAGTTAAATGTAAAGGTTGTATTGAAAGTCATGTAAAAACAGCTCTAGATGCTGGAGCTAAACCAGAAGAAATATACGAAACAGTAGAAGTGGCTATTTTAATGGGAGGAGGTCCTGGTACTGTTTATGGTGCCATGGCCATAGAAGTTATGGAACAATATCTAGCAAAATAATCAAACTTATTTAAGCCAAAATGAGTCAGGGGGCTGTTCAAAACAGCCCCCTGACTCATAATATTCAAATAATATTCATAATGGAGATGAAAACATGAAAAAGAAATTTTTTATTTTATTATTGTTTGTATTTGTATTTTTACTTACAGGTTGTACTAGTGATTATTATAAAAATAAAGGGGACAAGTATTTTGCTACCAAGGATTATGAAAATGCAGAAAAATATTATTTAAAGGCATTGGAAAAAGAAGTTGATTCTGATATTTATATTAAATTAGCGGATTTACATAGGGAAAATCATCAGTATGATAAAGAAATAATGGCTATTATGGATGGTAAAAATAAACTAGATGAGTCTATAGACTTAGATATAAGACTTGCCAAATATCAAGCCTTTGTAGGCAATGAAGATGAAGCTAGGACTTATTTAAAATATTTGCTTAAGGAAAAATATGATGAAGAAATCTTGAAGGAATTATTTGAAATATATTTAGAATATGGAGATAGCAATAGTATTGATGATTATTATGAAGAGTTTAAAGATAAAATAAAAAACTTAGATACTAAAATATTAGCCTATAAGGCTATCCGCTCAGATAGTAATCTTAGGAAAGAATTAGAGAGAGAATTGATAGACTCAAAAGATATAAAAGCCTATGAAGCTTTAATTGAAAGATTCTATAATTACCGAGAATATGAAAAGGTAGAAGAATTAATACTCAAATTAAACTCTATGGATGATGGATTAGAACTTTCTAAAATATATTCTAAACTTTTAACGATGAAAGATCTTTCTGTTATGGGAAAACAAACAGGTCATTTTATTAATATGGATAAAATGGACTTGGTGGTCATGTACAATGAAGATAATAGTTTCAATGACATCTATTTAGCCTTAATAGATGGGAAAACAGGAGAAATTGTAATGGATAAAAAAATGGAGGAATTTTGCCCAGATTCCTTAAGTTTATATGCATATGAACAAGAAGGTGAATTAGATAGGTTGGCTATAGTTTCTTATTATGGAATGTCAGCTACCTCTGGTAAGAATTTTAATTTATATGAATTTAGTAAAGATGACTTTAAAGAAATAGAAACTAATTTTGAAAGTGATTTAGAAATTAAATTATTAGAAGGATTTAAAATCCAAATAGAGTCAAAGAGCCTAAAGACAAAGTATATTATAGAAATCGCTAAAAATGATAGACTTGCCTATATAGAAGATGGTCAATATGATGAGAATGGAATACCTATTAAAGATAATGGAACTAGAATCTATATAGATGGCTATTCCTTGAAAAATAGTGGAGATTATAAAGATACCATAAGTGTATTATCCGGTTTTGGTGGTGCTTTTAGATATAGTGCCGATAGATTAGGCTATATTGAAGAATTATATAATGAAATAAATGGTAGCTTTAAATGCACTTCCTTTGTTGTGAAAAACATAGATGGTATGGAAAAGGAAACCAAATTTGTAGAGGGAGTGCGTGTAATCACTATTTCTGAACCTGAACAAGTCGAGGAAACTGAAGAAACTGAAGAAATTGAAGAAATTGAAGAAATCTATTATCCGGAGCGTCTAGTAGAAGATGATTACAAGCTGTTAATAGGTGATAAAACCATATTTGTTGATAATGATATAGATAATATTACGAAAATATTAGGTTCAGGAGAAGTAGAATTAGTAGAGCGTATTAATGAAGATTGTAATATGTATGAGTACAAAAAAGCTGGACTTACTATTGTCTATATAGAGAGAAATGACCCCGAAGGAAAACAAAAATTTAATGACTGTATCCTTGTAGATAAACCAGGGATAAAGACCATAAGAGGTTTGGAAGTTGGAATTGACGAAGATAAACTAGAAAAATTATATGGCCTTAAAAATTTGTTTTATGAAGATGAAAATGAATCCATATATATGTACCAAGAAGATGAGGATTTTAGATTTATGGATTTATTTGTAGTAGTTGATAAAAAAGAAAAAAAAGTTATAAGATTTAATTATTCTACTAATCTCTAAAAGATGATAACTGAGTAAGGTGAGGATATCACGTCCCCTGCTCATGACGATATTACCTCATGAAAATGCAGGATTTCATCAATTAACACAAAAGAAACATAGGAATTGTAACAATTCCTATGTTTCTTAATAAGAAATACGCTATTTCTGTGTAAAATTATCTATGCTTTTCTTCTTTTCCTTTATTTTTATCAGAATTAAGCTTTTTGTTTTGTTTCATTTCCTCATTGTCAAGTATTCCAATCTCACCAGCTAATTCATAGCTAGTTGCATCAAAATAATTTTTGTCAACCTTTTTCTTATTCTTATTATCTTTCATGATATCACCTCATATATAGTTTTTCAGTATTTCAATTTTACATACGAGGTAAACATGCCCAGCACCATGTATGAGAGAAAATAAGCTATTTCCCTCAAGTAATGATTAAACCTATCTATATTTATATGTCTATCAGATGAAATCTTCTATATTATTTTTTTCTTATTCATTTTTCCACACTTCTTTTCATTATTTCTATCATAATGTCCACTTCCTTAATTAAGATTACAATGCTTTTCCAGAAAATCTCACCATTCAACTGAGTCACTTACTTATAAGTTCTCTTATTTCATCCTTCCCAATTATTTCCAAACCTTCATATTCAACATCATATTTTCTCTTTATTATTTTCAATTGTTTTTTCAAACTTACTCTTGACTCTAAGCTTACACAACCTACTTTTATATTTTCGCTTATTTTATTGGATAAAGCTTCTAACTTCAATATATTAAGATATTTTATTACATTATCCTTGAAACTATCTGGTCTTACTTTTAATTCATAAAATTCTGAATTTATCAAATTATAACCAGCTATATCTATAGTCTTTCTATCTTTGTTAAAATCTCCAGATACATCAATGTACTCTATTTCAACTCCATCTATTATAACCTTACATCCATAATCAAAAATACTATCCCTTCTAGAATACATAGAAGACAGCTTGTCTGGAAATTACCTTTGAACTACTATTCATACTTATATTAATTGGAATTCTTTTTTTCATATCCATTTTAACATCTTCATTAAATTTACAATTTAATTCAACTAATTGTACATTTCTAAGCTGGATTTCATGATATAAATTCCTATCAACTTTCATATTGAAATCACTCCTTTTTTATATTAATAAAGTCTGCTTGCAAGCAGACTTTTCACTATTATTTTCAATTATAAAATTACTATCTTCTTCTAGGGGAACTACCCATTCAATAGAGTAATCAAAATCAATACTTATGTTTTCATTACATTGATTTCTACTTGTATATTCATTAGATATTAAAAAATCATTAGCTTTTTTAAAAGGCTCTATCATACCCTCTATCAAAAATACATCTTGAGAAACATGATCATGCTCTACAAAATCTTCTATTAAAAAATTATAATACTTAAACATATGAAAAATATCTTCATCATAATCATAAACATTAAGATTATCTAAAAATAAACTTATCTTTTCTATTCCTTCTTCCATTACGGTTTCTAAAAAAACTTGTGCCTCAACACTATCTATATCTTCATAATGATCCTTTATTTCATATACATTTGTAAAGTCACTAAAAGAAAATATTGGATCATATCTTCGAATATATTCCTGAACAAAATAAAGATAATTATGGAGATAATTATAATAGGTTATTTTATTTATATTTACTAAACAATCTAAATTTGTATACTTAGAAATATTATCTGATCCAAAATATGAACTTTTTTTATCAAATTTTATTGAAGAGGATATATTTAAACCCTTAATCCAATTATGCAAATTTAACATACTCAAAAAATCACTAATAATCATCCTCTTCCCTCCTTTATATCATTCATAATATTATATTCATATGATAATTATTATTTACTAATTTATAATAATTATTACCCATTTATCACAATTATTCATCTAAACTCTTTAAATTTAAGTACCTATTATATTTATTGTATCATATTTTTTTAAAATAAGAGAATTATTTTAATACATCTTTCTACATTTTTCTCTTATTCATTTTTTACACTTCTTTCTGCTCATATAAACACACCATCCATACTAATCTACTTACTTTAGTACATCTAATCTAGTAAGATTACTCGCAATTATATTAACTCACTAATCTGATAATGAGTCAGGGGACCGTGACTCACAAAACAAACCAGAAGCCTCAGCTTCTGGTTTTATATACACATATATTATTTTCCAACGTATTTTGATGGGTTTTGGTGTACCCCATTTTTTAGTACTTCAAAGTGTAGATGTGGTCCTGTGCTTCTGCCAGTGTTTCCTACGGCAGCTATTTTTTGACCTTTATATACTTTGGTACCTTTTTTTACATATATCTTACTACAATGACCATATCTTGTAACAAAGCCATTGCCATGATTTACTTCTACTAGATAGCCATATGCTCCTCTATATCCTGCAAAGGTTACTGTTCCTCCATCTGCTGCATTTATTGGAGTTCCTATTCTTGCTGCTAAGTCGATTCCCTTATGCATTCTTCCTCTTCTCATTCCATATCTAGAAGATAGTGATCCTCTAGTAGGCAATATGAATGCACCTGTTGCTGCTGTTAATGGAAGTTTTTTGGTACCCTTTACTATCAATTCGTCCACAGGTTTAGAGACTATTTCTTCTTTGATGATCTTTCTTTCTACTTCTACTCCATTATGTTTTGTTACCTTTGCTAATATATTGCTCTTACCTTTTACACCTTTTACTTTTACTTTCTTTTCGTTTTTGTACATGGATGTATTTTGTTCTATCTTTGTTTCATATGCTAGTTCTTGTTCGTATTGTACTTCTTCTACTGTAGCTATTGTGATAAGTGGTTTTGGCACTATTAGGCTCACTTCATCTCCAAGATAAATTTTTTCTGGATCTTTTCCTGGATTTGCACTTATCAATTCATCTACTGTCATATTGTATTTTGCTGCTATTGTCCAGTAGCTTTCTCCTTCTTCTACAATATGAGTTTTCTCTTCAGTTGTACCTGTAGCTATTATAGATTTTACTTCATCTAATGATTTAACTTGTGACATAGGTATGTCTTTTTTTACTACCTTTACATCTTCTACAAAAGTCACTTCTTCTATATTTGAATTTTCGTTTATTCCTTCAATATATGGTGATTTAACTGCATAGAGTAGTTCATCTGCTTCTTTTTTGGTCTTGAAGGCTCCAATGTCCTTCCCATCAATTTGTAGAACATAGCCGCTGACAAGAAAAGTTAATTTTGATCTGATATTTTTTCTCAAATCAGTTTCAGTGATTATTTCTTCATCTTTTGCATGAGTATCTACAAATTCTATTTTCTTATCCAATACTATTTCCACATCATATGTACTTGCCAATTCTTTTTCTATCTGTTCTATTAATTTTTCTGCAACTTCTCTATCTCTTACTGTTCCTAGATCCTCTCCTCCAAATTTAATAGAAAACGCTCTAGTCTTTACCTCATCTACCTTTAATATTATCCCAATACATGCTATCAATACTATTATTGTCAATGCCATTAAGCTGTTTTTCGTATTTAAATTTTTGGGTCTAAGCTTCCTAAGATGATCTTTAAAGTTGAAATGTTCATTAGGTAGTTCCATAGTTAGACTCCTTCCTATTTTGGTTTAAGCTTCAAACCAAAAAGTTTTTGTTGTAACTACTTTGTAACCTTTTTGTAACTTATTTGTATATAACACTTGTACATTATATCACAATTCTTTATATTATCAAATATTTTTATTTACATTATTTTATTCAATTTAATTTAAATTATTCCTATGTATTTATAATTTGTTATAGGGAAGACTTCTATTAAATGGTTTTTATTAATAAATATATAAATATAAATTTTATTAGGAGGCAAGTATGAATTTAAACCCTAAGATAGAGTCTTCTTCAGTAAATTGCTATTCTCCCATGGCTGTATATGATCTTAGCAATTATATGTTTGATACTTTTATTCAGTCTAAAGTATTTGATTATGATCAAGTAGTTATTCTTTGTATAGGCTCTGATAGATCTACTGGAGATTCCCTAGGACCCTTGGTTGGATACAAATTGAAATCTATGTTGTTTAAGCATAAGGAAGTTGTTTTGCTGGGTACTCTTGATGAGCCTGTTCATGCAAAAAATTTAGAAGAAAAAATAGAATACATATATGCTAATTTTTCAAACCCATTTATATTGGCTATAGATGCCTCTTTAGGTCAGTTTGATAAGATAGGATTTATTAATATAAGAAAAGGGCCATTAAAGCCTGGACTAGGAGTAAACAAAATACTACCTACTATAGGGCATGTAAGCATTACTGGAGTTGTAAATGCTTCTGGTATCATGGAGTATGTAGTCCTTCAAAATACTCGTTTGAATTTGGTGATGAGGATGGCTGAAGTTATTTCTAAAAGTATACATCTTTGTATGATCAAATACAAAAAGATTAAATCCAATTAATTTTTTGCGAAAAACATCGAAAAATTGTATATATTTTGGCATATGTGGTATAATTATATTGTCAAAGACCTGTCCATTTAAATATTATTTAAAAACCTCGGGATTTTCTCGAGGTTTTTGTTTGTCTATTAAAACAAGTCAGTATATACTCTGCTTTTTATTATCTCATCTATTTCATCTATAGTTCTTCCGTCTGCATTTATGAGTAGTGTTCCCATTCCATTTACTGTGGTAAATCCCATATTCATATTTATATAGTTGCTTAAGTATGGGCTTTGTCCTTCTGGGTTTTGATATATTGCTGCTTCTATATTTTCATCATCCATAGAAGTGACTATATAGCCTCTGTTTTCTAGTTCTCTTTTTACATTTTCTAAATCATCTTGTACTCCTATTCTCCTAGACATTAAAAAAACCTCCTTATTTTTAATAATATTATTTGTTAAGAAGGTTTTTTTATTCAATATTTATTTTTAACGAGCCATGATTTGATCTTCTCCATGAATGGCTCTATCTATGGCTTGCATTTCTTCAACAGAAAGTGGGTATTTTGATTGTCCTTTGACTATAGGTTTGCCATATGAAGTGGTGTATTCTCTGCCAAATATACTGGTGATGACTACTCCGTTTAGATTGTCATCTAGTAATGCAAGGGAAAAGCTTAGTTCACTTCCCATGTCTGCAAAGGCATTGTATCTTATCATTCCTACTTTTTGTATTGCATATTTTAGTCTAGAGTCTAATTCTTGACATCTACTTTCAAGTTTTTCTGTATCAGCTCTTACTCCTTCTATTTCTTTTAGAGTTTCAAGTATCAACTCTTCTAGATTTATACCTTCTACATCTTTTACTAATGCATTGTACTTTTCAGTTATTCTTCCTACTCTAAACTGTTCTATTAGATATAGGATTAAAACTACTAAAAATGCTGCCATTAGTCCTATAATTATTTCTACATTATATTCAATGATTATCTCTTTAAGTTGTTCCATATGTTTCCCCTCTCCATTATATCTCTTTAGAAATTTGTTTAATAGCTTTAACTCCCAAATCTATTTCTTCATGAGTGTTGAAAGGTCCAAAACTAAATCTTACTGCACCTTGCTTGAAGGAGCCTACTGTCTTGTGAGCTAGTGGTGCACAGTGTAGTCCGGATCTTACACCTATATTGTATTCTTCATCTAGTATATAGCTTACTTCAGATGAGTCTTCGTCTCTTATGTTTATAGTTACTACTGCACCTTGTTCCCTTACATCCTGTGGTCCATATATTTTTATACCATCAATTTTTAGTAGTTCTTCTATGAAATGTGATGTCAATTCTTCTTCTTTTTTTCTGATGTTTTCTATGCCTGTTTCTAAGATGTATTTTACACCTTCTCCTAATCCTATGATTCCTGGTGCATTTGGAGTTCCGCTTTCATATTTGTCTGGCAATATTTCTGGTTGATATAGTATGTCTGAGGCACTTCCAGTTCCACCTGCTTTTAGTTCCTTTACCTCTATGCCTTCCCTTATATATAGTCCTCCTGTGCCTTGAGGTCCAAGTAGTCCCTTATGACCTGGAAATGCTAGAAGGTCTATGTTCATCTTTTCTACATCTATATCATATACCCCTGCTGATTGGGCTCCATCTACCATGTATATTAGTCCATGTTTTTTGGCTATTTGCCCTATCTCCATGATGGGCATTATTGTTCCTGTTAGATTGGATACATGAGTGGTTATTATCATCTTAGTATTATTTTTGATTGCCTTTTGTATATCCAATGGGTTTATTCTACCCTTAGAATCACCTTGTACTATTGTTACTTCTACACCTACTTTTTCCAGATGTTTTAATGGTCTTAGAACTGAATTGTGTTCCATTGAAGTTGTTACTACATGATCTCCTGGATTTAGTATTCCTTTTATCCCTAAGTTTAGGCTATCTGTACAATTAAATGTGAATATTACATTCATAGGATTTTTTATATTGAACAGTTTTGCTAAAATCTCTCTTGTTTCATATATTTCCCTACCTGCTTTCAGTGCCATCTTATGACCTGCTCTTCCTGGGTTTGCACCATATTCCTTCATTACTTCCATTATTCTGTCATAAACTATTGTAGGTTTAGGAAAGGAAGTCGCCGCATTGTCAAAATAAATCACATCTACACCCCCAAGTTGATTGATATTTTTATTATAACATATTATATGTCATATCAAATGCTAATTGCAAAGAAAAATGAATTTGAAATCATTGACATAGAAAAGTCCCATATCTGTTATTTTCAGCTCTGGTATCACTGGGAGGGCTATAAATGATAGTGTCATAAATGGTTCTATTTCACTATTTACATTTAGCTCTTCATGGGCGATTTTTAGCATATTTTTGTATTTTTTATTTACTATTTCTAGTGGCTCACTAGACATGAGACCTGCAATAGTTAGGGGAAGGCTATCTAGTACTTTTCCATTGGATACAATTGTTATTCCCCCACCTATTCTTTGGATTTCTTCTATGCAGTATAGCATATCTTCATCATTATCTCCTATCACTATTATATTATGAGAGTCGTGAGCAATTGTAGATGCTATTGCACCATTTTTAAGACCAAAACCCTCTACAAGGCCTAGGCCAATGTTTCCAGTTTTGTTGTGTCTTTCTATGACTGCAACTTTTAGTAGATTGTCATTCATTTTTCTTTCAAGTTTTTTTGTGACTAAACTATGAGGCTCTATACCTATGACATTTACATTTTCCGATTTCAGTTGTAAATCTAAATCCTCTCGTTTTATCTTTTGAATGTTAACAGAGTTTGCAACCTTTTCTGTACTTGATGGTGTTCCTTGAAATAGGGGTTGTAGATTTTCACTTACTGCTTTTCCATTTTTAAATACTTTCAATATATTGAAGTCTTTTAAATTGTCTATAACTACTAGATCCGCAGTATATCCTGGAGCAATAGCTCCTTTTCCCTTTAGGCCATAGCATTCTGCACTGTTTAGTGTTGCCATTTTGATAGCGTCTATTGGGTCTATGCCTGATTCTATTGCCAATTTGATATTGTAATCTATATGACCATCTTTGAGAATTTCTTCTGGATGTTTGTCGTCAGTGCAAAATAGACATCTTCTCAAGTTGTCTTTACTTACAGCTTTTATGAGTTCTTTGAGGTTTTTGGCTGCTGAACCCTCTCTGATTAGTACATACATACCCAATCTCAGTCTGTTTAACATCTCTTCTAATGTGGAGCATTCATGTTCTGTGGATATACCTGCTACTATGTATGCATTTAGCTCTTTGTCTGAGATTATTGGACCATGGCCATCTATTTTTTTCCCTTCTGCCATGATTATCTTTTGAAGTACAGATTCATCTGTATTTATTACTCCTGGATAGTTCATCAATTCTCCTAGACCTAATACTCTTTCTTCACCTATGAGTTCTTTTAGATCATCAGCCTCGAGTTTTGCACCTGAGTTTTCAAAGGGTGTTGCTGGAACACAGCTAGGAAGCATTACAAATACATCTAGAGGTAAGTTTTTACTATCTTCTAAAATATATTTGATGCCATCTATTCCCTTTACATTGGCAATCTCATGGGGATCTGCTATTATGCTTGTGGTACCTCTTGGTACTATTGCCTTGGCAAATTGAGCTGGAGTTACCATGGAAGATTCTATGTGAACATGTCCATCTATGAATCCAGGGGATAGGTATTTTCCTTTTAAATCTATTTCTTCTATACCATCATATTGGCCGATTCCTACAATGGTATCTTTTTCTATGGCCACATCTCCTTCTATTATTTCATTTGTAAATACATTGATTATTTTGCAGTTTTTTAGAACTAATTGTGCTTTTTTGTCTCCTTTTGCAATGGTTATTTTATTCTTTAATTCTTCTAGTTTCATTTTTTCCTCCTTAAGTGTAAATACCACCTCCCAAATGGAAGGTGGTATATTTTTTAGATAAAGAATTTCACTACGAATAGTATGGATAGTATGAACATTACAATGGATATATCTTTCCATTTTCCAGTTAATAGTTTTAGTACTACATAGGATACCATTCCAAATACTATTCCTTCTGCGATGCTATATGCTAATGGCATCATGATGATAGTTAAGAATGCTGGTATTGCTTCTGTGAAATCATCTAGATCAATTTCTTTTATTGGACTCATCATGAACAATCCTACTAATATCAATGCTGGTGCTGTAGCTGCTCCTGGAACTGCTATGAATATTGGGGAGAATATTAGTGCTAATGCAAATAGACATGCAGTTGTAAAGGATGTTAGACCAGTTCTACCACCTTCTGCTACTCCTGAAGCACTTTCTACATATGTTGTTACTGTACTAGTTCCTAAGCAAGCTCCTGCAACTGTACCTACTGCATCTGCAAATAGGGCTTGTTTTACTTTTGGAAGTTTTCCATCTTTGTCAAGCATTTTTGCTTTCGAGGATACTCCTACAAGAGTACCTATAGTGTCAAATACGTCAACGAATAGGAATGTGAACAATACTACAAACATGTCTTTTGTGAATATTTCACTCCAAACAAATTGGAATGCTACTGGTTTTAATGATGGTGGTAATTGAACTATTTTGGTTATTGGTTCTGTAACTCCCATTGGGATACCTATTAATGTAGTAACTATTATACCTATTAGTAATGCACCTTTAACTTTTTTTGCAAGTAATACTCCCATTATTATAAGTCCTATGATAGCTAATAGTGCTGGTCTTTCACCTAAATTACCTAGTGATAGTATGACTCCTTCACCTTGTTGTATGATTCCTACATTGGATAGTCCTATACAGGCAATGAAAAGCCCTATTCCTACTGAAACTGCTTTTTTAAGATTCATTGGTATGGCATTGAATATTGCCTCTCTTACTCCAAATAGTGATAATACTATAAAAACTATACCTTCTAAAAATACTGCAGTTAGAGCAAATTGCCATGAGTGTCCCATTACTATAACTACTGAATAAGCAAAGAATGCGTTAAGTCCCATACCTGGCGCTAGTGCAAATGGATAGTTTGCATATAATGCCATTATGAGTGTTCCTATTACTGCTGATAATGCGGTGGCTGTAAATACTCCTCCCTTATCCATTCCAGCATCACCTAATATTAGCGGATTTACACTTAGTATATAAGCCATCGTCATAAATGTAGTAATTCCTGCTAATACTTCAGTTTTTACATCAGTTTTGTTTTCTCTTAGTCTGAAGGTTTTTTCCAGGAAACCTTCATTTACTGAACCATTTGACATCTCACTTCCTCCTTTTATTTTATTAAGCAAAAGGAGACCTATGGTTTTGCCTTAGGTCTACTTTTGTCTTTACTAACTTAGTTTTTCATATACTATTTCTAATACTTCTTCTTTTAGTTCTTTTCCTTCTTTTAGTATGCTATCTATTTCATTTTGAATTTTGTTTACATATTCTTCGTCTTTGATGCCTAATAGATTGATTTTTACATTGAATAGTGCACCTTCTAGTCCTGAGTATGCTAATAGTGAACCTACTCCTACATCTGTTATGGCATTTTGGTTTCCATATTGTGCAAAAGGTTTTTGAAGTCTTAGTACTGCTAGACATTCTTTAGCACAGTTTAGAGGAACTTCTAGAGCTATTTTTGTAGCATCTTCTATTGCCTTTCTTCTTATGGATTTTTCTTCTTCTGTTTCTTTTGGCAATTTCATTGCTTCCATTACTTTGTTAAATGATGTAGTGTCTTCATCAACTATTTCATTTAATCTTGATATTAAACCTTGAAGTTTTTCTAAGTTTTCATCTATGGTCTTTTTTTGACAATCATCTAATTTTTCATAAGCCTTTCTGCCTACAGTTAAGTTTCCAACCATACTAGTTAGACCTGCACCTAAGCTTCCTGCTAATGCTGAAACACTTCCTCCTCCTGGAGCTGGTTCGTTACTAGCTACTTGGCTTACAAAATCTTTTACAGTTTTTTCAATTAACAAAATACCGCCTCCTTGTTATAATCAAATGTCGTTACCTATGTTTTTAAGTATATCAAATTTATCGAAATATTTAAATTGATTTATTGATATATTTGTTAAAATAAAGGGAGAACTAAAAAAAACGGGAGAGCTAAGCTCTCCCCTACAAATGTATATTTATTGTTTTGTAACTTTTTCATAATCTCTTAAACTTTCAATAACCTTTGGACTAAGAACAAATAATGCTATGATGTTAGGAAGTACCATCAGACCATTGAAGGTGTCTGCCATATCCCATACCAACTTTACTTCCAATGTTGAGCCTAGTATTATAAATGCTAATACCAATATTCTATAGAATAGTATTCCCTTTTTTCCAAACAAAAATTTGATATTTGCTTCTCCAAAGAAATACCATCCTATTATTGTAGAAAAGGCAAAGAACAATAAACTTATAGCTATGAACGGATTACCATATTTACCAAATGCTTTTGTGAAAGCTAATTGTGTAAGTAATGGGCCAGTTTCACCAGATGTAAAGGCACCTGTCATTATTATTACTAGAGCTGTTAGTGTACATATGACTACAGTGTCAATGATTACTCCTACTATAGCTACAAAACCTTGTTCTGAAGGATATTTAACCTTTGCTACAGCATGAGCATGAGGTGTTGAACCCATACCTGCTTCATTTGAAAATAGACCTCTTGCTACCCCGTACCTTATTACTTGTTTTACAGAGGCCCCAAATATTCCACCAGCTATTGCCTGAGGGTTAAAGGCACCTTCAAAAATCATTTGAAATGTTGGTCCAATGTTTTTGTAATTTACAATAACTATTATCAAACAACCTAGTATATATAGTATAGCCATAATAGGAACGACCAATTCAGTAAAGGAAGCTATTCTACCCATTCCACCAGAAAATATTAAATAAGCTAAAATAGCTATTGCTATACCTACCACTAATTCAGATACTCCAAATGCTTTGTTCATGGAGGCAGCTATGGAATTTGACTGTACCATATTTCCTACAAAACCTAATGCTATAATGATGGCTACTGCGAAGAATGCAGCTAAAAATTTAGCCAGAGTCTTGTTTTTAAGACCTTTGCTGATATAATAAGCTGGTCCTCCTGTTACTTCTCCATCAACTCTATCTTTAAAAATTTGAGCAAGTACTGCTTCGGCAAAGATAGTACCCATTCCAAAGAATGCACTTACCCACATCCAAAATATTGCACCAGGGCCTCCAGAGGCTATGGCTGTAGCTACTCCTGCTAAGTTTCCTGTACCTACTTGAGCAGCTATAGCTGTTGCAAGAGCTTGGAAGGAAGACATACCATCTTTATTTGCTCTTTCGTCTTTTTTAAAAATACCGCCAAAAACTTGCTTCATTGCAGGTCTAAATTTCCTTATTTGAATAAATCTTAGTCTAAATGTATAATATATTCCTACTCCAACTAACAAAAATATTAATAGATAATCCCATAACACAGTGTTTATAATGTTTATAATTTTCGGAAAATTCATTTCGTACCTCCTTTGCTATTTTTATTTGTTTTCCAAAGTATAGCTTTAGTACGCTAATGTAATGTATGCTATTGGTTTAAATATTCTAACAAAAAAATATATAAGTTTCAATAATTATTTTTATCAATACTATGTTTTTTTATTAAAAAAAAAGATCCCAAAACTGGAATCTTTTTTTCAAAACAATATTAAAAGGTATATTATATATAAAATTAGTAGCAAAGCTCCTGTTTTTCTGTTTATCTCTCCTTTTAAAAAACCACTTAATACAAACAAAATCATTATTAAAAATGAAAAGGGAGTATCTAAAAACAATGTTTGCCTATTTACAAGTAGACCATGATCGCTTACAAGAGTTGAAGCTCCTATAACACTTGTTAGATTTAATATATTGGCACCGATGATATTTCCTACAGATATATTTGATTCTCCTTTGATAAGTGCTACTATTGCTGTAACCAATTCTGGCAGTGAAGTTCCTACTGCTAATAGTGTTAGGCTGACAACTTGTTTTGGTATTCTTAGCATTTGGGATATTTTTATCCCAGTATCTACTAATATATGTGCGCCTATGACAATGAAAAGTGCGCCTAGAACAAATTTGATTATATTTACAAATATTTCTTTTTTATTATAGGAAATAGATTTTTTGTTTTTTTGGATATTTTTATTTTGACTTTTTAATTCAATTATATTCATCATAATAAATATTGAAAATATTACCATTAGAAAAATTCCTTCACCAAAATCTACAACTCCATCAAAAGCAAAAACATAGAATACTACAACACATACTATCATTATGAATCCTTTCAAACTAAATGAAGCTCTATTTATCTTTATTGGTTTGATAAATGCACATAAGCCAATGATAAAAGCAATATTGCAAATACTTGAACCTATGGCATTTCCTATAGCCATATCTGAGTGACCTTGATTGCTAGCAACTGTGGATACAAATAACTCTGGCAAAGTTGTTGCAATGCTCACGATTGTTGCTCCTATTATCATTGAGGGTATTCCAGTTTTTTCAGCTATCCAAATAGCTGAATCCACAAACATATCTCCACCTTTTACTATAATAACGAGACCAATAAAAAAAACAGCAAACACTAATAAGTTTTCCATTATTACCACCAGCCATTCGTAAATTATAGTATATGTATATATGAAAACCCCTTTATATATTCCTACTATATAAAGACAAGGGACAGGTTCACTGTCCCTATGCTTTCAATTTGAAAAAAGCTAAGAATATTAGTATCAATCCTGATATCCAAGAAAACCCTATTTTAGATTTTGAAACGAGTTTTTCTCCTATTTTTAATCCTATGAAAATAATTGCTATATTGAGTATAAAAGATAGTACTATTATTTGCATATAGTTTATACTTCCCATGGCAGTTCCAAATCCTATTCCAAGGGAATCTAGAGATAGGGCTATTCCTAGATAAAAAGCTTCCATCAAGTCTATATCTCCAGATTGATTTATATCGGCTTTTGTACAGTCTACAACTACATCTATAATTATTTTTATATTTGAAAATTTTATTTCGAATTTATTTTTGTTTCTTTGGATAAAAAAGTTGACAATGCCTTCTAACAAGAAATATATTCCTATGAACAATAGTATTAAAAAACTAATGATAGTTGGCAATCTTCCAGGGAGTATGTTTTTAAGTGTATTGCCTAAAAACATAGCTATAGATAATATTCCTGTACAAATAAAATTTATTAAGAAAAGAGATTTTATAGGTATTTTTATCTTTTTCATTCCATAAGCAATTCCTATAGCTAAGGAATCTATACAAATAGCCACTACTATAAATAATGATTCTAGCATTTTAACACATCCTTTTTCAATCAAACTAGCTATAGATATAGTATTCTAAAAGATTAAAAAAGGACACAAAAAAGGACAGTGAACCTGTCCGAGGCCACTGAAAAACGATGTAATAATATGTAAGATGAATTAAATATAAAATAGATAAGCAAAATCCTCCTTAATTTGGTATAATGTAATTGATAAGAAAACATAACCAAAAGGAGGATTTGCAATGCTTAAAGGCAAAAATAATCAATTAAGCATCTACTCAATATTATATAATAAAATACCAGAAAATCATACATTAAAATTAATAAATAAAGCTATAGACTTAAGTTTTGTAACGAAACTACTTGAAGTATCATACAACAAATACTATGGAAGGCCAGCTAAGGACCCTGAACTTATGATTAGACTTTTGATATTACAGTACTTGTACAATTTGTCGGATGAAAAGCTAATTGAAGAATGTTCATTAAACTTAGCATTTATGTGGTTTTTAGGAATAAATCCAGATGACGATTTGCCAGATTCAAGTTTACTATCTAAATTTAGAGTACATAGATTAAATGATATAACATTAGATCAAATAATAACTGAAATTGTAAGACAGTGCATAGAAAAAGGAATAATTAAAGATACTGGTATTAGCATAGATGCAACCCATACAGAAGCTAATACTTTCAAAGCTACTCCTGAAAGAGTAATAAAACACTTAGCAAAGAAAATATTTAAAACTTATGAAGAAGAATCAGGAGAACTACCTAAAAATATAGATAAAGATATTCCAGATTACAAACAAATTGAAAATCATAAAGAAGCAAAGAAAACTATGAAGGATTATCTTGAAAAAGAAATTGAAAAAGTTGAAAACATTGTTAATCAAGAGGAAAATCCTAAAACAATAAAAGTTTTGGAAAATGCAAAAGAAATATTAAAAGATCCAAAATTCATAGAACAAAGAGGAGTTCGATCAATTGTTGACCAAGAAGCAAGAGTCGGACATAAAAGTAAAACAGAACGTTTTTTTGGATATAAAACAGAATTTATGATGACAACTGATGAGAGGATAATAACAGCGGTAACAGTAAAAAGTGGAGAATATGTAGATGGAACAAATTTTGATAAGTTAATAGAATTGACTAATCAAACAGGTTTAAAAGTAGAAGAAGTCTTTGGAGATAAAGCATATTTTAGAAAGCCCATATTAGATAAAATAAAGGAAATAGAAGCAAAGGCATATATCCCAATAAGTGAAATGTCATATAAAATAGATGAAGAAATATTTAGTTACAACAAAGATTCAGATGAATGGTTTTGTAGCCAAGGAAACATAACAATAAGAAAAAAACATAGAAAAGACAAAAGCGGAAAAGAGACATATAAATATTACTTTGAAAAGGAAAAGTGCAGGAATTGTAGTAAAAGAGAAGAGTGCAAAACTGGAAAAAGAGTTGGTAGGATTCTTGAAGTAGGTATAAACACTCCTGAATTTTATGGATACAGCCAAGAACAAAAAACAGATGGATTCAAAGAAAAATACAAAAAAAGAGCTTGCCATGAAGGGAAAAATGGTGAAATGAAAAATCATCATGGATTAAACCGTGCTCGAGGGTACGGTTTAAGAAGCATGTCCACGCAAGCAAAATTAACTGCAATAGCAGTTAATTTAAAGAGGATAGCAAGCATACTATCCTCTAAATTATCTTCATTTTTATGTGTTTTAAGGTTTAATTCAATATTTTATAAAAAAATTGTGGTTTAATAATAATTTAAGGGACGAGGGAAATTTTTAAGGCTACTTTTTCAGTGGCCTCGAACCTGTCCCCTTGTCCTTATATGTTAATGATGCCTTCAATAACTATTATTGATTGACCGCCTACTTTGACCATGAAACTGTCACCATCCTTTTCTATTTGGCAATGAATGTGACTAGTTCTATTCATGGTTTCACCTTGTACAGATATTATCTCATTATTTTCAAGTAAATCGTTTTTCTTTAAATAATATAACATTGCTCCATTTGCAGTACCAGTAGCTGATTCTTCGTTTATTCCTACAAGTGGTGCAAAGTTCCTAGTGTACACTATATCCGATTTGCTATCTGATAGACTAAAAGCATGTACCCCTAGTATCCCCAGCTCATGGGATAATTCTTCTAATTCTTCATAATTAGCTTTTATATTGTAAAGGGTTTCTTTGTCTTTTATAGGTAGCATGATATCTGGAAGACCTGTTGATATTATCTCTGGTTTTGCTTCTTTGAAACTTGTACCTACATCATTTGCATCTATTCGCATGGCTTTTAGTAGTCTATCTACTTGACTTACATCTCCTATAGACTTTGGTCTGCCTTGCTCCATCATCACTTTGTATACTTCTCCATCTTTGTAGTATATTTCAACTAAAAGATTTCCTACTCTTGTCTCTTGATATATTCTTTTTATACCATCATCAATTGGTGTGATATAACCTTTTTTGGCTAAGCTATAAAATGAACCTATAGTAGCATGTCCACATAAATCTATTTCACATACAGGTGTAAAAAATCTCACTCTGAAACTACTTTTGTCTTTTGGAAAAATAAAAGCTGTTTCTGCGAGATTCATTTCTCTAGCTACTCTTCGCATATCTGCTTCTGATAGTTCACTAGCATCAGGAACAACTCCAGCTGGATTTCCACCAAAAGCTACATCTGTAAAAGCATCTACTTGGTATATATTGAGTTGCATACTTTTCACCTCTGTTTAAATTTATTGTGCAAAATGTTTCACGTGAAACATTATTGTTCTATTATGGCATCTAATATTCTTTCTAGGTCTTCTTCCCCATAATATTCAATCTCTATTTTACCTTTGTCTTTTCCATAGATGATTTTAACCTTTGTTCCCAAATAACTCATCAGGTTTTCTTCTAACTCTACAACTATTGGATCCTTCCTCTTTGAACTTATGCTTTTATTTATCTTTATTTGTTTGGCCATATCCTCTGTCTGTCTGACATTTAACTTCTTACCAATTATCTCATCTGTTGCTCTTTTTCGTTCTTTTTGATTTTTTATAGATAATAATGCTCTGCCATGACCACTAGTTATTTTTCCTTCTTCTACTAAGTTTAATGTTTCATTATCAAGATTTAGTAGCCTCAATGTATTTGCTATATAAGATCTACTCTTGCCTACCACTTGAGATAATTCTTCTTGTTTTAATTTATATTTGTCCATTAGTTCTTTAAATGCTCTAGCCTCTTCTATTGGATTTAAGTCTTCCCTTTGAATGTTTTCGATAAGTGCCAACTTCATGGCTTCAAAGTCTTCTATATCTCTAACCAGACAAGGTACTTCCTTTAGCCCTGCCAACTGTGAGGCTTTCCACCTTCTTTCTCCAGCTACTATTTCATATTTGTTTTCTACTTTTCTTACTATTATTGGCTGTATAATTCCATAACTTTTTATGGAATGAGATAATTCCTCTAGACCCTCTTCATCAAACTCTTTTCTAGGTTGATTTTTGTTTGGTTTTATTAGGGAAATATCAATATTTGTAATAGAATCTTTTTCTTCCCCAATTTCAAGAAACTCTTCTATTGGTTCATCTGGAATCAATGCAGATAGTCCTTTTCCAAGTCCTCTCTTTTTGGCCATCTATATTTCCTCCTCTGATAATTCTAAAAACTCCTCGGCTAAGTCCATATATGCCTCTGCCCCTTTTGACTTTGGATCATAATCTATTACGGATATGCCGTGACTAGGTGCTTCTGCAAGTCTTACATTTCTAGGTATGATAGTTGTATATACTTTTCCTCTGAAGTATTTCTTTACTTCATCTACAACTTGTATAGATAGGTTTGTCCTTCCATCAAACATACTGAGTACTACACCTTCTATGTCCAAATTAGGATTCAAGCTTTTCTTTACGAGTTTGATGGTATCTACCAATTGGCTTACTCCTTCCAATGCATAGTATTCACATTGTATTGGAACAAGTACGCTTTCAGAAGCTGTCAATGCATTGATACTCAAAATACCAAGTGATGGTGGACAATCGATAAGTATGAAGTCATAAATCTCTTCAACTCTTTCTAAGGCTCTTTTCAATCTCAACTCTCTACCTTCTAAGCCTATCAGTTCCACTTCTGCTCCTGCTAATTCAACATTGGATGGTACTAGGTATACACTTTCCGCATTAGTTTCTACTATTATTTCATTTATGTTGTATTCATTAATAAGTATATCATATATTGATGTCTTTAGTGTCCTTTTATCTATACCTAAACCACTGGTAGTATTTCCCTGAGGATCTATATCTATTATTAGTACTTTTTTGTTTTTTTGACCTAATGCTGCACCAAGGTTTATTGTTGTTGTACTCTTTCCAACACCACCTTTTTGGTTGAATATGGAAATTGTTTTTAGCATTTGTCACACTCCTAGATACTATTTGTGTTTATATATTCATTATAATGCAAATTTGGACAAAAAAATAGTAGGTAAACACCTACTATATAAAATGATTTATGAAAATGCCTATTTTTTTGGAATTTGTACTGTAACTTGTACATAATCTCCCATATCTTTTTCACTATATTTTGCAGTTTCACAATTGTCTTTTATTGCTTTGTATGCGGTTTTTAGTGTATTTAAATATATTTTAATATTTATAAGTCCTTTTATGTTTTGACTATGTTTTTCTTCATCATCCTTTGTTAAGTCATCTAAAATGTCTTCTATTAATTTTTCAGTTTTATTTACAGTCAAATCCTGTTTGACTATTTTTGCAGTAACTTCTCTCTTTAGATCATCATCTGGAAGTCTTAAAAGAGCCCTAGCATGTCGTTCAGATAAATTGTTTTCCACTAAAAGTTCTTTTATATCTTCAGGTAATTTCAATATCCTAAGCTTGTTGGCTATTGTTGACTGACTCTTTCCTAGCTTTTCTGCAAGTTCCTGTTGTGTAAAACCATGATCATTTATTAGATTAAAGTATCCTTCTGCCTCTTCTACAAAAGTCAAATCTTCTCTCTGTAAGTTTTCTATTAATGCCACCATAGCTGAATCTTGGTCCTTATAGTTTACGATTATTGCAGGTATTTCCTCTAAATCAGCAATTTCCGAAGCTCTCAATCTTCTTTCACCCGCTATCAATTCATAACTTTCATCACACAACTTTCGTACACTTATGGGCTGAATGAGACCATAAGTCTTAATAGACTGACTCAACTCTTCTAATGCTCTTCTATTAAATTTTTTTCTAGGTTGATAAGGATTAGGTCGTATAGATTTAATAGGTATAATTTTTATTTCAGCTTGTACACTTTGCATATTATCCACATCCCTCTTCCCTTCTAACATTAGTCTTTATTTATTATTCTATAAATTGTAAAGAATTCCTTCTTTTTATTTAGAGAATCGTTCATCAAATTTGTTTATTTTACAACGGATTCTTCTTTGGTTTGCCAGCTTGTCTAGGGTATTTTGTCGGAGTTTCGCTAACTTTTTTTAATATTATCAAACTATGTACTATATCGCTATTGGGTACTGGAACTAATACTTTGTCTACAAATTCTCCACCTAATACTCTTATTGCTTTTTTTGCCTCTTCTAATTCCTCATCTATATTTTTTCCCTTCATAGATACGAAATACCCTCCTACCTTTACAAAAGGTAATGTGTATTCGCATAGTACATCTAGGGAAGCTACTGCTCTAGATATGGCTATATCGAATTTCTCTCTATACTTTTTATCTTGTCCATAGTCTTCAGCTCTTCCATGGATTGTGTTTACATTATCTAATTTAAGTTCTTTGATTACTTCATCTAAAAAGTTAATCCTCTTTTTTAAGCTATCTAATAGTACTAAGTCTATACTTTCTTCTACTATTTTTAGTGGCAATCCTGGAAACCCACCACCTGTTCCTATATCTATTACTTTGACACCCTTTTTGAATAGGTCTATTTTTAATATTGTTAAGCTGTCTAAAAAATGTTTTATATCTATTTCTTCTTCATCATCTATGGCGGTTATATTTATCTTTTGATTCCATTCTAAAAGTAGCTCTTTATATAATGTAAACTTACTCACCTGTTCTTCTGTTAGTTGGATGTCCAATTCCTTTGATCCATCTATTAATGTATTTACATTAATCATTTTTTCCACTCCTAGCTCTTCTTCTTTGTTCTAAATAAATAAGTAATACATTTATATCTGCTGGAGATACTCCAGATATTCTAGAAGCCTGACCTACAGAATCTGGTCTTATGTCGTTTAGCTTTTGCATCGCTTCGTTACTCAATCCTTTTACATCTTTATAATCTATTTCATCAGGTAGTTTCTTTTCTTCAAGTTTCTTGAAATGTTCTATTTGTGCCATCTGTTTTTTAATATAGCCTTCGTATTTTATTTCTGTCTCTACAAGTAGTCTTATTTCTCTAGGTAATTCTGGTCTTTCAGGGTCTAGTTCGGCTAATAGTTCATATCCTAGTTCAGGTCTTTTTATTAAGTCATATAGACTATTTGGGGTTTTTAGTTCTGCACTGCCCCATTGTTTTAGGTAATTGTTGTTTTCCTTAGTTGGGGTTATATTAGTCTTTCTTAGCCTATTCAATTCATTTTCTAGTGCTTCTCTCTTGTAGAGTACATTATTGTATCTTTGTTCACTTGCAAGACCTAGTTTGTATCCTTTTTCAGTTAGTCTAAGGTCTGCATTGTCTTGTCTAAGTGTAAGCCTGTATTCTGCTCTAGAAGTCATCATCCTATAGGGTTCGTTGGTTCCCTTGGTTACTAGGTCATCTATAAGTACTCCTATATAGGCCTCTGATCTGTCTAGTATAAAGGGCTCTTCGCCTTTTAAGTTTTGTACTGCATTGATTCCTGCTATTAAACCTTGGGCAGCTGCTTCTTCATATCCTGAAGAACCACATATTTGACCTGCAAAGAACAAATTGTTTATTTCCTTGTATTCTAATGTTCTCTTAAGTATTGTTGGATCGATACAATCGTATTCTATACCATAGGCACTTCTCATAAACTTGACATTTTCAAGGCCTATGACTGTTCTATACATTTCTATTTGTACTTCTTCTGGTAGGGTACTACTCATACCTTGGACATACATTTCTTTGGTATCAAGTCCTTCTGGTTCAATGAATATTTGATGTTTGTCTTTGTCACTAAATCTAACTACTTTGTCTTCTATTGAAGGACAATATCTTGGTCCTATACCTTCTATTACTCCTGAGTACATTGGAGATCTACCTAGATTTCTTCTTATTATCTCATGGGTTTCATTGGTTGTATAAGTTAAATAGCAAGGTACTTGTTCTACATCAAATTCTTTACCTATGTTTAAAAAGGAAAAAGGTATTATCTCTTCATCTCCTGGTTGAATAGTAGTCTTTGAATAGTCTATACTGTCTCTGTGAACTCTTGCTGGAGTTCCTGTTTTAAACCTTCTAAGTCCTATGCCTAATCTCTCTAGGGAACTAGATAGTATATTTGATGGGAATAGTCCATCTGGGCCACTTTCAAAATCCACTTCTCCAATATATATTCTTCCCTTAAGATAAGTTCCTGTACAAAGTATGACTGCCTTTGCATTGAATACTGCACCAGTTCTAGTAACTACCCCACTTACATTATTATCTTCAACTAATATCTCTACTACTTCACCCTGTTTTAAATCCAAGTTCTCTTCATCTTCCAATACCTTTTTCATTTCTCTATGGTATTTCTTCTTGTCAGCTTGCACTCTCAATGAGTGTACTGCTGGGCCTTTTGAAGTATTAAGCATTCTGCTTTGTATAAATGATTTGTCTATATTTAAAGCCATTTCTCCACCTAGTGCGTCTATTTCCCTTACCAAATGGCCTTTTCCTGTACCTCCAATATTAGGATTACAAGGCATACTAGCTATGGAATCTAATGTCATAGTTAGCATAAGGGTTTTCATGCCCATTCTAGCTCCAGCAAGTGCTGCTTCACATCCTGCATGCCCTGCACCGATTACAACTATATCATAATCTCCTCCTATATATTTTTTAACCTCTCTCATATTTTAAGTTTTCCTCCTCATACAACTATTTACCTATACAAAATTCTTTAAATACTTTGTCTATTATGTCTTCAGATACAGTGTCTCCAGATATTTCTCCTAAATTGCTCCAACAATTTTTCACATCTACTTCTATACAATCCAGTGGTACGTTCATATCTATACCATTTATTGCATCAAGTATATTTTTCTTTGCCTTTTGAAGTTGATCTTTGTGTCTTAGATTTGTAACCATCACTTCACCTTTTACTTCAACTTCGCCACTGTAAAACATATCTACTATTGTATTTTCCAACTCTTCTATACCTTCACCTTTAGCAATAGAGGTGTTTATAATCTTTTTGTCACCTATTATTTTAGCTAGTTTTTCCCTATCATATACATTAGGTAAATCCGTTTTGTTTAATAATACTATTGATCTTCTTTGCTTAACTAGCTCTATTATCTCTTCATCTTCTTGAGACAGTTCTCTAGAAGCGTCAAATACTGCGATTATGAGATCTGCTTGTTCAACTACTTGTTTAGCTCTGTCTACACCTATCTTTTCAACTAAATCTTCCGTATCTCTTATACCAGCTGTATCCACTATCTTTAATGGTATTCCTTCTACATTGACATACTCTTCTATTATATCTCTTGTAGTTCCAGGTACATCTGTTACAATAGCTCTATTTTCTCTTAATATTGCATTTAGTAGGGAACTCTTCCCAACATTAGGTTTTCCAAGTATTACAGTGTTTAGTCCTTCTCTTAGGATCTTTCCTCTATCCGCTGTTTCTAATAGTTTTACTATATCTTCAAGTACTACATTAGCTTTTACTTTAAGTTCATCATATGTAATTTCTTCTATGTCTTCTTCAGGAAAATCTATAGATACTTCTATATGTGCAATCATATTCAAAAGAACATCTTGTATTTCTTTAATCTTATAAGACAAAGATCCTTCTAGTTGATTTAGTGATACATCATAGCTTTTGTCAGTTTTCGCCCTTATCAAATCTATAACTGCTTCTGCTTGAGATAGGTCTAATCTTCCGTTCAAAAAGGCTCTTTTAGTAAATTCACCTGCTTCTGCAAGTCTTGCTCCGTTTTTAAGTAATAGTTCTAGTATTCTCTTTACAGATATGGCTCCTCCATGACAATATATTTCTACGATATCTTCTCTGGTATAGGTATATGGAGCCTTCATATATACTACCAATACTTCATCTACTATACTGTCATCACTTGGGTCTACTATATGTCCATATGTCAATTTTCTATTTGAAACATTTTTAAGTCCGTCTGTGTGTTTTCCTTTAAACAATGTATCAACAATATTTAATGAGTACTTTCCACTCATTCTCACTATTCCAATACCAGCTTCACCTACAGCTGATGATATAGCAGCAATAGTATCAGTCACCAAATCACCTTCTCCTTAAGATAATATAAACCCAGTAATATACTGGGTTTATTTAACTTCTATTACAACTCTTCTATATGGTTCTTCACCTTCACTAAGAGTAGTTACACCATCTGTATTTTGCAATGCTGAATGAATAATTCGTCTTTCATAAGGATTCATTGGTTCAAGTTTTATAGGTCTTTTACTGTATTTAGCTTTTTGAGCCATTCTATGTGCTAGTCTAATTAGGGTTTCTTCTCTTTTCTTTCTATATCCTTTTACATCAACTAATACTCTTATATATTTTTCTCTATTTCTATTTACTGCAAGACTTAATAAATATTGAACAGAATCTAGGGTATTGCCCCTTCTTCCAATTAAAATCCCCATATCTGAGGAATTTATGTCTTTTATATCTACAAATACTGTTGTATTTTTTCTATTTACATCTGCCCTTCCACTTAATTGCATCTTATTAAGTAGCATATCTATAAAGTTTTGAGTAATTTCTACAGGATCATTTACTACAGTTACTTTTACTTTAGCATCCTTAACACCTATAAGTCCAAACAATCCTTTACTTGGTTCTTCCATTACCTCTACATCTACATCTTCCCTATCTACACCTAGCTCCTTGACAGCTTCTTCAATAGCTTCTTCTACGGTTTTGGAAACCTTTACAATAGACCTCATATTAATTTGACTCCTCCTTAATATCACCCATAGACCTATTCAATATCAACTGTTGTATTATCTGGAATGTATTGCTTATTACCCAATACAATGCTAAACCAGAAGGAAAATTCCTTGCAGCAAACCAAATCATTATTGGAAGAAAAGTATTCATCATCTTCTGTGTTTGTGCTGCTTGTGGGTCTGGAGATTGTGCTGTTTTCATAGTTATACTCTGTAAATAGGTAGTAAGAGCTGCAACTAAAGGTAATCCCCATAAATATGGATCAGGCTTTTCCAAATTAGAAATCCAAAAGAATGTTTTGCTTATAGAATTATATAATTCTTGACTTTTAAAAACATATTGAACTGGATCACCTAGGGCCTTAAAAAACCCTAAAAGTATTGGTAATTGAACTATAAGGATCAAACAACTGGAAAATGGATTAACTTTGTTTTCCTTATAAACTTCCATTGTTTTAGCTTGCATGGTCTGTGGGTCACTTTTATATTTATCTTGAATTTCTTTCAGTTTTGGTTGAATATCATTCATCTTTTTCATTGATTTCATTTGGCCAAGGCCAATTGGAAGTAAAATAAACTTAAATACTATAGTAGTGAGTATAATAGCTATAGCATAAAAAGATAGATGCTCTGGTTCAGTACCTACCTTAGAAACCAAATCGTAAATCAATTTCAACAAGCCACCTAATGGCTTTGCGAAAATTTTTGACATATATTAACCCCCTATCACTTGACTGGATCATATCCTCCAGGATTAAAAGGATTACATCTCAATATTCTTTTTACACCCATAAATCCACCCTTTAAAAGTCCATATTTTTCAATAGCTTCCAATGTATATTGTGAACATGTGGGATAAAATCTACAACATCTATTGGGTAACAGATATCTCGATATAAATTTTTGATAAAACTTAATCATAATGATTGCAAGTCTTTTCATAATTTCACCTATTGTCTCAAAATATGAGAAATTTTAAGAAGATGAAGCATTGCACTTTCTATTTTTTCGTAACTAGAATCTTTTGTATTTCTCTTAGGTATAAATATCAAATCATATCCACCTTTAAGTTTATAGCAATTCAATCTATATATTTCTTTCATCCTTCTCTTTACTTTATTTCTATTCACACTATTTCCAATCTTTTTCGATACAGAAAACCCAATCCTATTATAATCTAATTCATTTTTAAAAACATAAAGCACCAAAAGACGATTTCCATAACTTTTCCCTTTGCTATAAACTCTTTTAAAATCCATTTTACTTCTCAGTCTTTTTTCCTTTTCCATTGCAACGCTCCTTCAAATAGCATAAAAGAACCTGTGCTACAATAAAAGGCCACTATCCGCGGCCTTATGCTGTCAATCTCTTTCTGCCCTTTCTTCTACGTCTTTTTAATACTTCTCTACCTTGTTTAGTGCTCATTCTCTTTCTAAAACCATGTTCTTTACTTCTTTGTCTCTTTTTTGGTTGATATGTTCTTTTCATTAACTACACCTCCTTCATCGACTATCTGGAGCCAATATATGAAAGTTTACTGTTTTCTCTTAATATAGAAAACTAAAATTCTACTATTGATTATAGTTGTAGCTTCAGTTAATGTCAAGAATTTTAACTATTATTTAATTAACAGAAGAAATATTAACAGCCTGTTTTTATTGTGGATAACTTTTATGTTTTTGTTGATAATAGTTTTAATTTTTGATATCATGAAATAGGATGTGGATTATTTTAAAAACTATTCACTTTTCCACAGTTATACACAGATTGTGGATAGATTGTGGAAAACTTTTGTTCTAATATAACAATATCTTACAAAGCCTTGGAAATATCTAGCTTATTATCCACACAAACATATATATTATTTCTGTGGATAATCGATTTTTAAAGACCTTATTTTCATTATTAACATTTTATCAATAGCTTATCCACAAAAATAATAATTATTTTCTAAAAGTTTTTTTTAAAACTTTAATAATGTTTTGTGGATAACCCTGTTGATATTTTTTATCTTTATAAATATTTAGGACAAATATTTTAAGTCCTATTCATTATAAATAGGGGGACAGACTTTATGAATTCAAATTTAGAAAGTATTTGGAACGATACTTTAAAAGTAATCAAAGTTGAATTAACTGAAGTAAGTTTTAATACTTGGTTAAAGACTATAGAACCTATTTCTATTACAGAGGACAATATTATACTTGCAGCTCCAAATGAATTTACAAAAGGCATATTAGTAGGTAGATATTTGAATCTTATAAAAAATGCAGTAAAACAAGTGACAAATACAGATTTTGAGGTGCAATTTATAATTCCTGGAGAAGAGATTTCCATAGATAGTGAAAATGGACAAACTCCTATTGTTGTTGAAAACAACGACAATACTCTTAGAGGACTTTTAAATCCAAAGTATACCTTTGATACCTTTGTAATAGGTAATAGTAACAGATTTGCTCATGCTGCCAGTTTAGCAGTAGCAGAAGCTCCAGCTCAAGCTTACAATCCACTTTTCATATATGGAGGAGTTGGATTAGGTAAGACCCACTTGATGCACGCTATTGGACATTATATTTTAAATCAAAACCCTAAGTCAAAAGTAGTTTATGTATCTAGTGAAAAGTTTACAAATGAACTTATCAACTCTATTAGAGATGATAGAAATGATGAATTTAGAAACAGATATAGAAATGTAGATGTACTTTTGATTGACGATATTCAATTTATAGCTGGAAAAGAAAGAACTCAAGAGGAATTCTTCCATACTTTTAATGCTCTACATGAAGCAAATAAGCAGATTATTATTTCTAGTGATAGACCTCCAAAGGAGATTCCCACACTAGAGGACAGGCTTAGATCTCGTTTTGAATGGGGACTTATAGCGGATATACAACCACCTGATTTAGAAACTAGAATAGCAATACTTAAGAAAAAGGCTAAGGTAGAGAATTTAGATGTTGAAAATGATGTGATGCTCTATATAGCTACAAAAATTCAATCCAATATTAGAGAATTAGAGGGAGCACTTATAAGGATAGTTGCATATTCTTCCCTTACAAACAAAGAAGTAACTGTAGAATTGGCTGAAGAAGCATTGAAGGATATTATTTCAAGCACTCAACCTAGAGAGATAACGGTGGATTTGATAAAAGAAGTAGTATCTAAAAACTTCAATATTAAGATGGAAGATTTTAATTCAAAAAAGAGAACTAGGGCTATTGCCTATCCAAGACAAGTAGCTATGTACTTATGCAGGGAACTAACTGATTTGTCTTTACCTAAGATAGGAGATGAATTTGGAGGAAGAGATCATACAACAGTTATTCATGCTTGCGACAAGATAGCTATAGACATTGAAGACGATTCAAATTTTGAAAGAAAAATAGATAATGTGATAAAAGAAATAAAAGGAGAATAATCAACAGAAATATGTAGATAAGCTGTTGATCCTTTGTGGAGAACTTATATTTATTTTTTTCTTTATTTTTTGTTGATAACTTTGCTTTTTATCATTTAGTTATCAACATGTTATTAAATATGCCAAAATCAATGAATTTGTGTTTTTCACACACTTATCCACATATCTACAGCCCCTACTACTATTACTACTATTATAGTATTATCATTCTATCTCTATTTAAGTCCAACAAAAAGGAGGATATTTTCAAATGAGAATACAAATAGAACAAAATCAATTGATGAAACATGTAAATATCGTTCAAAAAGGTATTTCCAGTAAAACAACTTTACCAATTTTAGATGGAATACTTATTGAGACGGTTGATGGTAGAATAAAACTTACTGGTACTGATTTGGAATTAGGTATTGAATCTTATATAGATGGCAATGTTTTAGAAGAGGGTTCTATAGTTATAAATTCTAGGATATTTGGAGACATAGTGAGAAAACTTCCTAATGAAACTATAGATATTGTGACAAAAGAAAATAAGATGAATATTTTGTGTAGAACTAGTGAATTCAATTTAATTGGAAATCCAGCTTTAGAGTATCCAGAACTTCCTACACTTATAGATCAATATAGTATTAAGATACCTATGGATTTGTTTAAGAGTACTATTAGACAGACAGTTTTTGCTACAACTCAAGATGAGACAAGGCCAATATTGACTGGTGTATTATTTGAGATAATAGATGACAAAGCATCTTTTGTAGCTCTTGATGGGTATAGATTGGCACTAAAGACTATAAAAGTAAATTCATCTGAAGATTTCAAGGTAGTAGTACCAGGAAAGACTTTGATAGAGTTAAACAAAATACTTGAAGATGAAGAAGATGATATAGATGTAGTTTTGACACCTAGCCATATAGTGTTTAAACTAGGAGATACTGTTGTCTATTCACGACTACTTGAGGGACAATTTTTGAACTATAGGGATATTATTAGAGAAGAGCACAATACTAGAGTTAAATTAAATAGAAAAGAATTCCAAAATTCATTGGAAAGGGCTTCACTTTTGGCTAAAGAAGAAAAGGCTAATTTGGTTAAATTAAATATATTAGAGGATAAACTTATTATAAAGTCTAACTCAGAAATAGGTAATGTACATGAAGAATTACCTATAGAAAAAACTGGAGAAGATGTACAAATAGCCTTCAATTCAAGATATATACTTGATGGGATAAAGGCTATGGATGTTGAGGAAATAGATCTATTCTTTATGGGAAGCTTGAATCCTTGTATTATTAGGCCTTGTGAAAGTGATAATTATACTTATTTGGTATTGCCTGTAAGATTAGCTAGAGATGATTATTAATAAAAAAAGAAGGGATAAAATGAGAGAAGTAAAAATTGATACGGAATATATAAAATTGGATCAACTGCTTAAGTATTCTGGTTTTGCTCAAACTGGAGGCCATAGCAAGATGTTGATTCAAGAGGGAGTAGTTTTGGTTAATGACAATGTAGTCACTGAGAGGGGTAAGAAGATTAGAAGTGGTGATATAGTAAAAATTGAAGATGTTGGTGAATTTGTTGTGGTATAATATTATAGGCCTCAACTAAGGAGTGTTTTAATTGTATGTTGAAAGCATAAGGCTTATAAACTTTAGGAATTATTTTAATTTGGAGTTAGATTTAAATAAAAAAGTAAATTTATTTTTAGGGAATAATGCTCAAGGTAAGACTAATTTACTTGAATCTATATATATTTGTTCTTTTGGGAAATCTTTTAGGACTAATAGAGATAGGGATATGATCAATTTCAAAAAGAATAAGTGTTATGTGGGAACAAAGGTTGTAGGAAGAAATTTTGATAAATTTGTAGAAATAAAAATAGAAGAAGATAAACCCAAGAGGATTAGATTAAATAAAGTGGAACTGGAAAAGAATAGGGAATTGTATAGTGGTTTGAATGTGGTTATTTTTTCTCCTGATGATTTGCGGTTAATAAAGGATGGCCCTTCGGAGAGAAGAAATTTTTTGGATAGAGAGATTTCTCAGTTAAAACCAGTGTATAAATACAATTTGAACAGATACAATAAAGTTCTTTTTCAGAGGAACAATCTACTAAAAAATATGATTCAAAAGAAGGGAAATGAACAACTTATAGAAATATTTGACTTTCAATTGGCTAAAATAGGAACAGATATTATTGTGGAGAGGATTAGCTTTATCAATAGATTGTCAGTCGTATCTCGAGATATTCATAGAAAGATAACTAACGGTAATGAAAATTTGTCTTTAAAATATGTATCAAATGTGGATACTGGTGTTGAAAACAAAAAAATAATTGAGAAGTGTTTTTTAGAAAGATTAAAGTGGAGTAGAAAGAGTGATATACTTAAGGGAGTAACTGAAATAGGTCCTCATAGGGATGATATTGAAGTACTCATAGACGGAATAGATTCCAAATCTTTTGCTTCTCAAGGCCAGCAGAGAACAGCTGTACTTTCCATGAAACTTGCAGAGATTAATATTATTAGTGAAGATAGTGGAGACTTACCTGTGCTTTTACTTGATGATGTGTTATCAGAATTAGATAGTAGTAGAAGGAGATATTTACTGGATAATTTTAGTGAGTTGCAGATTATTATAACTTCAACAGATACTGTTCAATTAGAGGAGTTTAAAAGTCTCGATGCACAGATCTTTTATATTGAAGATGGAAATGTATATAAGAAAGGGAGCTAGGTCAAATGTTTCTTCATATAGGAAATAATAAGATAATACCTGTGAGTGAAATTATTGCAATTATAGATGCAAAATCATATAATAGTTCATCTGAGATGAAAAAATATATAGAGAATAATAATTACAATGATGTTAAAGATGATGATTATGCGACTTATATTGTTACAAGTAGGGAAGGGTATACTAATGTATATGCTTCTAATATTTCATCATCTACTTTGCTTAAGAGATGTAATGCTATAGATTGGGGGGAATTCAATGGCCAAAGAAAATAATGGTAGAAAATATACTGCAGATGAGATACAGGTGCTTACAGGATTGGAACCAGTAAGATTAAGGCCAGGTATGTATATTGGTAGCACTGGTCCTAAGGGGCTTCATCATTTGGTGTATGAGGTAGTGGATAACAGTATTGATGAGGCTTTGGCGGGAGTTTGTGATACTATTAATGTGTGTATAAATACTGATGAATCAGTTAGTATAGAGGACAATGGTAGTGGTATTCCTGTAGAGATACATCCTCAAACTGGTAAATCAACTGTTGAAACAGTACTTACTATACTCCATGCAGGTGGTAAGTTCAATAATGGTGCTTATAAGGTGTCTGGAGGGCTTCACGGTGTAGGTATTTCTGTAGTTAATGCTCTTTCAGAGTGGCTAAAGGTAGAAGTTAAGAGAGATGGAAATGTCTATAGACAGACTTTTGAAAGAGGTGTACCTACTTCTGAACTTGAAGTTGTAGGGGAAGTAGATAGCTCATTTACGGGAACAACTATTTCTTTTAAGCCAGATGCAAAGATATTTGATGAGGTGAAATTTAGTTCAGAGACTCTTGAGTATAGACTTAGAGAGATGGCGTTTTTGAACAAAGGTATAAAGATTGTTTTAGATGATAAAAGAAGTAATAAGAAAAAGACATTTCACTATGAAGGTGGAATCAAGGCTTTTGTAGAGTATGTAAATAGAAATAAAACTTCTATTCATGAGAACATTATTTATTTTGAAAGCGAAAAGGATTCTTGTGTTGTTGAATTGGCTATGCAATATACTGATGGATATTCTGAAAATGTATTTACTTTTGCCAACAATATCAATACTCAGGAAGGTGGAACTCATTTAAGCGGATTTAGATCTGCAGTTACAAGGGTTATCAATGACTATAGTAGGAAATATGGTTATCTTAAGGAAAAAGATGAAAATTTCCAAGGAGATGATGTAAGAGAAGGATTGACTGCAGTTATATCTGTAAAGTTAATGAATCCACAATTTGAAGGACAAACTAAGACAAAACTAGGTAATAGTGAGATTAGAGGTATTGTAGATAGTTTGGTTTCAGAAAGTCTTGAAAGATTTTTAGAAGAAAATCCTAAGGATTCAAAGATAATTATTGAAAAAGCTTTGAAGGCTTCTCATGCTAGGGAAGCTGCGAGAAAAGCTAGGGAGATTTCAAGAAAGAAAAGTATACTAGACAATACAACTCTTCCTGGTAAATTGGCTGATTGTCAAGATAGTGATTTGGCTACTACTGAAGTATTCATAGTCGAAGGGGATTCCGCTGGTGGTAGTGCTAAACAGGGAAGAGATAGAAAATATCAAGCTATACTACCATTGAGAGGAAAGATAATGAATGTAGAGAAGGCAAGGCTTGATAGGATTCTTGGATATGAAGAGATAAAAGCTATGATTACTGCTTTTGGAACTGGTATTGGAAGTGAGTTTGATATTGAGAAATTGAGATATGGAAAGATTATAATCATGACGGATGCCGATGTTGATGGTGCTCATATTAGAACTCTTTTATTGACATTTTTCTTTAGATATATGAAACCATTAATTGAGAATGGTCATGTATATATTGCTCAACCTCCACTTTATAAGGTTACAAAGGGTAAACAAATTTTTTATTGTTATAGTGACAAGGAATTAGATGATTTGTTGAATGAACTTGGAAGAGATAAGAATTATCCAATTCAAAGATATAAAGGTCTTGGAGAGATGAACCCAGAACAACTTTGGGAGACTACTATGGATCCTGAAACTAGAACCATGTTAAAGGTAAGTATAGAGGATGCTGTAGCAGCGGATGAGGTATTTACTACTCTGATGGGAGATAAGGTAAAACCAAGAAGAGAGTTTATCCAAACTAATGCCAGACGAGTTAAGAATTTGGATATATAAATTGAGCGGTATACTTTTTTTAAGGAGGATTTGAAGGTATGGAGAGGGAAGACAACAACAATGTTATAATGGTTGATATTGAAGAGGAAATGAAAAAGTCCTATTTAGACTATGCTATGAGTGTTATAGTGAGTAGGGCTCTTCCTGATGTTAGAGATGGTCTCAAACCTGTTCATAGAAGGATACTATATGCTATGAATGAGCTTGGACTTAATCCAGAAAAACAATATAGGAAATCAGCAAGGGTTGTCGGTGACGTACTTGGTAAGTACCATCCTCATGGAGACTCATCTGTATATGGTGCTATGGTTAGACTTGCTCAAGATTTTAATACTAGATATCTTCTTGTAGATGGTCATGGAAACTTTGGTTCAGTTGATGGTGATGGAGCAGCTGCCATGCGTTATACAGAAGTTAAGATGACAAAATTGGCAATAGAAATGCTTAGGGATATCAACAAAGAAACTGTAGATTATGTGCCAAACTTTGATGAATCATTGCAGGAACCTGTAGTGCTTCCTAGTAGATTTCCTAATCTATTGGTCAATGGTTCTTCAGGTATTGCTGTTGGTATGGCTACAAATATACCCCCACACAATCTAAGAGAGGTTGTGGATGGGATTGTAGCTATGATTGACAATCCAGATATTGATATAGACACTCTTATTAAGATCATAAAGGGACCAGATTTTCCAACAGGTGCCATGATAATGGGCAAGGATGGTATTAGATCTGCTTATAAGACTGGTAGAGGTAGAGTAATAGTTAGAGCCAAGGCAGAGATTGAGGAATATGGAAAATCAAGAAATAGAATAGTTGTTACTGAGATACCTTATCAGGTTAATAAATCAAGACTAATTGAGAAAATAGCTGAATTAGTAAGAGATAAAAAACTTGAAGGAATTTCAGACTTGAGAGATGAATCTGACAGAGAAGGTATGAGAATAGTCATCGAAATCAAGAGAGATGCAAATCCAAATATAGTACTTAATAATCTATATAAACAAACACAACTTCAAGATACATTTGGGGTTATTATGCTAGCACTTGTAAATAATGAGCCAAAGATACTTAATTTAAAACAAGTATTACATTATTATCTAGAACATCAAAAAGAAATAATTGTTAGAAGAACAGAATATGATCTAAAGAAAGCAGAAGATAGGGCACATATATTGGATGGACTTAAGATTGCCCTTGATCACATAGATGAAGTTATAAATATCATTAGAAGTTCAAAAGAAGAAAGTGTAGCAAGGGAAAGGTTAATTTCAAGCTTTAGTCTATCAGAAAAGCAAGCTCAGGCTATACTAGATATGAGACTTAGAAGATTGACTGGATTGGAAAGAGAAAAAATCGAAGCAGAATATGAAGAATTGATAAAACAAATAACTTGGTTTAAGGAAATATTAGCCAATGAAAGATTGATATATCAAATAATCAGAGAAGAACTATTAGAAATCAAGGATAAATATGGTGATGAAAGAAAAACTTCAATTATGCCATCTTTTGATGATATTGATTTTGAAGATATGATTGAAGAAGAAAATGTAGTTATTACCCTTACTCATTGTGGTTACATAAAGAGATTGCCACAAGATACTTATAAGATTCAAAGAAGAGGTGGAAGGGGTATTACAGCTTTGACTACAAGGGAAGAAGACTTTGTAGAACATCTATTTATTACTTCTACTCATGACACTATACTATTCTTTACAAATGAAGGAAGAGTATATTCTTTGAAGGCTTATGAGATACCAGAAGGAAAGCGTCAATCAAAGGGTACGGCAATAATTAACCTTCTAAGCTTAAATGGCAAGGAAAAGGTCAATGCTGTTATACCTATAAAAGAGTATGATCCTGAGAGTATTCTAGTTTTTGCTACTAAAAATGGTATTATTAAGAAAACTAGATTTGATCAATTTAAAAACATCAGAAAAACTGGTATTATAGCTATTACACTTAAAGATGAAGATGAGCTTATAGGTGTAAGAAAGACTCATGGTAGCAAGGAAATTATCATTGCAACTGAAAATGGCAAGGCTATAAGATTTAGTGAAAAAGATGTTCGAGAAATGGGTAGAAATGCAGCAGGGGTAAAGGCTATATCCCTAGCTAAAGGCGATAGTGTCATATCTATGGATTTAATAGAAGATGGAAAAGATTTACTTGTGGTAAGTAAAAAAGGCTATGGCAAGAGAACTCCATTAGATGAATACAGAGTTCAAACTAGAGGCGGAAAAGGTATATTGACATACCAAGTAAAAGAAAAAACAGGACCATTGGTTTCTGCTAAGGTAGTCGATAAGACTGATGAAATAATGATTATTTCTCTTAAGGGTGTAATTATACGATTAGAAGTAGAAGGAATATCAGAAATGGGTAGAAGTACTCAGGGCGTTACACTTATGAGAATAGAAGAAGATGATAAAGTAGTTGCAGTAGCAAAATATGTGGAAGTTGATGAAGAAGAATAGGTGATGGAGAAGGGACAGTTCTCTGTCACCTATTTTCCTTTACTTTGGAAGCTATTTATTATACAATTATTGTTAAGTTTATGAGAAATTTGAGGAGGGATTATCCGTGAATTTAGATATAACTGTAAGCTTTGACCATGTAAAGAATGCTTGGGTAGTAAAGCCAGTGGGGGAAGTTGATATCTATACCTCTCCTAAGATGAAGGAAGTATTGACAGATTCACTAAAGGAAAAAGACGTAGATATTTTGATGGATTGTGATGAATTAGAGTATGTAGATAGTACTGGATTAGGTGTTTTGATAAGTATATTAAAAAGAGTTAGAGAAAGTGGAAATGACATAATAATAGTTAATTTAAAACAAAACATAAGGAAATTGTTTGACATAACTGGATTGGACAAGGTATTTATAATCAAGGAGTGAATAAGATGGAAAGAGATTTGATAGAACTTAAAATTCCCAATAAACCAGATTATGTAGGGGTTATTCGATTGACTACTTCTTCTATTGCAAGTAATATGGGATTTAATATAGAAGAAATAGAAGATGTGAAGGTATCCATAGCAGAAGCTTGTATTAATGCATTGGGAAGATCAGAAAACTTTATTATTAAATATGAACTATATTGTGATAGATTAGAAATATTTGTTGAAGATGTTAGAGAAGTGTGTAGCAAAGATGATTCAAAAGAGAAGGAACTAGGAATATTTATAATCAAATCATTGATGGACGAAGTGTATTTCACAGATGGTGGAATAAAAATGATAAAAACAATAGAGGATGGTATGGATGATTAAACAAGGTTTCTCAGAAAGGGAAATAAGCAAAAACATAAAGGAATTAGATGTAAAAACTTTGTTTAAAATCTATAAGGAAACTAAAGATGGAGATATTAGGCGAGAACTTATAGAGAGACATCTTTATATAGCTGAAATACTTTCTAAGAAATATGCAAACAGGGGTATTGAGTATGATGATATCTATCAGGTAGCAAGTATGGGTCTTATACTGGCAGTTGATAGATTTGATGTAGATAAGGGATTTGAGTTTTCTAGTTTTGCAACCCCTACTATAATTGGTGAGATAAAAAAGTATTTTAGAGATAAGGGTTGGACTATAAGGGTTCCTAGGAGAATTCAAGAGCTTTCTAAAAAGATCAATAACTCTAAAGTGGTTTTAAGTCAGAAGCTCCAGAGAGCGCCTACAGTTGAAGATATTGCACTGTATTTGAATTGTACCAAAGAGGAAGTATTGGAGGCTATGGAAGCTAGTAAAGTATATACACCTCAGTCTTTAGATTTGACTTATGATTCGAACAATGACGATAAAGATGTAAATTTGGCAGAACTAATTGGAGAAGAAGATATTTATTTCAATAGAATAGAAAATGAAGACTTTGTGAAAAGAGCTATGGAAAAGCTTAATGATGTAGAAAAGAAGATTTTTATTGATAGATATTTTAATAAGAAGACTCAAGTGGTTATAGCTGAAAGCTTGGGTATATCACAAATGACAGTGTCTAGGATTGAGAAAAAGGTAATAGCAAAGTTTAAAAAAGAACTAGAAAAAACATTAAATTGAAAAAAGTGTTGACAAAGATAAAGAAACCTGTTATATTATAAAAGCTGCCTGAAACACATGAAGAAGACAGCAAACAAATGAAAATTATCTCTTGACAAAAGAAACAAAAGATGATATCATTTGTAATTGTTGCTGACATAGCAGAAAAACAACTTGAAAGAAAGTTTAAAAAAAGTTGTTGACAAAGAAGTTCAAAAATGCTATATTAATAAAGCAACTTAAAGAACCATGAAAATTGAACAGCGTAATACAATCCTTGAGTTTATTAATTTTGAATAATTTGTTCAGGTAAAACTTTTTTTATGAGAGTTTGATCCTGGCTCAGGACGAACGCTGGCGGCGTGCCTAACACATGCAAGTCGAGCGAAGGATATATGAGGAAATCTTCGGATGGAATCATATAAACTTAGCGGCGGACGGGTGAGTAACGCGTGAGGAACCTGCCTTGCACAAGGGGATAGCCTCGGGAAACCGGGATTAATACCCTATGACACTTAAGATTCGCATGAATTTTAAGTTAAAGCGCTTTAGCGGTGCAAGATGGCCTCGCGTCCCATTAGCTAGTTGGTAAGGTAAAAGCTTACCAAGGCTACGATGGGTAGCCGGCCTGAGAGGGTGACCGGCCACACTGGAACTGAGACACGGTCCAGACTCCTACGGGAGGCAGCAGTGGGGAATATTGCACAATGGAGGAAACTCTGATGCAGCGACGCCGCGTGAGCGATGAAGGTTTTCGGATCGTAAAGCTCTGTCCTAAGGGAAGATAATGACGGTACCTTAGGAGGAAGCCCCGGCTAACTACGTGCCAGCAGCCGCGGTAATACGTAGGGGGCGAGCGTTGTCCGGAATTATTGGGCGTAAAGGGTGCGTAGGCGGCCTTGTAAGTCAGATGTGAAAGATCACGGCTTAACTGTGGTAAGCATTTGAAACTGCAGGGCTTGAGTACAGGAGAGGAGAGTGGAATTCCTAGTGTAGCGGTGAAATGCGTAGATATTAGGAGGAATACCAGTGGCGAAGGCGACTCTCTGGACTGTAACTGACGCTGAGGCACGAAAGCGTGGGGAGCAAACAGGATTAGATACCCTGGTAGTCCACGCTGTAAACGATGAGTGCTAGGTGTCGGGGGTCAAACCTCGGTGCCGCAGTTAACACATTAAGCACTCCGCCTGGGGAGTACGGCCGCAAGGCTGAAACTCAAAGGAATTGACGGGGACCCGCACAAGCAGCGGAGCATGTGGTTTAATTCGAAGCAACGCGAAGAACCTTACCAGGGCTTGACATCCCTCGGACCGAACTAGAGATAGTTCTTTCCCTTCGGGGACTGAGGTGACAGGTGGTGCATGGTTGTCGTCAGCTCGTGTCGTGAGATGTTGGGTTAAGTCCCGCAACGAGCGCAACCCCTACTTTTAGTTGCAAACAGTTCGGCTGTGCACTCTAGAGGGACTGCCGATGATAAATCGGAGGAAGGTGGGGATGACGTCAAATCATCATGCCCTTTATGTCCTGGGCTACACACGTGCTACAATGGTCAATACAACGGGTAGCGACCTCGCGAGAGGTAGCCAATCCCACAAAGTTGATCCCAGTTCGGATTGTAGGCTGCAATTCGCCTACATGAAGCCGGAGTTGCTAGTAATCGCGGATCAGAATGTCGCGGTGAATGCGTTCCCGGGTCTTGTACACACCGCCCGTCACACCATGGAAGTTGACAATACCCGAAGCCAGTGAGCTAACCGTAAGGAGGCAGCTGTCGAAGGTAGGGCCAATGACTGGGGTGAAGTCGTAACAAGGTAGCCGTATCGGAAGGTGCGGCTGGATCACCTCCTTTCTAAGGAGATTATGTATTACGCTGTTTTAATTTTATAAATTGGGGGTGTAGCTCAGTTGGGAGAGCACCTGCCTTGCAAGCAGGGGGTCAGGAGTTCGAATCTCCTCATCTCCACCATTGATCTTTGAAAATTTCACAGTAAGAAAGAAATTGTTATATAAATACAATTTTACTGGTCAAGCTAATAAGAGCATAGGGTGAATGCCTTGGCACCAGAAGCCGATGAAGGACGTGGTAAGCGACGATATGCCTCGGGGAGCTGCAAACAAGCTTCGATCCGGGGATTTCCGAATGGGGAAACCTGCCTAGATAAACTCTAGGTATCATCTACTGAATACATAGGTAGGTGAGGGAACACCAGGAGAACTGAAACATCTAAGTATCCTGAGGAAAAGAAAGAAAAATCGATTCTCCAAGTAGCGGCGAGCGAACGGGGAACAGCCCAAACCAGGTATTCAACTGAACTTTGTTCAGTTGGAAATTGCAAATTATGAATTGTGAATTTTAAATTAAAAGATGTTAAAGCAATCAAGTAAATAACACTTTAATTCACAATTTAAAATTTAACATTTAAAATTTTCAACTCAGCAAGGCTGAGTTGAATACCTGGGGTTGCGGACTGGCATAACTTAAGTGAATCTTGTAGTCGAAGGACCTGGAAAGGTCTACCATAGAAGGTGATAGTCCTGTAGGTGAAACAAGATAACTTAAAGCCATGATCCAGAGTACCATGGGACACGTGAAATCCTGTGGGAAGCAGGGGGGACCACCCCCCAAGGCTAAATACTATCTGGTGACCGATAGTGAAGAAGTACCGTGAGGGAAAGGTGAAAAGAACCCCGGGAGGGGAGTGAAATAGAATCTGAAACCCTATGTTTACAAGCAGTGGAAGCACTTTATATGTGCGACCGCGTACTTTTTGTAGAACGGGCCAGCGAGTTACGATATGCAGCAAGGTTAAGCTGTTAAGCAGCGAAGCCGTAGGGAAACCAAGTCTCAATAGGGCGTTTAGTTGTATATCGTAGACCCGAAACCGGGTGACCTACCCATGGGCAGAGTGAAACGAAAGTAAAATTTCGTGGAGGCTCGAACCGTTTAGCGTTGAAAAGCTATCGGATGACCTGTGGGTAGCGGTGAAATTCCAATCGAACCCGGAGATAGCTGGTTCTCCTCGAAATAGCTTTAGGGCTAGCCTCAAGAATAGTGACGTGGGGGTAGAGCACTGAATGGTCTAGGGGCACATAGTGTTACCAAAACCTATCAAACTCCGAATACCATAGTCATGTTTCTTGGGAGTCAGACTGCGGGAGATAAGTTTCGTAGTCAAAAGGGAAACAGCCCAGATCACCAGCTAAGGTCCCTAAGTACAGGTTAAGTGGGAAAGGATGTAAGGTTACACAGACAACCAGGATGTTGGCTTAGAAGCAGCCACTCATTCAAAGAGTGCGTAATAGCTCACTGGTCGAGTGACCTTGCGCCGAAGATTACCGGGGCTAAAACCTGTCACCGAAGCTGTGGGATGCATTTGCATCGGTAGAGGAGCATTCTGTACGGGCTGAAGCTACACCGTAAGGAGTGGTGGACTGTACAGAAGAGAGAATGCTGGCATGAGTAGCGATAAGGTAAGTGAGAATCTTACCCGTCGAAAGCCTAAGGTTTCCTGAGGAAGGCTCGTCCGCTCAGGGTTAGTCGGGACCTAAGCCCAGGCCAAATGGCGTAGGCGATGGACAACAGGTTGATATTCCTGTACTACCTATATGCGTTTGAGAGATGGGGTGACGCAGGAGGATAAGCTGAGCGCACCGTTGGTTGTGTGCGCCCAAACTGGTAGGAAGCTCCTATAGGCAAATCCGTAGGAGAGTTCCGAGAAGTGATGGGGAGCGAAAAATAAGTAGTGAAGCAGCTGATTCCACACTGCCAAGAAAAGCCTCTATCGAGTATATTAGGTACCCGTACCGCAAACCAACACAGGTAGGCGAGGAGAAAATCCTAAGACGTTCGGAAGAACTCTTGTTAAGGAACTCGGCAAAATAGCCCCGTAACTTCGGGAGAAGGGGTGCCGGTTAAAGTGAAGTACTTGCTACGTAAGCTTTGACTGGTCGCAGTGAATGGGCCCAAGCGACTGTTTACCAAAAACACAGGTCTCTGCTAAGTCGAAAGACGATGTATAGGGGCTGACACCTGCCCGGTGCTGGAAGGTTAAGGGGAAGGGTTAGCTGTAAAGCGAAGCTCCGAACTTAAGCCCCAGTAAACGGCGGCCGTAACTATAACGGTCCTAAGGTAGCGAAATTCCTTGTCGGGTAAGTTCCGACCCGCACGAAAGGCGTAACGACTTGGGCACTGTCTCAACAAGAGATCCGGTGAAATTGTAGTACTCGTGAAGATGCGAGTTACCCGCGACAGGACGGAAAGACCCCGTGGAGCTTTACTGTAGGCTGACATTGGATTTTGGTATTGCCTGTACAGGATAGGTGGGAGACTGAGAAACCAGAGCGCCAGCTTTGGTGGAGTCGTCCTTTGGATACCACTCTTGCAATGCTGAAATTCTAACCAGAGACTGTGAATCCAGTCTTGGGACACTGTCAGTTGGGCAGTTTGACTGGGGCGGTCGCCTCCCAAAGAGTAACGGAGGCGCTCAAAGGTTCCCTCAGCACGGTCGGAAATCGTGCGAAGAGTGTAAAGGCATAAGGGAGCTTGACTGCGACACCTACAAGTGGAGCAGGAACGAAAGTTGGACTTAGTGATCCGGTGGCGCCGAGTGGAAGGGCCATCGCTCAACGGATAAAAGCTACCCCGGGGATAACAGGCTTATCTCCCCCAAGAGTCCACATCGACGGGGAGGTTTGGCACCTCGATGTCGGCTCGTCTCATCCTGGGGCTGGAGTAGGTCCCAAGGGTTGGGCTGTTCGCCCATTAAAGAGGCACGCGAGCTGGGTTCAGAACGTCGTGAGACAGTTCGGTCCCTATCCGTCGTGGGCGTAGGAAATTTGAGAGGAGCTGTCCCTAGTACGAGAGGACCGGGATGGACAGACCGCTGGTGCATCAGTTGTCTCGCCAGAGGCACAGCTGAGTAGCTATGTCTGGAAGGAATAAGTGCTGAAGGCATCTAAGCACGAAGTCTCCCCCAAGATGAGATTTCCCACTTTTTAAGGTAAGACTCCAAGTAGATTACTTGGTTGATAGGTCCTAGGTGTAAGAGTAGCAATACTTTTAGCTAAGGGATACTAATAAGTCGAGGGCTTGACCAATTATATTCTTACTGTGATTTTCAAAATCAAATATCTGGTGACGTTGGCTAGAGGGTCACACCTGTTCCCATACCGAACACAGAAGTTAAGCCTCTAAACGCCGATGGTACTTGGGTGGTGACGCCCTGGGAGAGTAGGAAGTTGCCAGATCATACATATATAAAAAGCTCTATCTCGTAGGTCGAGGTAGGGCTTTTTTCTATCTATATAACATCCTCCTTATTTTGCATAGGATAAGCAGTATTAAGAATATGATTAATTAGTTGGGAGGGGATGTTATGGATAGGAATTTGGTTAAGATCGCCTTTATTTATATAGGAACAGTAATAGGTGCTGGATTTGCTTCAGGTAGAGAGATAATAGATTTCTTTGGAGTATATGGTCTAAAGGGAATATTAGGTATGATAATAAGTGGATGTTTATTTGCCTTCATAGGTGCATTTTTTCTCTCTAAGGTTTATGAATTAAATATACAAAACAACAATGAGCTGTTGAATTTAATATTTGGCAAAAAATTAAGTATTATTATTGAAACCATTATTGCTATTTATCTATTTGTAGGATTTTCTATTATGCTTTCTGGAAGTGGGGCTATATTAAGTGAAGAGTTCAATTTACCCATTGATTTTGGTATATATTTAATGTCTATATTGTGCTTTGTTGTCTTTATTTTTAGTATTAAGGGTTTATCCTTTATTAACACTTTACTTGTTCCTATATTGATAATAGGAATAATTTTTTTAAGTAGCAATGTTATTTTAAAAGAAGGGCTTGTATTTAGTAATACTCAAGGGGCTAGTATTACTAATAAGGGAAATTTCATTACATCTTCTATACTATATGTGAGTTTTAATAGTCTATTGATGATAGTGGTATTATCATCTCTTTTGCCTATTATTCCAAATAAGAGTACTGCTATTAGGGGAGGAATTGTAGGAGGATTGTCTTTAGGGCTAATAGGATGCTTTATATTGATGCCTTTGTTAATTCTATATACAGAAACATACAATATTGAAATACCAATGCTTAAGGTCTCTGAATATGTTAGTATATATTATAGAAAGGTATTTAATATAGTATTGTGGTTTGCTATGTTTACTACAGCTATTGCCAATGGTTATGGCTTTATTGAAAATAGGTTTAAAAATATAAATAGAATTGTACTATCATTTGTTTTTTGTCTTTGTGGTATTCCTGTATCCAAACTAGGTTTTTCAAGTCTTGTTTCAACTATGTATCCTATTTTCGGGTATATAGGAGGTGCAATACTTATAATATCACTTTTAAGATTGAGTTGAAGGAGTGACACTATGCCTTATATAAATATCAACAACAAAAATATATATTATCGTGAACATGGCAGTGGTGAAGTGATTGTATTTTTAAATGGGCTTATGATGAGTGTTGCTAGTTGGTCACCATTTATAAAGATTGTTTCTAGTGAGTATAAGATGCTTTTGGTGGATCTAATAGATCAAGGGCGTTCAGATAGTGCAGATGGACAGTATTCGCAGAATTTGAATGTTGAGATTCTAAAACAATTACTTGATGAGCTTGGTTATGAAAAGGTACATTTATTTGGAATGTCCTATGGTGGAGAGGTAGCTCAGCTATTTACACTAAAATATGACTATATGGTAAGTTCTCTTATATTATCAAATACTACTAGTTGTACAGACAATCATATGAAAGAATTAGGGGCAATATGGGGTAGTGCAGCTTCTACTTATGATGCTTCTATATTTTGTAATGCTTTTGTTAAAGGAATGTATTCCCCTCTGTACATTGAAAAAAACAATGATAAATTAGAAAAAATGGAAAAGCAGTTTAGTAAGTTATTTGATATAGAGTGGTATGAAAGATTTCGTAGGCTCGTAAAGAGTGGACACAATTTTAATATTACTGATAGATTAAATGAAATAAGAGTACCTACTTTGATTATTAGTTCGGAACTTGATGTTATAACTCCTCTAGAGTATCAAGAGGTATTACATGAGAGTATACCTAATTCTAAATGGATTATGATAAAAGATGCAGGACATGGCTGTATGTACGAGAAACCCCCTGAATTTGTTAATTTAATAATGGAATTTTTAAAAGTATAGCCTTAATGTTAAAGTTAAACCTTAACATTAAGGCTATATTATATTAGTGGGATGTATTTAGTTGATTCGGTTTTTTCTCCTTTTAGCGATGAGATGCATTCGTCTATTGTTTTTATTCCGCTTATTATTTCTCTTTTGGAAACTGATCCAAAGCTAAGTCTTATATAGTTTGAGTATTGTTTGTTTTTGTTTATAAAGAATATTTCTCCTGGAACTATTATTACATTGTTTTTGGCACATTCGTTGTATAGTTCTACGCTATTTATGTTTTCAGGTAGTTTTAACCAGATACTTAGTCCACCTTTAGGTTCTTTGAAGGATATATTGTGTTTTTCTAGGGATTTTATTTTTTTTAATAATAGTTGATATTTTTCACCATATTCTATTTTTGTTCTTTCAATATGACTTTTCCAGAATCCACTTCTAAGATAAAGGTCAAATGCTCTTTGGATGAATCCTGATGAAGTTATATCTGTGGTGTGCTTTGCTCTTACTATACTTCCAAATATTTTTTTAGGTGCTGTTAGGAAACCTATTCTTAGTCCAGGCATTAGTATTTTTGAGAAGCTCTTGATATAGACTACATGACCATGTGTATCCATTGTCTTTAGAGGAAGTCTCTTTTCACCATAGGACAAATCTGACAGAAAGTCATCTTCTATTATATATAGATTGTTTTCATAGGCAATATTTAGTAGTTCTATTTTCTTTTGTTCACTATAAGAGTAAGTAGTTGGACTTTGATAGCAAGGCATTATATATAGAAATTTTGGATGATATTGTTTTATCATTTTGTTTAGCTCTTCAATGTCAATTCCATCTTCTTTTATAGAAATAGGTACTATATTGGCTCCTCTTGATTTGAAGGCAGCTACTGCTCCAGAGTAGGTTGGGTTTTCAAGAAATATATAGTCTCCAGGTTGAATTAGTGTTTTTGATAATAGATCTATTCCCTGTTGTCCTCCTGATGTAATTTGAATTTCAGAGGGCAAAGTGTCTATTTGATAGTATTCTTTCAAAAATAGGCTTATGGATTCTCTTAATGGCCCATAACCGTTTATTTCTGGGTATACAAAGGCATTTCCCTTGTCTCTATTTAGTACTTCAATTAGAACTTTTTTGAATTCCTCTACTGGAAATAGCTCTGGTGTAGGAGAGGCACTGGCAAAATTGATGCTGTTTTCAGACATGGATAGTATGCCATTGGTCATCAAATCCATATTTTCATCTTCAAAACAACCAAATTGCAATTCACTGTCACTTTTACGCACATAGGTTCCACTGCCCTTTTTGGAATATACATATGATTCTTGCTCTAGTTGTTTGTATGCATTGACTACAGTTACATTGTTTACACCTAATTCTTCTGCTAAACTTCTTATAGAAGGAAGTTTTTCTCCTTCTTCAAGTTTCCCTGTTTCTATTAAGTTTTTTAATTTGTTATAAAGTTGTATATACATTGGTACTTTTAAATCTCTGTCTAGTTGTAGTATTATATTATTATTCATATTTACCTCCATTGAATAATATTTTAAAATGTATCGATACATTTATTATATCAGATAATTATTTTTGTGTAAACTGTAGATAATTAATTGTTTTTGAAGGATTTTTTAAAATCATGGAGAATTAAACTAATAGGAGGAAGAATTTATGGAAGATACTAATAATAAAAATAAAAGTGGTTTTAAAATATTTATACTGTTTATGTTTTTTGCTGTAGCTATATTTTTTGGGAAGGGTCATTTAGACAAGCTTTTACCTAATAAGGAAAGTAAAACACTTCAAATTGTACATAAGATTCCAGCTACTTCAGATACCGCAGTAAAGTTTTATAAAAATGTAATGATAAAATATGATAATAATGTTATTGTTGCTATAAATAGAGATGGGACTCAAGCTTGGGAAAAAAAAGTTACCTTTGAAAAACCTATAGTGTATCTTGGAGAGGAAGTAGTTTATCTTTCAGAAGGTACAACAGGAGATGTGTATATTATCAATGAAGAGGGTAAAAGTACAAATAGGATTCAGTTAAATAATCCTATAGATAAAGTAATAGAAAAAGAGGGTATTATATATGTAGTGGGAAAACAAGAAAAAAAGGAAAATTTAACCCTTTTGACTAAAGATGGAAAGGTATTGACTAGTATTTTACCAACAGGTAATATCTTGAATTTTGCTTTTAATGATACATTAAAAAAAATACTTATATCTACTTTAAATATTGGCGAAGATAATATTATGAGCAGTTTAAATATTTATAATATTAATGGAAATTCTATAGGAAATGTAAAATTTACAGATGAAATAATAACTTTTATTGATTTTATAGATGAGGAAAATATTATTGTTTTAACTGATAGTGGACTTTATGGTATAAAGGAAAGTAAGATTCTTTGGAAGAAAGATTATTCAAATGTTAAGGATATTTATATAGATGAAGAAATTGACAAGATGTATTTACTTTATGAGCATGGATTGGAATTGTTAAATTATGATGGACGTGTTGAAGAAACATTGGAGTTAAAGGGAAGTTATAATAGTATTTATCCTTATAAGAAAAGTGTTTTGATCGTAGGAGATGAGGAAGTATTAGGATTGGAGAAGAGAGAGGAATATTTAAGATATCAATTAGAAGAAGAAGGGGAAATAAAAGTTGATGGTTTAAATATTATACAAAACACTTCTGATAAAATAAATGTGATGAAGATTATAAATAAAGATAAAGAATAAAAATATATTTAAGGGGAGGTTTTATAATGGAAAGAAAAGATTACACATTAGGAGTTGTACTAATATTTATTGGTGTTATGTTTTTTCTCCTAAACTTAAATGTTTTGACCTTTAATTGGTTGCTTTTGATATTGGGAGTGGCGTTATTAATAGCTTATGGTTTTAAGAGACAGACTGGTTATTTAGCTGCTGGATTGATACTCTTAGGTATATCTATAGTTTCAATTATTGATGAATATACTTTTACCAATGTAAATATTAAGGGGTTTGTTTTCCTTTGGATAATAGGTATAGTTTCACTGGTTATGTATTCTAGACATAAAACTAGGGGATATTTGGTATTTGGCTGTTTGCTTCCTGCCATAGGTACTTATACACTTATAGATGAAATGAGTTATGGAGATACAGCTTGGGTATTGTTCTTATTTCTAGCTATAGCTTTATACATTATGTATGCATTAGAGTATAAGAAGTTGGGAATTGATTGGCCAAGAAGTTTGTCTATTATTATGATTGTACTTTCTGCATTGTTTTTACTTTCATCAAAGACAGTTATCAAGTTTAAGTTCTGGAAGTTTATATCTTACTTATGGCCTATATTGTTGATTGTAATTGGTGGAAGAATTATATACAATATGAATAAAACCAATGAATAATCCCGCAAAAGCGGGATTATTCTATTACTATTTCAACTTTTTCTCCGTTTTTACTTTCTACATCTACAATTTTTCCTAGTGCACCATTTTTAATCATTTCATTGATTTCATTGAAATCTTCTTCACTTAAGCCAGTTTCTTTTAGTTCTGGAGAGAATTTTGTAGCAAGTTTCAGTCCAAAATTGACAAAGGAAACGGGTATAGTTACATTGACTTTGTTGTCATCATCTGGGTCATATACCTTTATCTTCACCCATTTGTTAGATTTGTTAGGTTTAGTAGAGGCTTTTTCTTCAAGAGCATTTAAAAGATCTACCCCTTCTTCTACAGTTACCTTTCCCTCTTCTACCATTTTTAAAATTTGTAACTTTTCCTCTCTCATCTTAACCCTCCTTATCAATTTTAATGGATCCATTGGAAGTTGAAGCAATAAATTTAAAATTAGCTTCGTCTTCGTTAAAGTTGATGCTGTGAGCAATTATCTTTCTAGTTCCGAGTTTGTTTTGTTGATTTATTTTATAAACTAGATTTGGTATTTCTAGATTAATAGTTCCTAGGGAAGTTTCCAAGTCAAAGTATGTTTCACCTTCTAATTTGTCAAAATGAGCATTTATTCCTGAGTTAGAAGTTATTAGTTCTAACTTTTCCATTCCCTCTGAGTCTAAATCATCACATATTATTTTTGAGTTAGAAGTGTTCAATCTAATAATTCTACCTTTTATTTTTTTTGTTTCTATATTGCTATTAGAAGTTGTTGCATCTATGGAATCTGCAATTATTTCATCTAAATAGATTCTACCGTTTTTAGTAGCTACAAATACTTTTTCTCCTGTTATCTTATTTAGTATCATACTGGAATTTGTACTATTAGCTAATATGATAGGGGACTGTACTTTTTCAATATATATTTTACCGTTTTTAGTAGCCAATTTCACATCTTTTCCAACTATATCTGAAACATTTATATTGGAATTTGTAGTGTCGCAGATTAGTGAATTTAGATTTACTTTATTTACTTCAATTTTTGCGTTGGAGGTATTTAGTATTATATTATCGTATTTTTTATCAGGTAAATAAACTTCTAACTTAATTCCTATATTGCTAGTAAAATTAGGTCTAAATATTATTTTGTTATCCTCTTCATAGAAATCGTAGAATGTATCATTTTCATCTAGTACCCCTTTTTTGTAATTACATATTACTTTTATCAATAGACTTTGTTTTTCCCAAGTTTTCACGGAGATACTTCCATTTACTGAACTTAAATCAATTATAGGTTCATCTATATGGGATATGTCTTTTTCTAAAGTAGTACTTGATGTTTCGTAATTTCCCCAAAAGTTTACTGAAGAACTTTTATCTTTTATTCCACTAAATAGTTCAGATATTTTGTTACCTAAGTCTGCTCCAAGGTCTCCCACTTTTTTACCTTGTTCTTTTAAGGTCTTTTCAACCTTTTCCATGGTCTTTTCAAAGTTTATCTTTTTCTCATCTTTTTCTTGTGTCTTATCTTCATCTGTAATAATAAATTCTTCTTCTACATCTTCAGGAGTATCGTCTATTGCATCCAATAGTTTTAATGCCTCTTCGCTTGAAATTTTACCTTCTTCAAGCATAGTTAAAATCATCATTCTTTCCTCTTTCAATTTTAACCCCCCTATTCTTCACCTTTTAATAATTTTATTGCCTCTTCTGAAGTAATTTCTCCAAGGCTTAATTTTTCAAGTACTTCTTTTTTATTGACATTTGGTTCTGAATACTTAGGACTATAGCCTAATGCCTCTATGACATTTTCCAACTTATTTCTAACTGTTGGATAAGAAATGCCAAGTTCTTTTTCAATTTCCTTAATATTTCCTCTGTTTTTAACAAATACTTCTATAAAATGCTTTTGTTCGTCAGAAAGTTTGCAAAATTTACACAATGTAAAATGTCCCTCAATACTAGTTCCACAATAATTACAGCTTAATTTTGTTACTTCCAATTCATCTCCACAAACAGGACATTTACCGATGACTTCTCTGTTTATACTCATATTTTCACCTTCCTTTTATAGTTACAAAGTTAAATATCTATATTATGTTAATTATTTAGCTATTTCTATATTTTGTATCTTTAATATTATAATAGTATTTAAAATTCAAAAAGTCAACACCAATATTAATAATTTTAATTCGAGTATTAATATTATTAAGTTTGAGTTTTAAAATATTAATATAGATATATGTATGAATTATAAATTTATTCTATAGAAGAATATATATTATAGATTATATCTATATATTGTTTTTATTGTAGAAATAGCTAGTATAATATAGTTAATACTATTATTTTGAAGGAGGAATAATAATGAACAAAGAAGTAGATGCAAGAGGAGAACTTTGTCCAAGACCAGTTATTATGACTAAAAAGGCATTGGATGAGATAAATGACGGTATAGTTACAACTATTGTAGACAATGAAATAGCAAAGGAAAATGTTTCAAAATTGGCAAAGAGTTCTGGCTTTGAATTTTCAGTAGACAAAAAAAGCGATGTAGAATATCATGTTCATATTACTAAGGGTGAAGGAAGCGTAGAGGTAAGTGTAAGTAAATCAGATGATTTTAAGGATATGACTGTTGCTTTTAGTTCTAATACTATGGGTGGTGGCTCTGAAGAATTAGGAAAAATCCTTATGAAGAGCTTTATATATACTCTTACTGAAGCAAAACCTTATCCTGAAACATTGGTATTTTACAATGGCGGAGTTTATTTGACTTGTGAAGGATCAGAAGTTCTTGAAGATTTAAAAAAACTTGAAAAAGAAGGAATAGAAATACTTTCTTGTGGTACTTGCCTTGATTTCTTCAAGATGAAGGACAAATTACAAGTTGGTGGAGTGACAAATATGTATACTATATTAGAAAAATTAAAAAATCCAGCAAGTACTATTACAATAGGCTAGGAGTATGATATAATGAAGGATGAAGTATATGGAGTTCTAACTTTTGAATCAACTCATCATGCTATAAGTGGAGAAAAGGTATTTAAAGAAGCGGGACTTAAGTTTAAGACAATACCTACACCTAGAGAAATTACCTCTAGTTGTGGTCTCTCTATTAGATTTGATTTAGAAGATTTAGAGGATGCAAAGAAAAGTATTGAAAAAACTAATTTAGCTATAAAGGGAATATATAAATTGACAAAAGTTGACGGCAAATACAGTGTAGAATTAATGAATTAGTAGGTGGGATATTATGCAAGGCGTATTGGATTTTTTGAAAGGTATATTTGTAGGAAATAATAATGAATTAACTATACTTGGTAAAATCGTAAAGATAGCTATAATATTTATACTTGTTAGAATAGGGATTAGAATATTTAATGCTATTATTGATAAGTCAATAGATAGAAAGCGAAAGATTAAATTTGGAGTAGACGAGAGAAAAGCCAATACCCTTGCTACTGTTTTGAAGAATTTAAATAAGTATGTGTTTTATTTTATAGGTTTGGTACCATCTCTTGAACTATTTGGCATAAAGACTACTTCTATATTGGCTACTGCTGGTATAGGTGGATTGGCTATAGGTTTTGGTGCTCAAAGTCTTGTGAAAGATGTGATAACGGGATTTTCTATATTATTTGATGATCAATTTTCTGTAGGAGATTATGTGAAAATAGGAGAGTTTGAAGGAATTGTTGAGGAGATGGGCCTTAGGATTACAAAGATAAGAGATTTTTCTGGTGAGCTTCACATTATCCCTAATAGTAAGATAGAGGCTGTTACTAATGGGGCTAGAGGCCCTATGAGGGCGATGGTGGATATTGGTGTATCCTATGAAGAAGATATAGACAGGGTTTTAGCAGTTTTAAATGATATGTGTGAAGAAATCAGAAAGGTTGAGGATTGTATACTTGAAGGTCCTACAGTTTTGGGCATATCTAGTTTTGGAGAATATGAAGTAGTTGTAAGGATAGTTGCAAAGACTGAGCCTATGGAACAGTGGAGAATTGAAAGGCTTATCAGGATGAATATCAAAGAGACTTTTGATAGAGAAAATATTGAGATACCTTATCCAAAGAGGGTAGTTTTTGACGAAAAGCTAAAAGGAGGGAATTAATTTGGTAATGAAAATTGAACTTGGAGATATTGTGTCCCTTAAAAAAGGTCATCCTTGCGGCGAGAACAAGTGGGAAGTAATGAGAACTGGTGTGGATTTTAGGCTTAAATGTCTTGGTTGTAATAGGCAGATTTGGATGTCTAGAATGGAATTTGAGAAAAGAGTTAGAAAGATTCTGATAGATGAGAAATGGGAAAGTGTTAATAAGATTTAACAACTACTGTAACAGGCTTAAATGAAAGGCAAACCACATCTGATAGAAAGATGTATTAGACAAATCTTTTTATTAATAGTAAACTATACATATAAGGTAGTGTTTTTCAATAGGAAAACGCTTTTAAAAAATTAGGGGGTGCTTTTTCGTGAGTTTAAATTATTCAAAACGTATGAATAATATTAAGGCTTCTGAGATTAGAGAATTGTTAAAATTAACTCAAAAGCCAGAGATTATTTCTTTTGCAGGTGGATTACCAGCACCTGAATTGTTTCCAGTAGAAGAAATGAAGAAGATTTCAGTTGAAGTATTAGACGAACAAGGTACTAAAGCATTACAATATGGCCCTACAGAAGGTTATGAACCACTTAGAGTTGAAATCACAAAGAGAATGGAGAAAGTAGGGGTTAAGGCTGATCCAAATGATATTTTAGTTATCAGTGGTTCTCAACAGGGATTAGATTTTTCAGGAAAGATATTTTTAAATGAAGGCGACATAGTATTATGTGAAAGTCCAAGTTACTTAGGCGCTATAAATGCTTTTAAGGCTTATGAACCAAAGTTCATTGAAGTGCCAACAGATGAACATGGAATGATCATGGAAGATTTAGAAGAAATACTTAAGAATAATGACAGAGTTAGAATTATTTATGTTATACCAGATTTCCAAAATCCATCTGGTAGAACTTGGAGTGAAGATAGAAGAAAGAGAATTGTTGAATTAGCTAATGAATACAATGTTGTTATTATTGAGGACAATCCTTATGGAGAACTTAGATTTGAAGGAGAATTTTTACCAGCAGTAAAACACTATGATACTGAAGGTAGAGTTGTATTCTTGGGTACTTTCTCTAAGATTTTCTGTCCAGGATTAAGACTTGGTTGGGTTTGTGCTGATAGTGAAGCTCTTAATAAGTACATCCTTGTAAAACAAGGGGCTGACTTACAAGCTAGTACTATTTCACAAATGCAAGTTGCTAAGTTCTTAGAAGAATATGATATTGAAGCTCATATTGAAAAATTGAGAACAGTTTACAGAAAGAGAAGAGATTTAATGATTGGAACTATGAAGGAAGAGTTCCCAGAAGGAGTTAAGTTTACTAATCCAGAAGGAGGTCTTTTCACTTGGGTTGTTCTTCCAGAACATATAAATGCTAGAGTGCTAGCTGAAAAGGCACTTGCAAACAATGTTGCATTTGTACCAGGTGGCTCATTCTTCCCTAATGGTGGAAATGAAAATACATTTAGACTTAACTATTCAAATATGGATGAAGAAAAGATAGTTATTGGTATTAAGAGATTAGCAAAAGCTATAAAAGAAATGATGTAGTATTAATAAAAAGCCTCTAGATTATTCTAGGGGCTTTTTCAAAAAGTTCTAAGAGAATATTTGTAAATGTCCTTGAAATGTAGATATATTAATGATATAATTTGTAAGATAAATCCTTGTTCTACTTAGAGTAGAACCGTTAGTCCACAAGGAGGTGAAAATATGAAAAAATATGAAGCTATGCTTATCTTTTTACCAGAACTAGAAGAAGAAAAAAGGAACTCTCTTTTAGATAGGTTAAAGGGAATCATTGAAGCAGATGGTACAATTTCCAATGTTGATGATTGGGGAAGTAGAAAACTTGCTTATGAAATTAACGACTATACTGATGGTTATTATGTAGTTATTAATTTTGAATCTACTCCAGAAGCTGTTAAAGAATTTGACAGAATAGCTAAAATTTCAGACAGTATTTTGAGACATATGATAGTCAGAGAAGAAGAATAGTTAAGGGTGGTGTTTTTTGTGAATAATGTTGTATTGATTGGGAGATTGACAAGAGACCCTGAGCTAAGATTTCTTCCCGGAAATGGAACCCCTGTATCTAGGTTTAGTCTTGCAATAGATAAACCATTATCTAGAGATAAGAAGCAAGAATTAGAAGCAAAAGGACAACCAACAGCAGATTTTATAAATATTGTAGTTTGGGGAAGGCAAGCTGAGAATTGTGCTAATTATTTAGCAAAGGGAAGGCTTACTGCCGTTCAAGGAAGACTTCAATCAAGCTCTTATGAAAAAGATGGTATTAGAAGGTATGTGACTGAAGTAGTTGCAGAGAGGGTTGAGTTTTTAGAATGGGGAGACAATAAAGGTTCTGATTTTAGCAATGACAGTTCTGATTTTTCTGGAATAGAAGGTTTTCACACTGTAGATGATGATGATATTCCATTCTAAAGGAGGGAAAAAAGATGGCACAAAGAAGATATAAACCAAGAAAAAGAGTTTGTACATTTTGCGCAGACAAAGCAGAAGATATAGATTACAAAGATATAAACAAACTTAAAAAATATATAACTGAAAGAGGTAAAATATTACCTAGAAGAATTACAGGAAACTGTGCAAGACATCAAAGACAACTTACAAGAGCTATTAAGAGAGCTAGACAAGTTGCTTTATTACCATATAGTGCAGACTAATCTAAAGAGAGGAAGAACTCCTCTCTTTTTTATACATATATTATTAATGCATTCTATTTTGTGAATTTGTTTCCGTTTGACATCCTATGGATTAGCTTGTATTATTTTAATATAACTAGTTGTTTTTAGTTTAGCTTTTTAGAGAATATATAAAGGGCGTGGGAATATGAAGGAAGAGAAAGATATAAATGTCATAAAGGATTTAAAAATTGTTGAGTGGTTAAAGTGTGAATTACTTTCAGCTGTAGCTCATCTTTTTGAAGTTCTGACAAAGGGGATTAATAGCGGTAGAGAAGAGTTATTGGATATTTTATCAAATATTATCCTCGTTTCTTATCTATTAGGGAAACGTTTAGGTTTTAATTATGAAGCTATTGATCATAAAATTGAAGATCAGATTAAGCTTTCCCTAGCTGAAGAACATACAATAGAAAAATGGTATGGAGATTTAGGTGAGCTTAAGGAACACTTAAACACAAATAATAGACAGGAGTGAAGGTTTTGAATTTAAAAAATAAAAAGACCAAGGCTTTTTTAGAATCTCTATTGATTATAGCATTGGGAACATTATTTATGCTATTAGGGATTAACTATATTCCTATAATTGATATATTATACCCTGCTTTTTTTGTAATATTAGGGGTTAGAAATGGTATAAAATATAATATAGCAAGCATTATTATATCTGCTCTTTTAGTAGGATGTTTTGTGGATAATTATACATGTATTCATATATTGATTTCTTATGTACCATTTAGTATTGTTTTGAACTATATGATCAATAAAAGAAAGAAAATGGAAGAGACAATTATAGTTACAACTATTACATTTTTAGTTTCTTATGTGTTGTCATTAACACTATTAAGTAAAATAGCAGGGGTAAAGTTCATAAATGAACTAGAACAAGCTTTACAATTTGTTTTAAAAGGACAACTTGATATGCTTAAGGAAATGGGCCTTTCTTCTTCTCAAATGTATGAGACAAAAGGGCTTTTGGAAAGCATGTATGAATATGTTGTTCTAATAGTACCTTCAATGATTATCATATTTTCAGCTATTGCTGCATATCTTAATTCACTGATATCTATTTTAGTCCTTAGAAAATTAGGATATGGAATAGCTTATGTACCAAGGATTTCAAATTTTAAATTGCCAAACAATATTATTCCTGGTGTGATTTTGATTTATATTGGTGTTTTTCTTTTGAAGTATTTGAAGATATTTTATTATGAAACTATACTAATTAATGTAAGTGTATTAATATCTTTCGTACTATTTTTACAAGGATTATCTGTTATAGTATTCTTTTTAAATAGAAGTAGATTGCATCCAGCCATAAGAGTTATATTTGTAATCCTCTTGATTATTAGTATACCATTGAGTGCTATTATATCTATAGTGGGCTTTTTGGATATAATATTTAATTTTAGAGGAATTAAAAAGGGAATATAATCCCTTAGGAGGATTTCTATGAATAATAAAAAATATTTTGAATTTATCACTCCAGATACAAAAATACATCTGATTATAATTGGTGTTTTGGTGTTTATATTGGCTTTTTATCAACCTTTTATGGCTTTGATTGGAGCTATATTGTTGGTGTATTTAATATATTATTATTGGAAAAATGTTCACATCAAGAAGGAAGAGTGGGTAAAGTATATTGAAAGTCTTGGTGAGGATTTTGAATCTGCAACGAAACATGCTATATTCAATATGCCAATTCCTCTTACTATGGTAGATTTAGATGGGAGTATCACTTGGTATAATACAAAGTTTTTGGATATGATGGAAGATAGGGATATACTTGATAAGAAGTTGGAGGATTTGGTTCCTGGATTTAAGGCAGAGAGTTTGCTTAAGGACGAAAAAACTCCTATTGAAATAAAATTTAAAAATAACTACTACAAAGTGTATTATAATATAGTTGATACTAAAAAAACTGTTACCTCTAGTGAGGCAATTGGAATGTTATACTGGATTGATAATACTAGTTTTTCACTTCTTAAGGAAATGTACAATAATGAAAAGCTCATTGTGTGTGTGGCTCAAGTAGATAATTATGATGAGGTAAAGAATAATACGGAAGAAATTAATAGACCTATTGTACTTGCTGAAATAGATAAGAGAATCAACAGATTTGTTTCAGAGATAGAGGGTTTTGTTAGAAAATATGAAAATGATAAGTATGTGATTATATTTGAAAATAAATATTTATATGAATTGGAAAAGAAAAAGTTTGATATTTTAGATAGTATTAGGGAGATAAATTTAGGAAATAAGATTCCTATTACTTTGAGTATGGGTGTGGGAGTCAATGGAAAGAATCCAAGTCAATCTTATGAGTATGCAAGGGCTAGTATTGATATTGCCTTGGGTAGAGGTGGAGATCAAGCTGTTGTAAAGAAGATTGATAAATTGAATTTTTATGGTGGAAAGACTAAGGCTGTGGAAAAGAGAAATAAGGTAAAGTCTAGGGTTATATCTCATGCATTAAGACAACTTATAGATCAATCTGAAACTGTTTTTATTATGGGTCACAAAAATGGAGATATGGATTCCTTTGGGGCAAGTATTGGAATACTCAGTGCTGTGAAGGGTAGGAATAAAAATGGTTATATAGTTCTTAGAGGACCAAACCCTTCTATCAAAAATTTGTGTGATAGAGTGAAAAAGGAACAGCCTGAGATGCTTGATAGTATTATAACACCAGAGGAGGCTGTGAATATGGCTGATAAGTCTTCTCTATTAGTGGTAGTGGATAATCACAAGCCTAGTTTCACAGAGGCACCAGAACTTTTGAATATAACTGATAAGATAGTCTTAATAGATCATCATAGAAGAGGTGCTGAATTTATTGAAGAACCTATTTTAACATATTTAGAACCCTACGCTTCTTCTACTTGTGAACTGGTTACAGAGATACTTTCTTATATGACAGATAAGATAGATTTGACAAAATTGGAAGCTGAGGCACTTTTGGCGGGTATTAGTGTTGATACTAAAAACTTTACATTCCAAACAGGAGTTAGGACTTTTGAAGCGGCTTCTATACTTAAGAGAGCTGGAGCAGATACTACTCAAGTTAGACAATTGTTTAGGGATGATTATAAGACATTTATATTGAAGGCGGAAGTGGTTAAGGCTGCACGTATTGTTTATGGAAAAGTTGCCATATCAAAGTTTGCTGAGGATATGGAAGATTCTATTCTTATAGCTGCTCAAGCAGCAAATGAACTTTTGACTATCAATGAGGTTTATGCCTCCTTTGTGTTGACTCAATCGGGAGATAAGGTTCATATAAGTGGTAGGTCTTTAGGGGATATAAGCGTTCAACTGATACTTGAAAAATTAGGTGGAGGTGGACATTTAACAAGTGCTGGTACACAACTAGAAAATGTAACTATAGATGAAGCTGAAGAACTTCTTGAAAAAGCAATTGATGAATATTTAAGGGAAGGTGAGGAAAAGTGAAAGTAATATTACTACAAGATGTTAAAGGATTAGGAAAAAAAGGTGATTTAGTTAATGCAAAGGATGGTTATGCTAGAAACTTTTTATTGCCAAAAGAATTAGCAACTGAGGCAACTGAAGGAAATGTAAAGGTGTTGAAAGAACAAAAGAAATCTGAGGCAATTAAGAAGGAAGCAGAACGTGAAAATGCAATGAAGTTAAAAGAAAAAATTGAAGGACTTACTGTTAATATGGTAGGAAAAGCTGGAGAAGGTGGAAGATTATTTGGTTCTATAACTTCTAAAGATATAGCTGAGGCACTTTCAAAGCAACACAAAATAAAGATTGACAAGAAAAAGATAGTAATGGATGACAATATAAAGAATTTAGGGACAACCATTGTAGATGTAAAAGTTTATTCAGGTATTACTGCGAAACTTAAAGTAAAAGTTGTTGAATAAAATTAGCGAGGTGATTTAAAATAGAATCTCAAATTGCAATAGGAAGAATCCCTCCTCATAGCCTAGAAGCTGAACAATCAGTATTAGGCGCTATGATTATAGACAAGGAAGCTATAAATACAGCTGTGGAATCTATAAGGCCATCGGATTTTTATAAGGAGGCCAATAAGGAAATATTTGAAACTATTGTTGAATTGTACAATAGGAATGAACCAGTAGATTTGATTACTTTATCTGAGGAGTTAAAGAAAAGAGGAACTCTAGAAAATATTGGTGGAGTTACTTATTTGGCGAGTCTTTCTGGTAGTGTAGCTACAACTGCAAATATAAAATATTATTGTGATATAGTTGAAGAAAAGTCTATTTTAAGGCGCCTCATAAAATCTTGTGATGAAATAATGGCCAAAAGTTTTGAAGACAGCGAAGAGGTAAATAGTATTATAGAGAGTGCTGAAAAGAATATATTTGATATTACTCAAGGCAGAAACAGAGAGGGCTTTTTTCCAATAAGGGAAGTATTGTTAGATAGTTTTTCTAAAATTGAACAGATGGCTATGAAAGAAGATGGCCTAACTGGATTGACTTCTGGGTTTATAGATATTGACAACAAACTTTCAGGTTTGCAAAAAAGTGATTTGATACTTTTGGCAGCTAGACCGTCTATGGGAAAAACAGCTTTAGGGTTAAATATTGCTCTTAATAGTGCATTGAAGGGAAATGCAAAGGTTGGAGTGTTTTCTCTGGAGATGAGTAAGGAGCAATTGGTGCAAAGGTTGTTAAGTTCTATTTCTCATGTAGATTTACAAAAGATAATAAGTGGTAAATTAAATGAAGATGATTGGTTGAAAATAGTTAAGGCTATGGGACCTCTTTCAGAGACTGATATCTATATAGATGATACTGCAGGGATATCTCTTATGGAGATGAAGGCTAAGTGTAGGAAGCTTAAGATTGAAAAGGGATTGGATTTAATAGTTATTGACTATTTGCAACTTATGCAATCAGATTCTCCTTCTGAAAGTAGGCAACAGGAGATATCTTCTATTTCTAGAGGATTGAAGGCTTTGGCAAAGGAGATGGATTGTCCTGTACTTGCACTATCCCAGCTTTCTCGTGCTCCTGAGTTGAGATCTGATCATAGACCTATACTTTCTGACTTAAGGGAGTCTGGAGCTATAGAGCAAGATGCCGATGTGGTAATGTTTTTGTATAGAGATGAATATTATAATCAGGATACGGACAAAAAGAATATAGGAGAAGTAATAATTGCAAAACACAGAAATGGACCAACAGGTACGGTTGAGTTGTTGTGGATGGGACAATTCACCAAGTTTGTGAACTTAGAAAGGTTTCGAGAATAGCACTAGGACTTAAATATACTTCGAGGATTTCCTCGAAGTATTATTTTCAATACACATGAATGGATGTGGGGATATGGGAGAAGTTCTGTTATTGGGAGATAAGGTGACTATAAGAGATTTTTCTCTAAAAGATGCATTTAGTATGAGAAGTTGGGGAAAACACGAAAATCCTTTATTTGAAGACTATAATTTTCCTTATCATGATGGAGAGGATATTAAGGAGTGGTTTTCATCTAAGACATTTGGTTTAAGTAAAAAATATTTTTCTGTTTATAATGAGCAAAATATTTTTGTAGGGTATTTGGGTATGAAACAAATAAGGCGTTTAAAAAAAGAATCTACACTGGGGATAGTATTCGATCCTAATTATATGAATATGGGATATGGTACTGAAGCTTTGAATTTATTTCTTGATTATTATTTTAGGGATTTGAATATGAAGATTATGTATCTTGAAGTGGCAGAGTTCAATAAGAGAGCTAGAAGATGCTATGAAAAATGTGGTTTTGTAGAGTTTAAAAAGTATCTTGATAGGTATTTTGATGATTTTATAGATTTTGACAATCCGTATGTTAAAGAGGCAATGAATTGTTTTGTAATAAAACATGAGAAGATATATAATTATATTTACAAGATGAAAATAGATAAAAAAACATATTTTAAACTCCATCAAAATGTTTAAATAGACAAAGGTGAGAAGTAACGAAGGTGGTGAATACATTGAGCTTTAAACTTGAAACTACAGATATTGACTTGGGAGATACTCCTATTGAAAATATATTTATAAACGATTTTATGCCTATGGCTGATGGTACTTATGTAAAAGTGTATCTATTAGGTTTCAAATATGCACATGACAAAGATTCTGATATAGAGGTAGACAATGAGACAATAGCCAAACATTTAGATATTCCGCTATCGGATGTACTTCGAGCATGGGATTTTTGGAAGGACAAAGGCATTATTGAAAAATTACCTAAGAGTGATGGAAATAAATATGACTATGAGGTTAAGTTTTTAAATCTTAAACAATTGTATATAAAAAACAACTACAAGCCTATAACTGCTGTTAGTAATGTAGAACAACATTCTAGTGGATATGTATGTAGTGAGGAAGATTTGATAGAGGCAAATGATATTGTTCCTATCAATAAGATGTTTAATTCAATTGATTATATAATGAGAAGGCAACTGGTTCCCAATGAGAAGAAAAAGGTGTTGGAGTGGATATATAATTACAATATGAACCCTGATATGGTTGTTAAGGCCTTTTTCTATGCTATAGAAAAGAAGGGTATTAAAAATGTAAATTATGTGGAAGGCATTATAAGGAATTGGTATGATGATGGCATAACAAATGTGGAAGCATTGCAGCAGAAGTTTAAGAAGACAGATGAGAGGTACTATAGATACGATAGGATAATGAAATATCTAGGATTGGGGAATAGATTGCCAACGGAAAGTGAGATGAATGTAATAGATAAGTGGTTTGAATCCTATAAGTTTTCTTTGGAATTGGTTCTTAAGGCTTGTGAAAACTCCAAGAAGACTTCAAACCCTAGTATTAATTATATAGATGGGATTCTCACATCTTGGCATGGTAAGGGAATAAGTACTGTTGACGAGATAGAAGAAAAGGATAAGCCTTTAAAGAATGAACAATATAAGGACAAGAAGACATATCAGAGAACTACTGGAAAAGCAGCAAAGACAAGATTTCATAATTTTGAACAGAGGACATCTAAATATACTTCAGATGAGTTGGAAGAGATAGCAAGGAAGAAGAGGGAAGAATATTATTTTAAGTCTAAAGGAGAGTAGCCTATGAATGGGGAAGTTTTAAATGAGATACTTTATGAATATGAAAAGAAAAGAGATAGAGCATTGTATAGTCAAAGGCTTAGACAAAAAAAGGTGTATTTAAAAGTTCCTGAAATACGAGAATTAGATAATGAAATATCTAATACCGGATTTTTGATTTCAAAGGCTATTTTGGAAAACCCAGATTGCTATGAAGAGAAGGTAAAAGAGATAAAAGACAAAATGGAAAAGCTTAAGATGAAAAAAGCTGTTTTACTTACTGAAAACAATATACCTTTAGAGTATTTAGATGTAGTATATGAATGTGATAATTGCAAGGATACAGGATTTCTTGAAAGTGGTGAAAAATGTCCTTGTTTGAAACAGGCATTGATAAGTAGGGCTTATAAGATGTCAAATATTGAAGAAGCTATTAAAGTTGAAAATTTTCAAACTTTTGATATAAATATATTTCCTGATACTCCTTTTGAAGGAGAGAAACTTACTCCAAGGGAGAATATGGTAAATGTTGTAGCTATTGCCGAAGGTTTTGTAAACAATTTCCATGAGAAAAATGGAGAAAATTTATTGTTTTATGGAAGCACAGGATTGGGAAAGACTTTTTTGTGCAATTGTATAGCTAAGGGACTTATAGATAAGAACAAGATGGTTATATATCAAACAGCTTTTAAGATATTAGAGATAATAGAAAGTCACAGATTTAGAAGAAATGAAAGGCTTTTTGATGATATGGACTATGAGATACTGTTTACTTCTGATTTACTTATTATAGATGATTTGGGTACTGAAGTGGCCAATACTTTTACTAATGCTGAGATATTCAATATTGTAAATACTAGGCTTATAAATGGAAGTAAGACTATTATTTCTACAAATTTGACACCCAAGGAGATATCTGATACCTATACGGATAGGGTATTTTCAAGGGTCTTGGAGAAGTTTATACCTCTTAAGTTTTATGGACCAGATTTGAGATGGGAAAGATAATAAATGGGAGAGATGTTTATGGATTCAAATGAGAGAAGAGAAGAGATACTAAATATTCTTTGCAATGGGGAAGGGCCAGTTAAGGGAACTGAATTGGCTGAAGAACTAGGAGTTTCTAGACAGGTTATAGTTCAAGATATCGCTATACTAAGAGCTGGTGGAGAAAAGATAATCGCTACACCTCAAGGATATATTATGTTGAAAAGTGGAGAAGGAAAGTTAATTAAAAGTATAGTTTGCAAACATTCTGGTTATGATGAAATTGAAGATGAATTAAATACCATAGTGGATATGGGAGGCAAAGCATTAGATGTAATAGTTGAGCATCCACTATATGGAGAGATAAAGAGTCCCCTTATGATTAGCTCTAGATTGGATGTATCTGATTTTATGAAAAATTTAATCAAGACCAAAGCTGAGCCATTGTCATCCCTTACAGATGGTGTTCATATTCATACCATTGAGGTAGAAGATGAAAGAACTTTTGAAAAAATTGTAAATGCTTTAAAAGAAAAAAAGTACTTGATTACTGATAAATAAAGTGATATATTTTTGTATGTACAGGTGACAAGACAGAAGTAATTACAATTAAGGGGTGTTTAAAGTGGAAAACAAAGAAACAAAGGGTAATAAAGTAAAGGAGTACTTTATAAAGGTTTTTAATGGAATGGCTTTAGGACTTTTTTCTTCACTTATTATTGGACTTATTATCAAACAATTAGGTACACTTTTCAAATTAGATATTGTGATTAATTTTGGGCAGATTGCACAATATCTTATGGGACCAGCTATAGGTGCGGGTATTGCTTATAGTATAGGCGCTTCTCCATTGGGGATATTTGCTTCAATAGTGACAGGTGCTATAGGAGCAGGGACTATTTCTTTCGATGGAGGAAATACTATTATCAAAGTGGGAGAGCCTGTGGGAGCTCTTGTTGCTTCTCTACTAGGTGCTGAGTTTTCAAAATTGATTCAAGGAAAGACAAAGGTGGATATAGTATTGGTTCCTCTTGGGACTATAATAGTAGGTGGACTTGTGGGGAATTATATTGCTCCTATAGTAAGTGGACTGATGACATTGATAGGAAGTGTTATAAATTTGGCTACAGAGTTACAGCCTATTCCTATGGGGATAATAGTATCTGTACTTATGGGTATAATACTTACACTTCCAATTAGTAGTGCAGCATTGGCTATATCCCTAGGACTTAGTGGGTTAGCTGCTGGTGCAGGAGTTGTAGGATGTTCAGCTCATATGATAGGTTTTGCTGTTGCATCTTATAGAGAAAATGGATTTGGTGGATTTATAGCTCAAGGTATAGGTACTTCTATGTTACAGATTCCAAATACCATTAGAAATCCAAGGATATGGATTCCACCTGTTGTTGCTTCTGCTATTCTTGGGCCAATTTCTACTACCATATTTAAAATGGAAGGAAATAAAATTGGTGCAGGTATGGGAACTAGTGGACTTGTAGGACAATTTGCAACTATAGATGTAATGGGCTCTAGTCCTAAGGTTTTCTTATCTATTTTACTTTTACATTTTATTTTGCCAGGACTTATTTCCTTTGTAGTATCTGAATGGATGAGGAAAAAGGGCTATATTAAAGAAGGAGATATGAAAATTTAGCCTTGCAAATTATTTACATCTATGTTATAATATCAAAAAACTAATATTTGCTATGATGGGAATTAGTAAATAGTTTAATTCTCTTTAGAGAGCCAATGGTTGGTGAAAATTGGTGAGAAGGACTATTGAATCCACCCCAGAGCAATAGTATCACGAGTGAGCTTAATAGCTAACTAGGGTGGCAACGCGGGAATATACTCTCGTCCCTATTTTTATAGGGATTGAGAGTTTTTTTATTACAGAGAATAAAGAGGAGTGATTTGAATGTTAGATATAAAGACGATCAGAAAAAACCCAGAATTAGTGAAAGCTGGATTAGCTAAAAGACATGGAGATTTTGGTATTGATGATGTTATTGAACTTGATGAAAAGAGAAGAAATATACTTGTAAAAGTTGAAGAGATGAAGGCAAAACAAAATCAAGTTTCAAAAGAAATTCCTAAGATGAAGAAAGAGGGAAAAGATGCATCCCAATTACTTAATGAAATGAAAGAATTGTCTGCTAAGGTAAAGGAATTAGATGGAGAAGTTAAGGAAATAGATGTTAAACTTCATGACATTCTTTTGAGGATACCAAATATTCCAAATGAAAATGTACCAATGGGAAAAACTGATGAGGAAAATGTGGAAATAAGAAAATGGGGAGAACCTACAAAGTTTGATTTTGAACCAAAAGCTCATTGGGATTTGGGTGTAGATTTAGATATTTTCGATTTTGAAAGGGCTTCAAAGATAACTGGTGCTAGGTTTACAGTATTTAAAAACAAAGGTGCACTACTAGAAAGAGCGATTATAAACTTCATGTTAGATCTTCATACAGTTGATCAAGATTATACAGAAATTGCTCCACCTTTTATGGTAAATAGAGATAGTATGACTGGCACAGGACAATTGCCAAAGTTTGAAGAAGATGCGTTTTCATTGCCTAGCAAGGACTATTTCTTAGTGCCTACAGCAGAAGTACCTGTTACAAATCTTCATAGAGATGAAATATTAACAGAGGAAATGCTTCCAATTTACTATACAGCATATACTCCATGTTTTAGACAAGAAGCTGGATCTGCAGGAAGAGACACAAGAGGTCTTATAAGAAATCACCAATTTGACAAGGTTGAGTTAGTTAAATTTGTAAAACCTGAAGGTTCTTATGATGAACTCAACAAACTTACAAATGATGCAGAAGAAGTACTAAAACTATTGGGATTACCTTATAGAGTAGTAAGGCTTTGTACAGGAGATTTAGGATTTTCATCTGCTATGACTTATGATATTGAAGTTTGGATGCCAAGCTACAATAGATATGTAGAGATATCCTCTTGCAGTAATTTTGAAGATTTCCAAGCTAGAAGGGCAAATATTAGATTTAGAAGAAGTGATAATGGAAAACTTGACTATGTTCATACATTAAATGGTTCTGGTTTAGCTGTTGGAAGAACAAGTGCAGCTATAATTGAGAACTACCAACAAGAAGATGGCTCTATACTTGTACCAGAAGCACTTAGACCTTATATGAGAGGATTAGAAGTAATTAGATAAATATTTGAAAGCCAGCCTATAGGTTGGCTTTTTTTAGAGGTATTTTTCATTTTTTGTAGAATAAGTTTTAATAAGGATTAAAATAAGGTGACATGTTGCCTAGGGGGGATTGAAGTGTTTAAAAAGAGAAATATTAAGGGATTAATATTATTTGTCATCATTGCATTGACATTGGTAGGCTGTAATTTAAAGCCTACAGAGACTCAATATCCAACACTAATTACTGAGGATTACAACAGTATTTCACTTGATGAGATCAATCATTATAATATTGAAGTAGAACTAAATCCGGAAGACAAGACCTATGAGGGGATAGAGACTATTAAGTATATAAACAATACTGGCGTTGATTTATCTGATATATATATTCATATTTATCCTAATGCATTTAGGCGAAAACAAACTGCTCCATATTTATATAATTATTTTCAAGGGGCTTATCCAAATGGATTTGAACCTGGATTTTTAAATATTGATGTAGCAAAAGTTAAAAATAAGAATGTAGAGTTTGCCACAGAGGGAAAGGGTAGCACTATTTTACATTTAAAACTTGATTCTCCACTTAAAAGTGGTGAAAATACAAAGATATATCTAGAATATACAGCGAAACTTCCTCCTGCGGAAGATAGATTTGGGTATGGGGATAAGACTTTTAATTTTGGGAATTGGTATCCTATTGTATGTGTTTATGATGAAGATGGGTGGAATACTGACCCCTATTATAGGCTTGGAGATCCATTCTATAGTGATATCAGTAATTATGATGTAAAGATTACAACTCCAAAAGATATGATTGTTGCTTCTAGTGGAAATATTATCAATGAAAAAACAAAAGGCAAAAAAAAGATTTGGGAGATAGAAGGGAAGTTAATAAGGGATTTTGCTTGGGTTGCTAGTAAGGACTTTACAGTTTTAAAGGGAGATGTAGAAGGTACTCAGTTGAAGATGTACTTCTTAGACGCTAGCTCTCAAATAAAGGATTATGCTTTTGATATTGCTAGGGATTCATTGATAACTTTCAATAGGATATTTGGGAAATACCCCTATGGACAATATTCTGTAGTAGCCAATAACTTTTCAGGAGGTATGGAGTATCCAGGGTTGGTGTTTATAGAAGAGGGATCTTATACTGATGAATATAAAGAATATCTAGAGAAAGTCATTGTCCATGAAACAGCTCATCAGTGGTGGTACGGAGTAGTTGGAAATGATGAAATAGATGAGGCTTGGCTAGATGAATCCTTTGCCACATATAGTGAGACAATTTATATGGATGAAATATATGGTGAAGAAAATGGAGAAAATTATTTCAAAAGAAATGTAGAAGATAGCTATGATTATGCAAAAGGTATGTTCAATTTTGAGGAAGTGCCATTAAAACCACTTAGTCAATTTACTGATTGGGGTGATTATGGTTCATTGGCATACAATAGGGGAGCTATGTTTTTAAATGAAATAAAAGATGAATTTGGAAAAGAAGTTCTATATGATATACTTAATAAATATTATAATAAATATAGATTTTCAAATGCAAAAACAGAAGATTTTATAGCTGTTTGTGAGGAAGTAACAGGAACTGATTTTAAGGAGAAGGTAAACACTTGGCTTTATGGGAAAAAATAAAGTGGAGGATTACCTCCACTTTTTTGCAACTATCTTCCACAACCCCATCCGCATCCGCCAAAAAGGATTACAAGGAGTAGAAAGAAGAATAGTAAGCTAGAGTCGTCTCCAAAACCCCAACGATTCATATCTGCCATAATGGTTCCTCCTTATTGTTTTTTTAGGTATTACCTAATACATTATATAAATATGGACGTAAATCTGTTACAATAAAAAAGGTGATGTGTATGACAAAAAAATTGACAAACAAAATAACAAAACAAATAACACTTATTCTCATTTTTATTCTATTATTAAGTTCCATTTCATTTGCAAGCAATGTAGGAATAGAAGGAGAAGTAAGATCATATCTTTTAGGAGATTTCGAAACTGGAAAAATACTTGAAGAGTACAATATAGACAAGCCATTGGAAGTTGCTAGTATTACAAAGCTTATGACCTATCTAGTGGTGATGGATGAAGTATCAAGTGGGCATATTTCACTAAAGGATGCAGTGTATATAGATGAAGAGGTTGCAAATACAGGAGGCTCTAGCTTTAATCTAAGAGAAGGTGAGATATTTCCAGTTGAAACATTACTTGAAAGTTTGTTGATAGTTTCTGCAAATGATTCAGCTGTAGCATTAGCAAAGCATGCTGCAGGAAATACAGCTGATTTTGTGAATATGATGAACGAAAAGGCAAACGAATTAAATTTAAAATGCACTAATTATTTAAATCCAACTGGTTTTCCTGAAGAATATGGCCAAAATATGATGAGTACTAGGGACATATTTGTTCTATCAAGATATATTTTAGAAAACTATCCTGAGATTCTTGATATTACAAGTAAGTCTTGTATGGATATAGAGAACAGGGAATTTTTAAATGAAAACACAAATCCACTTTTGGGGGAGATAAATGGTGTAGATGGACTTAAAACAGGTTTTACAAATAAGGCAGGTAACTGTCTTGTTTCTACTGCCAATATCGTAGGTGGAATAGATGAGGGTGATTTGAGATTTATAAGTATAACTATGGGTGCAAATACTATGGAAAAGAGGAAGGAACTAAGTAAGATACTCTTGGAATATGGTATTTCCAATTATAAAAATGAAAGAATATTTTCTAAAGATGAAGCTATAGATACTTTGTATTTTCCCAAGGGTAGAAAAACGGAGGTAGAAGTATATCCTACTTTAGATGGGTATATGATAGTAAAAGCTGGGGATGATATATACAATGATATTGTATACAATGAAGAAGTAAAACTTCCCCTTAGAGCTGGAGATGAAGTTGGAAGAGTTATATTATATAATGATGATGAAATACTAGATGAATACCCATTAGAAGTAAGGGAAGATGTGAAAAAGGCTAATTTTATCATTATGATAGGAAGATATTTAAAACAATTTATTATATTTATTGGCAGCTTATTTACTAAAAGGTGATTTTCACCTTTGACTTTTATGTTATATTAGTGTAAAATATATATTTGATAAGTAGTGTGCACTCGTAGCTCAGTAGGATAGAGCGGCGCCCTCCTAAGGCGTGTGTCGGGGGTTCGATTCCTCTCGGGTGCACCATTTTATTTAAACAATTAGGTGAAACAAAATGGATGAATATTTCATGAAAATAGCCCTTGAAGAAGCCTATAAAGCTTATAGCACCTTGGAAGTTCCTGTAGGTGCTATTGTTGTTCATAAGGGAAAAATTATTGGAAGAGGTTACAATTTAAGAGAAACTTTAAAGGATCCCACCGCTCATGCTGAGATGATAGCTATAAAAGAAGCCAGTGAATATTTAGGTGGGTGGAGGCTAATTGATTGTACAATGTATGTGACAATAGAGCCATGTCCTATGTGTGCTGGTGCTATAATGAATTCAAGAATTGATAGATTAATCATAGGTGCAAGAGATCATAAGATGGGCTGTTGTGGAACTGTTTTAGATTTGACAAATAACCCTAGTTTTAACCACAAGGTTCAAGTTACCTTTGGTGTACTTGAAGAAGAATGTTCAAGCATTATGAAACAATTTTTTAGTCAATTGAGGAAAAGTAAATAATAATGGAGAGATGTCCGAGAGGTTGAAGGTGGTGGTCTCGAAAACCATTGCACAGTTCATCCTGTGCCGAGGGTTCGAATCCCTCTCTCTCCGCCAAATAAAAAATGTCTTCGTTTTGAAGACATTTTTTTATATTAGCATTCAGAAAGAGTATTTAGTAGTCTATTGTAGTGATTTGCTTCTCTTAAAACATGGTCTGCTAGTAGAGGAAGTATTATAGCTTTTATTTGACAGTTGATTAAGCCATTAACAGCAGAGGTTTTAAATTGGATAATACTCTCTGTAGCCATCTTACTCTTTTCAGTTATCTCATCTATAGGTAAGTTGTTTTCCAATACTTTTTTTGCTTCTTCAGTCAACTTTTCAAAAAGGTCGGCAAAGTCATTGGCAGTATTGAATAGGTTTTTTTCAGTTGGATCAAGAAGTCCTCTTATAAACTCAGAATGTTCTTTCATTATATCATTCCAGAAAACTTCTTTTTGTAGTAATTCATTTTTCAAAACCACTTCATCCCTAGCTTGAAGGGCATTAAGTATATTCAAATATGTTTCAGCTTCTTCAATAACATGTTCTAAAAGATGAGGATATAAGAAAATGAAAATTTGACATTTATCTACATTGTCATGAAGATTCTCTTTCATTTTAATTAATTCGGTTACTAAATTTATTCCTCTGTTATTAAGTTCATAAACCCTATTTTCTAAATCAGGTGAATAGCAAGGTTCTTTTATAGGAACCAAATTCATTTCTAATTTTGTAAGTTCAGTATTTATACATATTCCTGTATAGCTATTAGTTATTTCTTCTGCACTCAATGTATAATTAGTGACAAGTTCATTAGAGTTTATGGCTTTATCATCAACCATACCACCAGATAGGATAATAGTTTCTAATAAATAGTTTTCTAGTATATTTTTAAAATTTTCTACTTCAAGTATAAGGCTACAATTTACTATGGGAAGGGTAGCATCAACAAATATGAGATGTTCCTTCATTATACGAGCAAAAAAAAGGTTTTCCATTATTGACATGTTTATAAATTCTTCTCTAGAAAGCATAAAAATCCCCCTTTGTGTATTACTAATATATTATATTAATAATTTTAAAAGGGGTGAGAAAAAAGCTCTGCTAAATTAGATTTTATACTTTCTAAACTTGTATACAAATAATGTCAATATATAATCAAACCCATTTTTACAAAAGTACGAGATTACACTTTTTTATGCTATAGATAGATTTTATATGAAAAAAAATACTATTTAATATTTCAATTTATGTTTACATTTTTACTATGATATAATTTTTCATGGTGGATGTACGTTTATTATATGAGGTAAATGGTTTGTAAAAATTATAATTGGGGGGATATTTTGTGAAAAGGTTTTTTAGGGAAAGAACTACTTTAGTATTTGTTTTAATTTTAATACTATCTATTTCTTTATTTGGATGTACTAAAGGTCCAGATACTAGCGATAATAAAAATACTGATATGGAAGTTGATGAAAGCGTAACTTTTGTAGACACTAGTTATGTTGTAGATGCTGATTGGCTAAAGGAAAACTTAGACAGAGAAGATTTATTAGTATTAGATGCTAGGGGACAAGAAGCTTATGATAAAGGACATATACCAGGGGCTATATTTGTTATGTGGCAGCAATTCGCAAATATGGAAGGAGCTCCAGGAGAAAATCCAAATTGGGGAACTGTTCTAGAACCAAAAGTATTATCTGAAAAGCTTTCTGAAGTTGGAATTACAAATGACAAGGAAATAGTAGTATATACCAACACTCAAGAAGGTTGGGGTGAAGATGGAAGAATAGTATGGATGCTAAGAAGAGCAGGTTTAGAAAATACTAAGATATTAGATGGCGGATGGAACTATTGGGAATCTAAAGGATATGAAGTATCAAAGGAATCAGTAGAGCCAAGTCATTCCAGTGTTGAAATTAAAGAACTTGATTTAAAATCAAACATAGAAACTGAAGAATTAGCGAATAAATTAGATGAAGTAGTTATAATAGATGTTAGAGCAAAAGATGAATATGAAGGTGCTACAAAATATGGAGAAGCAAGGGGAGGACATTTACCTAAAGCAATTAATATTCCATTTAATGAATTTCTAAATAAAGATGGTACTTTTAAAACTGCAGGAGAAATAAAAGCAATACTTGATAGTAATGGAATCGAAAAGGATGATGAAATAGTTACTTATTGTACTGCTGGTATACGTTCAGCTCATATGCAAGTGGTTTTTTCAATGATGGGATACAATAATGCAAAGAATTATGATGCAAGTTTCCATGCTTGGGCTGGAAACTCAGAACTTGAATTAGAAAAATAAAATTTAAAATAACAAAAGGAGGAGTATTAAATGAAAAGATTTAGTTTAGTATTAGTTGTATTAACAGTTTTTGCATTATTATTAACTGGTTGTACTAAAAATGAAGCTACAGAAGAAGGAAATGCTGAATTTAATTATCGTACAGCTGAAGAGGTAAAGGCAAATATTGAAAACAATGATGACATTATACTATTAGATATTCAACCAGAAGATGCTTGGGAAGAACACCATATTCAAGGTGCAATACCAACACATGCTTACCCAGTTGAAACAGATGAAGACAAAGCAAAATTTGATGGAGTTATGTCGGACTTAGAATCTTCAGAAGATCCAATTATAATAATATGTCCAGGTGGTAAAAAAGGAGCAGAAAGAACTTATAATTATCTAATAGAAAAAGGTATCAAAGAAGATCGCCTATTCATATTAGAGAATGGTCAAGGTGGATGGCCTTATGATGAACTATTAGAAAAATAAATGCCTTTAAAGAAAGGTTGTTGATGTTTTGAAAAATATTAAGAAGTCTACTTGGGTAAAAATAGGTATTATAGTCGGATTAATTTGTATATATCTATTTGTTACTCCAGTGAGGACTGGCATTAAGAAAATAGTATTTTTATTTAGTATGTTAGATGTAGATGCAATCAAAGGTTATATTTTATCATTTGGAATATGGGCACCTATAATATCATTTCTACTGATGGTATTTCAATCAGTAGCAGCACCACTTCCAGCTTTTCTTATAACATTTGCTAATGCTGGATTATTTGGTTGGGTAAAAGGTGCACTACTATCTTGGTCTAGTGCTATGGCCGGAGCAGCATTATGTTTTTATATAGCAAGGATATATGGTAGAAATGCAGCAGAAAAGTTAACCAGTAAGTTTGCTTTAGAAGAAGTTGATAAGTTTTTTGATAGATATGGTAATTATGCTATTTTGATAGCAAGATTGCTACCCTTTATATCCTTTGACATAGTTAGCTATGCAGCAGGTCTTACAGCTATGGGATTTTGGTCGTTTTTCTGGGCTACAGGATTAGGTCAACTACCTGCAACATTGGTTTATTCCTATGTTGGTGGAATGCTTACAGGAGGGACAAAGAAATTTGTATTTGGGCTATTGATTTTATTTTCTTTAAGTATATTAATATACCTTATGAAGAAAATCTGGAATGATCGAAATTCTAAAAAAACAGCAGACAATACTGAGAAGATAGAAAGAAATTAATGTAACTATTATATAAAGGGGATTGTTTCAGAATATGAAGCAATCCTTTTATACAGTTAAAAGGTGGAGATATGGTGAAAGTAGATATAAACAATAAAAACTTACAAAAGATTCAAAAAGAAAAAGATAAATGTATAGGTTGCAAGTTATGCATGAATGGTTGTCCAATGCTTTGTGAATTTTGTAACTCACCAAAGGATATTCTAGAATATCTACTAGCAGAGAAAAAAGTAGACCATAAGTTGCCTTATTCTTGTTTGTTATGTGGATATTGTACAGCTGTTTGTCCAAAAGATGTTGATTTAAAGGAAATGTTTTTTAATTTAAGAGAGAATGTAGTATCTGAAACAAAGGGAAAGCTTCCTAGTGATTTAGGTTATACCTCAATTAAGTTTCACCAAAAGAATAGCTTTTCAAGGCTTTTTCGTACAGATATAATCGGTCTTGAGGAAGACTCAGATATCATATATTTTCCAGGATGTAGTATTATGGCCTTAGCCCTGAAATTGTAAATAAAGCCTATAAGTATCTTAGAGATGTGATACCAGGCATTGGCATATACTTGAATTGTTGTGGAAATCCAACTTTTTCTATGGGTTATGTAGAAGAGTTTAACCATTATTATAATATTCTTAGGGAAGAATTCAAGAAAAATGGCATTAAAAGAGTTGTGACTACATGTCAAAATTGTTTTAATACTATAAAGAAAAATAGTGAAGATATTGAAGTAATTCCTCTATGGGAGATAATTTCTCAAAAGGGTGTTCCTAAAAAGATAAAAGGAAAAGGCAAAGATGTTGATATAGTCTTTTCCATACATGATCCTTGCCCTACTAGATATGAGGTAAAAACACACGATGCAATAAGAAATATATTAGACCAAATAGGGATTAATTATACTGAAATGAAATTTAATAGAGAAAATACCCTTTGCTGTGGCTCAGGAGGAATGACTTCCTTAACGAATAATACAATAGCAACAGCTCAAAAGTTGAGAAGGGCTAATGAAACTACAGAAGGGCATATAGTTACTTATTGTGAAGAATGTGTAGAGTCTATGAAAAAAGGTGGTAAAAGTGCTGTTCACATATTAGATTTGTTGTTTAATGAAGATATATACAATACTTTCGATCAAACAGAAGTAAATACCATTAAAAAATGGATTAATAGATATAAAGGGAAAAAGAAATTTAGTAAATATAATGGGTAGGAAGGATAAATATATGAAAAAGTCTAAAAAAGACATATTAAAATATATAGCTATAATATGTATAATAGTTGGGTTAGCTATATTTATAAATAAACATAATATATTCAAGGAATATGGTCCTAACGAAATAAAGGATTATATACAATCCTTTGGAATATGGGCGCCTTTAATTTATGTTGGTATACTATCATTACTACCTCTATTATTGTTTCCTGATTCAGTATTAGTAATGGCAGGGGGCATGATATTTGGATTATTTAAAGGTACTATTTTAACATCAATTGGTTCATTAATTGGAGCAACTATTGCATTTTATTTAGCTAGAGGATTAGGTCAGCAGGTTATTAAAAAGATAATTAAAAAAGACCTAGTAATATTTAAAGACAAGTCAAAAATGAGTGGGTTCTTTTTAATACTGATGTTAAGGTTAATTCCATTGTTTCCCTTTAAAGTTGTTAGCTATAGTGCAGGACTTTCCGATGTTAAATATAAGGATTTTGCAATGGCTACTACTATAGGTTCATTACCTGGTATTTTAGTATATACAAACTTAGGTGATAAAACTACAGTATTTGGATCTAAGGATTTTTATATGGCAATCGGATTATTAGTTGCTTTATTTATTATATCTTTTGTATTAAAGAAAATATTTCAATCTAAAAAAGGAGAACTGTAATGAATAAAATAACAATTAAAAAGATTTTAATTCTTTTATTAATAGGTATATTAACTTTAAATTTAGTTGCTTGTAATTCAAAAACAAAAAATGATGAAGATGTATTAAAAAAAGATTGGGATGAAATTTTGGAATCTGCTAGAGGAACAACTGTTAACTTTTATGGTTGGGGTGGAGGTCAGCAGATTAATACTTGGATAGATGGATATCTATCTGATAAACTAAGAGAAGAATATGATATTACTATTAACAGAGTAGGTATGGATATAGATGAAATACTAAACAATTTATTAAACGAGAAACAGTTAAATGTTGAAGATGGAAATATAGATGTAGTTTGGATAAACGGAGAAAACTTCTTTACTGCTAAGGAAAACAATTTATTGTTTGGACCTTTTACAGACAAGCTACCAAATTTCAACAAGTATATAGATAAGGATTCAATTGAAGTTAAATATGATTTTGGTTATCCAGTAGAAGGATATGAGTCACCTTATGGGAAAGCACAATTTGTATTGGTATATGATAGTGATAAGGTAGATGAGGTTCCTAGTGGTCATGAAGAATTGTTAGAATGGGCTAAAAAAAATCCTGGTAAATTCACTTATCCAGCATTACCTGATTTTACAGGAAGTGTTTTTGTTAGAAATATTATATGTGATATGGTAGGTTACGAACAGTTTATGGACATGGAAGCAGATGAGGAAACTGTAAGAAAAGCTATTGAGCCAGCCATAGAATATTTGAAGGAACTGAAGCCTTATTTATGGAAAGAAGGAAAGACTTACCCTGCAGAATCAGCATTATTAGACAATATGTATTCTGATGGGGAAGTGCTTATGACAATGACATATAATCCTAATTCTCCCTCAGGTAAAATAGTTACAGGAGAATATCCAGAATCAACAAGAACCTTTGTATTTGATAAAGGAACTATAGGAAATACACATTTCTTAGGAATTCCATTTAATTCGCAGAACAAAGCTGGAGCTATGGCTGTAATAGACTATATTTTAAATGTTGAAGTACAAGCTTCAAAATATGTACCAGAAAATTGGGGAGATCTACCGGTATTAGATAATAGTAAATTAAGTACAGAGGAAAAAGATATTTTAGATTCAGTGGATTTAGGAATAGCAACTATTCCTCAAGATATTTTACTTGAAAGAAGAATACCAGAGATGCCAGCAGATTTAGTGCCTATAATAGAAAAAATTTGGATGGAAACTATACCAGGTGAGAGTGATTAGTGTTGAAATATAAAATAAGACCTTATATTTTACTGTTACCAATAATGATAGTTATACTAGGAATATTTGCTTCAGGGCTAATAATGGGATTTATTCAAAGCTTAGGACATTTTGAAGCTGTAGGTCTTCATGAATATACTCTTAGATATTACAAGGAAGTACTTAATAGCAAAGATTTTTTATCATCTTTAGGATTTAGCCTATATACTTCCTTGGTATCATCCATCATAGCTATAGTTTTGGGGGTGTTATTATCCTATTCCATACTTAAAACTAAGAGCAATAACGGATTAGTAGAAGCTATATATAAATTGCCAATTATTGTACCACATATAGTTGCAGTGCTTCTTGTGTACAATATTCTAGCACAAAGTGGGATATTTCCTAGAATTCTATATTCAATAGGTTTAATAAAAGAACCAACTCAATTTCCATCCCTTCTTCATGAGAGGAATGGGGTGGGAATAATTATCGCTTATATATGGAAGGAAATACCTTTCGTAGCCATGGTTACCTATACTATTTTAAGCAATTTAAGTTATAACCTTTCTGAAGTAGCCCTAAATCTTGGGGCTACTAAAAGACAGGTGTTTTTTCATGTCATTCTTCCTATAATAATGCCAACTGTATTTTCAGCATTTATTATTATTTTTGCGTTTTCATTTGGAGCATATGAAGTTCCTTTGCTTTTAGGTCCTACATATCCAAAAGCTTTGCCTGTTAAAGCATTTATAGAATATAATAATCCAGATTTAACAAATAGACCATATGCTATGGTTATAAATATGATATTAACTTTTGTATCATTATTCTTAGTAGGGGTTTATTATAAAACCTTTGAATTAATTTCAAAATATAAAGGATGATATTATGAGTAATAATAAAAATCAATTATATAGAATTATAACTTGTATTTTTTTAATATTTTTGGTATTACCTCTTATAGTCATAGTAGTCTGGAGTTTTACAAAAAAGTGGCCTTGGCCATATTTACTACCAAAGGAATATGGTCTTAGAGGATGGAAGTATTTGTTTAACCCTAATAGTAAATCCCTAAAAACACTTTTATACAGTGTTTGGCTTTCTACTGTTGTGACCATTATTACATTAATAATAAGCATTCCAGCAGGAAAGGCATTGGGAGTTTATAATTTTAAAGGTAAGAAGTTAATTGAAATATTGATATTTGCACCTGTAATTGTGCCTACAGTTACAGTAGCTATGGGAATACATCTTTCCTTTTTAAAGATGGGTATTGCAAATACTTTTTTGGGAGTTGTCCTGATTCATCTTATTCCTTGTATTCCATATGGCGTTAAGATACTCACAAGTGTTTTTGAAATAATAGGGGAATCTATGGAAATGCAAGCTAAGGTATTAGGAGCTAGTTCATTTCAAACTTTTAGATACATAACACTTCCACTAATAATACCAGGAATAATTTCTGCAAGTAGTATGATTTTTATTGTATCTTTTAGTCAATATTTTCTCACCTTCTTGATTGGTGGGGGAAGAGTAGTGACTTTTTCTATGATGATGTTCCCATTTATTCAAAGTGGAGATAGGATGATGGGTTCGGTTTATAGTATTGTATTTATTTTGACTACTCTTGTATGTTTAATGATAATGGAAAAAGCTATAAGGCATTATTACAAAAGTGGCAATTTCTTTTATAGTTAAGGAGAATTAATATGATTCAATTACAAAATATATCGAAGAGTTTTAGTGGTAAAAAAGTGTTAGATAATATCAACCTTGAAATTTTTGAAGGAGAATTAGTGTCACTATTAGGTCCATCTGGTTGTGGTAAGACTACTACTTTAAAGATTATTGCTGGATTGTTAAAACCAGATATAGGAGATATATTATTTAATGGTAATTCAGTATTAAAGGTTCCAGTAGAGAAGAGGGGAGCTGTAATAGTATTTCAAGACTATTTGTTATTTCCACATTTAAATGTGGAAGAAAACATTGGTTTTGGTCTAAAAATGGCAAAGGTAGATAAAGAAATTAGAAAGAAACAAGTAAAGAAGATGTTAAAACTAGTTCAACTAAAAGAATGCAATAAAAAAATGCCTCATGAACTTTCAGGGGGACAAAAGCAAAGGGTTGCACTAGCTAGGGCTTTGGCAATTGAGCCTAAGGTACTCCTTCTTGATGAACCATTCTCTAATTTAGATGCGAGACTTAGAGAAGATATGAGAGATTTAATGCTTAATATACAAAAGAAACTTAATATTACTACAATATTGGTAACTCATGATAAGGAAGAAGCCTTAATGACTTCAGACAAAATAGCGATTATGTTAGATGGAGAAATAAAGCAATTTGCAACTCCATTAGAATTATATCAAAGGCCTTGCTCTAAGGTAGTAGCTAATTTTTTAGGAGAAAAAAATTATATTGATGGCAGCATTGTAGATGGGTGTTTTGTTAGTGATATTTGCAAATTTAAAACAAACTTTAATAATAAAAAAGAGATTAGTGCAATGATTAGACCTGAAGATATTAAGCTATATTCTCCAGGTGAAACTGATATTAAAGGTATAGTAAAAATAAAAAGATATGCAGGAGATAGAATATATTATACTGTAGGAGTAGGAGATATTCAGTTGAAATTAATATCTAATCCTAATATGAACTTTCAAATAGGTGATGAAGTTTCTATTTCAATAGATTATGAAAAAGCAATATTTTTTTAGAAGGAGATTATAATGATTTCTATAATTGTGCCAGTTTTAAATGAAGAAAACAAAATCGAGAAGACATTACAAGTTCTAGATAGACTAAAGGGGCAAAAGGAGATTATAGTTGTAGACGGTGGAAGCTGTGACAATACAGTTAAAATAGCAAAGTCATATGGTATTGTAACAGAAAGTTCTAAAGGAAGAGCTAGACAAATGAACAAAGGTGCAGAAGAATCAAGTGGCGATATATTATGGTTTGTACACTCTGATTCTATTGTATCTGTAGACTCTTTAGGAAAAATAAAAGAAACTATAGATAAGGGATATATTGGGGGAGGATTCCAACTTTATTTTTATGATATGGATACTTTATTTATGAGATATATTGCTAAAACATCAAATATGAGAGCTAAGTATTTACAATTGATTTTTGGAGATCAGGGTATATTTGTGAAAAAGGATATATTTGAAAAAATGAATGGATATAAGGATATAGAGCTTATGGAAGATTGGGATTTTTCTAGGAGACTTCATAAGATGGGAAAGGTTAAGATGGTAGAATCTAAAATTGGAACATCAGCTAGGAGGTTTAGTTCAGGAGGACAATTAAAGACTTTTTTATTAATGCAGAAGATAAGACTACTATACTTACTTGGAAAATCTCCTTCAGAGCTAAATAAAATGTATAGAGAGGTGAGGTAGATGAAAGCACTTATTCTCATGACTAGAATACCTTTACCTGGAAGGACAAAAACTAGGCTAATGGATATATTTACGGGAATGGAATGTGCAGGCATTCACAAAGCTTTTTTATTGGACTTATTTAATTTATTTGATTATCTAAAAAATGAGATTGATATATTTCTTACCTATACTCCTGAAGACTCATTTCATATTATTGAGGACATGGTTCCAAATTATATTGAATCTTTTCCTCAAAAGGGAGAAGATTTAGGGGAGAAAATGGGGAATGCCATAGGGAAAGTTTTAAACAAGGGATATGATTCAGTTGTATTAATTGGATCAGATATACCAAGTATTCAACCAGAGGATATTTATAAGGCTTTTGATATATTAGAAGTCAATGATATTTGTTTGGGACCAACCTATGATGGAGGTTATTATCTAGTTGGAATGAGAAAACTTCATACTATGATATTTAATAGTAATTTAAAATGGGGAAAGAAATCTGTTTTTGAAGGAACTATTGCTATAGCAAACAATGAAGCCCTTTCAGTTGGATTAGCTCCTATTCATAGAGATATTGATACAAAAGAGGATTTAATAAAATTTATTAAAGAAACAAAGGAATGTGATAATGAAGGAATATTCATTCCTAAAAATACATTAGAATATATAGAGAATATGGAGCGGATACCATCATGGTTAAAAGTAAATTAATAAACGATATTTATAAATATATAGATAAAAATAGAGGAGCCTTAAATATTAATATTGGAGATAATTATACTGTTTCATTTTTAGCTCAAGGAGAATACAATATAAACTTTATTTTAGAATCTGAGTTCGGAAAGTATGTTTTTAGAGTAAATACTGGAAGTCAACTACAGCTAGATAATCAAATAAGGTATGAGTATAATGCATTGAAAGTATTAGAAGTAAGTGGTGTTACACCAAAAGTTTATTATGTAGATGACACAAAGAGTTTTTTCGAGTATGGAATTTTAATAATGGAGTTTTTAAATGGGGAACCATTAGAATATAATAGGGATTTAAATAAGGCTGGAGAAATATTTGCAAAGATACACTCTTTAGATTTAAGTAAAATAGATAATAGCAATTTTATAGTGGAATCAAACATTTTTACAGATAGAATAGTAGAAGCAGAAAGACTATTAAATGAATTTTGGGATTCGCCAATTATTGATATAAAATTGAAAAAGTACTTTTATAACTTTATTAGTTGGGCGAAAAATAACAGTTCAAAGGAAAGGTACTTTATTGACAACTGCTGGCATGTTATAAACAATACTGAGGTCAATTCTCATAATTTCATCATAGGAGATGAAGGAAATTATCTAATAGACTGGGAAAAGCCAGTTATAAGTGATCCCTGTCAGGATTTGACTCAGTTTCTTGCACCTACTACTACATTGTGGAAGACTAATCATGTTTTAAGTGCAGAAGAAAAAGAAGGCTTTTTTAAATCTTATATTGATGGATTAGATGTATTAGATAGAGATATTCGCTATAGAGTTCAAATGTATACTCCCTACCTATATTTGAGAGCTTTATCTTGGTGTGGATATGCATATATAGAGTATCATAATCCAAATAAGAAAATTAAAAATATGGATACCTTTAATAAAATAAAAGAATATTTACAGGTAGATTTTATGGACCAGTTATTAAAAGAATACTTCGATATAAAATTGTAAAGGAGATATAAAAGTGTTAGATACCCATGGAAGAAAATATGTAGCCCCCTTAATAAAGAGTGTTGCAAATGTTTTTATAAGATTACATTTTACTGCAAATACCATTACTAAAATAGCTTTTTTGGTAGGAATATTCTCAGGCATACTAGCCTATTTTGAAAAAGAAATTTTGGCTGTTATTATACTTTGGATATCAGGGCTTTTAGACGCAGTAGATGGGGAAGTAGCTAGAAGTCAGAAAGACACAACAGCTTGGGGAACATTAATGGACATAACCTTTGATAGGATAGTAGAGTTGTCAATTATAATAGGTCTAGGTTTAAGGTTCCCTAATTCAAGGATGGAATTATTGTTCTTATCCTCTGCAATAATAATTTCAATGACTGTGTTTTTAACTGTAGGTGCATTGTCTGAGAAAAAGGGAATGAAATCTTTCTATTATCAAGCAGGGGTTATGGAGAGAACAGAAGGATTTATATTATTTTCTTTGATGATATTATTTAATAAGTATTTAAGCATTATTACCATTATATATGCAGTATTAGTACTGTTTACTGCTTTTCAAAGATTATGTGAAGCTAAAAAGATTCTAGATAATTAAAAAGATGTCTTCGTTATGAAGACATTTTTTCAGTTTGACATTGCATTAAAATAACAAATTTAAAGCTTTTGCTATTGATTGACTATGCAACATAAGAAGAATATAATTATTATTGACTATATATGAGGGAAGGGATGGAAAATGGGATTATTAGAAGAAACTTTGAAATCTATTGTGCCTGCAGATGAAGAGGCTAAGGAAAAGGCAAAGGAAAGACTTGATAATTTTACAAAACCTATAGGAGCATTGGGGGTTTTGGAAGAGATAGTTATTAAGATGGCAGGTATTACAGGTAATATACATAATCAAATTAAAAATAAAAATACTGTGGTTATGTGTGCAGACAATGGCGTAGTAGCTCAAGGAGTAAGTGCATGTCCTCAATATTTTACGAAATTTCTTACAGAAAATTTGATTAAGGGTTATACTGGAGTTTCTGTTCTTTCAAAATTAGTAGGTTCTGAAGTTACTACAGTGGATATAGGAGTAAATGCTGAAATAGATGAACCTAAGGTTATAAACAGAAAAGTAGCTTATGGAACAAAGGATATGACAAAGGGACCTAGTATGACTAGGGAAGAAGCAATAAAGGCTATAGAAGTGGGAATTGAAATTGCTGACAAACTATATAGTGAAGGGGTAGATATCCTTGGTACTGGAGAAATGGGAATAGGAAATACTACTTCAAGTGCAGCAGTACTCAGTGTGTTTTCGGGTCTTGATCCAGAAACTACTTGTGGCAAGGGAGCAGGGCTTACAGAAGAACAATATCAAAACAAAATTAATTGTGTAAAAAAAGCTATTGAATTAAATAAGCCAAATAAAGAAGATGCTCTTGATGTATTATCTAAGGTAGGTGGATTTGATATAGCTGGAATGTGTGGATGTTTTCTTTCAGCAGCTAAAAATAGAAAACCAATAGTTATTGATGGATTTATTTCATCAGCAGCAGCTCTTTGTGCTGTGAATTTCAATCCATTGGTGAAGGATTATCTTTTCCCATCTCATCTTTCAAAGGAGCCAGGAGCAGTTTATATGGCAAAAGAATTAGGGCTTAAACCTATGCTCAATCTTGAAATGAGATTAGGGGAAGGTTCAGGTTGTCCACTAGCTTTTGAAATGATAGAAGCAGCATTATATATAATGGACAATATGGCAACTTTTGAAGAGTCTAGACTTGATAAAGATTCATTAATAGATATTAGGTGATAATATGATTACATTGGTGACAGGTGGAGCAAGAAGTGGAAAGAGCTCCTTTGCAGAAAGTTTATATAAAGACAAAAAAGATGTGGCATATATTGCCACATCTAAAATTACTGATGGGGAAATGGAAGATAGAATTAGACTTCACAGGGAATCTAGACCAAGTTACTGGAGAACCTTTGAAGGGAATTATGATTTAGATAGGGCCCTAGGAGAAGAAAGGTATTATCTACTTGATTGTATAACTGTTCTCACTTCAAATATCATGTATGATATGACAAAAGATGAAGAGAGAATTTCAATGGAACTTCAAAAAAGTGTCGAAGATACTATATACAATGAATTGAAAGCTTTAATAGATGCAGTAAATGATAGTGGACTAGAACTTGTAATGGTGACTAATGAAGTAGGAGACTCATTGGTTCCAGGATACCATATAAGCAGAGTATTTAGAGATATTCAAGGTAGAATAAATCAAAGGATAGCCTCTATTTCAGATAGAGTCTATTTGGTATGTTGTGGCATACCGGTGAAGTTAAAATGATTAAGGGACTTATATTATGTATTCAATTTCTCACAAGGATACCTATAAATATACCAGTTGATTTCAATAAAGAAAATTTGTCTAGGTCTACATTTTTCTATCCCTTTACAGGAATGATAATAGGTGGAATTGCAGGCTTAGTTTATTATCTAGCTTCTCATGTAAATACTGATATAGCGTCATTTTTAGCTGTAACTACTATAATAATTGTTACAGGTGGTCTTCACTTAGATGGTCTTGGAGATACTTTTGATGGATTTCTTTCTGCTAGGGACAGGGAAAGAATACTTGAGATAATGAAAGATAGTAGGATAGGTACCTATGGAGTTGTAGCTATAATACTAGATATATTGCTTAAATATGTTGTTATATCAAATTTAAATGGAAATGTTCCATTGTTTTTAGCCTTATCTTGTGGTAATGGAAGACTTGTATCAGTGATATTTATGTCTTTTTTTAAAACTGCTAGACCCGGTGGGATAGGAGATACTCTTGTAAAAAGCAATCCTAAAAAATATGCATTGTCAGGGGCAATATTGTATAGCATAATGACATTTTTGATAAATCCGTGGTATTTGATTCCATTGGGAATATCATTAGTTTATGCAAGTTTTATAACTGTAAAAACCTATAAGATTATTGGTGGATTTACAGGAGATGTATATGGTGCTAGCATTGAAACTACTGAGATAGTTTCACTATTGGCATTCATGGGGGTATCAGCATGGATGTGATTTTTGTAAGGCATGGGGAAACTTTGGAGAATAAAGGCAGAATATATGGAAGTCCAGATACTTCTCTATCTGAAAAAGGGAAAGAACAAATACTTAATACTAAAAAGATAGTGGAAAGTATTTCTTTTGAAAAGGTATATATAAGTCCATTAAAGAGGACTATTGAAACATCAAAGCTCTTAGGTTTGGATGGGATTTTAGAACCAAGAGTCAAAGAAATAAACTTCGGGATATTTGAAGGAAAGACTTATGAAGAAATAAAAAGAGAATACCCAGAGGAAACCTATGCTTGGACAGATGACTATATAAACTATAGGATACCTAAGGGAGAAAGTTTGATGGATTTATATAATAGAACATCAAACTTTCTAGAAGAAGTTGTGGGAGAAGATAAAGACACGATAGTTGTTACTCATGAAGGGGTAATAAAATGTGCCCTATGCTGGGTATTTGACGATATAGAGTACTTCTACAGGTTCAAGGTGAGAAACGGTAGTATTACAACAATAACTATAAATGATGGTTATAAATATATAAAGCTGTAGTTCAATTGAAGGGAGTTTTAACTATGGAGGAAGTAAGGGTTAGATTTGCACCAAGTCCTACAGGATATTTACATATTGGTGGAGCTAGGACAGCTCTATTTAATTATTATTTTGCTAAGAAGAATAATGGAAAGTTTATTTTGAGAATAGAGGATACAGATACTGAAAGACTAAAGGAGGATTCTGTATCGCAAATATTATCAAGTATGAAATGGTTGGGAATGGACTGGGATGAAGGTCCAGAGATAGGAGGAGATTTTGGTCCGTATTTTCAATCAGAAAGAACTGAACTATACACAAAAGAGATAATGAGACTTGTAGAAGAGGGAAAGGCGTATTATTGCTTCTGTACTGAAGAGGATTTAGAAGTGGAAAGAGAAGAACAAAAGGAGAAAAAACTTCCCTTTAGATATTCAGGTAAATGCAGTCATCTTTCAAAGGAAGAAGTAGAGAAAAATTTAAAAGAAGGAAAGCCTTATGTTATAAGGATTAAAATTCCAAGGGAAGGGACTACTGAAATAGAAGATTTGATAAGAGGAAATGTTTCAGTTAACAATACTCAATTAGATGATTATATCATCATGAAGTCCAATGGCATGCCTACTTACAATCTAGCTTGTGTTGTAGATGATCATAGTATGAAGATTAGCCATGTTATTAGGGCAGAGGAACATCTATCAAATACACCAAAGCAATTTCATATATATAAGGCTCTAGGATATGAATTGCCACAATTTGCTCATCTATCTATGATTCTTGCTCCTGATAGAAGTAAATTGAGTAAAAGACACGGAGCAACTAGTGTTGAAGAATTTAGAGATAAGGGATATTTGAAAGAAGCATTAGTTAATTATTTAACCTTATTAGGCTGGTCTCCAGGAGAAAATGAAGAATTATTTTCTATGGAAGATACTCTTAAAAAGTTTTCATTGGATAGAGTATCAAAAACAGCTGCCATATATGATATTGACAAATTGACTTGGATGAATGGCAACTACTTGAGAGATTTAGATTTAGATTATATCGTAGAAGAAGCTATACCATATTTTATCGAAAGTGGCCTAGTAACAGAAGTTGAATCAAAGTATGAATATATAAAAAGAGTTGTAGATTCAGTAAGAGAAAAGGTGAAATTGTTGCCTGAAATAGCTGAGGCTAGTGCTTACTTTTTTAAAGATATAGAGTCTTATGATGAAAAAGGTGTAAAGAAGAGATTTATGAAAGATGGAGTAGTTGAATTGTTAGAAAAGGGTAGTGAAGCACTAAGGGATGCTCCTGCTTTTGATATTGAAACAGTGGAAAGAGTTTATAGGGATTTAATTGACGAATTAGGCATAAAGGGTGGAGATATTATACATCCTACAAGATTGGCATTGTCAGGAAAGACTGTAGGGCCAGGTTTATTTGATATAATATCAATTTTAGGCAAAGAAGAGTGTATAAAGAGGATGAATAGTGCTATACTATATATAAAGAATATGAAATAAATGCTCCCATATAGGGAGCTTTATATATAATAAATAAAAGAACTGTTATTTTTTAAACAATTGTTGATATGTTTTACAATTAGTTGTATAATATATATTGTTCCGAACGATCCGGGATTGTGTAATGGTAGCACATGTGACTCTGGATCACATTGTCTAGGTTCGAGTCCTAGTCCCGGAGCCAGCAATGAAGATATGTGGCCCCATGGTCAAGTGGTTAAGACGCTGCCCTCTCACGGCAGAATCAGGAGTTCGAGCCTCCTTGGGGCTGCCACATTAAGTACCTTTTCAGGTGCTTTTTTTCAATAAACCAGGAATTATATCTTATAGGTTTAATGAAAATGCCTTGCATTTTAATTGATGCAGGGTTTTATTATTAGGAAGCCCAACCTAATAATTAAAAATTATACAAAATATTCATAATAAAATTGTACTAGGAGGAAAGAAAATGGAGCAAAAAACAAAGAAGGATATAACCTTAGAAACATTTGTAGCAATTGCTTTGTTTGTTTTGATATTCTATTATATGGGTTCTAAAATGGGTGTAGGAAATATGTTTAATACTATGATGGCAACTGCACATGACTTATTGTTGAATACTGTTTTCTTTATTATGGCCATTGCTGTTTTGGCTGGTGCCTTTTCTGCATTGCTATCAGAATTTGGAGTTGTTGCTTTAATCAATCGTATTATTTCACCAATTATGAAACCTCTTTATAATCTTCCAGGAGCTGCAGCTCTAGGAGTTGTTACAACTTTTTTAAGTGATAATCCAGCAATTATTAGTTTAGCAAAAGATGAAGGATTTGCTAAATATTTCAAAAATTATCAACTTCCAACCCTTTGTAATTTAGGAACAAGCTTTGGTATGGGTTTAATAGTTTGGTCTTTTATGGGGTCGCAAGGAAATGGTACTGAGTACATGGGTGCTGCAACAATAGGATTACTTGGTGCTGTTATTGGTAGTGTTGTTAGTGTAAGGATTATGATGCATTTTACTAAACAATACTACAATATAAAAGATGAAAAGCAAGAGAAAATTATTGATAATAGTAGTTTAAAAGTGAGAAAAGTAAGAGAAGGTAGTGTTGTTGAAAGAGTTTTGGAAGCCATGCTCGATGGCGGAAAAACTGGCGTTCAATTAGGATTTGATATTATTCCTGGTGTTATTGTTATTTGTACTTTTGTAATGATGTTAACTATAGAGCCTAATGTTGTTAATGGCAATGTAGTTTATACTGGGGCTGCTTATGAAGGAATTGGGCTATTACCTAAAATAGGCGGTTTCTTATCACCAATATTGACACCACTATTTGGATTTACTTCTCCAAAAGCTATTGCCTTCCCAATAACTGCTGTAGGTTCAGTTGGAGCAGCAATAGGAATGGTGCCAAAGCTTCTTAAATCAGGAGCTATTGGAGCTAATGAAATTGCAGTATTTACTTCTTTGGGAATGTGTTGGTCAGGATATTTATCAACTCATGTTGGAATGATGGATGCACTAGGTGTTAGAAAATTAGCTAATAAGGCAATTTTATCTCACACTATTGGTGGTTTAGTAGCTGGTATTTCATCTCATTATATATATTTATTATTCCAACTCATTGCTAAGTAAATTTATTTCAATTAAATAATATTGTTTAAAATCTCCTAGGATATAAAACTAGGAGATTTTTTGAATATTGTTAAGTATTTTTCATATTTTCTCAATACTATGATTATATTTGTTATAATGTATATATAAATAAGAATTAGTATAAAGATGGGAGGAAAAAACATGAAAAAGCTTTTAACAGGCAATGAAGCTATTGCTAGAGGTGCTTATGAAGCTGGATGTACAGTAGCTTGTGCTTATCCAGGGACTCCTAGTACAGAAATCTTAGAAAACGTTTCCACATATGAAGAAATATACTCAGAATGGTCAACAAATGAAAAGGTAGCACTAGAAGTAGCAAGCGGGGCTTCTATAGCAGGGGCTAGGTCTTTAGTAACTATGAAGCATGTAGGACTTAATGTAGCAGCAGACCCACTTTTTACAATGGCTTATGAAGGTGTTAATGGAGGATTGGTTGTGGTAACAGCTGATGAACCTGGATTGCATAGTTCACAAAATGCACAGGACAACAGACTTTATGCACCTCATTCAAAGGCAGCATTGATAGAACCATCAGATAGTCAAGAATGTAAAGACTATATGAAATATGCTTTTGAAATAAGTGAAAAATTTGATACACCAGTTATTTTTAGGGTGACTACAAGAGTTTGTCACAGTAAAGGTTTAGTAGAACTTCGAGAAAGAGAAGAAGTAGGAATCAAAGAGTACTCAAAGAATATTAGAAAGTATATAATGGTACCTGCTAATTCTAAGGAAAAACAAAAAGAAATTGAATATGATAGAATTCCAAGTTTGAGAAAATACTCAAATAACACTCCTCTAAACAGAATTGAATGGGGAGATAAGAAGATAGGGATTATTACTAGTGGAATTTCTTATCTACATGCAAAGGAAGTATTTGGAGATGAAGCTTCTTATTTAAAGATAGGCTTTACTTATCCACTTCCAGATGAGATGATTAAGAAATTTGCAAAAACAGTAGACAAGTTGTATGTAATTGAAGAAACTGAACCATATATCGAAAACTTTGTAAAATCACTAGGAATTGAATGTATAGGAAAAGAATTCATACCAGCTTGTGGTGAATTGAGTCCAGAAATCATTAGAAATGTATTAGTGAAAGATGAAGCAAAGGATGTTTATAAGGCTAATATAGAAGTGCCATCAAGACCACCTGCTCTTTGTGCAGGCTGCCCTCATAGAGGAATATTCTTTGAAGTAAGCAAGTTAAAAGATGTAGTGGTAACTAGTGATATAGGCTGTTATACACTTGGTATGGCGCCACCACTAAATGTTGGGGACACAGTTATCTGTATGGGTGCTGGAATAAGTGCAGGATTAGGATTTGAAAAAGCATTTAAATTGGCAGGAGTAGACAAGAAAGTATTTGGCTTTGTTGGAGACTCTACATTCTTCCACTCAGGTATGACAGGACTTGTTAATGCAGTTTACAACAAGACAAATATGGTAATGGTAATACTTGACAATAGAATTACAGCTATGACTGGTCATCAACAAAACCCAGGTACAGGAAAGACTTTGATGGGTGAAGTTACAGAAATAGTTGATATTGAAGCTATAGTTAAGGCTGTGGGAATTAAGGAAGAAAACATTAGAGTGGTTGATCCATATAAATTAGAAGAAACAAGAAAATCAGTAAAAGATGCATATGAAGCAACAGAACCTTTTGTTATTATAACAAAACAACCTTGTGCACTTATTAAGGAAGTTCAAAGAAGAAGAAAGAATATGTATTGTGAAGTAGTAGAAGATAAATGTAAAAAATGTAAATCTTGCTTGAAGATTGGCTGTCCTGCTATATCTATAAAAGACAATGTAGTTAGTATAGATAGAGCACAATGTAATGGCTGTACTATTTGTGCACAAGTCTGTCCATTTGATGCTATAGAAAGGATGGGTGAATAATATGGTTAAGAGTTTACTTTTAGTTGGAGTTGGTGGACAAGGTACTATATTGGTATCTAAGATACTATCCCAAGGGCTAATCAAAGAAGGATATGATGTGAAGATGTCAGAAATCCATGGTATGGCTCAAAGGGGAGGTAGTGTTACAACTCAAATAAGATTTGGAGAAAAAGTATATTCACCATCTATAGGAACTGGAGAAGCTGATGTTATGATTGCCTTTGAAAAGGTTGAAGCAGCTAGGTATTTACAACAACTTAAAAAAGGCGGAAGACTTATTGTCAATGATGTAGAAATGTATCCACTTCCAGTATTAACAGGAAAAGAAAAATATCCTGATGGTGTTATAGAAGCATTAAAAGATGAAGTAGAAAACATTAAAGTAATCAATGCTAGAAAGGTAGCAGAAGAATTAGGAGAAGTAAAAGCTCAAAATATAGTAATGTTAGGCTGCTTAGTAAAAGCAATGGAACTTGAAAATATAGACTGGATAGAGCTTATAAAAGCAAATCTTCCTGAAAAACTACATGAAATAAATATAAAAGCATATGAAAGCGGTCTAAATCTTTAAACAATAAAAACACCCTGTTTTGTACAGGGTGTTTTTTTACTAAAACTATTGATTTTTGTTTAATAATATTATATGATGTTATTGATAATGATTATCAATGTCGGAAAAGGGGGAATACATATGGCTAATCTTAATAATATGCCTATAGGTTCAAAGGTAAAGGTAAAAAGCATTTCGAAAGATGCTTCTGTTAGAAAAAGACTATTAGAGATGGGAGTAGTACCTGGAGTTACAGTTGAAGTGACAGGAAAAGCTCCACTAGGCGATCCTATTGAGATAATAGTTAGAGGATATAAGCTTACTTTAAGGAAAGACGAAGCGGAAGATATTATTATTTAAAAGAAAAGGCATTATTTTTTTAAAGTTTTATTGAGAATGATTTTCATTAACAAGGAGGGTTAAAATTGAATACTATTGCATTGGTTGGGAATCCCAACTGCGGAAAAACAACTCTTTTTAATGCTCTTACCGGTGCCAATCAACATGTTGGAAACTGGCCAGGAGTTACAGTGGAAAAAAAGGAAGGGACATTAAAAAACAATAATAATGTTTACAATGTTGTAGACTTACCTGGTACTTATAGTTTGGGTGCTTATTCAGAAGATGAAATTGTTGCAAGGGATTTTATAATAAAAGAAAATCCAGATGTAGTAATCAATGTTGTAGATGCGACAAATATAGAAAGAAATCTATATCTTACGGCTCAGCTTATAGAAATGGGTGCAAATGTAGTTATTGCACTAAATATGATGGATGAAGCAAAAGAAAAAAAGATAATGGTGGATATAGAAAAGCTTTCTAAGGGGCTTGGTGCACCAGTTATACCAACTATAGCTGCAAAGAAGAAAGGGATTGATGATTTAATCAAAGAAGCTATCAAAGCTATGGGTTCTAAAAATTCCCAATTGAGTAAAATCAGCTATGGCAGTGAAATAGATTCTGAAATAGATAAAATTGAAAAAGCTTTAGATTCTTCTAAAGTAAAATTGGATTATCCTTCAAAATGGCTTTCTATTAAATTACTTGAAGGAGACGAGTTTGTTTATGAGATATTTGAAAAAAACAATCAATCAAATATCCTAAATATGGTTAAGGAAAGTGCAGATACTATTGCTGCCACATCTATGGAGCCAGAGATTGTCATTGTTGATAAAAGATATGAATTTATAGGAGATGTAGTTGATAAAAGTGTTAAGAAACCTAAGGTTTCAGTAGAAACAAAATCTGATAAGATAGACCGTGTTCTTACTCATAAGTGGTTTGGTCTTCCAATATTTGCTCTTATAATGTATGGTGTATATAAATTAACTTTCTTAATTGGGGAAGACGTACTTCAAGAATGGCTTGGTGCGGGAATGGAAGCTTTAAGCGGGGCTATTGAGACAGCACTTGTAAATGCTAATGCATCTGAAATGTTAACGGCATTCATAGTTGATGGGATATTTGGTGGAGTAGGTGCAGTAATAGAATTTGTTCCACTAATCATGGTAATGTATATATTTATTGGAATACTAGAAGATAGTGGTTATATGGCAAGAGCAGCTTATGTAATGGATAGAATAATGAGATCTGTAGGATTACATGGAAAAACTTTTATTTCAATGTTAGTAGGAGCTGGCTGTAACGTTCCTGGAATCATGGCAACTAGAACTTTAGACAGCAAAAAAGATAGGATGATTGCAATACTTATAAACCCATTTATATCTTGTGGAGCTAGACTTCCTATTTATTTAGTATTTATATCTGCGTTTTTCCCAAAGCATAAAGCACTTGTTTTATTCTCAATATATGTAATAGGATTTTTAGTAGCAATAATTATGGGTAAAATATTTAGTAAGACATTGTTTAAAGGTGAATCTTCTTATTTTGTAATGGAATTGCCACCTTATAGAGTTCCAACCATTAAAGGTGTATTACTTCATATGTGGGATAAGGTTGGTTCCTTCTTAAAGAGAGCTGGAACAGTGATATTTGCAGTTGTAACTGCTCTTTGGGTATTATCTGTATTACCTTTCGGTGTAGAACCATATAGTGATGCTAGTATATTAGGTAAAATAGGTAGTTTTATTGCTCCTATATTTAAGCCTGCTGGATTTGGTACATGGCAAGCTTCTGTAGGATTGTTTGCAGGTATAGTTGCAAAAGAAGCAGTAGTTGCAACATTAGGTATGGTATATGCAGGTGTAGAAGAGGGTGCAAAGCTAGTAGCGGCTGTACAAGGAGCGTTTACACCACTAAGTGCTTTTGCCTTCATGATTATGACTTTACTTTATACACCATGTGCTGCTGTTATTGGAACTGTTAGAAAAGAAACCAACTCAAGAAAATGGGCATTATTTACTGCAGTATATACATTTCTAGTAGGTTGGATTGCCGCAGTGCTTATTTATCAAGTTGGTAGACTATTTGGACTTAGTTAGTGGAGGGATCTATATGAGTGTTTTAGTTGTAGGCGGTGATTATTTAGGAAATATTGAAGACAACTTAAAAGAAAATGGATTTAACCAAATTACTCATATCTCAGGAAGAAAGAAAAAGCAGAAGACATATAAAATCCCAAAAAATACCGATGTAGTTTTGATACTTACAGACTATATAAATCATCAAACTTGTAAATCTATTAAGAAACAACTTAAAAACTATGATACCAAAATAGGATATTGTAAACGATCTTGGAGTTCTATTGATGAAACATTAAGGGAACTAAGTAGTTAACTTAGGAGATGATTTTATGCTAATAGATACATTAAAACAAATAAATAATTCATCCGTTTTTTCAAAAAAATCATTAGCTAGAGAATTAAAAACTAGCGAAGAAATGGTAGAAGTATTAATCAATCAATTGTTGCAAATGGGATATTTGAAAAAGGAAGTTCAAGGATTTAAATGCAGTGGAAACTGTAGCGGTTGTAGTATTTCTTGCAAAGAACAAAATTTAGGCGAAACATTTATAATCACCGATAAAGGAAAAAAATTATTACAATAGCAGAGTGAGTCAGTGAGTCAGGAGACGGTCTCTTGGCTCACTTATTTTATATTTTTGCAATATAAGTTGAATTATTTCATTTTTAGAAATATAATTGAGTTAAAGTATATTTTAAAGGAGAATAAAAATGACTAGCATTGATTGGAAAGAAAAGAAGAACTTGACCATGCTTGCAGATTTCTATGAGTTCACTATGGCTAATGGATATTTTGAATGTGGAATGGAAGATGAAATAGCCTATTTTGACATGTTTTTTAGGGATATACCTGATAATGGCGGGTTTGCAATTATGGCAGGAGTCGAACAATTAATTGAATATTTAAAGAATCTAAAGTTTGATGATGATGACATTGAATACTTTAGAAGCAAGAATATGTTCAATGAACAATTTTTAGAGTATTTGAGAAATTTTAAATTTGAATGTGATGTATGGGCTATTAAAGAAGGAACTCCAATATTCCCTCATGAACCTATTGTTACTGTAAAAGGTCCTATAATTCAAGCTCAAATAATAGAGACTATGGTTCTTTTAACTATAAACCATCAAAGTCTTATAGCTACTAAATCAAATAGAATTGTAAGAGCTGCTAAAGGTAGAGGAGTAATGGAATTTGGTTCACGTAGAGCACAAGGATATGAAGCAGCTATATTAGGAGCTAGAGCAGCTTATATTGGTGGATGTATAGGTACAGCTTGTACTATTGTAGACAGAGATTTTGAGGTTCCGGCATTAGGTACTATGGCTCATAGCTGGATACAAGTTTTTCCATCTGAATTAGATGCCTTCAGAGCTTATGCTAGAACTTACCCTGATAAATGTGTACTATTAGTTGATACATACAATGTTTTAAAATCTGGAATACCAAATGCAATTAAAGCTTTTAATGAGGAAGTATTGCCAAGAGGTTTTAGACCTAAGGGTATTAGAATTGACAGTGGCGATATTGCTTATCTTTCAAAAGAAGCAAGAAAGATGTTAGATGAGGCTGGTTTTGAAGACTGTCCTATTGTTGCTAGTAGTTCCCTTGATGAATACACTATAAGAGATATAATAAATCAAGGTGCTAAAATTGACTCCTTTGGAGTAGGTGAAAGACTTATCACTGCCAAATCCGAGCCTGTATTTGGTGGAGTATATAAATTAGCTGCTATTGAAAAGAACGGAGAAATAATTCCTAAGATTAAGGTTAGTGAAAACGTTGGCAAAATAACAACGCCAGGATTTAAACAAGTTCATAGATTGTTTGATAGAGAAACTGGTAAGGCTATAGCTGATGTGGTAACACTTCATGATGAAGTAATTGATGATACTAAACCTTATAAGATTTTCCATCCTTTCTATACTTGGAAATGCAAAACTGTAACCAATTTTTATTCACGAAAATTGTTAACTAAGATATTTGATGGTGGACAATCTATATACGAAAGTCCAAATATAGAAGAAATAAAAAATTATTGTTCAGAGGAAATAAATACCCTATGGGAAGAAGTTCTACGTTTTGAAAGACCTCATAAATATTTCGTGGATTTGTCTAAACCATTGTGGGATATTAAAAATAGATTATTAGAAGAACATAAATAAAAAAATAAAGTGAGTAGATATCTACTCACTTTATTTTTTTGTAATTTTTCTTGTACTCTTTTACAGACATTTTATCTATATCTTTATTTCCATAGCGAACTCTTATATAAATATTTCTCAAATTATCCAATGCTTCAAATTCATATTTATTTGTTGCTTTTCTATTTATATCTTTAGTGGTATCTTGTTCTACTATGGGAATGTCATCTTTTATACATTTGCGTAAAAACTTCTCATAATAATATCTAATCTGTGCTTTTTCTCCTTTAGGTCTAAAAATACTTCTCTTTTTCTTTTCCTTTATCTCTTTTACATTAATAAATTCACTTTCCTCGACATATTCTTCTTTTACATGTTTTCTCGACATATTTCTCTTAAATATCTTATTTATTATATAGATAATGAATACAATAATAAGTATTTTAATCGCCCAGTTTATTATTGTTGCTACAATTGGTGGTAATCCTCCAGATTTTTTATGCTTTAAAATCTCCATTATATCTTGTGAGTTTTCTGAAGCCTCTGGAGGTTCTATTTTTTCACCTGAGGAAAGTTTTTTAAGGAATTCAGTTAAATACATGGCAATATACCCTGCGCCTATAAAAACCCAATAGAACAATTTCAAAAACAAATCTACTAAAAAATTATATGCTAACTTGATTCCGTTACCTATGAAGTTTACAAATTTCTCCATAGTCAAAAGTATTGAAAAAACTAATATAAATATAGAATAAATTATATTTTGCCTATTTATCTTTTCGATGCTTTGATTGTTTTCTATATGTCTCATGCTCCTAATTAGTATCACTGAAGAAATAAAATACATAATCATGAATAGACCAGATAAATTGTTTATAAATCCAGAAGTTCTTGTAATTAGTGAAAATACTATAATGAAAATATAAACTCCAAATCCCTTTACAAAGTTATCAATATAAAGGCCGTGGGTTGAAATTCCATTGTATCTAACTACAAAAAAGTATGTGAAAAAGATTGCCAAAGTTAAAAATATAGTATTTCCCTCTCCTTTAATTAAGAAGTAAAGGGGTATCATCAACAATCCTATCATATAATAATTTTTACTCTTTTCTTTCAAATAATAGCCTAAACATGTAACTCCGATGCTTGTCACATATATAACTGCATAGTTTACCAAATTGTTGTAGGGCATCAAATAGGTCAGTATGCTAAATACAAAAGAGAGTTTTGTTATTATATCTAATATTTTTATTCCCATATCTATACTCTCCTTACATATTTCATAATAGAATTATTTAATAGATTTAAATTTTCTTCATCAAAAGAGATTAGAACTGTTTTATTCACTTTTTTATTCAATATCTCTATTGGTTTTACATAGCCTTCAAATATCTTTGGCGTTACAATCACATAAGTAGTGTGATTAAAACTACCGTTGTTTAAATTCTCTAATAGCTCTTCAAAGGAGCCAGAAATATCATAAGAAATTCTTCCAAGCATTTCAGTTAAATAATTCAATTGATTTGGACCAATTCCCGATGGCGTTATATTCATTCCATTATAAAAACTATTTACTTGGGAATTGGTAGTAAATCCATAGGGGATTTTTTCCCTTTCCATTTCTTCAAACATTCCCCTACATAAAGAAATACACTGCTCTATAGCATCAACATCAATACCAGCCCAAAATGGCTTACTTGATTCAACATTCAATATAATAACCACAGAATTATCTGTAGTAAAGTCAAAATTTTTCACCATCAATTTTCCATATTTCAATGAAGAAGACCAATGAATATGTTTTTCAGGTTCTCTACCTGTATATTCTCTAATTCCTATAGTCATAAGTGGATCATCGATTATCCATCTCTTTACAGATATATCCCCATTATAATTTCCATAGGGAACTATGGCCTCATCTAATGATATAGACTTTGGGAGAACCACCAATTCTTGAAGAGAATCTACATCCCTGTATTCAGTATCAAGACCTATAAAATCTCCCAAGGCAAGTGTTACATCACGAAACTTATACACGCCTCTTTCAGAGCCTTTAATAGCATAAGTCCTCTTTAATCTTTGATATGGCAATAAAAACATAGTAATTGTGTGATATAAGTACCCAGCCGTATGTATGGAATTTGTCTTAAATGAATACTTAAAGTTATCAGGAAATCTTTCTGTTATCTGTAGAAATGTAACAGGGACAGGCTTTCTGTTTTCTACAATAGTAGACAATTCAAAGTCTTCTCCTATTTCAACAACATTCGTTGACAATTCCCTTTTATAGTGTAAATTTTTAAATCCATATTTTATTGTCAATTTATTTAATACTAAAGTTAAAGCTACTATTATAATAAAAAACCAAAGCATATTTTCCTCCTAAAATTCTTCTGTGGGAACTTTTAGACTATTTATAATACTCTCAATCATTTCCACAGAATCCTTTAATGCGACCATTCCCCTTATTATAATTCTGTGATTGAAAACATGAGGAGCCATGTATTTAACATCTTCAGGTATAATATAATCCCTACCATTGATAGCTGCATAAACCTGACATGCCTTAAATAATGCAATACTTCCTCTCGGGCTAACTCCTAATTGTATTCTCTCATTATTTCTAGTTGCCAAAACTAAATCCATTATATAATCCATCACATCTTCTGATACTGTAACCTTGTTAAAATTGTTAAGTAAATAATTGATTTCATCTACTGAAACCACTGTAGGCAAATCGTCAATCTTATTTGAAGATATGCTTCTAAAAATTACTTCTTTTTCTTCATCTCTACTTGGATAACCCATAGTTATTCTCATGAGAAATCTGTCTAATTGAGCTTCGGGAAGTGGAAAAGTCCCATAGGATTCTATTGGGTTTTGTGTAGCAAGCACCATAAAAGGCAAATTGAGTTTTCTAGTTTCTCCATCAACGGTTATCTGCTTTTCTTCCATTGCTTCTAGTAAACTAGATTGAGTTCTTGGAGTAGCTCTGTTGATTTCATCAGCAAGGATTATATTTGCAAATAGTGGCCCTTCTTTGAATTGGAATTCATTAAACTTTTGATTAAAAAAGTTGATTCCTGTCAAATCTGAGGGTAATAAGTCTGGAGTGAACTGTATTCTATTAGAAGGCAATCCCAATGTCTTAGCAAAAGCCTTTACAAGCATGGTTTTGCCTACTCCTGGTATATCCTCTAATAGTATATGGCCTCCTGATATAAGGGATACCAATAACAATTCAATAACCTCATCTTTTCCAACTATTACTTTTGATACATTTTCTATTACACGTTCTTTAAAATCGATAAAAGGTTTTACTTCCATGATTTACCTCCTGCTTTCATTAATATTTATATATATTTATATGTATTTATTCTACATAAAAGATGTTTTTCCTTTATAAATAAGAAAAAAAGATGGATTATATATAATCCATCTTTAAGTCTACTAACTAAATCCAAGTAATTTTCCTATTTGGAATACCAAAACTGCACCTATCCAACCTATGAGTAGGGTATAAAGGGCTGTAAATAGTGCCCATTTACTTGAGTTGGTTTCTTTTTTTATTGTGGCAATTACTCCAGCACAAGGGGTATATAGTAGTGTCATTATCATAAAAGAAAGAGCAGATAATGGTGTAAATGCTTGTTGTATAGCACCTATGAGATTTGCTCCTTCTTTAGCTCCTACATATACCATACCCAATGTGGCAACTACTGCTTCTTTTGCAGCTACACCTGCAATTAGGCTGACAGTTGCTTGCCATGTACCAAATCCAGCAGGTTTTAGTATTGGTGCAAAGAATGCTCCTATTTTACCTAGGACACTTGCTTCACTATAAGGTGTTACGCCCAATGGAAGAACTGACAATATCCAAAGACCAGTTACTATAGCAAGTATTGTTGTACCTGCTCTTTTTAGGAAAGAGCTAACTTTGTCCCACATATTGAGAAGTACTCCCTCAAGTGAAGGAACTCTATAAGGTGGTAGTTCCATTATAAAATGGGATGATTCACCTTTAAACAATGTCTTGCTGAATAATTTTCCCATAAGTATTGCTACTAAGAATCCTAATATATAAAGAGAAAATAGTATAATGCCGCCATGTTTTGGGAAAAAGGCTGAGATAAATAATAAATATATTGGAAGTCTTGCTCCACAGGATATAAAAGGATTTATAAGCATTGCAATCATTCTATCTTTTTTGCTGTCTAAGGTTCTTGTTGCCATAACTCCTGGTACATTACATCCAGTACCAATTAGCATAGAGATAAATGTTTTTCCATGAAGTCCTAAGGCTCTCATGATATTGTCCATTACATAAGCTGCTCTAGCCATATAACCACTGTCTTCAAGTATACCTATGAAAATATACATTACCATAATCAGTGGTACAAATTCTACTACTGCACCTACTCCACCTATTAACCCATCTGAGATAAATGCGGTTAACAACTCAGGTGCATTGGCCTTTACCAATAGAGCATTTATATTTTCACCTAATAACTTAATTCCAGAGCCAACTAATTCTCCAAGGATATCTTCTCCAATATAAAAAGTTAACTGATATATTATAAACATTATAATTGCAAATATAGGTAAGCCAAACCATTTATGAGTAAGAATTTTGTCGATTTTGTCTGATGTAGTTTCTGATTCCATATTTGGCTTTTTAATGCTTTCAGAAAGAACATTTCCGATGAATTCATATCTTTTATCTACAATCAAAATACTTAAGTCTCCATTTGAAACGAGATTGTCAACTTCTTTTAAAATTTCAGGACTACATTTTTCACTTACTACCTTATAGATATACTCATCACCTTCAAGGAGTTTTAAAGCTATCCATTTAGTAGGGTAAGTTGTTTCTTTGAAATAATTATCAAGCAAATCAGTCAAATGCTCAATTTGTTCATCTATATCTTTTCCATAACTGATGTTGTTAGTAGGGATATTTTTATCTAAACTATTGATAGTGCTTTTAATAAGGGCATCGATACCTGTTTTTTTTGCAGCAGAAGTTGGTACAATAGTTATACCTAATTTTTCTGCTAATTTTTTTGTATCAATAGTGATATTTTTTTCCTCTACTTCATCTATCATATTTAATGCCAATATTACATTTACATCCATTTCTAAAAGCTGAGTGGTCAAATATAGATTTCTTTCTAAATTTGTAGCATCTACTACATTTATAACTACATCTGGTTTTTCTTCTACTATGAAATTTCTTGCAACCACTTCGTCTTCAGAATATGCACCTAAACTATAAGTTCCTGGAAGGTCTACTATGATATGTTCTTCTCCATCAATTTTGAGTATTCCTTCCTTTTTCTCTACTGTAACTCCTGGCCAATTTCCCACATGTTGTCTTGTGCCAGTTAGGGCATTAAACATTGTTGTTTTACCACAGTTTGGGTTACCAGCTAGTGCTATTATAGCCATATGATCAACCTCTTTCATTATGAATAATTAATAGCCAATAGTTATACTATTGGCTTATCAGTATTTTTTGTGCTAAACCTCTACCTAAGGCAATTTTTGTTCCTGCAAGAGATACTATAATAGGACCTCTATCATTTTTTACTACTTTTAGTTCTGAACCTCTATTGAAGCCCATTTCATATAATCTTTTTGAAGCCTTTTGACCTGCAGATATATCATAAACAACACCCTTTTCTCCTGTATCAATTAAATTTAAAGGTATTCCTTGCATATTTAATTCCCCCTTATATAAAATATAAATCCGAAAATGAGAATCGTTATCAACTATATAACATTATAAAGCAAAAAGGAATAAATATCAATACAAAATCAAAAAATATTTAAAATATAAGGTTTTTTTTAAAAATTCATGGGAAAGTATTAATATATAAAATAATAATTAAAATAAATATAAAGGTATTGATTTTTTGTGGTAAAATAAGTATAATATAAATGAAGGTCAAAGAAAGTCAAAGTAAGTTTGACTTTAAGTTAAGCTATGTAATACTCCAATAGAGGAGGTTTGAGAATGAAGTATAAGGATTATTACGATATATTAGGAGTTGACAAAAGCGCTACGCAAAGCGAGATAAAAAGTGCATATAGAAAATTAGCTAAAAAATATCACCCAGATATGAATAAAGGGGATAAAAGTACGGAAGAAAAATTCAAAGATATAAATGAAGCATATGAAGTACTTGGAGATGAAGAAAAGAGAAAGAAGTATGATACTTTTGGAAGTGGTTATAACTTCACAAATGGGCAGGATTTTGATCCATCTAATTTTGGATTTGATAATTTTGGTAGAGGATATACTTATACCTATACTACTGATGGAACAGGGGGAGATTTTAGTGATTTCTTTAATATGTTCTTTGGTGGTGGAGGTTTTCAAGACGCAGGAGCTAAAAGCAGAGGATTCAATATAGGAGATCTGTTTGGGAGAGGAAAGAGAAGTTCACGAAGAGAACCACAACAGGATGTAGAAAGTGAAATTACAGTGTCATTAGACGAAGCTTATCATGGAACTACAAAGAGGGTTTCTTTTAGAGTGGGAAGTGAAAACAAAACACTGTCTGTAAAGGTACCTAAGGGCATACTTCCAGGAAAGAAGATCAAGATAAAGGGAAGTAAAATCGGTATAGCTGGAGACATATATCTTAAAGTAAATATTAAAGACAGTTCTAAGTTTAAATTAGATGGACTGGATCTAACTACCAAAGTCAAATTATTACCTTGGGAAGCAGCCTTGGGAACACAAGTGATAGTTGAGAGTTTTGATGGGAAGATAAAAGTGAAAATTCCTCAAGGTATAGACAGTGGGCAAAAGATAAGAATACCTAAAAAAGGTTATAGAGATATGAAAGAAAATGAAGGGGATTTATACATTGAAGCTACAATAGTAAATCCACCTCATCTTACAGAAGAACAGATTAAGCTATATGAAAAGCTAAGTGAAATCACAACATACAACCCTAGATAAATATTTGCCCCCGGCACTAACTTACTAACTTATTGATTATTGTTGATTTTTTATTACATTATACAATTATAGGGAATAGGAGGTATGATTATGGATATCAATAGATTTACTCAAAAGAGTCAAGAAGCTATAGGAAGAGCCCAAGAGTTGGCTATAAAATATGAAAATCCTCAAGTTGAAGATTTGCATTTATTTTTAGCACTCTTAGAGGACAATGAAGGTCTCATCCCAAGACTTATATCTTTTATGGGAGAGAACACTGATTTAGTTAGAAATGATGTAGAAAGAGAAGTGGAAAAACTTCCAAAGCAATATGGCAGTGGATCTAGTTCCCTTTATAATAGTAGAGCATTTGCGAAGATACTACTAAAAGCAGAAGATGAGGCTAAGAAGTTCAATGATGAATATATAGGTGTTGAGCATTTGTTTATTTCCCTACTTAAAGAAAGAGGAATACCTTCAGAAAGCATACTAAAGAAATACAATATAAATCTAGAAAGGTTTATGGAGGCGTTAAAAAAGGTTAGGGGAAATCAAACTATAACTACAGATAATCCAGAGGGAAATTATAATCCATTGAAAAAATATGGTAGGAATTTGACTGAAGAGGCAAGACAGGGAAAACTAGATCCAGTAATAGGTAGAGATGACGAAATCAGAAATGTTATAAGGATACTTTCTAGAAGAACTAAGAACAATCCTGTATTGATAGGAGAGCCTGGAGTTGGTAAGACAGCCATAGTGGAGGGACTGGCACAGAGGATAATAAATGGAGATGTACCAGAAGGCCTTAAAGACAAGATTATTTTTTCATTAGACATGGGTTCATTAATTGCTGGTGCAAAGTTTAGAGGAGAGTTTGAAGAAAGATTGAAGGCTGTCTTAAATGAGGTAGAAAAGTCCGATGGTAAAATACTAATGTTTATAGACGAGATTCACAATATAGTTGGAGCGGGAAAGGCAGAAGGCTCAATGGATGCTTCTAATATATTGAAACCTATGCTTGCAAGAGGAGAACTTCACTGTATAGGTGCTACAACATTGGATGAATATAGAAAATACATTGAAAAGGATGCAGCACTTGAAAGAAGATTCCAAAAGGTATTGGTTCCTCAACCTACATTAGAAGACACCATAGCTATATTGAGAGGAATAAAAGAAAAGTATGAGATTCATCATGGTATAAGAATATCTGACAGTGCTGTAATAGCTTGTGCTACACTATCAGATAGATATATAAGTGATAGATTCTTGCCAGATAAGGCTATAGATTTAATGGATGAGGCCTCAGCTATGATGAGGACTGAAATTGACAGTATGCCTGTAGAATTAGATGAAATAAGAAGAAAAATAATGCAACTTGAAATAGAGAGAGAAGCTCTAAAAAGAGAAACTGATGAAAGTTCTAAGAAAAGGCTCGAAAAGTTAGAGAAGGAATTGGCTGGGCATAGAGAAGTTTATGATGCCAAAAGAGCTAAATGGCAAGAAGAAAAGAAGAATATTAGGATGGTTAAGGAAATAAAAGAACAAATAGATATTACAAAACACCAAATAGAAGAAGCAGAAAGAAAATATGACTTAGAGAAACTTTCCCAACTTAAATATGGAAAACTTCCCGAATTAGAAAGAAAATTAGAAGAAGCAAAGGCATTGAATGAAAGTGAAGATAGAATGTTAAAAGAAGAAGTTACAGAAGAAGAGATAGCAGAAGTTGTATCTAAATGGACTGGAATTCCTGTAACTAAGCTTGTAGAAAGTGAAAGGGAAAAACTTCTTCATCTAGATGAAATTCTACACAAGAGGGTTATTGGTCAAGAGGAAGCTGTAACAAGTGTATCTGATTCAGTTATTAGGGCTAGAGCAGGACTTAAATCCTTTAATAGACCTGTTGGGTCATTTATATTCTTAGGGCCTACAGGAGTAGGTAAGACAGAACTTGCCAAGGCTCTTACAGAGACACTATTTGATGATGAAAGAAATATGATTAGAATAGACATGAGTGAGTACATGGAGAAGTTTTCAGTATCAAGGCTAATAGGAGCACCTCCTGGATATGTAGGATATGATGAGGGAGGACAGTTAACAGAGGCAGTCAGAAGGAAACCTTATTCTGTTATACTATTTGATGAAATTGAAAAAGCCCATCCAGATGTATTCAATATACTTCTTCAAGTATTAGATGATGGAAGACTTACAGACAATCAAGGAAATATAGTTGATTTCAAAAATACAGTTATAATCATGACATCAAATTTAGGTTCTCATTATCTATTAGAGGGAATAAGCAGTGATGGAAGTATAAGTGAGTCTGCAAGAGAACAGGTAATGGAAGACATGAGAAGAACATTTAAACCAGAGTTTTTAAACCGTATTGATGAAATAGTAATGTTTAAGCCTTTAGAAAGAGATGAAGTTTATAAGATTATTGACCTTCAAATTAATGAAATTCAATCAAAACTAGAAGACAGAAATATTACTATAAAATTAACAGATGATGCTAAGGAATTTGTATTAGACAGAGCTTATTCTGTACAATATGGTGCAAGACCTGTGAAGAGATTCCTTCAAAAAGAAATTGAAACCAATTTAGGTAAGATGCTCATAGGTGGAGTTGTAAAGGATAAGGATACAGTTGTAGTATCAGTTAAAAATGATCAATTAGATTTTCAAGTTGAATAAAAACAAAGGCATAAATTCCCCTACAGGAATTTATGCCTTTTCTATTACATTTTGCCTGACCGTATTATCGATATTAGCAGCCAAAATCCTGCAACAGCTGCTCCTAAGTACCCAGTGATACCAATGAGAGATATTCCATAAATCTTAGGGCCTATATTGGCAGTGATAACCAAAGACGAACTAACTACTAGACCTGCCACTATCATTCCAAACACCAAACGATTTATCATCTTATTTAATTCATTTATAATCTCTCGGCCATCTTTTAGGTCCATTTGAAGTTTCAATTTGCCATTTATAGCTTGATTTATTAAATCTAAAAATTTAACGGATAATTTCATGTTTGCCTTTACTATGGTGTAAATTTCTTCAACAATTTTTGACAAATCCAATGTATTAAGTTTTTCATCTATATAGCGGTTTTTCATATAGGGAATGGCTATATCCATAATGTTTATTTCTTTATCTAATTTAGCTATTACTCCTTGTATGGTCATTAGCCCTTTTATCAAAAGGGTAATATCTTTTGGCATATGAATATTATTGTCCTTACAAACTTTCAATACTTCCTCCATTATCTGAGGAAGATCAAAATCAAATAGGGATTCTTCAATGTATTGTTCATACATTATTTCTATATCATTGCTCAATTTTTTTATATCCATAGGGCCTTTTTTTATGCCAATTTTTAATATGGACTTGCTCATTTTGTTTATATCTCTATCCACTACTCCCTCTAGAAATTCATTGAACTTTTTCTTAAGAGAATTGTCTAATTGGCCCATTAGACCAAAGTCAATATATCCTATTTTTTTATCGTGAATTAATATATTTCCAGGATGGGGATCTGCGTGGAAAAAGCCATCTTCAAATATTTGTTTGAAGTAATTGTAAGTTAGCTTGCTAGCCAAATCCTGTAGATCATATCCTTCATCCTTTAATTTGTCTATATCATCAATTTTGATTCCTTCTATATAATCCATTACAATGATTTTATCTGTACAATATTCTTCATACACTTTTGGACATAGTATAAACTTTACATCTTTATTGTTTTCAGCAAATGTTTCTATATTTCTTCTTTCATTGACAAAGTCCAATTCTTTTTCAGTAGCATCGGCCAATTCTTCTACCACTTCTCTAGCATCCATAGCACTTCCTGTTGGAGTTAAGTTAATAACAGGGGCAAGTTTTCTAAGTATAGCTATATCTGCTGTCATTTTTTCCTTAACATTTGGCCTTTGGACCTTAACTACAACATTTTCACCAGTTTTAAGTTTAGCTAAATGTACTTGAGCCAATGAAGCAGAGGCTATGGGAGTTTTGTCGAATTGGAGAAAAATTTCATCTATTGATTTGCCAAGTTCATTTTCTATGACTTCTACCATTACATCATATTTTTCAGCTTTCACATCATCCTGTAATTTTTGAAGTTCATGTATATATTCACTAGGTAGAATATCTGGCCTTGTAGACAAAATTTGACCGATTTTTACAAAAGTAGGGCCTAGTTCCTCCAGTGTACATTTTAATTGTTCAGGATTATTTATACCTTTTTTTAATCCATGTTTTATTGAAACAGATACAATTTCCCTTATTCTCTTTTTTCTATAATTTGTATCCATAGTCTTTTAAAAAAAATACCTTGATTTAAATCAAGGTATTTTTTACCCTCCCATACTAATTATTTTTCTCTAATTTGTCAATTCTAGCATTCAATGAGTTTATATCTTCTTTAGTAGGTAAATTTAGTTGGGTTATAATATTTTTCAATGTTTCTTGATCAATTGTTGTATTTTCTTGTTGTTCTTGTTTTTTAGTGTCTATTACTTTTTTCAATTCTTCATTTAATTCTTTTCCTTGATTTACAGTGATTTCGCCTTTTTTTACTAATGTATCTACCATTTCATTTGCTTTTTCATAAGTATAAGCTATACTTCCAATGCCAGCAAGAATTATGTTTTTTAAATTTGCATCCATCTTTATCCCTCCCATTTTAACTATATAATATTATGTCAAAATATCTAAAAGTAATCCTTTTATATCATTTAATCTATCTAATATTTTAAGCCTATTTCCTTCAATATCAATAAAATCACTTGTCAATTCATCTAATTCTTTATCTACTTGTTTTACTATAGAATATACCCTATGGCGACCTCTTCTATCCAATGAGTTTTCTTTGTAAAACACATGAGAATTGTTGACAGATATATTCAAAAAATCTTTTACCAGCTTTTTATATTCAACTAAATCCTCGATAAATAATCTATTTTGTAATTTATTTGTCTTAACTTCGATTTTGTCGAATAATGTTTTTAGTTCTTCTCTTATCTGTTCTTGTTGGATGTTTTCAATCTTTTCTTTAAAGTTTGCTTTTATTTGCTTTTTATCATTAGATTGAACTCTTTTTACTTCTGGAATATTGTTTTGTGTATTTATAGAATTTACCTTAACCAAAGGAATCACTCCCCTCTATCTTCTATTATATATTATCGGCAGGTTTTTGGAAATACAAAGTAAAAATAAAAAATAATATATATTGATTAAAAGTTAGTAAGTTAGTACCGGAGGCAAGTATTAAAGAATAATCAATATTTGACGATAAAACTAATAAGAAAGAGAAAGGGGTAAAAGTATGGATTCAATAAAAAATATATCTACCGAAAAATTAGTAAATACATACAATATGGTGCCTACATTACCTTTTGATATAGAGGGAACCCTTATAGCCAAGGATGGTAAAAATATAAAGGTGGAATCAGAAGTTGGAGGCAAAGTAGTTAATTACACATTGAGATTAAAAGAAGAAATAGAAGAAGAGGTTGGAGAAAAGGTTAAGATCGAAAAGGAAAATGTTCAGTCTTATAAAATAGAAGAAAAAAAGCAAATAGAAGAAAGTCAACTTAGAAAAATAGAAGATTTACTCAAAAAAATAGGAATAGAGTCTACAAAAGAAAATATAAAGGTAGCGGAAACTCTTTTACAAAACAATATTCCTGTGACAAAAGAAAATATAGAATCCCTTCTCATGACGGAAAAGTATTTAAGTGAAGTAATAGAAAAAATAGACTATGACTCAGCTATAAAGCTGTTAAAGGATGGCATAGATTTAGAAGAAGCATCTCTTCAAACCATATATGAATCCCTAGGAGAAATATCAATAGAAGAAGATTTTTCATTAGCTAAATTATTGGGATTAAAAAGGGATTTAACTTATGAAGAAGCAGAAAAAATCTCCATAAAGGTATATGGTAGGCGTATGGGAAAAGATATCTATGATAGCATAATAGCATTGCATAGAGAAAATATGGAGATAAACAAAGAAAATATCGAATTGGTGAAAGAAGTAGTTCACAAACTACATGATTTAAAAAAAGTAGAAGATACAACATTTATCAAAGTGCTTAAAGATGAGTTAATACCTAATATTGAAAATATATATAGATTGAAGCACTCTTATGATACAAATGTTTCAGATAAAAATTTGGCTTTAGCTTACTATGATGAGAATATGTTTGAAATACAAACTACCAAAGAAGATATAGTAAATCTATTAGAACAATATAATCTAGAATCTTCAGAAGAGAATATTGCATTGATAGAAAAGTTCATATTAAATGGACTTGATATAACTGAGGACAATATAAATAAAGTGTTTAAGATGAAAGAGTCCTTGATGGAACTTGTGGATTTATTGGATGAAGATAATACAGCCAAACTTGTAAACAATGACATAGATCCACTTAAAGAACATGTAGAAAAACTTGTGGATATATTAAAAGAAGATAATCTACCTGAACATATAGAAAAAGCAGAGGAAAGGGCAAATGAGATTTTAGAAAAGTTAAACTCTGTGGGAAAGGTAAAGGATGAGGATTTGATAAGTCTAATAAAAGACTTATCAACAATTAACAACAGTGGACAATTAAGTAGTCAAACTGTGGATAAGGTCATGAGATTATCTAATGTTATCCACACATTAGGAGATTTGAATGAAAATACAATTACATTGGCTTCTAAAAGATATAATTATATTAGTTTAAATAGTCTATATGAAAGCGAAATGGCTTTAAGAGAAAATCCCGTTGTTGTAGAACCTATAGATAGCGTAGCAGAGAGCTTGATTAGACAGGAATATATGAAGGCAAAACAAAGCTTAAGTGTAAATATAGTCAAAGAAAGTATCACAGATGGTGTGGAAGTTGAGTACATGCCTTTAGGTGAATTAAATGAATATATAGATAAGAAGATAAATAGATACAGGGAAGTTGAAGATACACTTAAGAGTATAAAGGCAATGGAAGGTAAGGAAAGTGAGCTTATTCCAATAGCTATGAAAAATGGTATGGACATATCTATGAAAGAGCTTACGAGGATTAATTATTTTAATGAAAATAAAAATGGCTTAGGTTATAGTATCAATAATATCGTAAAAGAAAGCGAAAATATGGAGAAAAATGAAGCAAGACAAGCTGTAGCCCAAATAGAAGAAAATGCTAAAGCTGTTTCAAAATCATTAAAGCAGGGAGATATAAGCATAAGGGAAGAGTACAAGGAATTATTAAGAGAATTGAATAATCTAGCCAGTTCCTTTGATTTTCAAGGGGATAATAGACAAAGGCGAAACAAAGAAAAATTGATGGACAATTTAAAGATTCAAAATGAATTGTCTAAGGAAGATTTGGTATTACAGTTTCCGCTACAAGTAGGGCATGATTTTGAAAATTTACAGGTCATTATACCCAAGGGGAATAGTGGAATAAACACAGAAAATATGACTTTTATTTTAAATTTGAATACTGAAAACTTGGGAAATGTAAAACTCAATCTACAAGTTGTAGATAAAGATATAAGTGTACAATTGATTGCTAATGAGGGTAGTAGCTCTAAGATAATTGAAAATGATAGTATTCTCAAAGAAGGATTTAATAGTATAGGATATAGCCTTAAAGATATTTTTATTGAAAAGAAGGAAAAAAAGGTAGAGAATTTGTTAAAAGCAGTCGATACAAGAATATAGGAGAGATATATGAAACTTAGAATTGTTCCTAAAGGTCAAGTGAAAAGAGCTTATGAGAGTCCTCATGAGAAAAGTAAGTTTGACTTAAAAGGTGAAATGAAAATTGACGGTATTGATAAAGTACCACAAGAGCTATTTTTGATTATAAAAGAAACATTGAATTTTATAGAAAAGGTAAATGAGGAGGATAATAATGAGGATAAATAACAATATTCCAGCATTAAATACACATAGAACATTAAATATGACTACAAATTCCATTCAAAAGTCATTGGAAAGACTATCATCAGGTAAGAGGATCAATAGAGCAGCAGATGATGCAGCAGGAATGGCAATATCACAAAAGATGCAAGCACAAGTAAGAGGTTTAAGACAAGCTAGTAGAAACTCTTTAGATGGAATAAGTCTTATTCAAACCGCAGAAGGAGCACTAAATGAAGTCCATGCTATGTTACAGAGGATGAGGGAACTATGCGTACAAGGGGCAAATGGAGTTTATAAGGAAGATGATTTGAAGTCTATTGGAGATGAAATAGTTCAGTTGACTGAGCAAATAGATAAGATAGCTAAGGAAACTGAGTTTAATGGTAAGAAATTATTAGATGGGACTGAGGGTAAATTACAGCTTCAAGTAGGGGCAAATGAAAATCAAGTTGTAAAGATTGAGATGAGTGGAATAAAGGCAACAGCATCGGGGTTAGGAATTGAAGTTTTTGCAAGTGGAATAAAAGATTCTACAAACTTAACAACAAATGAATTTAGCTCAGGCATAACTACATTCAATACAGCCATAGAAAAAGTTTCTGAGATGCGTTCCAAACTTGGTGCTTACCAAAATCGTCTAGAACATACCATCAAAAACATAGATAACACAGCTGAAAACTTGACTGCATCTATGTCAAGAATAGAAGATGCTGATATGGCTCTTGAAATGAGTGAATTCACTAGATTAAATATATTACAACAGGCAGGAACAGCAATGCTTGCTCAAGCTAATCAACTTCCTCAGGCGGTGTTGCAATTACTTAGATAAATAGGAGATGAGTAATATGCTTAATAAAAAAGAAATGGAAAAGAGAATATCAACAACCAATGAGGCTGGTTTGGTTACCATCCTCTATGAAGCATTAATTGACAACTTTAAAGATTGTATAAAAGCTATAGGTGAAGAGAATTATAGTGAATTAAATAGTATTAATAAAAACTCAAGGGATTTATTAGCTGAACTATTAGCCACTCTAGAAGGAGATTCAGATATAGCTAAAGATTTAAGGGAAATTTACATAAGCGTAAATAAGATAATTACAGAGGCTGAAAGACAAAGAGACAAAGTTTCCTTTGAAATGGCAATTAAAATAATCGAACCTCTACAAAGTGGGTTTAAGGAATTGGAAAGAGAAATAGATCCAAAGGTAGTTACCGGGATGACTTATGGAAAAACTAATCTTGATGAATATCAAGTAAATGGCAATAGAACCTTTAAAGGATAAATAAAAGCTATGGAATTCTCCATAGTTTTTTTATGATTATTAAATACTTATATTTAAAATATATTTTACAATTTAAAAGAAGGGTTTTTTACTTACGGATAGAATAGATATAGTGTACATAAAATATAAGAAAGGGGATTTTATAAGATGCAAAAGTTTTTCAAAAATTTTAATTGTAAATGTTTACTTAGTCTGTTACTAGTATTTATGATGTTGTTTAGTATTAGCACTCCATTTACATTTGCAGAAGAAGTTAAGGCAAAAGAAGATACTGTTGAGGTAAAAGAGACTACTGATAAGTTACCTTCTGAAAAAGAAAATGAAAGCAATACGGTAGATGTTATCTTATTTAATGACTTCCATGGAAATTTGGCAGAAGATATTAAAGAAGGTGGCAAAAATATTGGTATGGCTAAAATGGTAGCTTATGTCAATGAAGCAGTGAAGAATAATCCAAACACTATAGTTGTATCTGGTGGGGATAATTATCAAGGAACTGCTATGTCAAATTTAACTTATGGTGAACCTGTATCTGCAATGATGAAGTCTATGAATGTAGTTGCTTCAGCAGTAGGAAATCACGAATTTGACTGGGGAGTAGACTTAATGGAAAAATGGTCAAAAGAAGGTGGTTTTGATTTTCTAGCAGCTAATATATATGATACAAAGACAAATGAACCTGTATCATGGGCAAAACCTTATAAAATTGTTGAAAAAGGTGGAATAAAGATTGCTTTTATAGGACTTGCTCACCCTGATACAGTAACTCTTACTAAGGCTGAAAATGTTACAGGAATTGAATTTAGAGATCCTGTTAAATCAGCTGAAGAATGGGTTAAGTATTTAAAAGATGGAAAGGCTGAAGAAGGCGTTCCAGATGTTATTATGGCATTAACACATATTGATTCTAAACAAGATAGAGATACAAAAGAAATCACAGGAAATGCAATAGAACTAACAAAGGTAGAAGGATTAGATGCAATATTATCAGCTCATAGTCATCAAACTGTATGTGGAAAGGTAAATGATGTTCCAGTTATACAAGCTTATAAATATGGTCGTGCAATGGGAATTGTTTCAATTGAATTAGATAAAAACAACAAAGTTAAAGATATAAATATCAAAGTTGATGATGTAGCTAAAAATAAAAATGATATTATACCAGATGAAGAAGCTACTAAAAAATATGAAGAATATAATAATAAATTACAACCAATATTAGGAGAAGTATTAGGAGAAGCTTCTGATGTATTTACTCACGACAGAAGTGAATCAAATGTATCCTTATTAGGTAGATGGGTATGTGAAGTTCTAAGAGATAAAACAGATGCACAAGTTGCTATTCAAAATGGTGGAGGACTTAGACGTACTCTTGAAAAAGGCAATATAACAATGGGTGATTTATATGAAATAATGCCTTTTGACAACTCTCTTGTAACATTGGATTTATCAGGGAAAGACTTGAAAAAAGCAATAGACCATGGTATCTTAAACCCAGAAGTTACAGATGGACAATTTGCAGGACTAATAGTAGAGTATGATAAGGATAAAGAGTTTGAAAATAGGATTACAAAGATAACTCTTGAAGATGGTACACCTTTAGAAATGGATAAGTATTATAAAGTTGTTATATCAGATTTTCTACTAACAGGTGGAGACAAGTATGATTTCTCAAATGCTAAAAATGTTGTTGAAACTTTTGTTCCTATAAGAGATGTACTTGTAGATGCAATTAAAGAAGCAAAAGTTATTACTCCAAAAGCTGTTGACTATATGAAAGAAGCTGAAAAAGTTGTAGAAGAAAAACCAGTTGTAGTACCTGAAAAAGAAAATAAAGTAGTAGTTAAGGAAAAATCCTATGTTGTAAAAGCTGGAGATGTATTGTGGAAGATTGCAGAAAAATTCAATACAACATGGGAAAAGTTGGCTCAATTTAATAAATTGAATAACCCACATTTAATATTCCCAGGTCAAAAAATATTGATTCCTGCTAATTAAAGAATTAATAATATAAAACGCTTTGTCTCTTTAGGGGCAAAGCGTTTTAGACTTAAAGGAGAGGAGAATATCTATTGAAAGGTCGCAAACTAATTATTATGATTATGATTGCTGCTCAATTAGCTAAAAAATAAAAAGCTATGGAAAATTCCATAGCTTTTTGATATGTAAGCCGTGCACCTAGTGTTGGCTTGCCACCCCAAGCGTTACCTAAACAGTTAACTCGGATCAGGCACCCCCACGGCACACGAAAGTGTTCACTTACCGCTGCTTCCTCCCGGATCTGACGGGGTTCATGAATTTCCGTTGCGCAGGACCCGACCGTCAACATCACTTATTTAGGTCAGACCATGAAATGGACGAAGTCGAAACTAGGAATTCAATCCTGCTATAGCGGATTGCAGGTTATAGGGCACCGCTACCTCCCCATCTAGCACGGCAAAACTTAATATGGCGGAGAGGGCGGGATTCGAACCCGCGAGACGTTTTGGCGTCTACACGATTTCCAGTCGTGCGCCTTCGACCAACTCGGCCACCTCTCCAAATATTATATTTAATTATGCACTACAGATTTATATTATACATTAGAAATACAACTATGTCAATAAAAAATGAAATTACTTTTACTTAAAGTGAAATGAGTGTGTATTTGACAAGATATATTTGGTATAATATATTTAACTAAGTGTGGAAGGTGGAGAAAGATGTATCAAGCCCTGTATAGAAGGTTTCGTCCTAAGACTTTTGATGAAGTATTGGGACAGGAACATATAACAACAACATTAAAAAATCAAATAACAAATAATAGCATCGGTCATGCTTACATATTTTCAGGTACTAGGGGCACAGGAAAAACTTCTACAGCTAAAATCTTTGCAAGAGCTGTTAACTGTATTGATTCTAAAGATGGCAATCCCTGTAATACTTGTGAAGTATGTGAGGGTATACTAGATGAGAGTATAATGGATGTAATAGAAATGGATGCTGCAAGTAATACTGGAGTAGATGATGTAAGGGAAATTAGAGACAAAGTAAAGTATCCCCCATCAAAAGGAAGATTTAAGGTTTATATCATCGATGAGGTTCATATGCTTTCAAAGGGAGCATTCAATGCATTGTTAAAAACATTAGAAGAACCACCTAGTCACTTAATATTCATACTAGCCACAACGGAAGTAGAAAAACTTCCTCAAACTATTTTATCAAGATGTCAAAGATTTGATTTCAAAAGGATGACAACTAAAATTATAGTCCATCATTTAAATAATATTTGCAATGAAATAGGGCTTAAAGCTGAGGAAAGTGCATTAAATCTCATAGCAAGAAATTCAGATGGAGCCATGAGAGATGCTCTTAGTTTACTTGATCAATGTGTTTCTTTTAGTGAAGGAACTTTGACTCATGAAGAAACTCTTTCAATATTGGGAATCGCAAATGAGGATTTGATATTTAATTTAGTAGATCATATTGAAAAGAAGGATCTAGACAAGGCACTACATCTATTAGATGATATCATTCAAAATGGAAAAGATATAAATCAACTTATAAAAGATTTGATGCTTCATTTTAGAAACTTGATGATAGCAAAGACTTCTGAAAATCCTCTAGATATAATAGATGCAGAAAAAGAAACTATAGAGAGATATGTAGAACAATCCCAAAAGATGAATTCATCCTTCATATTAAATGGACTTCAAGTGTTAAATGAAGGAGAAAATAGGGCAAAATGGTCAACTCAGCCTAGGATTATTCTTGAAATGATAATAGTGAAGCTAATAGAGTTGAAAGGAGAACTAAGCCTTGAGGATAGGATAGAGAGACTTGAAAAAATAATAGAAAGTGGTAATATTAAAGTCTCAACAAAGAATGAAGTTGTAAATTCTACAAAAGAAAAACCTACTAAAAAAGCAGAGAAGAAAGTGGCAAAGAAAGAGGAAGAAGAACCGAAACCTGTAATTGTTGATGATGGAAAAGAGTTAAGTTTTAATTTCATAAAAGGTGAATGGTCAAAGATACTTGAGAATATGAAGAAAACTAGGATAGCTACTCAGGCACTTTTGAGGGAAGGAAAGCTTGTCAATTATGAAAATGGAATATTGACTATTGGATATAATGATGGCTTTGGCATACATAAACAAGCCATAAGTAAGAAGGAAAACAAGGAATATGTAGAAAGCTTTGTTTCTAGGTATTTTAATAAAAATATAAGAATAAATTTCATCATGGCAAATGAAGATGAAAAAGATTCAAAAGAAGATGAAGAAGGAGAACTAATTAAGGAAGCTATTGACTTCTTTGGAGAAGACTTAGTAAATATAAAAAGATAATAGGAGGTATTGTTATGGCAAAAGGATTTCCAGGAATGGGTAATATGGGTGGTATGATGAAGCAAGTACAAAAGATGCAAAAACAAATGGCAGAACTTCAAGCTCAATTAGAAGAAAAGGAAATAGAAGCTAGTGCTGGTGGTGGAGCTGTAGTTGCTGTTGCTAATGGGAAAAAACAAATTGTTTCTATTACTATAGATAAAGAAGTAGTAGACCCTGATGATGTAGATATGCTACAAGATTTAGTTTTGGCAGCTGTAAATGAAGCACTTAGAAATGCTGAAGAGTATGTTTCAAATGAAATGGGAAAAATAACTGGTGGAATGAACATCCCAGGACTATTCTAGGAGGATTTTGAAATGGAATACTATGCACTACCTATAGCCAATTTAATAGAAGAGCTTTCAAAATTACCAGGTGTGGGAAGGAAAACTGCTCAAAGATTGGCCTTTCACATACTTGAAATGGAACCATTGGAAGCACAAAAATTGGCTCATTCAATTGTAAGCGCAAAAGAAAAAATTAAATACTGTAGTATTTGTTCTAATTTAACTGATGAAGACCCTTGCTATCTCTGCAGAGATAAGAAAAGGGATCCTTCTACAATATGCGTAGTGCAAGGTCCAAAAGATGTAGTGGCTATGGAAAAAACAAGGGAATACAATGGACTATATCATGTTCTTCAAGGGGCAATATCCCCAATGGACGATATAGGGCCTGATGATATTACCATTAAGGAACTATTGAAGAGGATTCAAACTGGAGAAGTAGAAGAAGTAATCCTTGCTACAAATCCTACAGTAGAAGGAGAAGCAACAGCAATGTATATATCAAAGCTTCTAAAACCAATGGGCATCAAAACCACAAGAATAGCTCATGGTATCCCTGTAGGTGGAGATTTAGAATACTACGACGAAGTAACACTTTCCAAAGCATTAGAAGGAAGAAGAGAAATATAAGGACATGGGGACAGGTTCACTGTCCCTATATTTTCCCTATAACACTTTTAGAAATCCCTGTTATTCTAGATAATTGTCTTATACTAACCCCTTCTACAGATTTTATTTTGACTAATATTTCATTTCTTTTGCTTTTTTCAAGTTGTTGCAATTCACTCATATTAGAAATTCCTAATTCTAAAAAGCGATTTTTAACTTCACTATCTGTAAGTCTTATTAATTCTATATAATCTAAACATTCATCATTATTATTTTCCTTCATGTATTTTATGAATAAATCAATGGCATTTTTCCTATCTGTAGAGAATAGCTCAAGTGGAAAATCAACATCTACTATTTTAGGCCTACCTACATATTCACCATAGCTACTCCAATAATAATCTGTCAAATCTTTTGATATTTTAGCTTTTACTGGGTTTTGATGGATATACCTAAGGGCAATTAAAAAATAATCTTCAGTATCTACAGGCTCACTTTTAAACCGTTCTTGAAAAAGATGGCCGCATCTTTCGTATTTATTATTGTACCAATGTACATAACTGCCGCTGATTCTTTTTATAGCATATGAAATAGATTCTGTATCTTCTTTCAACAGCAGATGTATATGATTATTCATAAGACAATAAGCATATATCTGATAATTACATACTGTTTTATAACGGTCTAAAGTGTCTAAAAACCTCATTTTATCTTCATTATCTTCAAATATATTCTGCTTATTGATGCCTCTCATAATAATATGGTATATGCCACTTCCACTCTTTTCTCGTGCACATCTTGGCATAAAAATCCCCCCTAAACGAATTATACCATAATTGGAATCGAGTGGGAAGTAGGGACGATGAACCTGTCCCCATGTCTCTTTTAAGTAATTAACTTTTTGCTATACTTTATGATAAAATATATTTAGGAAGCTTATATTATTGAGATGAAATGGGGGGAAAAATAATGTTTAGAGAAATGAGAAGAGGTAAGCAATTATTATCAATGGAAGACACTGTAGCTGTTATGGATAGATGTACAAATGGTGTTTTAGCGTGCATAGGAGATGAAGATTATCCTTATGCAGTTCCAGTTAGCTATGTTTATCTCAATGACAAAATCTATTTTCATTCAGCAAAAACTGGGCATAAAATCGATGCTATCATGAATAATCCAAAGGTATCTTTTTCAGTAGTAGATGAAGATACGATAGTAAGTGAAGAATATACTACATATTTCCGAAGTGTTATTGCTTTTGGTAAGGCAAGAATTGTAGAAGGGGATGAAAGGTTAGAAGCTTTTAAGGCTTTCGTAGAAAAGTATTCGAAAGATCAACCTGAAGAAGATAAACATAATAAAGTATTTGGATGTATCCAATCTTATGTTATTGCAATTGACATAGATCACATAACTGGCAAAGAAGCCATTGAATATGTAAAAGCTAAATAGGGACAAGGGGACAGGTCCGAGACCACTGAAAAACGATGTAATAATATGTAAGATGAATTAAATATAAAATAGAAAAGCAAAATCCTCCTTAATTTGGTATAATGTAATTGATAAGAAAACATAACCAAAAGGAGGATTTGCAATGCTTAAAGGCAAAAATAATCAATTAAGCATCTACTCAATATTATATAATAAAATACCAGAAAATCATACATTAAAATTAATAAATAAAGCTATAGACTTAAGTTTTGTAACGAAACTACTTGAAGTATCATACAACAAATACTATGGAAGGCCAGCTAAGGACCCTGAACTTATGATTAGACTTTTGATATTACAGTACTTGTACAATTTGTCGGATGAAAAGCTAATTGAAGAATGTTCATTAAACTTAGCATTTATGTGGTTTTTAGGAATAAATCCAGATGACGATTTGCCAGATTCAAGTTTACTATCTAAATTTAGAGTACATAGATTAAATGATATAACATTAGATCAAATAATAACTGAAATTGTAAGACAGTGCATAGAAAAAGGAATAATTAAAGATACTGGTATTAGCATAGATGCAACCCATACAGAAGCTAATACTTTCAAAGCTACTCCTGAAAGAGTAATAAAACACTTAGCAAAGAAAATATTTAAAACTTATGAAGAAGAATCAGGAGAACTACCTAAAAATATAGATAAAGATATTCCAGATTAAAAACAAATTGAAAATCATAAAGAAGCAAAGAAAACTATGAAGGATTATCTTGAAAAAGAAATTGAAAAAGTTGAAAACATTGTTAATCAAGAGGAAAATCCTAAAACAATAAAAGTTTTGGAAAATGCAAAAGAAATATTAAAAGATCCAAAATTCATAGAACAAAGAGGAGTTCGATCAATTGTTGACCAAGAAGCAAGAGTCGGACATAAAAGTAAAACAGAACGTTTTTTTGGATATAAAACAGAATTTATGATGACAACTGATGAGAGGATAATAACAGCGGTAACAGTAAAAAGTGGAGAATATGTAGATGGAACAAATTTTGATAAGTTAATAGAATTGACTAATCAAACAGGTTTAAAAGTAGAAGAAGTCTTTGGAGATAAAGCATATTTTAGAAAGCCCATATTAGATAAAATAAAGGAAATAGAAGCAAAGGCATATATCCCAATAAGTGAAATGTCATATAAAATAGATGAAGAAATATTTAGTTACAACAAAGATTCAGATGAATGGTTTTGTAGCCAAGGAAACATAACAATAAGAAAAAAACATAGAAAAGACAAAAGCGGAAAAGAGACATATAAATATTACTTTGAAAAGGAAAAGTGCAGGAATTGTAGTAAAAGAGAAGAGTGCAAAACTGGAAAAAGAGTTGGTAGGATTCTTGAAGTAGGTATAAACACTCCTGAATTTTATGGATACAGCCAAGAACAAAAAACAGATGGATTCAAAGAAAAATACAAAAAAAGAGCTTGCCATGAAGGGAAAAATGGTGAAATGAAAAATCATCATGGATTAAACCGTGCTCGAGGGTACGGTTTAAGAAGCATGTCCACGCAAGCAAAATTAACTGCAATAGCAGTTAATTTAAAGAGGATAGCAAGCATACTATCCTCTAAATTATCTTCATTTTTATGTGTTTTAAGGTTTAATTCAATATTTTATAAAAAAATTGTGGTTTAATAATAATTTAAGGGACGAGGGAAATTTTTAAGGCTACTTTTTCAGTGGTCTCGGACAGGTCCCTCGTCCCGGAAATTGGGACAGTGAACCTGTCCCCTTGTCCTAAAATATGTTCCAAGGATATTCATCATAAGGTAGAGATGTAAAAGTGGAGTTTGTTTTATTAGTTGGATGTTCAAAGCTTATCATATGAGACCACAATGCAATTTGTGTCCAACCTCTTTTCTTAACAAAAGTTTTGTTGTATTTGTTATCTCCCCAGATAGGAAATCCTGCATTGGAAAGTTGAACTCTTATTTGATGATGACGTCCTGTTTTTAAAATTACTTTAAGTAGGCTTAGCATACCATATTCTTCTGTTTCTTTTGTTTCCAATACCTTATACTCTAATATTGCCTCTTTGGCACCAATAGTATCTTTATTGACTACCTTACTCATATTTATAGTTCGCAATTTTTTCAAATAATTTCTTAGTTCTCCTTCACTGAATTCAGGCTTACCACATACTACTACAAGATATTCTTTGTGAAGCTTTCTTTGAGAAACTTGTGTTGAAAGATTGGAGTTGGCTTTTTTATTTTTTGCATAAACCATTACTCCACCAACAGGTCTATCTAATCTATGTACAAGTCCAAGATAAGGTCTATCCAATATAGTCATCATATCTTCATCAGAAGTCTGATCACTTTGGCAAGGAACTTTAGGTGGTTTTTCTACTACTAATATGTCTTTATCTTCAAATATAATTTTTACTTCCATTTACATACCTCCAATAAAATTTACCAGCTAATTATAATAGTATGTGCATAAAAAATCAATACTATTTTCACTTGAAATTATACATAAAAAGGTATACTATGTTTATAAAGTAGAAATTTCAAAAAAAGGGTTGATGCATATGAAAAATTCAGAATATAGGGACAAGTTAGAAAAAAGCTTAAAGAGATATTTTGATTTAGAATATGATAAAAAAATAAAAGATTTTAAATTTGATATAGTTGGGAAATTTTATCAAAGAAGTTCAAAGTATATGCTTTTCAGAGAAGCTGAAATATACGCATTTCAAACAAATGAATATATATTTTATAATATGATAGATAAAAGTTTTAATACAGACAATATCAAAAGTTATTATGATTTTTTGAATGAAAATGTAAATGAGTTAATAGATATTAATGAGGAGCATATGTCTACAATAATTACTTTTTTATTTTCTACTACTGACAAACTAGATGAGGATACAATAAAAGCGGTTCAAAAGTTTAAATTCCATAAGAATTTTAAATTTGGTCTTAGGGGATGGGTTGATGCTAGAATATTTATCGTTAATCCATTAACTGAAGATATATGCACAAATAAGTTTGGAAGGGGGGAAGAAAAGAAGTTTTTGTTCAATGAAAATGTCTAGCTCTTAAAATTAAAGGAGGGTGTTTTATGAATTCGCTTGTTCTTATTTTAGTTTCTGTTATTTGTTTTATAATTGCATATGCTACGTATGGTTCATGGCTATGTAAAAAGTGGGGCATAGACGTAAATAGAAAAACACCTGCTCATACTAGGGAAGATGGTGTCGACTATGTTCCAACAAAGGCTCCAATATTACTTGGGCATCATTTTTCATCTATTGCAGGAGCAGGACCTATAGTTGGACCTATAGCAGCGGCGGTATTTGGTTGGGTCCCTGTAATGCTTTGGATAATAATAGGTAGTATATTTTTTGGTGGAGTTCATGATATGGGTGCATTATTTACATCCGTTAGACATGATGGAAAGTCCATAGGAGAAGTTATACATGCAAACATGGGAGAAACCGGCAGAAAATTATTTTCATGGTTTGCGTGGTTAACTCTATTACTTGTAATAGCAGCATTTACTTCAATATGTGCTAATACATTTACTACAGTTCCTTCTGCGGCTACTTCATCTATGTTATTTATGGTATTGGCTGTAGCTTTTGGTTTTTTAGTATATAGAAAAGGTGTAGGACTTGGAATAAGTAGTATTATAGGAGTTATTTTATTATTTGTATGTATATGGTTAGGGATGGTATTCCCTATACAATTATCTTACAATACTTGGGTAGTTATATTGTTGGCTTATATAGTGGTTGCATCTATAGCTCCAGTTTGGATTTTGTTACAACCTAGAGATTATTTGAATTCATTTTTACTATATGCTATGCTTCTTGGTGGAATAATAGGTGTAATTATTATGCATCCAACAATAAAATTAGATCCTGTGACTTCATTTAATTTAGGCAATGGTAATTTATTGTTCCCAATGTTATTTGTAACAGTTGCTTGTGGTGCTATTTCAGGATTCCACTCATTAGTTGGTTCTGGAACATCATCAAAGCAAATTGATAATGAAAAAGATATCAAATTAATAGGCTATGGTTCTATGCTTATAGAAGGCGTACTTGCAGTACTTGCTATAATTACTGCAGCATATATCGGGAAAGACCAATTAACAGAATTATTAAAGGGTAGTGCTACAAATGTATTTGCAAGTGGTATTGGAGATTTCATGAGTACTTTTGGAATACCTTTTGAAGTTGGAAAGAGTTTTACAGCACTTGCAATATCAGCTTTTGCTTTGACTTCTCTTGATACTGCCACAAGGATTGGAAGATTTATATTCCAAGAAATGTTTGACAACACAAAAGAGGGAGAAACATCTTCAAATCCACTTACAAATAAGTATGTTGCAACTATTATTACAGTTGTACTTGGTGGATTTTTAACTTTCAAAGGTTGGAAGACAATATGGCCAATATTTGGTTCAGCTAATCAGTTATTATCCGCCTTAGCATTATTATCAACAGCTGTATACTTGAAGAAACACGGAAAAGAATACAAAATGGCATCTATTCCAACAATATTTATGTTCGCGGTGACTTTATCTGCTCTTGTATTATTAATTAAGGACAGTATAGCAAATCTTGCTAAAACTTGGCCTTTGGTAGCTATAGCTGTAGTATTGTTTGTATTAGCATTAGTGCTAATAAAAGAAGGTATAAGAGCTTTGAAGGAAGAACCAAACAAAATAAGTAAAGATATGAAAGCATAAGGATATATTATTTAATAAAGCTAACGTATTTCAAACGTTAGCTTTATTAAATATAAAAAATACCATAGTTTAAGGGAAGTGAAAATATGGACAAGGAAAAATTTAAAGAAATATTAGAGAACTTCAAATTATTTTTTCAAGGGGCTTTAGATTTCAATAGAAAATCAAGATCTATATTAGAAAAGGAAGCTCACAATGAAATGGATAATTTTATACTTTTATGTTTTGCAGATATGTTGGGTTTACCAATACCTACAACATATTATACATTGGAAATATTGCCTTATATTGCAGAAGATTTAGAGGATTGGCAGAGAAGGATGATGGATAGGAAATCAATATGGGGTGAAAGATGGGGAGATTTTGATTTAGATGCGTAGGATAAGGAGGAATTAATTTTGAATAAAATTGTTTTATTTGGAGGTAAAGGTGGCGTAGGCAAAACAACTTGTTCAGCATCTTATGCATTAAATTGTGCAAGGGCAGGGGAAAAAACACTGATTGTTTCTACAGACCCAGCTCATTCGATTGCTGATATATTTGGGAAAAGTATAGGAGAAGAAATTATAAAGCTTGAAGAAAACCTATATGCATTAGAAATTAATTCTGAAATGGAAAGCAAAAAATATATGAATAAGGTAAAAGGTGATTTAAAAAATGTATTGAGTCCTATTATTATAAAAGAAATAAATAAACAGATTGATGCAGCGGCAATATCGCCGGGAACAGAAGAAGCAGCATTATTTGATAAAATGGTTGAAATAATAATTGAAAAATATGATGCCTTTGAAAAAATAGTTTTTGATACTGCACCTACAGGACATACTGTTAGATTATTATCTCTTCCTCATTTACTAGGAGCTTGGTTAGATACCCTTATTGAAAAAAGAGTTAAAGCACTAGGTCTTATGCAGATGGCTAATAATGCTGGCAAAAAGAATAAAGAAGAAATAATGAATGATCCAGTTATAAAGATACTTAGTGGCAGATTAGATAAAATTAATAAAGTTAAAGATATAATAATGGACAAGGAGAAGGTGAGTTTTGCATTTGTTTTAAATGCAGAAAAACTTCCTATTGAAGAAACGAAAAAAGCTATTAAATTGTTAGAAGAATATAAGATAAATGTAGGATATATTGTTGTAAATAGAATACTTCCAGATAGTATTGAAGGTGATTTTTGGAAGAACAAAAAACAATTAGAAGGCAAATATTTGCAAGAGATATTTGATACTTTTAAGAATAAGAAGATAAATTTAATTCCTATGCTTAATTCAGATATGGGACCAAATAATATAAGTGAAATAGCAAAATACTGGTAAGGACAAGGGGACAGGTTCCTCGTCCTTAAAAATCAATATTATTTTTGCTTTTATTAAAAAGTTTCATCTTATATAGTATAATTGAAATATGAATTAAATATTGATATGGCAAAAGGAGTGTGTTAATTGATTAGGGAAGAGATGACACCAAAAGAGAGAATGGAGGCTTTTTCTAGAGGTGAAGAAATTGATCGAGTAATTTGTATCCCTGATATGGGGGTTACTATGGTACCTTTTATTGGGGCTAAGGCCAGTGATTATTATCATTCCGCAGAGCTTATGGCAGAATTAGAAATAGCTTTGTTTAGGAGACTTCGCCATGATAGTGTGGGAATATCTACTAGTCTTAGAGGGGTTGCTGAGGCTATGGGTGCGAAGGTAGGGTATCCTGATTACAGCATCTCCTATTTGATAGAGCCTGCTGTAAAATCTGTAGATGAAATAGAATCCCTTAAACTTCCTGATCCAAAAAAGGATGGGATTTTGCCAATTTTAATTGAAGCCATAAGATTAACTAGAGATGCACTTATGGATGAAGTTGATGTTGGGGCTTCTATGTCTGGTCCTTTTAGTGTAGCAGCTTCTGTAGTGGGAACGGAGAATCTAATGAGATGGATGATTAAATATCCTAAAAAAATTCATACTCTAATGGATATAGTAGCAGAAGCTAATAATAGATATATAGAGGAAGTAGCTAAATTAGGTGTATCTATTGGTTTTGCTGATCCGGTGTCCTCTACTAGCCTTATAAGCCCAAAACAGTTTAGAGAGTTTTCTCTACCTGCACTTCAGAAGAATGTGGACAAGATAAAAGAGAAAACAGGCAGTGCTCCTAGCATACATATTTGTGGAAAGAGTAAGGAGATTTGGGAGGACGTTGTCAATACAGGAATTTCTAATTTCAGTATAGACAATGTGGAGGATTTGGAAGAGGCCAAGGAAATAATGGGAGATAGGGTAGTGATAACAGGAAATGTTCCTCCAGTTGATGTAGTGCATTTAGGAACTAAAGAAGATATTTTTAAATCAGTAAAAGAATGTATTAAAAAAGGTCATGATTCTAAAAAAGGCTATATTTTGAGTACAGGCTGCCAAATTCCAATGCATACTCCAATAGAGAATATAGAAATGTTTATGGAAGCAGGCAAACTTTACGGAACATATCCAATAGAATTATAATATACTTGAGCTAGTCGTAATCTAAAGGAGATGAAAACATGAAAAAGACTACAACATTATATAATTTAATATTTCCAATATGGTTTTTATTATTTTTTCCACCAGTAGTATTTATAACGCTTGCAGGTAATTTTATTATTGATTCATTGGTAATAATAGTTTGTTTTTCTGTGTTTAAATTAGTAAATTTAGGATTTGATCTAAAATCCTATTACAAGAGAAGTATAATAAAAGTTTGGGGATTTGGGTTTTTAGCAGATATTATAGGTGGTGGAATATTATTTGTGCTAGGAATATTAGGAGATAGTTTAGGTTTGTCTTATGAATTGACATCAGCAATTAGTTATGATCCTTTTAGTGAGCCTCTAGCAGTTATAATAATATTAGGAGCAGTAGTGGTATCAGCTATATTAATATTTTTATTTAATTACAAACACTCTTTTAAAGATGTAATTGAAGATCAGGCTTTGAGATTCAAAATAGCACTTACACTTGCAATTGTTACAGCGCCTTGGACATTTTTGTTGCCAACAAAATGGTTTTATTAAGGGGAGATATTATGGATTTATTTAGTATTCAAAGTTCAGCACAAGAAGTAGCAGAGGCCATTTCTGCAGTTTTAAATGTTGATGTGACCATTGTAGATGCTGGGCTAAATAGAGTAGCGGCTACAGGAGAGTATATAAATTTAATAGGCCAAAAAATACCTAAAAATTGTTCCTTTGAATCTATTGCCAAAAAGAAGAAACCAGAGTTTATAGACAATCCAAATATTAGCCAAAAATGTATTGGATGTAGTTTGAGAGGTAGCTGTGCAGAAATGGCAACCATTGGTTATCCTATAATAAGCAATGGAGAACTACTTGGTGTAATAGGGCTTATAGCTTTCAATATGGAACAAAAAATGACACTCCAAAAGGATTATGATTCACTTATAATATTTTTAAATAAATTGGGAGATCTATTAGCTGGCAATCTAAAATACACAAAGACCATAACCGAACTTACCATACAAACGGAAGAGACTAAGATGATAATAAATGGATTAGGAAATGGAATTATCTGTACTGATAATCAAGGCAAAATAAAATTTGTTAATTCCAAAGCGGAAGATTATTTAAAAATCGATGGCAATTCTTTGGTTAATGAATCAATATTTGCAATAATTCCAGATTTGAGTACTGACTTAAGTAAACAAGTATCTGTTGAAGTAAAATTAACTGTTGATAATAAGAGAAAAAGCTTCATCATAAAGACAATTCCAGTAATGATACAAGAGAAAAATGTAAGCAATATAATTGAAATTCATAAGACTTCAAATATGATAAGAAATGCATATAAGCTTATTGAAGGACAAAACAATATTACCTTTGAGCACATAATTGGAGATAGTCCTAAAATAATGGAAGTGAAAGAAGTATCTGAAAAGGTTGCAATGAGTAAGTCTAGTGTGCTATTGAGAGGAGAAAGTGGAACGGGAAAAGAATTATTTGCTAGAGCAATACACAATTCAAGCAATAGAAAGAATTGCCCTTTTGTAGCTATAAATTGTGCTTCAATACCAGACAATCTATTAGAAAGCGAATTATTTGGATATGAAGGTGGAGCTTTTACAGGGGCAAAAGCAGAAGGACAAATGGGAAAATTTGAATTAGCTAATGGGGGAACTTTATTTTTAGATGAAATAGGAGATTTGCCTATACATTTGCAACCCAAAATATTGAGAGTACTCCAAGATGAAGCATTTATGAGAGTAGGTGGCAAAGAGCTTATACCTATAGATTTTAGGCTTATAGCTGCTACCAATAGGGATTTAGAAAAGATGATATCAGAGGGAGGATTTAGGGAAGATTTATATTATAGATTGAATGTAATACCTATTCGCATACCTCCTTTAAGAGAGAGAATAGAAGATATAGATTTGTTGAGTCAATATCTAATTGAAAAATATTGTATAAGATTGGGAAGGGATTTGAAATATTTCTCCAAAGAAGTAGAAGAAGCTTTCAACAGATATAGCTGGCCGGGAAACGTAAGAGAATTGGAAAATGTAGTAGAATATTTGGTTAATGTGGTGAAAGGGAAGGAAATTAAATTTGAAAATTTACCTTATAATTTAAAAAAGCAATTTATAGATAGCGGAGATAAAATAAATAATAATGAAAGTTTAAAGGATATTATGGATAATTATGAAAAAAGGGTACTGGAATCTTATTTAAGGACTTATGGAAATACCACTGAGGATAAGGAAAAAATTTCTTCTATATTGGGAATTAATCTATCTACACTGTATAGAAAGTTGAATAAATATAATTTGCAATAATGAGAAATAATTTGCAAATATGAGAAAAATCATTAGTAATGATAAAATAGCCGATTATAGGGAAGTTTTAATTCCCACAAATAATTCGCATAAATGCGAATTATTTTTTTGCAAAAAAATAAAAGTTAGTTAAATGCATGCCTATAGGGCAATACAAAATTGGCATAATTATTGCAACACTATATAAGTAAAAGTTTTAATTAGGAAGGTGTTGCATGTGGAAACTAATATGATGAAGGATTTAATAAACATGGTAAAGCAAGATGCTGTTCCTGCTTTAGGATGTACTGAACCAGTGGCTGTAGCTTATGCAGGAGCAGCAACAAGAGAGTATATAAGAGGAAATATAGAGTATATAAATATAGAAGTTAGCAAAAATATATACAAAAATGGAAAATCAGTTATGATTCCAAATACTGATGAATGGGGACTAGATTTAGCAGCTGCATTGGGTGTACTAGGTGGAGACAAAGAAGATGGGCTTATGGTTTTAAGGAAAATAGATAAAAAAATAGTAGATGCAGCTCATGAAATGTTAAAAGAAGAAAAGGTAAAGGTAAATTATGTTGAGGATGTACCAGATGTATTTGTAAGAATAACAGTAAAGAGTGATGATGAGATAGAAGCGGTACTTAAAAATTGCCATACTCATATTGAAACAGTGAAAGTTAATGGAGAAACTGTATTTGAAAACAAAACAGAAAGTAAAGATAAAGTATCATCAGATTTTTTAAAGAAATTGAGTTTTGTTGAGATTAGAGAGATATGTGAAACTATACCTATAGAAGAGTTGGATTTTATAGAAGATGGAATAAAGATGAACAAGAATGCTGCAGAAACAGGTTTAAATTGGGACAAAGGTCTAAAAGCAGGTGCTACATTAAAGAGATTACAAGATAAGGGAATACTATGCAATGATGCTCCAACACGAGCTAGGGTATTAACAGCAGCTTCCGCAGATATTAGAATGGGTGGCGGAGATTGTCCAATAATGACTAGTGGTGGCAGTGGAAATCAAGGATTGGGAGTAGTATTGCCTATTACAGTAGTGGCAGAAGAAAAAGGCATTGAAAAAGAAAGACTAATGAGAGCTGTGTTCTTTGCTCATGTAATTAATAAATATGTAAAGATATATACAGGAAAATTGTCATCTATGTGTGGTTGTGCTATAGCAGCTGGAATAGGGGCAAGTGCAGGAATAACTTGGCTATTAGGTGGAAATGATGAACAAATCCAAGGAGCATGTCAAAATATGTTGTCAAATTTAACTGGAATGATATGTGATGGGGCAAAAGAAACTTGTTCATTGAAGCTTTCTACTTCAGCTGGAGAAGCCGTTATAGCAGCTTATTTGGCAATAGAAAATGTTATTGTTCGTTCAAATACAGGAATTATTGGCGAAACAATAGAAGATACCATAAGAAACTTAGGTATATTATGTAGAGATGGATTAGCCGCAACAGACTCAGTAATAATAGATATAATAAGGTGACAGGGAAATCCTGTCACCTTAAATATTTATATCCAAATTAAGTTTTTCATACTGATATCTAGAGACTTAATTGTATGTGTAAGCATACCCAATGAAATAAAATCGACTCCAGTATTTGCTATGGAGTTTATATTGTCTAAGCTAATATTACCAGAGGCCTCAGTTGCACATCTCTTATCCACTAACTTAACTGCTTTTTCCATCATATCAATATTCATATTATCTAACATAATAATATCAGCACCAGCTTCTAATGCTTCTTTTACTTGTTCTAAATTTTCAGCTTCAACTTCAATTTTTCTACCAAAGGGAATATTGTTTTTTACCCTTTTAATAGCTTCAGTTATTCCACCAGCGGCATCTATGTGATTATCTTTTATTAGGACACCATCAGATAGATTAAATCTGTGATTGTATCCTCCGCCAACAGTAACAGCGTATTTTTCAAGGATTCTTAAATTAGGAGTTGTTTTCCTAGTATCTAATATTTTTGCTTTCGTTCCTACGATTAAATTAACAGCCTTGTATGTAGTTGTAGCAATTCCACTCATTCTCTGCAAGAAATTTAGAGCAACTCTTTCTCCAACTAAAATATTATGAGCATTACCTTTGATAGTCCCAATAACTTCACCTACATTTACATAATCTCCATCTTTTTTATTAAAACTAATATTAACTCCACCAAGTATATTAAAAACTCTTTCAAATACTTCTAATCCTGCTATTATACCATTTTCTTTATCAATCAACTCAACTTGACAATTACTATTATATTTTACAATAGAAGAAGTGGTAATATCTTTAAAAGTGCAATCTTCTTCTAGTGCTTTTTTGATAATATCATCAACGATTATCCAATTCATAATATATCCTTTCTAATCTATTATTTACCTAATTCTAGCATTTTTAAAAGTGCATTATTTGCTTTAATTCTTAAGGATTCCTCAAGAAATATTTCGTTTTTTTCAAATAATAAAGAATTATATAAATCCTCTAGAGTTATACATTTCATAGGATTACAGATGGTATCTAAGTTGTGAAATACTTTATCTGGATACCTATTTTTTAACTCATACAATATTCCACTTTCAGTTAAAACCAAGAAATCATTAGAATCACATTTTCCTACATAGTCAATCATTTGACCTGTGCTTCCGACAAAATCAGCTAATTTTCTAACTTCTAAATTGCATTCAGGATGGACTAATATTTTTATTTCTGTATCAAGTTTTTCCTTATAATTTAAAACTGATTCTGAACTGATATCATCATGTACACAGCAATAGCCATCCCATAATATTATATTTTTTTCAGGCAACATTTTTTGAATATGACTTCCCAAATTTTTGTCAGGCACAAATATTATTTCATCTGCATCAATGTTTTTAACAATATTGTAGGCATTAGAAGATGTACAACAGGCATCAGATATTGCTTTTATATCTGTAGATGAATTTACATAGCTTACAACTTTGGCGGTTTTGTGTTTTTCTTTCAAATTTAGCAAATCTTCTTTTGAAGCTAATTCAACCATATGACATTTTGCTTCTAGATTTGGTAGTAATACTTTCTTATGAGGAGAAAGTATTTTAGCACATTCAGCCATAAAACTTACACCACAAAATACAATTATTTCCGCATCAAGTTTAAGTCCTATTTTACTTAAATAATAAGAATCACCTACATAGTCAGCTAATTCTTGTATTTCATCTCTCACATAATAATGAGCTAATATAGTTGCGTTTTTCTCCTCTTTCATTTTAAGAATTTCTTCTTTGCAGTTTATCATCATTAACACTTCCTATGATTTATTAAAAATTATTTTTTTAATGCAATTGCCTCTATTTCTACATCAATACCTCTTAATTGAACACCTATAGTAGTTCTAGTTGGAAATGGTTCGCTAAACATCTCTCTATATACAGAGTTCATTTCATCAAAATATTTAATATCAGATAAGTATACAGTTGTTCTAACAACATCCTTTAATGAGCAACCAGCTTCTTTTAAAATTGATTCAATATTTTTGATTACTTGGCGAGTTTGATCTTTTATATCTTTTTTTATTTCTCCAGTAACAGGATCTTGTGGACGTTGTCCAGCTGTAAAAACATAATTATCAGTTATAATACCTTGAGAATAAGGCCCTGCAGGTGATGGAGCATTTTTTGTAGAAATACTTTTGAAATTGTCAGACATTGTAAGTCCCCCTTTAAGAAATTTGTGTTTGAAATTATTATAACAGCTGTATATACACCTGTCAATACAGGTGATTAACTTGAGACGGCGGGGACGGTGAACAGCCCCCTGACTCAGTTTAATAAACAATAGATTATATCTATTATTTACTAAAAAGCATAGATAAACTCAATTTAACATATTATAAACTGAATGTTATACTATTTAAGGCTTGATAAATAAAGAATTAAAAGATTATTGCTAGTCTAGGATAATTATTATGTGATAAGGCACAAGGAGGTATTGGAGTGAAAGGTTACATAGGAAAACGTATTGCTACTGGGATTTTGACTATAATATTTTCCTTTTGCATAACTTTTTTTATTATTAGATATGCTCCTGGTAATCCTATGAAGGTTCTTGCAGGAACAGATAATCCCAATCCAGAGCTTATAGAACATCTAACAATTAAGTATGGGTTGGACAAGCCGATTCCAGTTCAATTTGTTAATTATGTAAAAAACATATTGAAAGGGGACCTTGGCCATTCATATATGAGCAATGAGCCTGTAACAAAGTTAATTAAGGAAAAGGTATTTCCTACAATTTTGCTTACTCTCACATCCTCTATATTGGCAGTTGTAGTTGGAACTTTTCTTGGAGTTTATGCTGCAAGAAAGGTAGGTACAATATTTGATAGAGTCATGTGTGGGATTTCTTATTTTATAGATGCTACTCCTGGGTTTTGGTTAGGATTGATTTTTATCCTCATATTTTCTTCTACTCTTAAGATTTTGCCAACAGCTGGAATGTATGATTTGAGGATGGAAAATCAGGGATTTGCACACGTTTTGGATGTTATAAAGCATATGATCTTACCTGTGTCTACCCTCACTATAATTCAGATTCCATTATATTTTAGAATTTCAAGATCTTCTGTTTTGCAGACTATGTCAGAAGATTTTATTATGACTTTGAGGGCTACTGGTATGAAGGAAAGTCAAATATTTAACAAATATGTGTTAAGAAATGCCATAATTCCAACTATCACAATGTTTAGTTTGTCTTTAGCATTTACAATTAGTGGAGTGGCACTTATTGAAATAGTTTTTGCATGGCCTGGTATGGGAAGACTTATAATGGATGCCATAATGAAAAGAGACTATCCATTGTTAACAGGAATATATTTAACAATATCCATATCTATTTGTATAGTTATGATAATTACTGATATTGTGTATGCATTAGTGGATCCAAGGATTAGACTTGAATAAGGAGTTGTTTATATATGATAGAGAGTTCCCAAAAGATACTTAAAGCAATTAATTCTATTAAGGAACTTAAAGTTGGAATAATTCTTCTTATGATATTGATTGGAATAGCAATTTTTGCACCATTAATTGCTACTCATGATCCATATGTTTTAAATGACGAGATGATTGCAAAGCCTTCATCTAAATATATATTTGGAACGGATGGTCTTGGGAGAGACGTATTTAGTATGGTTGTTTATGGTTCTAGGACATCCCTCAAAATAGGAATAATAGCAGCAGCTATATCCTCTGTTATAGGAACACTAATAGGTGGAGTTGCAGGTTATATGGGAGGAAAAGTAGATAAAGTAATTTCAGAGATAATAAATATGTTTTTGATGTTGCCAACCTTCTTTTTAATACTAATAGTTGTTGCAATTTATGGTAGTAGTTTAACAAATATAATTATTGTTATAGGAATAACTAGTTGGACAGGTACAGCAAGGCTTATGCGTGCTCAGGCGATTTCTTTAAGGGAGAGGACATTTATAAAAAGTGCAAAGACAATTGGGGAAAGTGAAATGGGGATATTATTTAAACATATCATCCCTAATGGTATTTTTCCCATTATAGCAGATTCTACTATGTCTGTTTCCTCAGCTATATTGTCTGAAGCAGGTCTATCCTTTATAGGATTGGGGGATCCAAATGTTGTAAGTTGGGGACAGATAATTGCACATGGAAAAGGATATCTTCTTCGTGGTTGGTGGATATGTACATTTTCAGGACTTGCAATTGTATTTACAGTAATCTCCTTTTATCTTATTGGAGAGGGAATGAATCATATACTAAGCCCTAAATTAAACAAAATAAAATAGGGAGAAGATAAAATGTCATTACTTGAGATAAAAAACCTGAATGTTGAATATAGAGTTGAAGGAAAGAATATTAAAGCGGTAAAAGATGTTTCACTAGATATAGGGGTTCAGGATTCTATTGGAATAGTAGGGGAATCTGGTTCAGGAAAATCAACTCTTGCTATGGCAATTCTCCAACTCCTTCCAGAAAAGATTACTGAAGTTACAGGTGAGATTATATTTGATGGAGTTGATTTATTAAAAATTAGTGAAGATGAGTTGAGAAAAATAAGATGGAAAGATATTGCTGTTGTCTTTCAAAAATCTATGAATTCTTTAAGTCCAGTACATAAAATAGGATTTCAAATGAGTGATATATACAGGGTACATAAGCCAAAAGCAAGTGATAGAGAGGTAAAGGAAAGAATATTAGAATTATTTGAACTAGTAAATCTTTCAGAGAGAGTATTTGATTTATATCCACATGAGTTGTCTGGTGGAATGATGCAAAGAGTTAGCATAGCACTAAGTTTAATTTATTTTCCTAGATTACTTATATTAGATGAAGCTACAACAGCTCTTGATGTTGTTACTCAAGGACAAATACTTGATGAAATAATGAAGCTTGAAGAAAAATTACATTTAACAAGGATAATGATTACACACGATGTGTCGGTAGTATCCTCAACTTGTAAAAAAGTTGCTGTAATGTATGCAGGTTGTCTTCTGGAATCTGGATATGTTAGAGATGTTCTTACAAAACCTAAACATCCTTATACTGAAGGACTTTTAAATTCTTATCCATCTCTTAAAGGAGCAAGAAAGAACTTAAGGGGAATTCCGGGGACACTTCCTGATCTTAGTATTTCACATAGGGGTTGTATATTTGCTGATAGATGCAAAAAAGCCACTGAAATATGTTTTAATCAGGAACCTAAGATGATGGAGTTTGACAACAACTGGAATGTAGCATGTCATTTGGTTGGAGGTGTAGATTGTGGCTAATCTTATAAGAGTAGACAATTTAACTAAATGGTATGTTGAAAAAAAGAAAAAACAAACTATAAAAGCTGTTGATGGAGTAAGTTTTACTCTAGAAAAAGGAAAAATTTTAGGCATAATAGGTGAGTCAGGATGTGGTAAATCTACTCTTGGAAGATTACTAGTGGCACTTGAGAAACCAACAAATGGTACCATTGAATTTGAAGGTGAAACAATTAATCATATAGTGAAAAAAGAGCCTTTGAGATTCAGGAGAAATTGTCAAATGATTTTTCAAAACCCTTTTGATACTTTTGACCCTAGAAATGATATTCAAAAAATATTAACTACTGCTTTGAAGATACATAATATAGGGAATTCCAAAGAGGAAAGGGTAGATATTTGTATAAAGGCTATGGAAGATGCAGGAATAAAACCAGCAAAGGATTATCTCCATAGATATCCTCATGAGCTTTCTGGGGGACAACTTCAAAGAATATCCATAATTAGATCTATGCTTTTAAAGCCTAAGCTAATTATTGCTGATGAACCTGTATCGATGCTAGATGTGTCTGTTCGTGCAGATATTTTAAATGTGCTTTTGAAAATGACAAAAGAGAAAGATGCATCCATGATTTTTATAAGTCATGATATAGCAACTACTAGGTATATATCAGATATGATTGCAGTAATGTATTTGGGAAGAATAGTTGAAATGGGGATGACAGATGATATTATACAAAATCCCAAGCATCCATATACAAAGGTGCTAATTTCAAATTGTGCTTCTATAGATCCATTTGAAAAAATCAATGTGATTAAAATAAATGGAGAGCCTCCTACGCCTATAGATACAGGGCCAGGTTGTTATTTTGCTCCAAGATGTTACAAAGCATGTGAAGAGTGCAAAGTATCATATCCTCCTATGATTGAGGTAGAGGATGGGCATTATGCAAGTTGCTTTTATTTAGGGTAGTAAATAGAGGAAATTTAGAATCCTCTAGATATAATAAATAATACAAATGGAGGGAAATCAAATGAAAAGGAAATTGTCTTTATTTCTTGTTATAGTCTTATGTTTAGGACTATTTACAGGATGTAGCAACAAAAATGAAGGTCAAGAAGTTGATAAGGTTGATGAAGTTGATAATACTTCAGAGGTATCAAATGAACCTAAAGTAGGAGGAACATTTATTACAAGTCTTTCTCGTGAACCACAAACTTACAATCCTTGTGCTCAAGCTGATGATGGAGCATATAAGGTAATCCAAAATGTTTTCAATAAGCTTGTAAAGATTAATGGCGATGATAAGATAATCCCTGATCTTGCCAAGGATTGGGAGTATTCAGAAGATGGAAAAACTTTGACATTTCATCTTCAAGAAGATGTTAAATGGCATGATGGTGAGAAGTTTAGTTCAGAAGATGTTAAATGGACTTTTGATCAAATTTTAAATGAAAAGGGATTTGCTTCATCATCTCTTTCAGATATAGAAGAAATTGTATGTCCTGATGAAAACACTGTACAATTTAAGATCAAAGCACCTAATGCTGGTTTACTTGGCTATATTGCATGGTTTGGTACATATATAATGCCAAAACACATATACGAAGGAACTGATTGGCTTGAAAACCCAGCAAATCAAAATCCTATAGGTACTGGTCCTTTTAAATTTGTAGAACATAAAAAGGGAGAAAGCGTAACTGTTGAAAGAAATGATGACTATTGGGGAGATAAGCCATATTTGGACAAGGTTATATTCTCAATAATTCCAGATGAAGACACTGCATTTCAATCATTTTTAAATGGAGAAATTGATGAAACTGGAAGTATTCCAAACAGTGAAGCTGATAGATTTGATGATGATCCTGATTATGTTGTAAAAAAGAAACTTTGGCCTAATAAAGGTTATCTACTTTTCAACTATAATGAAGGTAAATTTGCAGATAAAAAGGTAAGACAAGCAGTAGCGTATGGTATTGATAGAGATGAAATATTTACTAAGGCTTTAAAGGGTGTAGGACAAAAGGCAGAATATTTTATATCTCCAGTTTATGATTGGGCATTGAACCAAGAAGCTAAGCTTCCTGAGAGAGATATTGAAAAAGCAAAAGCTTTATTAGAAGAAGCAGGATATGAAGCAGATGAAAATGGAATATACTTCTCTACAACAATAGATACTTTCCCTGGTTTTGAAGATGTAGTAGAAGTAGTTCAAGCAAATTTCAAAGAATTTGGTATAGATTTAAAGGTTAATGCAATGGATGATGCAGCTTATGACGAAAAAGTTTGGTTTGGTCATGATTTCGAAATGACAATATTAGGTGGCTACCAAGGACCTGATATATCAGCTATAGGAAGCCGTATTGGTACTGATGGTGGAATGAATTTAGGTGAATACAGTAATCCTAGAGTTGATGAACTTTTAGCTGAAGGTTTGGCATTGACAACAGAAGAAGAAAGAGCACCTAAATATAAGGAAATACAAGAAATACTTGCAGAAGATCTTCCAATGGTATTTTTCAATGAAAAAGGCGCAAAGATAATTGTTAAATCTTATGTAAAAGGTCATCCTGGAACAGAAGCATGCGAAAAAGCATCTGAATCAGAATTTACCTATGTTTGGTTAGATAAATAAATAAAAGAACTCCTACAACTGGTAATATACCATGTTTGTAGGAGTTTTGTTTTCCTTACCTTAAATAATTAAACAACAAGCAAATACAGTATATACTTAATAATAAAAATATTGTTTTTTCTGCTTTACTATTAGTTTTAATTGTAATAGGAAATGATATATTAGCCTTTATAGGATAAAATAATCTGATTCCTTTGGGATTAAATGAATCAGCTATCAAATGGAGAGCATACCCGACAACAAATCCAGTATATATTGAGGGCAAATTAAATTTCAATGTACCCATTTTGATTATGGAAGAAGCCAATAGAAAACCTATTATACTATGAGTAAAGCTTCTATGGCTTGATATCCCTACAAGGCAGCTAACTAGGCTTAAAAGCATAAAAATCTTATTTCCCATTCTATAATACAAATACATAAAAATACTACTTATAGATAAGTAAAATAGTGCTCTGTAAAAATTATTATTAATTAATAATAATTTTTGATTTAACTTACCTTTAGGATGATCCAAATCAGGAATTAAAGATCCAATTGCTGCTGATGTTACTAAGACTAGCTGACTTTCCACTGGCTGATTGTAAGATATTGTCAATGCTGCTGCAACCCCTATTGCTACATGTGTTTTTCCTGTCATAAATGCTCCTTTCTATATGAAATTTTATTGACTTTTATATTATAATTCCTTTCGAACATATATTCAAGTGTGAGATGTGAGTCAGGGGACGGTCCCCTGACTCGCTATGAGACAACGGGGACGGTTCTTTTTGTCGCACAAAAGTTAGTAAGTTAGTGCCGGGGGCTATTGACATTGCAACTGCAAAGAAAGGCTGTTTTGTGTTATTTCTTATATACCTAAAGCAACTGTACAAGCGGCAATGGGGGCAGTTCCTTTGTCCTTAGGAGTGGAATCAGGAGATATCATTTTGGCTATTGCAGTATTGTCTATTTTAATTACAGCACCTTTAGGAGCTATTGGGATTAATCTTACAGCCAAAAAATTATTAAAGTGACAGGATATTTCCTGTCACTTAAAATACTACAATTAACAACATTTTAAATCTTTCTTTTGCAAATAATGCATGAGGAATTCCTGCAGGCATTACAATTGTTTCACCTTTAGATAGATTGAAATTTTCTTCTCCAATAGTTATTTCTGCTTCTCCATCAAGAATATACACAAGTGCATCTCCTCCTGAGGAATGTGAGCTTATTTCTTCACCACTATCAAAGGCAAATAAGGTTAAACTTAATGATTTATTTTGAGAAAGAGTCCTACTTATCACTTGACCTTCTTGATATTCTACTAAGGATTCCATTTCCAATACTTTAGAAAAATCAATATTTTTAATACTATGCTTTGTCATTTTCTAACCTCCATTTCAAACTATTGTTGATTTCATGATATCATTTAACTAGCAAAGAATCGGTAACATTAGTTACAAAATACAAATAATATAATTTTAGTTTTCCCTTTTGATATTGTTTTATTTAAGCTATACTAATATTAAAGGGGGACTGGAAATTGGGAAACAAAAAAACAATTAAAGTGGTTACTGTACTTACAATTATAACTGGTATATTAACTCTTATTAGTGCGGGATTTAATTTTTTATTGCCAATGTATTTGTCTTATAAATTCAAAGTTGACACAAATAAGGCAAGTTCAATAGGGATTATAGGTGGTGCAGATGGACCAACAGCAATTTATCTTACAAGTGGGCTAAATCCATATTTGACTATGATTATATTTGGAGTACTTACTTTAGTTGGGATTGTTTATATAATTATTTCTAAGAAAAGACATATTTATTAATACAGAGAATTGTTCGCTGTTGCACTTTGTGAAGTCAGTTAAAAGTCAGTCAATAAACTTATTGACTGACTTTTATATTTTCCTTTGTTACCTTGACAATATTATAATATAATGATAATTTAATACATAGATAGCCTATGTATCGAGTAGCTATGTATAGGAGGTGAGTTTTTGAAAATTAATAGTGAGTTAATCAAGGGAAGTACAGATATGTTGGTATTAAGCTTATTAGAAGAAAAAATAATGTACGGATACGAGATAATAAAGGAAATGGAGAATAAATCTGAAGGGATTTTTGAGCTAAAAGAAGGAACCCTTTATCCATTGCTTCACAAATTAGAAGATGAAGGATTATTAGAATCCCAATGGGGAAGTGGTGAGGGCAAAAGAAAGAGAAAATATTATAGTATTACTCCTAAAGGAAAAAGAGCTATCGAAGAAAAGAAAAAGGAGTGGGGAGTATATACAATGGCTGTAAAGAGAATATTGGAGGTGAAATTCTGTGGATTTGTTGGATAATCAAAAAGTTAATATATATATGGACACAGTTTGTTCATGCGTTAAGTTTAGGGAAGCCCATAATGAAATTAGAAGAGAAATAGAAACCCATTTGATTGACACAGTAGAGGAACATGAAAAAGAAGGAATTAGCAGAGAAGAAGCAATAGATATGACAATTAAACAAATGGGGGATCCACTGGATTTAGGAAGGAAACTAAATGAGGTACATAGACCTAAACCAGAGTGGAGTGTATTGACATTAGTATTTATATTTTTAACAATTGGAATGGCTATCATTTATACAAGAAATTCAGGATTATTTCAAAGATCACTTTTTGGTGTGTTAGCAGGAATAGTAGTTATGGTTTTATTATATTTTTTCAACTATCAAAGATTTAAACCACTTTCTAAGTATATATATTTGGCTACAACAATATTACTTTTAACTGATATAAGAGTAATAATAAACTCCGGTTTTGATATAGCATATATAGCTCCAATAGTGTATGCATTGTCATTGTCAGGAATGTTTTCTGATGATGAATGGAAAAAAAGAAAAGGAATTATTAATCTAGCAATATTCATATTACCTATGGCAGTTTTACTTTATAGAAATTCTTGGTCATCATTAGTTTCAGTGGCTATGTATTTTGTTGTAGCATTAGTTATAGCCACAATGTCAGGAATAAATATTAAGTATATTTTAGGAGTAGCTGTTTTAACAATAGCAACTGGATTATATAGTATTTTTAATGTAGATTATAGAGCCCAAAGAATACTGATGTTTTTAAATCCAGAAGTGGATGCTCAGGGCGCTGGATATATCAATGTGCAATTAAAAAAAATTCTTACATCAGCAGGATTATTTGGGAATGGATTTGATATAGATAAGGATTTAACATTTACATTACCTGAAATGAACACAGATTTTGTATTTTCATATATTGTATATACCCTAGGTTGGATAGTAGGAGCAATTATAATATCACTAATAATAGTATTTTTCATACGCTTAATAAAAACATCTAAGAGTATTAAAAATTCCTATGGTAGATTAATTGTTGCAAGTTTTACTTCCATATTTATAGTTCAATTTTCATATAATATACTTATGATTTTTGGATTAGTACCTTTAGCAGGATTTTCTTTACCATTCATCAGCTATGGCTCAAGGCTAAACATTGCTAATATGGCCATGATAGGTATTATATCTAGTGTATATAGACGGAAAAACATATTATTAGAAAGATAATCTGTGACTGTGACAACCGTTCCCGCTAATGCGACAGTGGGGACGGTTAATTTTGTCGCTTTTTGTATGTTTTTCTTTATCATACCTTAAAGAGAAAATTTATTGTATACTATTTATATGATGTAATATTAATTTGGTAGACAGTAAAGTAGTCAAGTCACCTGCCAAGTGAGTCAGTGAGTCAGGGGACGTCCCTTGACTCACTTTCGGCATCGATATTTAATTTAGCTAAATCATAAAAAATGGAGTGACGACAATGGCAAGGCGCTACTATATAATTGGAATATTAATCATAATTATAGTGCTTTTATTTATTCCTAAGACAAAAGAAGAAATGTATAAGTATGATAATAATTCCTATATAAGCATACATAAGAATAAAATAACTATATATAATGATAAAAATGAAGAAATGGATACTCTTACTTTGAAAGAAGGAATAAAAGAATATTCTATCCCTACATCTTCTCAATTGGTTTTGTTGACGGGAGGAAACTTTAGTAAATATGGAAAAGATGTAGTTGTTTTTTCATTGGATGGAGAAATAAAGGAAATGTATAGAGAAGATTTTTCAAGGTTGAAACCATGGAAAATAACAACTGGAGATATAGATGGAGATGGGAAGTGTGAGGTATCCATAGGTGTATACAAAAAGACTCCATTTCATCAAGTAATGGCTAAGAGACCTTTTATATATTCATTTGAGAATAACAAGCTAGTACCAAAGTGGAGAGGTTCAAGGCTTTCTAAACCTTTTACTGATTATGATTTTTGCGATATAGATGGAGATGGAATAGATGAAATAGTATCTATTGAAATATTAGAAGACAATAAAAAGGTAATAAACACTTATAAATGGGAAGGATTTGGTTTTGAAGGATTTTTACACAGCAAAAGTTTTGAAGATGTGAAGAAACTTACCGTAAAAAGAGGTATAATTTATGTAGAGGTAAAAGACAAGGGGTTTAAATATTTAGCAAGAGTAGAGATAGAAAATAACAATATTAAAATTGAAAGGGTGAATTAAGTGAAAAGAAAGGCTTTTTCTATTGTTTCTCTAATGTTAATATTAGCTATTATGGTAACAGGTTGTGCCAACACAAAAGCTGGAGCTCAAGTCAATATAAAAAGAGAAAAAGTTGAGGTACCTTACGAACCTACTGCTTATGAGGCAAAAGTGGAACCATATAATATTAAACCAGATTTATCAAATGTTGAAAATATTGCACAGTTTGGAGAATTCACAGAAGAACAAAAGAAAATTTTGGCTAAAAACTGTTTTGTAGTTAATCCTACAAAACAAGAACAAATTTTCTATATTTATGAAGACAATCAATATAAAGACATACCTTCATTTATTACTACAGATTCAGTTTTACAAGTTTATCATATATTTTATGATTATGCACTTAGGACATTGGAAAATGAAAAATTATTGGCAACAATTGAAGAACTTACAGATAAAATGCTTAAAAATTCTATCACTATTTATAATGGCATAAAAAATAAAGATATAAAAAACATACAGCTTAAAAATATAGCGTATTTTACTGTCGCAGAGCTTTGTTTAGAAAGGAATATACCAAGTGAAGTGCCTGAAGAGGCAAAGACAATTGCCTTAGAGGAATACGAAAAAATTAATGCTCATGGAGGATTTGCTGAGTCTAGTTTATTTCCTTATGAACTAGATTATAGTCAATATGTGCCAAGAGGACATTATACTAGAAGTGAGGATTTTGAGAGATATTTTAAGGCTATGATGTGGTATGGTCAAGCTCCATTTCCTCTATATTTTAACGAAGATGAAGATAATAGAAATATTGAGCAGACCCTGCAAGCATTGCTTATAACATATAGTATATGTACTGATGAGGATTGCTTTAAATTATGGGAGAAAATTTATGAGCCAACAAACTTCTTTGTTGGAAGTTCTGATGATTTAGATATTTATCAATATGGAGAACTACTGATTAAGGTATATGGAAATAATCCTAATTTGAATAAGTTAAATGATGTGAAAAAGTTAGATGAGTTTTATAGTGAAGCAAAAAATTTGCCAGAACCAAAGATAAAGGCAAAATATACATCTGTAACTACTCCAGTTGGAAAGCAGTTTAAGCTTATGGGACAGAGATATGTGCTGGATGCTGAAATCATTCAAGAATTAGTAGAGCCAATTGTAAGACCAATACCTTCTGGACTTGATGTGCTAGGGGTATTGGGATCTGAAAGAGCAGAGTCAATTCAGATGAACAAAGAAGAAAACAAGTATTGGGAAGACTATCCAAAGATGTTTGAAAAGATGAAAGATAAAATTGGAGCATTAGATGATAATGAGTGGAAATCCAATATGTATCAAGGTTGGTTATGGACACTAAAGGGATTGTTAGAAGCTTATGGAGAGGGATATCCTTCCTTTATGACCAATGAAGCATGGACAGATAAAAATTTGACCACAGCTTTAGCAAGTTGGTCAGAATTAAAACATGACACTATATTATACGGAAAGCAAAGCGGTGCAGAATGTGGAGACGGATATGGAGAAACCAAGGGTTATGTTGAGCCAAATATAGAAGTATATGAAAAATTGTTGTGGTTAACCAAGTATTCTGTAGAAAATTTAAGACAGAGAAATATATTAGTACCAGAAATTGAAGGAAAAATGGAAGTATTTGAAGAACTATTGACATTTTTAATTGACTGTTCTGTAAAAGAACTAAGAAATGAAGAATTGACAGTGGAACAGAATGAAAGGATATTGCTATATGGTGGAACATTAGAGTATTTAAGTGCTTCCTTTGCAGGAGAGGGATTACGTTGGTTTGAAATAACTTCTGAAACTGATAAAAATATGGCAGTTATAGCAGATTTTCATACTGTTGCACCTAATGAATATAGTGAAGGAGGATATCTAGAGGCTGGTGTCGGACCTGCATTTGAAATATATGTTGTAGTGCCTATAGGAGATAAACTATATTTAACTAGAGGTGGAGTATTTAGCTATTATGAATTTGTATCAGATGAAAGACTAACTGATGAAAATTGGCAAAGCATGATTAAGGAAAACAAAGAGCCACCTATACCAGATTGGACAAATTCTTTCATTAGAGGAGGCAAGGGAGAAATACCTTATATAGATAGATACTGAGTCAAGGGACAGTCCCCTGACTCAGTTTAATGCAACGAGACTTACTTTATTGCGACAGGGAGAACCGTCCCCGCTGTCGCAAAATAAAAATGGAGTGATAAATATGTATTCAGATAAAGTTATTGAGCATTTTATGTCACCAAGAAATGTGGGTTCTATGGTTGATGCAGATGGGGTAGGGAAGTTTGGCGACCCTAATTGTGGAGATTCTTTAACTATTTATATAAAGGTTAAAGATGATGTAATTGAAGATATAAGCTTTTTGGTATTTGGATGTACTGCTTCAGTTGCTACAAGTAGTATGACAACAGTATTGGCAAAGGATAAGACTATAGAAGAAGCACTTAAAATCAAAGAAGAAGATATAGTTGAAGCATTGGACGGTCTTCCTGAAGCAAAATTACATTGTTCAAACTTAGGGGTTCAGGCTTTAAGAAATGCAATAAAAGATTATTTAGATAATAAAAAATAGTGTTGGACACTGAAATTTTTAGTCTCTTCTCTAATTGTATATAAAAAGGTAATGTAATAATTAATATAGAATAAATATAATAATAGAGTTTGTATTTAATATATAGGGGGACGATATGAAGAAAAGAAGAAGTTTTCATATAATTGTGCTTAGTAGGAAGTTATTATTTACAATAGGATTTATTATAATTATTATTGCTACGATATTTATAATAAGGACTTCTAGAGTGGCAAATATATTTAACTATAGACGAAGTGAGGTAATAGTTGTCGACCCTGGACATGGAGGAATTGATGGGGGTACTAATATTGGTGATTTACTAGAGAAGAATATAAATTTGGATATAGCTTTGAAGTTGAAGAAGGAGCTAAAAAAACAAGGATATAAGGTAATTATGACTAGAGAAGTAGATGAATCTCTAGAAAAATATAGTGATATAAATGCTTCTAGATACAGAAAGGATTTAAATGCTAGAAAGACTATTATAAATAAAAATGATCCTGCAGTGTTTGTTAGTATTCATGTGAATTCTAGTAAAAAAGGTTCAGCTAGGGGTGTTAAGGTATATCATTATCCTACATCAATTGAAGGAAAAAAGTTAGCTGAAGTTATTTGTCATTCAGTAGATGATATTGTATATGATGGTTTTTTGAAGGAAAGTTCAATTAGAACTGAAGTAATTGGTGAAAATTATTATATATTAAGAGAAACAGAAAATACTGGGGTATTAGTAGAGGTAGGGTTTATAACAAACGAAGAAGACAGAAGATTGATAACAGATGATAAGTATCAAAACAAAATTGCACAAGCTATAACAGAAGGAGTACAGAAATACATAGAAGAAATTAGAGAAAATTAACGAATGGGGGATTATTATGAAGAGGAAGGCATTGTTGTTAACTGTAATAGTTACTGTTATTTTATTTACTTTAACGGGATGTGTTCCTGGAGATGGAACTAGGACAGTTTTAAAACCAGCGGGTTTCTTTTGGGGAATACTTCATGGATGGCTTGCACCTTTTTCACTTATTATAGGAATATTTAATAAGAATATTAGAGTTTATGAGGTTATGAACAATGGTTGGTGGTATGATTTTGGATTTTATATTGCTGTTATAAGTGGTTTTGGGGGATTGTCTTTAACTCGCAAGAAGAAAAAGGATAAATGATATAGGCATTTGACAATAAATTAAAATAGTAGTAATATTTAATTAGCAAATGCCAACAACGAAACTATAAGCCATAGAATATTATGGCAAATAAATAATATTCAGGAGGATGAAATATGAAAATAGCGATTGCAAGTGAAGGAAAACAAGTAAGCGGTCATTTTGGACATTGTGAAGGTTTTACAATTTATGAAATTGGAGAAGATAAGTCATTGAAAAAGAACTTTGTAGAAAATCCAGGCCATAGACCAGGTTTTCTTCCTGTATTTTTAAAAGATTTAAATACAGATGTAATAATAGCTGGTGGTATGGGAGAAACAGCTCAAGTATTGTTCAATGAAAATGGAATAGAAGTTATAGTAGGAGCTCAAGGGGACTGTGATGATGTAATCCAAGAATATATAAAGGGAAATCTAGAATCCACAGGTAGTGTATGTACAGAACATCAACATGAAGGACATTGTGAAGAATAATATTATAGTAGGGAGCAGGGTAAGCCCATGCTCTCTTTTGTTTTTTTGAGTATAAAGCCTCAGTTTTCTGTCAAAGATACTAATAATAGAAAACTGGGGGGATTATAATGAAAAATTATACGGAAAGAGCAAAAAAGATAATAAACATGGCAAAAGTTTTATCTGACAAATTAATGGATATAAATAAGGATGAAGACGCCGCAGAAGAACAAGAAATTATAATAAATTTAAGAAAAGCCTTTAATGAATGGAAGTTTAAAGAGAATTATTTTCAAAGTGTTACAGACCCTGATTTGATAGATATGGCCATATATGAAATGGAAGCTTCAAAGATAAAATATATTTATTTTTTGAAGAAAGCTAGAGAAAATGGTCTAACAATAAAATGAATATTTGTAGTATAATTACCTTATTATATAATGAAGTAATATTTTAAGGGGGGAGTTTTGCATGACGATACAGACAGTTCTTGCATATGCTTTTGGATTGTTTCTTTTATATATTATAGGTATGCTTTTGGTCATTCCTATAAAGATTATTTTTAAGTTTATAATGAATGGCATATTAGGAGCGCTATTATTATTTATAGTAAATATCATAGGTGGTTTTGTTAATTTTACAATACCAATAAACCCTGTAAACGCTGTTGTTACTGGATTCTTAGGTATTCCAGGAGTAATTTTACTTATTATTTTACAGAAAATTTTGTAATAGTACTAATTACAAATTTGCAAAAATTATATTTTTCTGATAAACTAGATAAATGTAACAATTATAAAAAAAGGAGTGGAACGATATGGCTAATGCAAAATTGAGTGCTGAAATTAGACAAGAATTAGGTAAAAATAGATCTAGAGCATTAAGACATGAAGATTACTTGCCTGCAGTATTGTACGGAAAAGGTGAAGAAACAAAAACTATAAAGATGAATGCATTAGAATTTTTAAAGTTAGTTAGAAAACATGGTTATTCATCTCTAATAGATTTAGAATTAGAAGGAGAAACACTACCTGTAATAATTAAAGAAGTTCAAAACCATCCAGTTAAGGGTAATGTCATCCATGTTGATTTTCAAAAACTTAATAAGGATGAAAAAGTTAAGCTTACATTACCTATTAGCATCATTGGTAGAGAAAATGCAGAAACTAAAGAGACTATTTTGGTACAACAACTTAATGAAATTGAAATTGAATGTTTACCAAGATATATACCTCAATCAATAGAAGCAGATGTGTCCAATGTTGATCTAAATACACCATTGTTTGTGTCAGATTTAGAAATAGCTAAAAATGAAAATATAACTATATTTAGAGATCTACAAGACGTTGTGGCAAGCTTAACAGAACCAACTTCACATGTTGAGGAAGAAGATGAAGACGAAGAATTACCAGAAGTTGAAGTTATAGGAGAAGAAACTGAAGAAACAGATTCAGAAGAATAAACTATCGAATTATGTCGAAATAAGTATTAGTATTTGATATAATATAATAAATAGACAATACTGTGGTGGTGACCTATGAAATATATTATATCTGTATTAATGCTAATAATTATGTTTACTTTCATTTTCTATATTTGTGGAGATGTATTTGCTAATTTAATATGTAGAAAAAAGCAAGTGAAAAGAAATAGTGAAGCTATTAAAAAAACTAGGCATTCTAGAAAATGATAATAGATTTAAAATACCCTTTTAGGGTATTTTTCTTTTTTTGTTTGATATTTCATTAAATATTGCTTAAAATAATAATTAAGGGGGTGTTATTGATGGTTGAAATTGAAGAAAGAAAGGAAAAACCTTATTTAAAAGTTTTTGCATCAGTTATAGGTTCCGTAATTTTTATAGATTTTGTTATATTTATTGCTAATAAATATACAGAAAAATACCCTTATTTGACCAATATATTAGTATTGTTTTTACTTATATTTACTTGCAGTTTAATAATTATTAAATTCTTTTCTAAATATAGTTATACCTTAGAAGAAGAACAATTAAAATTTCATAGACTTATCGGAAAAAAATCTTTTTCAATGTTACAATTAGAGTTAGACAGTATTTCAAATGTTAGGCCATATAGAGATGAAGAGTTAAATTTCAAATATAAATTTGTATTTGGAAAGGATTATACAAATTGTTATGTAGGGGAATACATGGAGAATGGAGAGGTTTGCTATTTTTTATTTAAACCTAGTAGCAAAATGTACAATGTATTGAGTAAAAAAATAAATTAGATTATTGTATTAATATATTTGGAATAAACATGGAAATTGTATAAGCACAAATTTATAAATTGTGAATACTATATAATATAGTGGCAATAATCAAGGTAAAGCTTAATTGAGGGGATGATTTGGTGTTTTGTTCATTTTGCAATCAAAACAAAAGTGAAGGAGTAAGTTTCTTAAATGTTGAATTATGTAATAGTTGCATGGAGGAGATTACCAATATCACAGTTGAAGATGATAAGTACCATTACTACATAGACATTATAAAGAATATATTTAAAAAATGTCAGTTGGATAACTGACATTTTTTTTGAGTGAAAGGAGGACAAGATGGATATTCCTATTTTTGAAGGACTTAAAAAATATATTGAAGAAAAGAATATTTCATTTCATACTCCAGGGCATAAGGGGAAAAATACCCTTGTAGATTGGGGAAAATATATTCCACAAATAGATTTGACAGAAGTAGAAGGTCTTGATAATTTGCATGATCCAAGGGGTATAATTTTAGAAAGTCAAAGTTTAGCAGCTAAGACATTTAAGGCAAAAAAAACCTTGTATTCAGTAAATGGAACTACAGGAGGAATACATATAGCATTGGCTGCAGCTACAAATCCTGGGGAAAAAATTCTCATTCAAAGAAATTCTCATAGTTCTGTTTATAAAGGTGCTATTCTAAATAGACTTCGAATTGAATATATTTATCCTAATTATAATAAAAAATATAATTTACTAACAGGAATTAAGACTCAAGATGTAGAATCTATACTTATGAAGGATTCAAAAATAAGTGCTGTAGTGATTACTTATCCTTCTTACTATGGTATATGTAGTGATTTAGAAAAGATTGCAGAAATAGTTCACAAATACGACAAAATACTCATAGTAGATGAGGCACATGGGAGTCATTTTATATTTTCCAATAGATTGCCAAAATCCAGTTTAGAATTAGGCGCAGATATAGTAGTTCAAAGTACTCACAAGACATTACCTAGTTTTACTCAAACATCTATGATTCATTGTGGTTCCCATAGAATTGACATAGAAAAATTAGAAGAGATGTTTAATCTCTATCAGACTACAAGTCCTTCCTATCTGTTTATGGCATCACTTGATATAGCTAGGGCATATATGGATGGAGAAGGAAGAGATAGACTAGATGAACATTTAAGGAATATAGAAGAGATGGTTAACAAATTAAATAACATAAATGGGGTTTTTGCCTTTACAGGGGATGAAGAAGATGAAACCATCAGTGATTTTGATAAAACTAAGGTTCCTATAAGACTTAAAAATATTAGAGGAACTACTTTGGAATCCTTATTGAGGAAAAAGTATAATATACAGCTTGAAATGTCAGATTATTATTATGGATTATTATTAACTACCCTTATGAATAGCTATGATGAATTGAATTTATTTGAAGAAGCTATTCTGAACTTAGCAACAATTGAACCTTTGGAAGAAATGGTTGATTTTGATTTTGAAATGAACAGTCCTAAGATTGAAATTCCTTTAGATGAAGCATTTTATAAGAAGAAGGAAGTTGTAGGGCTAAGGGAGAGCGTTGGAAGAATATGCGGAAACTATATCATACCATATCCTCCAGGAATTCCACTTATAGTTCCAGGAGAGTTAATTACCAGTGATATTTGTGAGAAGATAGAGTTCTTAAGGAAAAATAATGTGGAAATAGTTGGCTTACTAGATTATAATAAAGAAAAGATAGTGGTTGTAAAATAGGAAAGGAAGACTGAAGATGAGTGGAATATTCATAACATTAGAGGGACCAGATGGCTCTGGAAAGAGTACTGTTGTTGAACAACTCTCTCAATATTTAAAGAATAGCAATATTGAATATATATTTACTAGAGAACCTGGAGGAACTGAGATAGGAGAAGATATACGAGATATTATACTTGATAATAATAATACCAACATGTCTCCTAGAACAGAAGCACTTCTCTATGCAGCTTCAAGAAGTCAACATGTTCATGAAAAGATAAAACCAGCATTACAAGCTGGAAAGGTGGTTCTCTGTGAGAGATTTGTACTTTCAAGCCTTGTGTATCAGGGAATTGGAAGAGGATTAGGAATTGTAGATGTAAAGAATATAAATGATTTTGGTATAGAAGGTGTGAAACCAGATCTTACTCTATTTTTTGATATTGATCCAAGCGTATCTTTGAATAGAAAAATGGTAGGACAAGATATTGATAGATTAGAAATGGAAGGAATTAATTTTCATAAAGAAGTTTATAATGGGTATTTAGATCTTATAAATAAGTATCCTGAAAATGTAGTGCTAATTGATGCATCAAAATCTAAAGAAGAAGTTTTCAAACAAGTAAAATCAGAAGTGGAAAGAATACTTAAAGAAAGGGGTTTGGTAAAATGAAACTTATAGTTGCTATTGTTCAAGACCAAGATGCTCCAACTCTAATAGATGAACTTACAGAAAAGGAATACAGAATTACAAAGCTTGCTAGTACAGGAGGATTTTTAAAATCTGGCAATACTACACTTTTAATAGGTGTGGAGGATGAAAAAGTAGAAGAAGTAATAGATATTGTTGAATCAACTTGTAAGACTAGGGAGATTACAACTTCATTGTTAACTGTATCAATGCCAGGAGATACTTATATACCTTATCCACTGGAAGTGAAAGTAGGAGGAGCAACCATATTTATTCTAGATGTAGAGAAATATGTGAGGCTTTAATTGAAAGGGAGTGATAGAATGAAGCTTTTAATAGCAATAGTTCAAGATGCAGATACACAAAAACTTGTAAAGGAATTGATGAGCAAAAAATACAGAGTTACAAAACTTGCTAGTACAGGAGGATTCTTAAAAGCTGGAAACACTACTCTTTTGATCGGGGTAGAGGAAGAAAAGGTTGAAGAAGTTATTAGTACCATAGAGGGAATATGTAAGTCTAGAGAAGCAAAACAAGGAGTAAATGTGGGAGGCGCCACAGTATTTGTAATGGATATAGATAAATTTAAGAGGGTATAACAATGGACTTTAATGATATATTGGGTCATGAAAATGTTATTAAAAACTTAAAAAGAGCAATGGAAAAGGGAAACTTAAGTCATAGTTATTTGTTTGTAGGTCCTGAGGCTATAGGCAAAAAAAGAGTAGCAATGGCATTTTCTAAAGCCCTCCTTTGTGAAAATGGAGGGCTAGAACCTTGCAATAAATGTACTTCGTGTAGAAAATTTGATTCATCAAATCATCCTGATTTTTATTATGTAGAGCCTATTAAAGACTCAATCAAAAAAGAACAAATAGAAGAGATTATCAAAACTATGCTCACTAAGCCTTTAGAAGGTAAAAGAAAAGTTTATCTTATTGATGATAGTTATACTATGAATAGACATTCTCAAAATGCCTTTTTAAAGACTTTGGAAGAGCCACCAAGCTATGTAAATATTATTCTAATAAGTACAAGCAGTAAAAATCTATTGCCTACTATAATATCTCGCTGTGAAGTCATTAAGTTTTCGCCTTTAGAAAAGGAGGATATTATTAATTTTGCAATTGAAGAATATGAAAAAACTAGAGAAGAAGCTGAATTTCTTTCTTCCTATTCAAAAGGCAGTATTGGAAGGACAATTGAACTTTTAGAAAATGATGAGTTTTTAAATTTGAGAGAAGATACTATTAATACAATAGATGGGGTATTAAAAGGTGATGAGTTAAAGGTACTTAATTCACTAAGTTTTTTTGATGAAAATGAAGAGAATTGTGAAGAAATATTGGATATAATACTTTATTGGTTTAGGGACTTATATATTTACAATGAGATAGGAGAAAGTGATTTGATCATCAACAGGGATAAAATGGAATTGTTATCTACCGAAACTTTTTTATCAAGAAGCAAAATTAATGATATAATAGAATTTATATTGGTGACCAAAGAGAATATACAAAGGAAAGTGAACTACCAACTATCCATAGAGACAATGCTTTTAAGAATGCAGGAGGTATGAGAAATGATAACAGTTGTAGGAGTTAGATTTAAAAGCGCAGGGAAAATTTATTATTTTGATCCAGATGAATTAGATATAAAAGAGGAGGATCATGTAATAGTAGAGACTGCTAGGGGCATCGAGTTTGGTCACGTTGTAGTAGGATTAAAGCAGGTGACAGAGGAAGAAATTGTGCCACCACTAAAGAAAGTACTAAGAATTGCAACAGATGAAGATAGACAAATCCATATGGAGAACAAACTAAAAGCCAAAGAGGCTTTTTCCATATGTTTAGATAAAATAGAAGAGCATAAACTTGAGATGAAACTAATAGATGTAGAATATACTTTTGACAACAACAAAGTTATATTTTATTTTACAGCTGATGGAAGAGTAGACTTTAGGGAACTAGTTAAGGATTTGGCATCGATATTTAGGACTAGGATAGAATTGAGGCAAATAGGTGTAAGGGACGAATCCAAGATGATGGGAGGATTAGGTCCTTGTGGGAAACCTATATGTTGTTCAACTTTCTTAGGAGAATTTGAGCCTGTTTCTATTAAGATGGCTAAGGAACAAGATTTGTCATTAAATCCTACTAAGATTTCAGGACTTTGTGGTAGGCTTATGTGTTGTCTAAAATATGAGCAGGAAGTATATGAACATATTCTAGATAAAATGCCTGAAATAGGAACTATAGTTATTACCCCTTTAGGAAGGGGAACAGTAGTAGAAACACGTACATTAATGGAAAGTGTAAAGGTAAAAGTAAAGTTGCCTGATGATACTGAGGATTTGATATTATATAAAATCAATGAAATAGAGTTTACAGATGAGAAGGATCCAGCTTATATTAGGGTGGATGAAGATGAAAACCATTAAATATATTTAATATCTCTTTAAATATATTCAAATTAATGTTAGAATAATAGCAGGAAATGACAAGTTGGTTGAGGGGGTGAAATAGATGGCTTACAAAATTACAGATGCTTGTATTAGCTGTGGCGCTTGTGCTGCAGAATGTCCTGTAGAAGCAATATCAGCAGGAGATGATAGATACGTTATAGATCCAGAAAAATGTATTGACTGTGGTTCTTGTGCAAATGTATGCCCAGTAGATGCTCCACAACAAGACTAATTTGATTTTAATTAGAAAAGACCCTTTGAGGGTCTTTTTTTTGATATAATAAAATAGAACAATATTATAGAAAACAATTAAAGGAGTTATCATGAACATAGAATTGAAAGAAGGAGAAAAAATTGATATTATTCCTGGGAGCACATTTAAGATAATACAAAACAGGGGAAGATTTAGTTATGGAACAGACGCTATATTGCTTTCTAGTTTTGCTAAATTCAAGAAGAATTCTAAGATAATAGATTTAGGGACGGGAACAGGTATTATTCCACTATTCTTATGCTCAAGATATGAAATCAGCAAGGCTTATGGTATAGAAATACAAGAAGAAGTGGCAGAGATGGCAAATAGAAGTATAAAACTTAATAGACTAGAAGAAAAAGTTAAAATACTTAATATGGATTTAAAGGATTTACCTAGTATATTTGAAGCTGGTGAATTTCATGTAGTTACCTCAAATCCACCATATATGGTAGGGGGAGGAGGATTAGTAAATAAAGACGACAATTTCAAAATATCTCGTCATGAAATAGCTTGTAGCTTAGAGGATGTAGTGAGAATAGCTAGTTATCTATTGAGGGAAGGCGGTAAGTTCTTTTTGGTTCACAGGCCTTCTAGATTAGCAGATATTATTTGGCTTTTGAGGAAATATAGATTAGAACCTAAATCTATTAGATTTGTCCACCCTAAGATGGGGAAGGCGCCAAATATTTTACTTTTAATGAGTATGAAGGGTGGAAAACAAGAACTTAAATTTCAAGATCCCCTATATGTTTATGGTGAAGATGGAAAATATACAGATGAAATCTATAAATTATATGGAATGGACGTGAAGTAAAAAATGAGTAATGGAACACTTTTTGTATGTCCAACTCCCATTGGCAACTTGGAAGATATTACGCTTAGGACACTAAAAGTATTAAATGAAGTGGATATAATTGCAGCAGAAGATACAAGACATACTTTAAAACTATTGAATCACTATGAAATAAAAAAACCACTTACAAGTTACCATGAGCACAATAAATGGGAAAAAGGGCAGGTAATATTGGAAAAGCTTAAGTTAGGGAAAAATATAGCATTGGTATCAGATGCAGGTATGCCAGGTATATCAGACCCAGGAGAAGAGCTAATCGGATTGGCTATAGCTGAAGATATTCATGTGGTGGCATTGCCAGGGGCAACTGCGTCTATTACAGCGCTTATACTTTCAGGACTACCTACAAGGAAATTCGTTTTTGAGGGATTTCTTTCTTCAAATAAGAAAGAAAGGATTAGTGAACTAGAAAGACTTAGAGGTGAAACTAGAACCATAATACTATATGAAGCACCTCATAGATTGATGTATTTATTAAAAGATATGAAAGAGGTTTTAGGAAATAGGAATATATCCATTTCAAGGGAGTTGACAAAGGTCTATGAGGAAACCTTTAGGGGAACTATTGAAGAGGCAATTTTAGCTTTTAAGGACAATCGTAGGGGCGAATTCGTCATAATAATTGAAGGCGGGAAAATAGAAGAAGTAAACCCCTATGAAAATATTTCTATCAAAGAACATATAAAAGCTTATTTGGAAGAAGGCATGACTAAAAAAGATGCTGTAAAAAAGGTAGCTTCTGATAGAAATTTGGCAAAAAATATAGTATATAAAGAGAGTATTGACCTATAAACTAAAAATTCCCGTCCAAATTTGGGCGGGAGTTTTATTAGTTATTATTTTTGTAATTCTTCTAAACAAGCTGGGCAGATGTTTTTACCTTTGAATACTTGTACATCTTTAGCTTGTCCACAGAAAATGCAAGCAGGTGCATATTTTTTAAGTATTATTTGTTCCCCATCAACATAAATTTCTAATGCATCTTTTTCAGCAATTTCCAATGTTCTTCTTAATTCTATTGGGATTACTACTCTACCCAATTCGTCTACTTTTCTTACAATGCCTGTTGATTTCATTTGTCATTCCTCCTAAACATTTGTCAAATCGACTTTTTTCTACAAATTAAATAGTACCATATATGTCAATTATAGTCAACACCTTTTTAACAAATATTTAAATTATTATTTAGAGGAATATTATGATGTATATATTTAGTGTAAAAGTTTTGATATATTATATATAATGAGTTTTTTAAGTGAGGTGTTTTTATGTATGGTGTGAGTGAAGAGTTAAAAGAAAAGGTAAATGAACTCAATATGATCCTAAATGAAAAGTATAGGAAACTTCTTGATATGAACAATGATGATTTGAGAGATTTTATACAACAAAATATTGGAGAAATTGTGAAAGTGGAAAAATTATCCACAGAAGAATTGGACAGCTTCTACAATAGAGGTGGCATAATAGGTGTAGACGGTTCGAAAAATAGATTGGGAGGAGCATATCCCCATTATGTAGAAATATATCAAGGGCTGGCAAAGAGTTCAATATCTAGCAATGAACCTGTATATATTGCAGATTTTTTTACACCATTGAACACGGAAGAAGAAGATGAAATTATCAAGAGAAATGGCAAGGATACTTTGGATACAAGTGGAAATGAAGAATTTATAAGAAACTATAAATTGTCTGGGATAGAAGTTGACGTAGCATTAGAAAGTGTAAAAAAATATAATCCCTATGCCATAATGATGGATGGCTCTCTTATTCGATATGATATTGAATGTTTTGAAAAATGGGTAGAACTTAGGAAGGAATGTGAAAAAAGAGGAGTAATACTCATTGGAGTTATAAAGGATATAAAGACTTCCATGGTTGGAACCATGCTGTTAGAGGAAGGAGTTTTAAGAGATGCAGACTATTTATATGATAGAGAGATGCTCTATGGACTTCTTGGGTACGGAGAGATGATCAAAATAAGGGAAGATGTTGCTAAGAAATCTAAGGAAGGTTTTGCTTCTGTTTTTATGAGAAGTTCTAATACACCAAATGTGATTGGAATGGATATAATAGACAGCCAAAGAGAGTATTTAGATGAGATGGCTAGACTTGTGTTCACTCTTACACCAGTAAATAGTAGAGGTGTTCCATTGTGGCTTGATATTGTGGACAAGGAAGTGAAGCTTTCAGACAAGATGATGAGAAGTTTATTGGAAAATTATTTGGATAGGGACATATTGGAGAAGTTCTTTATATCTGAAAGAGATAAAAGAACACTTTAGGAGGGATAGTATGAAGGTTGTAGGTATAACAACTCAGCAAGAAGTCTATATTGGGTCAAAGGATAGAAATTTTAGAATCAATGAGTTTTTAATTATAATGGATACTTATCAGGGAGAATTGATGGGGGAAGTGGTAGAAGCTAAGACTTATAACAGATATATTCCCCTTAATATCAATGGAGACTTAGTAGATGCTTCAGTTTTAGAATCATTGAGGGCAATAGGATATAATATAGATGAAGATACTATCTATATTGCAAAGGTAAGATTGTTAAATGAAGCCCAATACCCAATTCAAACAGGTTCTGATGTGAGAGTTCCAGAGTTTCATGAAGTAAAAGATATTATGATACAGTCATCAGTGGAAAAGGGATTGGTATTAGGAGTTATAAGGAATACTGATCAGATGGAAGAAGGAATGGATGAGGAATTAAAGGATCTATTATATTTATTTGAAGATGATAAGCTTAAACCTCAAAAGGGGATACCCTATATATTTGATCTAAAATCCATGCATCAATATCCTCATGTAGGTGTATTTGGCGGGTCTGGCTCTGGAAAGTCTTTTGGACTAAGGGTGGTATTGGAAGAACTAATGAGACAAAGTATACCAACTATAATACTGGATCCCCATTTTGAAATGGATTTTAGTGAACCACAGGATTATTTGCCAGAAGAAAAAAAGGAAGATTTCAGTGGAAGATTTAAATGTCTACAGGTAGGATACCATGTAGGAGTTAGATTTGAGGATTTAACTGCACAGGATTTAAAGAATTTGCTAGATGCTTCTAGTCCAATTACTGATGCCATGAGTAATGTGGTAGATATATTATTTAAGAGAAATGATTCTTATCAAAGTTTCCATGACAGATTAAAGATGCTAAGTGAAGCACAAGAAGAAGGTACCCAAGAAAAACTGAGAAGAAGAATAGAAGAAGCTACTACAAATGTTGAAAAGGAAGCTTGGAAGAAGAGAAGGGAATTGTATGATAGCTATGACAAGACTTGCCCTTATAGTTCTGTGAGGGGAATATATTGGAGACTTAGAAAGCTATATTATGAAGGGGTTTTCTCAAATGATATTCATGAAATAGAAGAAGGATTGTTGTTAGGAAAGTTGATTGTGATTCAAGGTAGTACAAGGATGTTACAAGTGTTTAGTACTTATTTACTTAATAATCTATATCACAAGAGAAGGGATTTCAAAGACGCTCAGTATAAACACACTACAGCAGATTATTTTCCTCCATTTTTCATAGTAACAGATGAAGCTCACAATTTTGCACCAAAGGGTTATGATTCTCCATCAAAATCCATATTGAAAGAGATTTCTCAAGAAGGTAGAAAATATGGAGTATTTTTGATATTGGCAACACAAAGACCTACCCTATTAGATGAAACTATTACTGCCCAATTGAATACTAAGTTTATATTTAGAACTGTAAGAGCGTCAGATATTCAGACTATAAAAGAAGAAACAGATATAAAAGAGGAAGAAGCAAGGAGACTACCATATCTTAAATCAGGAGATGTATTTGTATCTTCAGCGACCATAGGAAGAACTATATATGCTAGAATACGAGCTTCTAAGACTTCTAGCCCTCATACTTTAAATCCATTTGACGAACTGTTTAATTACAACAATGAGAAAGAAGAAAAGTTCTACAAAGTTGTTGCAGATAAACTGCCTATAAACGATTCTCAGATACTATCTATTTTAGGAGAAGTAGAAAGAGAATATGGAGAGAGTATGACTATAGAACAGTTCAAAGAGAGAATGGATAATTTAGCAATAAACAAAAAAGTAGAAAAGGTTTCTACACCTTTTGGAGACATGTACAAATGAGTCAGGGGACGGTCCCTTGACTCACTCACATTCGCAAAAAAATGGTTAATACTATTATTAAAAACTCCTTCATATATTAATATGAAAGGGGTTTTTTAATTGATAAGTACAATTTGGTTTTTGATGATATTTATTGGAATCATATATGCTGTTTATACAGGAAATCTTGGAGAGATAAACAATATTATTTTGAGTGAAGCGGAAGAAGGGGTTATGTTTACTATAAGCCTCATAGGCATTATGGCCTTTTGGCTAGGGCTTATGAATATAGCTGAAAAGTCTGGGCTTATTAAGTCTATTGCAAAGTTTTTTAGACCATTGATAAGGCTATTGTTTCCTGAAGTACCAAAGGGTCATCCTGCAGAAAGATGGATACTCATGAATTTTATAGCCAATATGTTTGGCGTAGGGAATGCAGCAACTGCCTTTGGTCTTAAGGCAATGGGGGAATTAAATAGTTTAAATAAGGATAAAAAAGTTGCTACAAATTCTATGGCAATGTTTTTGATAATCAATATGTCTTCACTTCAATTAGTGCCATTGACAGTTCTAAAGATTAGACATGACTATGGTTCATCAAATCCAACTGATATCATAGGGCCTACTATTGTTGCAACAACTCTTTGTACAATAATAGCTATAATAATAGGAAAATGTTTTGAGGTGGCGAAAAGATGATAGAGTTTATTTCAATAGGTATAATACCTTTTATGGTTTTGATAATAGTACTTCATGGTTACATAAAAGGAGTAGATGTTTATAATAGTTTTGTAGAAGGGGCAAAGGAAGGTATGAAAACCTCCATCAAAATAATGCCCTATTTGATAGGCATCTTTATTTCAATAGGTATTTTTAGAGGATCTAATGCAATGGATATGTTTATAGATTTATTAAGCCCTATTACTAATGTCCTTGGCATACCTAAAGAAATACTTCCTTTAGTCCTTATAAGGCCTATATCTGGTAGTGGTGCATTAGGAGTTGTGAAAGATACTATAGCTCAATATGGGCCTGATTCTATGGTTGGCAGACTTTCCTCAATAATGATGGGTTCTTCTGAGACTATTTTTTACACTTTGGCTGTATATTTTGGCTCCATTGGAGTTGAGGATTATGGTCATACTTTAAAGGCAGCACTACTTTCCTATGTAATATCAATTTTCATATCAATATTTATATGTAATTTATTAATTTGAAAAGTTCCTCCCATGTATAGGAAGGAACTTTTTTCATAATTATTTTTCTAAAATATAAACTTTTACTTTTCTTCTACCAAACTGCTTACAGGCTTCTCCACTTGTAAAAAACAAGTCAATCCTGTTACCTTTTATAGCACCACCTGTATCCTCTGCTGTAGCAAAGCCATAATCATTAGTACCATCTAGGGATTCAATATAAAGCTTTGTACCCAGAGGTATAACTCTTGGGTCAACAGATACTACACCTGGTCTGGCTTTAGTACCTGAAGCTGTAATACCATATCCCCTATCTCCTGGATGTTTACCACAACTTGCATAGGACAAATCATAGGCTGTAGCTGTAACAACAAAACTTCTCTTAAATCTAAAGTTTCCTCTTGAGGCAACAATAAAATCTTTTGTGCCTTCTTCAACTATATTTGCCACTGGTTTTGTTACAATTTTTTCAGCGACAATATCTTCTGAGTTTAACTTCCCATTTTTAAAGATTTTTTTAACTTGAACTTCTTTTAATCCATTTTTACCTTCTTGGACAACTTGTGTAGTTCCCTTAGCCAACTTATTAGATTTTCTTGATATGTTTTCAAAAGGAATTTCTTCCTTTACTATATCGGTGGTTTCTTTTATTTGTACCACCTCAATGTTATCCATAGGGTTTACTCTTTCCTTAAGATCAGGATAAGTATAATCATTTTTTCCTAAATCAATTTTTAAGCTTTCAAGTATATTCTCAACTGTGTTCTCTGTAGATTCAACTTCAATCACTTTATTTGCAACTTTTACCCTATAGGTCTTAGGATTCTTAATGACTATAGTAGTGTCATCTTTCAATTCTTCGGTAGCTTTATAATTTATATAAGCTCCTTTTGTAAGTTTTATTCCTTGTTTTTCGAGAAGTTCTCCAACAGTAGATTTAAATGTTCTAACTGTTGCTTTACTATCATCTATGCAAATATTCACCTTTTTTGTCTTGTACTCAATAATGCTAACTATAAGCATAGTTGCTACAGCGAGGATTGTAATAATTTTCAGATGGTGCTTATTAGGTACTGAAAATTTTTCCATATTTTTCCCTCCTCTTAGTTGACTGTATGTTATTCTATTTAATATGAAATAATTTGTCAAATTTCCTTGTAACTTGTAAAAAGATTCAGTAAATTTAGAAAAAGTGCCTTATAAGTAGCTATTATTACCAATTTGAATTAATGCTATTCAACACATTTTAAATTCATTTTTAAATTTCCAAAAAAAAATTATGTGTTTCTAAGCCGCATGTAAACTCAATTAGCTTAGAAACACAGTTCACAAATTCCAAAAAAGTTACTAACAATATTTTACAAAATCGCTTAACGGTACTATTCTTCTATATCCTGAGGGATAAAATTTTCAATATTTTCATGGGATAAATTATCTATTTCATTCATTTCCATAGGATATTCAGGATACATTGGTCTTCTACAACGGTTCATACACATTTCGACACATTGCCTTAGCATAGGATCTCTCATTAGTGGACACATATACATATCATTAGGCGGATATACAGGTTCAGGCATATATGGATGCTCAGGATATATAGGTTCACAAGGTGGATACATAGGTACAGGTTCAGGCATACATGGCGGTTCTTGTGGACACACAGGTTCAGACACATATGTTGGTTCCATTATATACATTGGATATAATGGTGGTACCGCTGGCATATATGGATCTGGATTCATAGGTGAATACATTTAAAAATCAACTCCTTTTTTTAATCTCAATAATAGTATATGAATATACTATCTAGTGGTTCATATAAAATTGACCTTGACAATTTACAAATGTTCATATATATTTATAAGATAAATAGGTAATAATAGTAATAGGTAATGCAGGGAAGAGTAAGTTTAATAGAAAACTAAAGAGAGCTGGACTAGGTGAGAACCGGCGTTTGAAATTAAGCTGAATATGGCCCCTAAACTTTGTAGCTGAAAATAAGTAGGCTATGACGGATTTGCAACCGTTAAAATTGCAAGGTTGTAGAATGCAACCTAAAGAGATTCAAACTGTGAGGTTTGAATAGTCTAGAGTGGTACCGCGAAGATAGCCTTCGTCTCTAAAATAGAGATGAAGGCTTTTTATATTAGGAGGTATAGAAATGGAAAAGAAATATTATCTTACTACGCCAATATATTATCCAAGTGATAATCTTCATATTGGCCATACTTATACAACAGTGGCAGCAGATACTATAAAGAGATACAAACAATTACAAGGTTATGATGTGTTATTTGTAACAGGTACTGATGAACATGGTCAAAAGATTCAAGAAAAGGCAAAGGAAGTTGGTGTAAAACCTAAGGAATATGTGGATAAGATTGTGAAGGATATAAAAGAATTGTGGAAAACTCTAGATATATCCTATGACACATTTATTAGAACTACAGATGAATATCATGAAAAGGCAATTCAAAATATTTTCAAAAAGTTATATGAAAAAGGAGATATATATAAATCAATGTATGAAGGACTTTATTGTACTCCATGTGAATCCTTTTGGACAGAAAGCCAACTTGTAGATGGAAAATGCCCTGACTGTGGTAGAGAAGTTCACAAGACAAAAGAAGAAGCTTATTTCTTCAAACTATCTAAATACACGGATGATCTTATTAAATTATTTGAAGAACATCCAGAATTCTTACAACCAGATTCTAGAAGAAATGAAATGATGAACAACTTCTTAAAGGCAGGATTAGATGATCTATGTGTTTCTAGAACTACATTTGATTGGGGAGTTAAAGTTCCTTTTGATGATGAGCATGTGGTTTATGTATGGTTAGATGCACTACTATGCTATATAACTGCATTGGGCTATGGTTCAGACAATGATGACAGGTTTAAAGAATACTGGCCAGCAAATGTACATCTAGTAGGTAAAGAAATAGTTAGATTCCACACTATCATTTGGCCAGCAGTGTTAATGGCATTGGATATAGAACTTCCTGAAAAGGTATTTGGTCATGGTTGGATACTATTTGAAGATGACAAGATGTCAAAATCAAAAGGAAATGTAATCTATCCAGAACCTCTTATTGAGCTATATGGAGTAGACGCTTTCAAATATTTCTTATTAAAAGAATTCTCCTTTGGTCAAGATGGTTCTTTTGCTAAGGAAAAATTCTTAACTAGACTTAATTCAGATTTGGCAAATGACTTAGGTAATTTGCTTAGTAGAACAGTTGCCATGGTTGAAAAATATTGTGATGGCGTAGTCCCAGAACCTATGGAAACTGGAGAATATGATGATGAACTGATTAAACTTGCAGGAGAAGTTCCTCAAAAGTATGAAGATTATATGGAAAAATTCAATTTTAGTAATGCATTGGAAGAAGTATGGAAATTAATTAGAAGAACAAATAAATATGTAGATGAGACTACACCATGGATACTTGGCAAAGAAGGAAATACTAAAAGATTAAATACAGTATTATATAATCTATGTGAAAGTTTGAGGATTGTATCTATACTTATAAAACCATTTATGAAAAACACTTCTACAGAGATGGTAAGACAACTTGGATTGTCAGAGGAAAGTGCATCTTGGGAAAAGGCAACAAAATGGGGAGTTACTGTAGCTGGTCAAAAGGTAGTAAAAGGAGAAGCATTATTCCCAAGATTGGATATAAAGAAGGAATTAGTTCGACTAAATGAAGCAAATGAAAAGCTTATAAAAGAAAGAAGTAAAAATAAAAAAGCTAAAGAAAAAGAAGAAAGTAAAGAAGAAGAGTTTATAACTATTGATGATTTTGATAAAATAAAATTAAAGGTAGCAGAAGTTGTAAGTGTAGAAGACCATCCAAATGCAGACAAACTTTTAGTTTTGAAACTTAAACTTGGAGATGAAATTAGACAAGTGGTTTCTGGTATTAAAAAGTATTATAATAGGGAAGAACTATTAGGCAAAAAAGTAGTTGTTGTAACTAATCTAAAACCTATAAAACTAAGGGGAGTAGAATCTCATGGAATGGTATTAGCTGCCTCATGTGATGGAAAGCTTACCTTAGTTAGTACTCTAGAAGATATAGCTTCAGGTGCACAAATAAGTTAAGGAGTGTTAAATATGCTTATAGATAGTCATGCTCATTTAGACGAGGATAGATTTGACAAGGATAGAGATAAATTGATCAAATCCTTAAATGAAAACGGAATATCCATGGTTATAAATCCAGGAGCAGATTTGCCAAGTAGTATAAAATCTGTAAAGCTCTCTGAACAATATGATAACATCTATGCTGCAGTGGGGGTTCATCCCCACTCAGCTGATGAGATGGATGAAGGCACAATAGAAGTGTTAAAGGCCTTTGGAAATAGAGAAAAAGTAGTGGCTATAGGTGAAATAGGACTAGACTTCTACTACGACAATTCTCCTAGAGATATTCAGAGGAAATGGTTTAAAAGACAAATGGAACTTGCAAAAGAGTTAAATTTGCCTATTATTGTCCATTCAAGAGAGGCAGATCAAGAGACTTTTGACATGATAAAAGCACAAAGTGATGGAAATCTAACAGGAGTAATACATTGCTATTCTGGAAGTGTAGAGCTTATGAAAGAGTATATAAAATTAGGCTATTATATATCTCTTGGAGGCCCAGTGACTTTCAAAAATGCTAAGACTCCTAAGGAAGTGGCTAAGGCTGTACCACTAGATAGGCTATTAGTGGAAACAGATTCACCGTATTTGACTCCAGAACCTTATAGGGGTAAAAGAAATGAACCCCTTTATGTTAGACATGTAGCAGCTATGATAGCAGAACTTAGAGAAATGACCATTGAAGAGATAGCTAGAGCTACTAGTGAAAACACCAAAAGACTATTCAATCTAAGATAATATTAAGGAGAGATTGACTTGATAAAGGAAATAATAGTAGTAGAAGGAAGAGACGATATTCAAGCTGTAAAGAGAGCAGTAGATGCAGAAGTAATAGCTACGGGAGGCTATGGATTCAATAGAGAATTTCTAGAGAATCTAAAGGTCATTTCAGAGAAAAGAGGAGTTATAATCCTTACAGACCCAGATTTTGCAGGAGATAAGATAAGAAGAGAAATCTCAAAAAAGCTTAAAAATTGCAAGCATGCTTTTCTTCCTAAGGGAAAAGCTATGAAAAATGGGGATATTGGTGTTGAAAATGCCAATAGCGAAGATATACTTGAAGCTATAAACAAGGCAAGACCTATAGTCACCGAAAAGAGAATAGAATTTACCCAAAGAGACATGATACAATATGAACTCACAGGTGAAGAAAATGCAAGAGAGAGAAGAGAAACCTTAGGAAAGATATTGGGCATAGGCTATGGCAATACAAAACAGTTTTTAAATAGACTCAATAACTATGGTGTTACGAGAAAAGAATTCTTAAATGCATTGGAGAGGATGAATAGAGGAAATGAATGAAAAACGACTTTACTCTCCTAGTTATATAAAAGAGATAATAGATTCATATGGATTTAGATTTTCTAAGAGTTTGGGGCAAAATTTTCTTATAGATGGAAATATTGTTAGAAAGATTTGCGAAGAAGGCCAAATCACTAAAGATGATGAGGTTTTGGAAATAGGCCCTGGAATAGGTACATTGACGGAAGAACTAGCCCTTCGTGCTAGAAAGGTAGTAGCAGTAGAAATAGACAAAACACTACTTCCAATACTAGGAGAAACTCTAACTGATTATGATAATATAGAGATTGTCCATGGAGATATACTAAAACTTGATTTACAAGAACTTTTCAAGGAGAAATTTGAGAGTAAAAGCATTAAAGTAGTGGCAAATCTTCCATATTACATTACCACTCCAATTATAAGCAGATTTTTGGAAGAAGAAATAGATGTAGACAGTATCTTGGTAATGGTTCAAAAAGAAGTAGCAGAGAGAATGGGCGCTTCTCCAGGAAGCAAAGACTACGGTTCTCTGTCTGTATTTGTACAGTACTATACAGAGCCGGAAATAGTCCTAACAGTTCCTAAAAATGTATTTATGCCAAGGCCAAATGTGGATTCTGCAGTTATACGTCTTAAGATGAGAAAGGAAAAAATAGCTCTCAAAGATAAAGATATCTTTTTTAAGGTAGTTAAAGCTGCTTTTTCAAAGAGGAGAAAAACCATATTAAATTCTCTTTCCCAAGGATTAAATATGGAAAAAGAAAAAATTAGAGAAATCTTAGAAAAGGCAGGAATTAGCCCAACAGAGAGAGCAGAAAACTTAAATATAGAAGAATTTTCAAAGATTAGTTCACTATTCCCTCCTTTTAACATATATTAATAATAAGATTTAAAAGGAGGGATATTCTTGTCTGGAGAATTCATATATACTAGAAAATATATTATATTTAAAAACGACAAATCAAACATTTCAGGTATAAACCCTAAGGGCCATGGACTATTAGAAGTAAGAGAAAACAAGGGGAATTTGAGTGTAAATGTGGAAAGATGTCAAAGCGATTATTATTACAATATTTATTTAATTGGACGAGAAGGAGAAAATATTGTAGAGACACTCATTGGCAAGGTGATTACAGATGATATAGGTAAGGGCTCAGTAGAATTATACTTTAATCCTAGAAATGTGGAAGGTTCAAATAATCCTATTGAAAATTATACTGGTTTAGTTTTGAGAAGAGGAACTCAAGTTTTACTTATTGGACATATTAAAAATGATAGAGGAATTTTGGAGAAATATCTTTCAAATATAGAGGTACAAGATGATGAAGAAGTAGTGGAGGAAGTTGAAGTAGAACAGGAAATCAAAGAGCCTGATGAAGTTGTAAAAGAGATTGTTGAAGAAATTATTGAAGAATATATTGAACCAAGAGAAGATTATGAAGAAGAAATAGTAGAGGAAAAAGACAAACCTCCTCACACAAAATTCAAATCTCAAATGACTGATTATGTATTGAGCATTTTGAGATTTTTCCCATATGTAAAACCATTCAATGTAGAATTAAATGGATATGATTGGTGGAGAATAGAATCAGATGGAGTGAACATACATAGGGGATTTTTGCCGTTTTATAATTATCTTCTAAATATGTATCATAATTATCCTAATATGCAAAATACAACCACTTGTCAATATCTAATACAAAAGTACAAACACTATTTATTTGGAATCTATAAAGTAAATGGAGATGCTAGATACTATATCTACGGTGTGCCAGGAAGTTTTACTACATTAGAACATCCTTTTAGAGGAGCAACTGGGTTTAATACATGGTATGAATCAAAGGATGGCTTTGGATATTGGCTAATATACATTGATCCCCTTACAGGAAAGGTAATGTATACTATAAATCCTATGATACCTACTTGTTAATTATGGTATAATATAGTCAAAGCTTTTGAAGGGAGGTATATTGCTTAGTTGCAATGGGAAAATGAAAAGAGAAACCAATGAAAAAGAAATATACGAAATAAGTTCATTAGATGATGAAAAAATAACTCGCCTCTCTGAAATCTTCAAAGCACTATCTGATCCAACAAGGCTTAATATTATATATGCTCTTTCTCAAGACTCCCTATGTGTTTGTGATATAGCTCAAGTCTTGGACATGACTCAATCAGCAATATCACATCATTTAAGGATATTGAGAAATTTAAAGTTAGTTAAATTTAGAAAAGAGGGGAAAATGGTTATATACTCTTTGGACGATGACCATGTACTTGAATTATTCAGACAGGGATTAGATCACGTGAACCATCAGTAAACATACAAAATGAGTCAAGGGACCGTCCCTTGACTCATTTGTTGTGCTCATTTTTAGATACTTCTTGTATGGATTCAGCAACTTTTGCTAAAACGGAAATTCTCTTTTGCCTATTTAAAATAAAGGTCTTTTTTTCACTTTCTTCTGAAGAAGAGAGAAAGTATTTAGGCTCTAGATTATTTAAGGCAATAGACTTTATGTCATCAATACAATCATCACATTTACAAATGTCATAATTATCAATTACTTCATTAAGCACTTCGGAAACCAATATTTCCATATAATTTGTTACCATTAATACATCAGCCCTTTTCAATTAACTAAATTATAATTTTATCATATAATTAACTAATTGTATAGTGGGTATAAGAAAAATGTCAAAATATTTTTTAATATGTTGAATTCCAAATATTGATTAAATATATATTAAATAGGGTACTATAAAATTGAAACATTATAAGCTATAAGAAAGGAGATTTTTGTTGTGAATGCTACAATATATACAATAGATACTTGCATTTATTGTACTAAGGTAAAAAAATATCTCTCAGAAAAGAAAATAAAATACGAAGAAAAAAATGTTCAAGAGGATTCAAAAGCTAGAGAAGAACTATTGTCTATGGGATACCGTACAGTTCCTGTGATAGTTTTAGGAAAAGAAGAAATCGTTGGATTTGATAAAGAAAAGATAGATAAAATTATAAGATAATTACCCCTTGACAAATATACCTATAGGGGGTATATTATATATAAAGTTAAAAGATGTGAAATATAGAGGAGGAGTTAGAATGGCTGATATAACTATTTATTCAACAAATACTTGCCCACATTGTGTAGCAGCAAAAGAATACTTTGATCAAAAGGGAATTCCATTTACAGAAAAAAATGTTCAAACTGATATGAATGCAAGAAAAGAATTAATGTCTATGGGACACATGGGAGTACCAGTAATTTTTATTGATGGAGAAGAAGTTGTAGGATTTGATAGGGAAAGAATAGAAGATCTCCTTAAAAAGTAAAAAACAAAAAACCACCCCTAATGAGTACGCATACTCAACAGGGGTGGTTTTTTCTATTGGTTTAATGCTCTAAGCAATTGTTCTAGATCTAATCCATGAACCATAGCTGCTTCTTCTAGTGATTCCATTTGGCTTGATGGACAACCTACACATCCCATGCCAAATCTCATTAATATTTCTATAGCTTCTGGTTTTTGACGAATTAATTCGCCTATAAGCACATCTTTAGTTATCATTGTTTTTTTCCTCCCTTAAAATAACTTTATGAATATAATAGCATACTAATCATAATTATTATACCCTTTTTAATTTTTTTAAAAAAATAAATTAAAAAGCATAAAAAAATTAATTATGGAGAACATTATAACAGGAGGTGTTAAAATGGATAACAATGATAACAACAACAAAACAAGAGATACAAAGAACATCAGTATAGGAGAAATACTACTTAGGATTCTCATCACAGCCATAGTAGTTGGGGTAGCTGCTTTCTTTACTCCCGGATTTTCAATTAACAATCTATGGAGTCTAATATTAGCAGCAATAGTAATAGCGTTATTAGATTACTTTGTACAGAAGATTGCAGGCATAGATGCTTCTCCTTTTGGAAGAGGAATCACAGGATTCATTGTATCTGCAATCATATTATATGTTACAAAGTTTATTGTACCTGGATTTAATATATCTCTTTGGGGTGCCATTATAGGTGCTTTAGTAATAGGAATAATAGATGCAATAATCCCTGGAAAACAAGGGATGTAAAAAAAGGCTTTCTAGCTAAATTTAGCTAGGGGCCTTTTTTCAGTATAAAAATAATTGACAATCCAAAAATAATATTATAAAATATGTTTCAACATACCTATAGGGGGTATATAATAAAAAAGAAAACAAGGAGGAATAAATTATGAATATAAAATTAACAGAATTAGCTCAAGAAGAGTTAAGAAAACAATTACAATCAAAGGATAACAAGTCATTGAGGCTATATATAGCAGGCATGGGCTGAGGTGGACCAACATTTGGTATTGCTTTGGATGAGCAAAAAGATAGAGATGAAGTTATCAAGGTAGATGATTTTACATTTTTATTAGACGAGGATATGAGAGCAAACTTCGATGATTTCAACATAGATTATTCTAATAATTGGTTGAGAAGAGGATTTAATATAAGAGCTGGTAGGGGAGGTTCTTCCTGCTAAAATAAAAGATAGGCAAGGCCTATCTTTTATTTTGTCTAAAACTATTTAAAAAAAACTATTTTTGTGTATATAATAATGTGTAAGGAAAAAATAAGGAGTGATAGATTTGAATATAGACAAAATATATGAGGCATTAGGGAATGTCAATGATCCTGAGCTAAAAAGAAGTTTAGTAGACTTAAATATGATAAAGTCAGTTTCAGAGGAAAAGGGTCATGTAAAAGTAGTAGTGAATTTGACAACAATGGGTTGTCCGCTAAAAAATACAATCAAAGACGATATAATAAGAGAAGTAAGTGCATTAGATGAAGTGAAAAGTGTAGAAGTAGAATTTGGAGAGATGACAAAAGAAGAAAAGGAAAAAATATTTGGAGTGCCAGAACAAAAGGTGAGAAGTTTTGAAAATACAACTGTTTTAGCTATTGGAAGTGGAAAGGGAGGAGTTGGCAAATCTACAGTTACAGCCAACTTAGGAGTTGCTTTAAGTAAGATGGGATACAATGTAGGTATAATAGATGCAGATATATTAGGATATAGTATTCCTCAAATAATGGGAATAAAGGATGAAAGACCTACAGTTATAGGAGAGCAAGTTATTATTCCTGTAGAAAAAGAAGGAGTAAAAATAATGTCTATGGGAAATTTAGTAGGAGAAGATGAAGCTCTTATCTGGAGAGGACCAATACTTACTGGGGTATTACATCAATTTTTAAACGAGGTTCATTGGGGAGAATTAGATTTTCTACTATTAGATTTACCTCCAGGAACAGGAGACATACCTCTAAGTATTATGCAGGAAATGAAGAATTCTAAATTTTTAATAGTTACAACTCCACAGATTACTGCTAAAGGCGTAGCAAAGAGATTGGGTATTATGGCTCAAAAGACAAATACTGAAATAATTGGCGTAGTTGAAAATATGTCTTACTTTATCTGTGATAATTGTAATGAAAAGCATTATATATTTGGTCAAGGAGAAGGAGAGAAATTGAGTAATGAACTAGGAGTAAACTTCCTAGGAGAGATACCTCTTCTTAAGACTATAAGAGAAAGTAGTGACAAAGGAGTTCTTCCTTCATCAGATTTAGAATCAAATATTGGCAGTATTTATAAGGCTATTGGAGAAAAAATTATTAAAAATATTTAATAGTTTCTTGAAAAAATTTCTATTATATAATAATCTATAGATGTGGTTATATCCAACCCTAGAAGAAAAATATTGGAGGTGATGGTCGTGGATTCTGGGCCCTTATGGGATTATTTGTGTGGAGAACAACATAATAAAGGGAAGAACCATGAACATTACCTTTTTTCATTGGTTCTTCTAAGGAGGGAGAATAATGGATCAAAGAATTTTAGAACAATACTTGCAAGATAAAAAGTATCGTGAACTTAGAAGTGAACTCATAGATATGAGAGAAGTAGACATAGCAGAGTTTTTAGAGGAAATAGACATTACTACAGCACTTATGTTGTTTAGAATGTTGCCTAAAGATTTAGCGGTAGAAGTATTTTCATATTTTCCAAGTGAAAAACAAAAAGAGATAGTCGGAAATATTACAGACAAAGAAATACAGTTTATAGTAGATGAAATGTACTTTGATGACATGATAGATTTATTAGAAGAGATGCCAGCTAATGTAGTGAAAAAAATTCTTAGTAATTCAAGTGCTGAAGAACGCAAACTTATTAATCAGTTTTTAAACTACCCTCAAGATTCTGCTGGCAGTTTAATGACTATTGAGTATGTAGATTTGAAAAAGAAGATGACTGTAAAAGAAGCATTAGCTCATATAAAGGACATAGGGCTTTCTAAGGAAACTGTTTATACCTGTTATGTAACCGATAAGAATAGGAAATTAGAAGGAATAGTTTCTCTTAGGAAACTTGTAGTAGGAGAAGAAGAAGAGCTTATCAAAGACATAATGGAGGAAGATGTAGTATATGTAAACACTCATGATGATCAAGAGACTGTAGCTGATGTGTTTAGACGTTATGGTTTTATAGCTCTTCCAGTAGTTGACATGGAAGGTAGACTTACAGGAATTATAACCGTAGATGATATCGTTGATGTTATAGACAAAGAAAGTACTGAAGACTTTCAAAAGATGGCGGCTATGTCACCATCAGAGGAAAGATATCTCGATACAAGTGTATTTACTTTGGCTAAGCATAGAATAATATGGTTGTTGTTTTTAATGGTTTCTGCCACATTTACAGGAGGAATAATCAAAAGGTATGAAAGTGTATTAGAGTCTTCAGTATTGTTAGCTGCATTTATTCCAATGCTCATGGACACTGGAGGAAATGCAGGTAGCCAATCTTCAACCCTTGTGATAAGGGGTTTGGCATTAGGGGAAATTGAGTTAAAAGACGCAGGAAAAGTAATATGGAAAGAGTTTAGAATAAGTACCATAGTTGGAATTATTTTGGCTATAGTTAATTTTGCTAGAATATATTATTTTGAAAAAGTTAATTTTCTTGTAGCATTTACAGTTTCAGTAACCTTAGTAGTAACTGTTGTAGTTTCTAAGATGATTGGTGGATTGTTGCCAATCATAGCAAAAAAGATGAAAATTGACCCAGCTATAATGGCTGGACCACTAATTACAACCATAGTGGATGCATTGAGTTTAACTGTATATTTTACAATTGCTTCAGCTATATTAAACATATGAGAGTGAGCCAAACTGAGTCAGGAGACCGTCCCCTGACTCAGTTTTTTTAATCACCATTAAAACTATAAATACATAATATATATTAAGAGTTATATTAAAGGGGGCTTTAATATGTATGATTTTAAATTTGCAGAAAAACCCCTTGAAGAAATGGTGAAACTGTTACTCCCAACACAGATTGATATAAATTTTCATATAGAATGTTTGAAAGCTCAAGCCATTGTGATAAGAAATAACTTACTCAGAAGTTCCATAAATAATGGAGACGACTGGGATGATTATAGTGGTATAAATTTAGACAAAATTAATAGAGCAGTAGATGAAACAGAGGGTTTAATCATTACATTTGAAGGAAACCCTATAATGGCCTATTATCATGATAGCTGTGGAGGAAGTACGGAAAATTCTGAAGATGTATTAGATTGTAGTGTTACTTATTTGAGGAAAGTCCTTTGTGACTATTGCAAAGATTCTCCAAATTATATTAGTTCAAAACAATATAGTATTGAAGATTTGGAGAGAATTTTAAAAGCAAAAATTCCTAAAGAGAACACTCATGAAGGGGAAATTTCTGGTTTTATTGATAATATAGATAGAGATGAAGAGGGAAGAGTCAAAAGATTGACTATAGGAAGGGTCGAATATACTGGCACAGAGTTAATGGATATGCTGGAATTAGGATCTACTAGATTTTATATTTCTCCATTAAATATACAATTGACCTCTATTGGTAGGGGTCATGGATTGGGTTTTTGCCAAAATGGTGGCAATGAAATGGCCAAAAGAGGATTTTCATTTGATGAAATTCTCAAGTACTATTATACAGGAGTAAAAATAGAAAAATATGTTCTTCCTAGTATAAAAAACCCACTTTTAGGGAAAGTATTAATATTAGACCCAGGTCATGGTGGTAAAGATTTCGGACATATAGGAAAATTAGGTTTAAAAGAAAGCGAAATAGTTCTTAAGGTTTCTAAAGCTGTAAAAGATAAACTTGAAGCACTAGGTGCTGTGGTTTATCTTTCGAGGGATGAAGATAGAGAAGTATTGTTAAAAGAAAGGGTAGAGTTTGCAAATCATATTAGGCCAAATTTTTTAATTTCATTTCATATGAATTATTTTCCTAATTCAAATATGAAAGGCTGTGAAATTTATCACTACAGAGGAGATGTGGAGAGCAAAAACTTGGGCAATATTATACAGAAAAACTTAGAAGGAGAAATGAATATTGTCAACAGAGGTGTAAGAGAGGGGAAGTTTTCCCTATTTAGAAATATAGGTGTGAATTCCATGATCATAGAATTGGGGTTTTTATCAAATGAATATGAAGAAGAAACATTCTTTGATGAGAAATATTTAGATAATATCGCAGAAGTTATAAGCAAAAGTATATTAGAATATTTTGAAAATTATTTTTTGCCCTATTATCGTTGACAAGTCATCTTATTAGTAGTATAATAATTTATTTGACAAACCGGACAATCTATGTTATAATTACTAACATGAGTGTCCTATTGCACTCCTTCTAGCCCCCTTAAAAGAGGGGAGAAATCAAAGGAAGGTGAGGTCTTTGTTAGAAAGGAATTCCCTAACTAAAATTAAAAAGGATGTAGAGGATTCAGTAGGCAAAAAGGTCATATTAAAAGCTAACAAAGGTAGAAAAAAGATTGCAGTAAAGGAAGGAATATTAGAGAGCGCTTATCCCAGTATATTTGTTGTAAAGATATCTAATCAATATGACTCAGTTAGAAGAGTATCGTATACTTATTCGGATATATTGACTGAAACAGTTGAAGTAACGGTATGTGACGGAGAAGAGAGAAAAATCAAAATAAGTTAATTTTAAATCGGACAGGGAATATTCTCTGTCCGACTTTTTTTCCTCCAATTAGTAATTTTTTGGGACATTTGTACATATATTTTCTCATAGGATGTATAAATGGATATAGGGGGGATAATATGCCAGCAGAACTAGTTAAAGATATTCTAAAAGTCGATGAGATAAAGGGTTCGGAAAGTGTCCAAACCTTAGTTGAAACAGAAATATATCTAAATCAATCAAAGCCTGAAATAGAAAACATATTGTGGACTGACGGAAAAGTAGAAATAATGAATGTAAAGATAGTTAAAGACATGGTAATAGTAAATGGAATTTTAATACTTAAAGTTATCTACAAATCTAAAGATGAACATATTCCAATAGTAACAACAGAGACAAAAGTTGACTTTAAAGAAGAGATAAATATGGTTGGAATAGATGAAGAAATGATTGCAACAGTAAAGCCACAGATAGAACACATTGAGTATGAAACCATAGAAGGAAGAAAGATAATACTAGAAGCATTAATAAACTTATCATCCAAAGTAAAAAGAATAAACTCAATTGAAATCGTAAAAGACATTGTAGGTGGAGATGGACTTCAAACTTTAAAGGAAAAAGTAAGATACAATAGGCTGTTAGGAGCAAATGAATCTTATGCTCAAATAAAAGAAGCTTTTGAAATCAAAGAAGCTATGCCAGACATTGAAGAAGTATTGAAATTAGACACAAATATCTATGAACAGGAGACAAAGGTAGTTGAAGACAAGATAATAGTATCAGGGCTTATAGAAGCAGCTATTATATATTATGGCGGTGAAAAGCTCAATACAGTGAGAAGAGAAGTGAATTTCAATCACTTTGTAGATGTAGAAGGTGCGGTAAAAGATGCAGATTGTGATGTAAAACTTGAAATAATGGATGGAGATTTTGAAGTCAAGGAAGATATAGAAGGAAACCTAAGAATAATAGACTTAGAAGTAAAAGTAAAAGTAAGTGGTAAGGTTTATGAAATAGAAGAAAAAGAGTTAGTGCTAGATGCATATTCTACTAAGAAATTGATAAATGTAACAACAGAAGAGATAGAAGTTGGAGAAAATATAAAAAGATTAAAGACAAAAGAAATAATAACTGAAACTTTCAAAGAAACAGGCTTTAGGGAAGTTTACAATGTAGAAGGAGTTCCAAATCTATTAGATTGTAGAATAATTGAAGACAAAGTGGTATTAGAAGGTCTTTTGTCAATGAATGTACTATATCTAGATTCTCTATCAAAAGAAGTAAAATCTATAGTAGAAGAGATTCCATTTAAAACCTATTTAGATGTAGAAGGTATAGACAAAACCATGAAGGCAGATGTAGATATTGTGATAGAGAAGATAGACTACAAAATTGAGGATGAAAATTTAGAAGTAGAAGTTCATCTTCAAAATGTAGTATCCCTTAATAGAACTAAGAAATTGAATATCATATTGGATTTAATAGAAACTGAAGAATATGTTAATAAGAGAAACAGACCTAGCATAACTATATATATAGTTCAAAAGAATGATACTCTTTGGGATATAGCAAAGAGGTATAATACTACTGTAGAAGATTTAATCATTTCAAATAATATCTCATCACCAGATAATTTGATGCCTGGAGAAAAGATAATAATAGAAAAGATTATTGATCTTGGTTTTTAAACTGTGATAGGCGGGCGGGGACAAAGAATCATCCCCGTCTTCTTATTTTTGTGATATAATAACTATGTTAAAAGTAAATGGAAAAGGAGACTAGCATGGAATCAATCACATTAGAAGCCTATGGAAAGATAAACTTATCCTTAGATGTACTAGGAAAAAGAATAGATGGATATCATGACATAGAAACTATAATGCAATCCATAGACTTAAAAGATAAAGTAGTATTAAGAGATAGTGAAGAAGGTATAACTATAGAATGTAACAATCCCCAAGTGCCTACTGATTCTACAAACTTAGTTTATAAGGCATATAGGATATTGAGAGATATGTATAGTATAAAAAGAGGAGTCCATATAAAGATTCAAAAAAACATACCAGTAGCTGCTGGACTAGCTGGGGGAAGTACAAATGCTGCAGCAACTCTTATAGGATTAAATGAACTATGGGGACTTAAATTGTCCAAAGAGAAACTAATGAATATTGGAGTGAAAATAGGTGCTGATGTGCCCTTTTGTATAATGGGAGGCACAGCACTAGCAAAGGGTATAGGAGAAGAACTTATAAGTTTAAAAGATTTTTCTGGTCATTTGGTTTTGTTGGCTAATATTGGAATAGAAGTATCTACAGCTCATGTATATAGTAGCTTGAAAATCGATAATATAGCTAATAGACCTAATATGGACAAGTTGCTTTTGGGAATAGATAAAAATGACCTAAATATTATTTCAGAGAATATGGTCAATGTATTGGAGGAAGTTACCATTGGAGAACATGGCCAAATACAAGATATAAAAAATGAGATGCTAGAGTTTGGGGCCTTAGGTAGCCTTATGAGTGGCAGTGGTCCAACTGTATTTGGATTTTTCGATAATGAAGAAGACTTACTAAAATGTAAAAAAAGTCTAGAAAAAAAAGTTAAAACATTGATAATAACTAAAACTATTTGAATAAATTTTCCACTTCTTGCGAATTATAAGTATATAGTTCGTACAAAGGAGTGGAAATTTTGTTTTTAAGGGTTCTTTCAATAATAAAAGGGTTTTTTAGTTATTATCTCGTTTTTATAATGTTAATTGTAAGCCTATTCACATTGGTGGTTGACATTCCAAAACTTAAAAAAGGTAATTTCAATAGAGAAGCAAATATAGCAAAGGCAATATCAATAATCTACATAATATTAGGCCCTATAATTTATATATTATTGAAGAAAATTTAGGGGGGATAATTATTCTTTCAAAAAAGCTTAAAAAAAATTTAGAAGATATAAAGGAGATCTTAAAAGACTGTGATGATGTTGTATACAGAGATTTCAAAGTAGGTGTAAACGAAGAATATTCTCTAGCACTTATCTATACTGATGGTCTTATCGATAAAAAGCTTATTAGTGAATTTACTATGATGCCCTTAATGATAGGGGTGCGAGAAGTAAACCCCACTCCATTGATTGTAAAACAAGATTTATTAAAGGATATTACAACAAGAAGTTTACCTAATGCTGAAGTTAGTGAATCTGACACAATGGAAGATACTATAGATGCGATATTATCTGGTGATACAGCATTATTAATAGATGGATGTGATAGCACCATAATAATATCTTCAAGGGGCTGGCCTACTAGAGGCATTGAAGAGTCATCATCAGAAACAGCATATCGTGGTCCAAGAGATGGTTTTAATGAAACACTAAAATTTAATATTTCTCTTATTAGAAGGCGTATTAAAGACCCTAAACTTAAAGTAAAAATGCATAAAGTTGGGGTAAGGAGTAAAACTGATGTAGCTGTTATGTATATTGAAGATATTGCAAACGATATGTTTTTGAGAGAAGTAAACAATAGACTAGACAATATAGATGTAGATGCTATCATTGAAAGCTCTATACTAGAGGAATTCATACAAGACAATCCTTATTCACCTTTTCCCCAAGTAGAGAATACAGAAAGGCCTGATGCTGTGGCTGCCTCTCTATATGAGGGGAGAATAGCTCTGATAGTAGACAATACTCCTTCTGTGTTGATAGCTCCTGCAACTATAGGTACACTTATGCAGTCTACTGAAGATTATTATTCAAGATGGCCTATAGCTACTATTGTGAGGATTATTAGATATTTAGCAGCATTTGTTGCAGTATTATCACCTGCTCTTTTTATATCTGTTACATCTTTTAATCCTGGAGTATTACCAACTAGACTTGCTTTTTATGTAGCAGCTACTAGAGTCAATGTACCCTTTCCATCTGTGATAGAGGCGTTTTTGATGGAACTTACAATAGAGTTTTTAAGGGAAGCGGGAACTAGAATATCTGGACCAATAGGAACCACTATAGGCATAGTAGGTGGTTTAATAATAGGTCAGGCTGCAGTTGAAGCTGGAATTGTAAGCCCTTTAATGATAATTGTAGTGGCGATAACTGCTATAGCTACTTTTGCCCTGCCAAGCTATGAACTTTCAGCTGCATTGAGAACCTATAGATTCATACTAATGGTATTTGCAGCAGTATTAGGTGTATATGGGGTAATGTTAGGTGTAATTATAATGGCTACAAATATGGTCAATTTAAACAGCTTTGGAATACCTTTTGCTTCACCATATTCAGGATTAGGGCTTTCAGATGGTGATATAAAAGATACCTTAATCAAAGTGCCTATAAAAGACCTAAAATATAGACCCAAATTTACTTTCCCTAGAGATAAAAGGAGAATGAAATAGGTGATAATATGAATAGAAAAAACAACATTTCATTAAATCAACTTGAATCATTGATAATAACTTCAGTCATAGGAGTAGGAATACTAACTGTCCCTTCTGTAGCAGCAAATATATTAGGTAATGATGGCTGGCTTGTAATATTATTAGGAGGACTTCTAGCCATACCATTTATATACATAATGAATAGACTGAACAGATTGTATCCGGGAAGAATATATTATGATTTTGGCAAGGACATAATAGGACCATATTTATTTAATGTTATCAACTTCATATATGCATGCTTTTTTTTAATCATTGTGGCTTTTACAGTTAGAGTATTTGCAGAAGCTATAAAGATTTTTCTTTTGAACGACACTCCTACAGAAGTGATTATAATTACTATGCTTTTTACTTCTTCTTACATAGCTAGAAATAGTATTGAGTCATTAGCTAGAATGGCGGTTTTGATTTTGCCTATTATCATAATAATAACTCTACTGTTTACCATTCTAGCTATTCCTGCTATAGATTTTACTAATATACTTCCTCTATTTAAATTCAATTTTGGTGATTTAAAAAATATATTTAGAGGGGTAGGAATAGTGTTTTTTAGCTATTCAGGTTATGAAATAATGCTTATAGCTATGGCCTATGTTGGTGAAGGAAAGAAATCTGTAAGATATAGTATTAGGGCTATTTCATATGTGATTATTATATATTTAGTTATGTTTTTTGTTACCCTTGCTGAATTTGGTGTATATGAGCTTAAACGGGAAATTTGGCCATCTCTATCTATGATGAGGGAGATAGAACTTCCAGGATTTTTTATTGAAAATGTAGATGGACTTATATTGTCAGCATGGGTATTAGTTGTATTTGCTACAATTGGACCATATCTATATAGTTTAAGCGTTATACTTTCAAAGATGTTTAATACCCAAAAGCACAATATATTTGTATTACCTGCAATACCAATAATATTTGTACTATCTTTAATACCTCAAAACTTAATTGAAGTATATACCTATATGGAAGTTATATCAAAATACATGGGGATATTAGTAGTAGCCATATTTCCAACCATATTATATATAATTGCACTTATAAAGAGGAGAAGAGAAAAATGTACATAAAGAAAATACTATTTATAATACTAAGTTCAACAATCATATTTCTAACAGGATGCTGGGATTCTGTAGAAATAAATGAAAGGATTTTTGTCACTGCAGTTGGACTTGATTTGAATACAGATCCAAATGCAGAAGGTCGATATTTAGTGACCTATGTATATCCAAATATAGGTGCTTTAGGGAAGAATCCAAGTCAAAAGGAAACGAAAATAATAAAGTCCACAACTGCTATAGCAGGATCTGATGGCAGTAGGCAATTGACCACCAGAGTTCAAAATCCTATATATCTAAAACATTTAAAAGTGTTTGTAATAGGAGAAGAACTATTTAAAAACCCAGATCTTATAAAAGAATATTTTGATGGATTGGCAAGAGACCCTAGAATGAATAGAAAAATTGGCATAATAGTAGCACAAGGTAGTGCTAAGGATGTACTGTCTACAAAAGTAGAAGAATTAGCCATCATAGGAGGACAACTAAATAGTATGCTCAACAATGATAAAGTGGCTGCAAGATTTACAAAGCGGACTTTTTCAAGTATAATGAAAGATTTTCAGTTTTCAAGGGCTTCCCTAGCTCCAAGAGCTGTACCTAAAAAGGATGAATACAAATTATCTGGAGCGGGGATTTTAAAGGATTATAAGCTAATAGGTTGGATTGGGGAAAAAGAAAATAGAGCTATTGCAATAGCTAAAGGTGATTTTAAATCGGATATTATAGATGTAAAATACAATGATGTTATTGGTACATATGTAATTACAGATCACATATCTAATAAGAAAATTGCAAAGGAAAAAGATAATTTAAAGGTAAATTTAAATATTTCATTAGAAGGTTATTTGCAGCAATACAAATTAGGGGAAGATATAAGCATTTTTAATATTAAATTCATAAATAATCTTGAAGAAGAGATAGAAAAGAAAATTGAGAAAGAAATACAAAATGTAGTAAATAAGCTTCAAAATGAATACAATGCAGATGCATTGGGAATTGGAGAATATCTATGTAAATTCCAGCCAGATATTTGGGAAGTTGTAAAGGATGAATGGGATGAAATTTTCCCAAGTATCGATATCAAAGTAAATGTAGTGGCGAAAATAAGAAGAACTGGACTAACTAAATAAATGTAGAAAAGTTGAATATAAAAAACAAAATTGTTAATACTTACAATTAACAGAGAAAAAGTAATAGTTTGGTTTTAGAGGAGGCAATGAAATGAAAAAAATAATTTTAATATTGTCCATGTTCATTATCACTATAGTATACATAGTACATCCCTATATATATGAACCTAGATGTGAATATGAAGAGATTAATGATAAGTTGATTAGATTTCATGTTATAGCTAATAGTGATTCTCCAGAAGATCAAAACTTAAAACTTAAAATAAGAGACAAGATATTAGAAGAAATGGGAGATAAATTTGCCCAATCCACAAGTATAGAAAATTCAAGACAAATAATTGAACACAATATAGATAAAATAGAAAATTTAGCAAAAGATGAAATAAATAAAAATGGCAAAAACTATGATGTAGTTGCTACACTATGTCAAGACAAGTTTCCCACAAAGAGCTATGGAGATTTAACTCTTCCCGCAGGAGAATATGAAGCATTGAAAGTAATTATAGGAGAGGGGAAAGGTAAAAACTGGTGGTGTGTAATGTTTCCGCCACTATGTTTTGTAGATATAACTCATAGTAAAACAACCACAAATGTAAATAATGTAAATTATGATTTAAACAATGGAAAAAAGAATGGAAAGCAACAGATAGTACTCAAATCAAAAGTTGTAGAACTATTTGAAAAAACAAAAATAAAATTTGCAAAAATGAAGTGAGTCAGAGTGAGTCGGGGGACGGTCCTTTGACTCATTTGCTTTTTCGTTGCATAAAAATAAGTTATTTGCAAAAAATAGATGTAAATCAAATGAAAGGAGGATTCTTTTGAAAAAGTGCATGCTTTTAACAACAATATTTGTTTTAGTTTTTCTTTCTATATTCATGTTTTATGAACCTAAAAACTCACTAGAGTCATCAGCAAATGGATTTTTAATGGCACCAAAAGTACTCTATTGGGGAACTACAGGTCAAGATGTAAAAAATGTACAATGGAAACTTAGAAACTGGAAATATTATGATGGAAAAGTTGATGGAGTTTATGGCGCTAGAACCTACAGAGCTGTCAGAAGATTTCAAGCCAAAAATGGTTTAAAGATAGACGGTGTAGTAGGGCCAAGTACTGCTAAAGCTATGGGACTTAATGTATCAGGTACTAAAACGGTTGCAAAGACTTCAACATCAGGTATTAATCAAAAAGGTGATGTGTATCTATTAGCAAGGGCTATTCATGGAGAGGCAAGAGGAGAACCATATGTAGGCAAGGTGGCAGTTGGTGCAGTTATATTAAATAGGGTTAGACATCCATCCTTTCCTAATACTATAGCGGGAGTTATATATCAACCATTAGCTTTTACAGCTGTTGCTGATGGTCAAATGAATCTTACTCCAGGAAAGGATTCTATCAAGGCAGCTAGAGATGCATTAAATGGTTGGGATCCCACTTATGGATGTGCGTACTACTGGAACCCTGCTACTGCTACAAGTAAGTGGATTTGGTCAAGAAAAGTAGTACTGAAGATAGGTAAACACTGGTTTGGGAATTAGGGAGGTGAAAATGTGAAAGATAAAAGATGGATTGCACCAACCATATTGGCTTTAGTTTTGGTGTTATCAGTGGTATGGGGTTACAATCAATATACCTTAAGTGGAAAATTAAATACTGCCCTTACAAATAGTCACCAAAGGCTTTTGTTTGATGTTAAGAAACATGTGGAAAATGTTCAAGTATCTCTATCTAAGGCCTTAGTATCTGAATCTAGAGAGCAAAATGTATTACTCCTTTCCCAAATAATGAATGAGGCGTATTTTGCTCAGGATAAGTTATCTCAATTACCTGTAACACATGCAGATATAGCTAAAACAGAAAAGTTTTTAACTCAAGTGGCAGACTATAGTTATACCCTTATGCAAAATCATTTAAGTGGTCAAGAACTGACAAGCAAACAGAGAGAAGCATTATTTAATCTTCAAAAGGGTTCCGCAGATTTCAATGCAGAGTTGTCAGCTCTTCATGACAAATTGGTAGAAGCAAATTTCAATATAAATAGTATTACTGGAAAGGGAAAAAACAAACTTCAAAAGGCAAATGAAGACACCCTTCAAACAAGACTTACATCACTAGAAAAACAAATGGGTAAGTCTCCAGAATTAATATATGATGGTCCTTACTCAGATCAACAATTAAACAAAAAGCCTTTGGCTTTAGGGGACAAAAAAATCACCATAGCTGAAGGCGAAAAAAGAGCAAGGAATTTTGTTGGGACTAAAAAAGTTGGAAAGGTAACAGCTTTTGAAAGCGGTAAAGATGCAAGTGCAGCTAGAATCCCGTCCTATACCTTTAGTATTGTTCCTAAAAATGCTTCTAAGGAATCAGCAATATACATAGGAGTTAGTACAAAGGGTGGAAAGATTGTATGGATGGAAAATCCTAGAGCTGTTTCAAAGGCAAATATATCTGTTACTCAAGCAGAGAAAAAGGCGTTAAAGTTTCTAGAAGAAAAAGGTTATCCAAATATGGAACCTAATTATTCATTAAAATATGATGGTACAGTTATTTTCAACTTTACTTACAAAGATGGAGATGTAACTATATATCCTGATTTGATTAAGGTAAAGGTTGCTCTTGACAATGGAGAAGTAGTTGGATTTGATGCTTCAACTTATCTAATGAATCATCAAAACAGGAAGATTCCTACACCTGAAATAACAAAGGATAAGGCTAGGGAATATGTAAAAATAGATTTTGATATAGATAGTACACGATTAGCTTTAATTCCTAAGGGTAAAAATGAAGTATTATGTTATGAATTCAAAGGTAAATATAAGGATTCAGATTTTATAATCTATATCAATGCATTAAATGGAAGTGAAGAAGATGTACTTCAAATAATTAAGAATGAAAATGGAACATTAACCTTCTAAAAATAGTTGTCAATTCCCCCTTTTAAATATACAATATAGATAAAGGGGGAATTTTTATGGACAATAGGCCTATTGGAGTATTTGATTCAGGAATAGGTGGATTAACAGTACTTAATGAAATAATGGAACTACTTCCTGGGGAAGATGTTGTTTATTTTGGAGATACAGCAAGAATTCCCTATGGAACAAGATCAAAAGAGACAGTAATAAAATACGCTTTTCAATGTATAAGATTCCTCTTAAAGAAGGATATAAAAGCTATAGTGGTAGCTTGCAATACAGCTAGTGCCTTAACACTAAAAGAAGCACAAGCTAATTTTCAAATTCCAATCATTGGAGTTATTGAACCAGGAGCAGATGCAGCTATATCCTCAACTAAAAACAACAAAGTAGGCGTTATAGGAACTACAGGCACTGTAAACAGCGAGGCCTATCAGAGAAGAATACGAAGACTTCTACCTTCCTCAGAAGTCATTGGAGTTTCTTGTCCCCTATTTGTTCCCATAGTAGAAGAAGGCTGGGAAGATACAGATATAGCCTTTTTAACAGCTGAGAAATACTTACAAGAATTGAAAGAACATAATATCGACACTTTGGTTATGGGTTGCACTCATTATCCTATACTAAGATATACTATAGGAAAGGTAATGGGAGAAAGTGTAAATCTCATAAATCCTGCCTTTGAAACAGCCAAGGCTACGATGGTATTGTTAGAAGAAAAAGGATTGAAGACAGATAAAATTGATGGTGGAAAATATGAATTCTATGTAAGTGATGACCCAGAGAAGTTTAGGAGAATCGGAGGAAATATATTGAGAAAAGAAATAAGTACTATTGAACAAGTGAATATAGAACAATTATAATAGGCACGTTTTTAGTGCCTAAAATTTGGCTGTTGGTGCCTAAAATCAAGCACTAAAGAGGGGTGAAAAAATGAATGATACCTTTATAAAAGAAAATATATATGAAATACTTGATCATGTAGATGAAGGTATTCACATTATAGATAAAAATGGGAGGATAATCTATTATAATAGATTTGCCCAAACAATTGATGATATTGACAGAGAAAGAGCTGTAGGAAGACATATATTAGAGATTTACCCTTCCTTATCAGATGACACCTCAACTCTCTTGACCGTTATGCGGACAGGAGAGCCCATATACAATGTGGAGCAGACCTTCATAAACTACAAGGGAAAGAAGATTACTACTATTAATTCTTCAATTCCAATAAAGGCCAGTGGCAAAATAGTTGGGGCATTGGAAATTTCAAAGGATATAACTCAAGTAAAGGAAATGTCTGAAACCATAGTTGATTTACAAAGTAAACTCTATAGAAACAATAAAGATAAAAATATAGATTCTAAAAACAAAGAAAGAGGAAAATATACTTTTGTAGATATAATAGGCGAGAGCAAAGAGATGCTAGCTCTTAAATCCCTTGCTTTAAAGGCTTCAGAAACAGATGCTCCTGTACTAATATATGGAGAAACAGGAACAGGAAAGGAATTATTTGTTCATTCTATACACAATGCTAGTCCAAGAAGATACAATCCATTTATTGCACAGAACTGTGCAGCTCTTCCTGCAAATCTACTAGAGGGAATACTATTTGGTACAGTAAAAGGTGGATTTACAGGGGCAGAAGACAGGGAAGGACTATTTGAACTAGCTCATGGAGGAACACTTTTCCTAGATGAAATCAATTCCATGCCATTAGAACTTCAGGCAAAACTTCTTAGAGTACTTCAAGACAGCACAATTAGACGAGTTGGTGGAACAAAGACCATAGATGTAGATGTGAGAATTGTTTCAGCAACCAATATCCCACCAGAAGAAGCTGTCGAAAACAAACTTTTGAGAAAAGACTTATATTATAGATTGAGTGTAGTTAATTTTCAAATACCTCCCCTAAAACAAAGAAAGGGAGATATAAAACTACTTACAAATTACTTTATCAAGAATATGAATGAAAAACTTAATAAATCTGTAGTGGGAGTTTCCAATAAAGTGATGAAAATATTTGAAAATTACCAATGGGAAGGAAATGTGAGGGAATTAGAAAATACTATAGAAGGAATAATGAGTTTATACGATATGGAAGTAATAGATGTAGAGCATATCCCTCAGAAGTTTAAGACTCATATTGAAAGGGAAACAAAGCCCCATGGGAAATCTTTAAAAGAAGTGATTGAAGACACAGAAAGAAATATAATAGAGGATACACTAAATATGACAGATGGAAATATAACTCATACAGCGGAAATTTTAAAGGTCCCTAGACAGACATTACAGTACAAAATAAACAAATATGAACTAAAATAGTGCCCAAAATTAGGCGGAAAATATTTTTGGAATGAAGGGCTTTAAAATAGAATGAGGTGTTTACTAGCCTTCAAGGGATTGATATAGTTGGCATATATTTTGCATATTTAATATATACAGAGAAAACAAATTTCATTGACAATATTTTAACAATAGGAGGAATGTAAAAATGAAAAAAGGATGTCCTTACGGAACACACAGAGTTATTGAACCAAAGGGAGTATTACCACAACCAGCTCTTAAAATTGACAATGATATGGAAATATACGACAACGAAATATTAATTGATGTTCAAACACTTAATGTTGACTCAGCTAGTTTTACACAAATTAGAGAACAAGCTAATGGAGATCATGAAGAAATCAAAAAGATCATGAAGGGTATTGTTGCTGAAAGAGGTAAACATCAAAACCCTGTTACTGGTTCAGGCGGAATGCTTATAGGTACAATTGAAAAAATCGGACCAGCACTAGAAGGAAAAACTGATCTTAAAGTTGGAGATAAAATAGCTACATTAGTTTCATTATCCTTAACACCACTTAGAATTGATGAAATAACTGAAATCAGATCAGAAATTGACCAAGTAGATATCAAAGGAAAAGCAATATTATTTGAAAGTGGAATATATGCAAAGATTCCAACAGATTTACCAGAAAACTTAGCACTATCAGTATTAGACGTAGCAGGAGCACCAGCTCAAACTGCAAAATTAGTTAAACCTGGAGATACAGTAGTTATATTAGGTGGAACAGGAAAATCAGGTATGCTTTGTCTATACGAAGCTAAGAAGAGAGCAGGAGTTACAGGAAAAGTTATTTGTATAGGTTCACGTGATAAGACTATTGAAAGAGTTAAGAATGCTAATTTGGCAGATGTTTATATCAAAGCTAATGCAACTAATGCAGTAGAAGTAATGGACAAAATTGCTGAAGCAACTAATGGAGAAATGGCTGACATTGTTATCAATACAGTTAATATTCCAAACACTGAAATGTCAAGTATATTAGCAGCAAAAGACGATGGATTAGTATACTTCTTCAGTATGGCTACTTCCTTTACAAAAGCAGCTCTAGGAGCAGAAGGAGTAGGAAAAGACGTAACTATGATTATGGGTAATGGATATACTAAGGGACATGCTGAAATTTCACTACAAATCATGAGAGAAAGTGAAACATTGAGAAAGATATTTGAAGAATTATATGCTTAATGTAAAATCAAACCTTAAAAAGGAGGAAATCTCAAATGAGGTCATGTAAAGATATCGAAATATGGAAAAACGTCACAGAAGAAGAATGGAATGACTGGCAATGGCAAGTAAGAAATAGAATCACTGATGTAGAAACACTTGGCAAAGTTATCAATCTTACAGAACAAGAAAAATCAGATATAGGGGAAGTACTAAAGAAATTTAGAATGGGTATTACTCCATACTATGCTTCATTAATGGATCCAAATGATCCAAATTGCCCTATTAGAAAACAAGCAGTTCCAACTATTATGGAAACTCATCTAAGTGCTAGTGATATGGAAGACCCACTACATGAAGATACGGATTCACCAGTACCAGGATTAACTCATAGATATCCAGATAGAGTACTATTCTTAATAACTGACCAATGTTCTATGTACTGTAGACATTGTACTAGAAGAAGATTTGCTGGACAAAATGATATGGGTGTACCAATGGATAGAATAGACAAATGTATAGAATATATCAGAAATACTCCTCAAGTAAGAGACGTATTACTTTCAGGTGGAGATTGTCTATTAGTATCTGATGACAAACTTGAATACATCATCAAGAAATTAAGAGAAATTCCTCATGTTGAAATAGTAAGACTAGGTTCACGTACACCAGTTGTTATGCCAATGAGAATTACTGACAATTTAGTAAATATGCTTAAGAAATATCATCCAATTTGGCTAAATACTCATTTCAATCATCCAAAGGAATTTACTCCTGAATCAGCAGAAGCTTGTAGGAAATTAGCAGATGCTGGTATTCCACTAGGAAACCAATCTGTATTATTAAGAGGAGTAAATGATTGTCCAAACATCATGATGGAATTAATGCATGGATTAGTTAAGATGAGAGTTAGACCATATTATATTTACCAATGTGATTTATCAATGGGAATTGAACACTTTAGAACAAAAGTATCTAAAGGTCTAGAAATAATGGAATCTCTAAGAGGACATACTTCTGGATATGCAGTACCAACATTTGTAGTTGACGCTCCAGGTGGAGGAGGAAAAACTCCAGTTATGCCTCAATATCTAATTAGTTCATCACCTACAAAAGTAGTTTTGAGAAACTATGAAGGTGTTATTACAACATACACTGAACCACAATATATAGAAGAAGAATGTAATTGTCCAGTTTGCCGTGGTGAAAGAGAAAGACATATTGGCGGAGTTGCAGGACTTCTTCGTGGACCTGAAGTAAAAGCTCTTGAGCCTACACAATTAGACAGAAGAGAAAGGGCAGAAAAGAGAAATCAAAACAAATAGTCATATAAAGGGGTGTTCTAGTTGCTTTTAGAACTTATCAGAGGAAAATACAAAACAATATCTATAGTAGGAATGGCAAAAAACACAGGTAAAACTGTCACTTTAAACCACCTTATTGAAGAAGCAATTGATGAAGATATTACCATTGGAATCACCTCTATAGGACGAGATGGGGAAAGTGTGGATTTGGTTACAGAAACAGAAAAGCCCAAGGTGTTTGTTGAAGAAAACACCTTGGTAGCTACCACCACAGATGTGCTTCAACTTGGAGATGCAAAAGTAGAATTGATAAAGGTGACAGATTTTAGAACTCCCCTAGGTGCTATTGTAATAGGCAGAGTAAAAGATAGCGGATATATACAGATAGCAGGTCCTCAAAGAGTAAAAGAAGCAAAGGAAATCTCGGATTTTATGCTTCAATTAGGAGCGGAATTTGTCATAATAGATGGAGCCTTAGATAGGGTGTCCTCAGCAGCCCCCTCTGTTTCGGAAGGGACTATCCTAGCTACAGGTGCTACATTGAGTAGAGATATGAACAAAGTAATTGAAGAAACACTACATGCAGCTAATTTATTTAAATTGCCAGAAGTTGAAGATGAAAACACGAGAAGTATCATAGAAAACATAATGGAATCAGGAAGGGTTTCGACTATTGACAAGGACGGAAAGGTAAATGAACTTAATGTGAAAACAGCTCTAAGTTGCGGAAGTATAATAGGAGACCACATAAGTGAAGATACCGAATATGTAGTTCTTCCAGGTTCGTTAGTTAAAAATACTATAGAGGATATGATTAAGACTACTAGAAGATATAAAAATGTTACTTTGGTAGTTAAGGACGGAACCAAAATATTTATACAGCCAAAAGATTGGCTTAGATTCAATAAATATGGTGTGAAAGTCAAGGCATTTAATAAGATAAATCTTGTTGCAATAACAACAAATCCTTATGCTCCTCAAGGATATTATTTTGCTCCAAGAGAATTTGTAGACAAATTAAGAACCTACGTTGTAGATGTGCCTGTTTTAGACGTAGTGCTTGGTGGTGAGTAAAATGGAGTTTCTAGACAATTTAACAAGTGAAGCATTGGATTTTCCTTATATCCTATCAAATATAAAAACCCTAACTCCCTATGGAAAGACTTACAAAGACCAGTTGCGACCATATCTTCCAGGGGAGGAAGCATCCCTTGTTCGTGAATTAGACAAAATAGATAGTGTATTGAAACATGTTCAGGATAGTGAGTTTAAAAAAGATATAAAAGGGATACTTGTTCACATAAAGGACTTGAGAACTTCTGTAAAAAGAACAATGGAAGGCAGCGTTCTCAATGAAGTAGAGTTGTTTGAATTGAAGAATTTTGTATTCTTTTTAAGAGACTTAGAGAAAATAATTAAGAAATACAATTTAGATCAATTTGAAGATATTGAAATAAAGAGAATAGAAAAACTTGAGAAACTGTTAGATCCAGAAGACACGAAAATTTGGACTTTTTATATATATGATGTCTATTCTGACGAACTTAAGAGGATAAGAGAACAGAAAAGACAGACGGAAAAGCAGATAAAAATAGAAAAAAAGGCATTAAAGGTAAAAATAAAAGAAGAATTGCAATTAGACCTTCGTCCCGATGGGACATTAGTAATTTCTAAAGAAGATGCTGATAATCTCCAAATTGTCGAAAAGCATCCTAATCTTTCTTATATTTCAGAAACCTATATGAATGTAAAATTTACAATCAAGCCAACGGAAGAGATAAGTGAACTTGATAGAAAATTGGTACATTTAAAAGAGAGAGAAGAATTAGAAGAGTTCAAAATTCGGGAAAAATTGAGCGGTGAAATTGCCAATTGCAGAAAGGCACTTTTTAGGAATATGGCGAGCATAGGTAAATTGGATCTGATTCTTGGGAAGGCTCAATATGCTGTTGATATAAATGGAGTGAGACCGGAAATATCTGAAAACCACCACATATATATTGAGAGCGGAAGACATCCTAAAGTTGAAGAGTTTTTAAGGAAAAAAGGATTAGAATTTACTCCTATAACTATTGAACTTGATAAAGGAGTTACTTGTATTACGGGAGCTAATATGGGTGGAAAGACTATAAGCTTAAAATTGGTAGGTCTTTTAGCCTCAATGGCACAGTATGGATTATTTGTCCCAGCAAAAAAGATGAGTCTTGGCTTAAGCAATTTTGTATCTACTTCCATAGGAGATATGCAATCTACAGATAAGGGACTTAGTACTTTTGGAGGAGAGATAAAATTAGTTCAAGAAGCTATCATGAAAGCTGATAAGAAAGGTATTATCTTAGTGGATGAACTAGCTCGTGGAACAAATCCAGAAGAAGGATATGCAATATCTAAGGCAGTTGTTAAAGATTTAAAGGACAAAGACTCTATAACTTTAGTTACTACCCATTATGATAATATTGCAAACTTAGAAGGAGTTTTACATTTACAAGTAGTAGGACTTTCAAAGATAGACTTTGATGTATTAGATAGTGAATTAAAAGATGTAGATGCGGACAAAATGGATATAATCAATAGATTCATGGACTATAGACTCAAAGTAGTAGAAAGGACTAGCGAAGTGCCTAGGGATGCAATAAATATTGCTAGACTTATGGGATTAGAAGAGAAAATAATAGAAGATGCTTTAAAGATACTAGAAGAAAAGTAAAGGAGGTTGAAATATGAATAGCAAATTGAATTTAGATCCAAATATCATTGATAGTGCCAGAAATGCTGCAGCAAATATTGCTGAAGATGTTCAAACATTTATAGATGCTCACACTACAACAGCTACAGAGAGAACAGTAGCAAGACTTCTTGGTATAGATGGCATTGATGAAATTGAAAGACCGCTTCCAAATATAGTGGTAGACAATATAAAAGAAGGTGGCGGACTAGGAAGAGGAGCTTCTTTTTGGATAGGAAATGCTATGGTACAAACAGGTGATGATCCTCAAACTATAGCTGAAAAGATTTCCCGTGGTGAAATCGATATAACAAGACTTCCTATAGCAGATGAACAAAAGATAAAAGAAGCAATATTACCAGTAGCAAAAAAAACTGTAGCAAAGATAAAGGCTAATAGAGAAAAGAGAGAAGAATATTTAAGAACATTAGGTGAAGGAAAACAACCTTATATTTATGTTATAGTTGCAACAGGTAATATCTATGAAGATATCCTTCAAGCACAAGCAGCAGCAAAACAAGGTGCAGATATTATAGCTGTAATAAGAACAACAGGTCAAAGTTTACTTGACTATGTGCCATATGGTGCAACTACAGAAGGATTCGGTGGAACCTATGCAACACAAGAAAACTTTAGACTCATGAGAAAAGCTCTAGATGAAGTAGGAGAAGAAGTAGGCAGATATATAAGATTATGTAACTATTGTTCTGGTCTTTGTATGCCTGAGATTGCAGCTATGGGAGCTATTGAAAGATTAGACGTTATGTTAAATGACGCACTATATGGAATACTATTTAGAGATATAAACATGCAAAGAACATTAGTTGACCAATTCTTCTCAAGAGTTATCAATGGATATGCTGGAATAATGATAAACACTGGTGAAGACAACTACTTGACTACAGATGATGCAGTAGAAGCAGCTCATACAGTATTGGCATCTCAGTTTATAAATGAGCAATTTGCCCTAAAAGCAGGACTTCCAGAAGAGCAAATGGGTTTAGGTCATGCATTTGAAATGGATCCATATCTTGAAAATGGATTTTTGTATGAATTAGCTCAAGCACAAATGGCAAGAGAAATATTCCCAAATGCTCCACTTAAATATATGCCTCCAACAAAATACATGACAGGAAATATATTTAGAGGTCATGTACAAGATGCTATGTTTAACATGGTTTCCATCATGACTCATCAAGGACTTCAACTACTTGGAATGCTTACAGAGGCAATTCATACTCCTCATTTACATGATAGATTCTTGGCTATTGAAAATGCTGAGTATGTATTCAACAATTGTAGAAACTTAGGAGATGAAATCGAATTTAAGGAAGATGGAATCATCCAAAAAAGAGCACAAGAAGTTTTAAAAGATGCAGAAGAATTATTAAAACAAATAGACAGAGAAGATTTATTCTCAACAATTGAACGTGGTAAATTTGGTGGAGTAAAAAGACCAAGAGATGGTGGAAAAGGACTTGACGGAGTATGTAAGAAAGATACAGGATATTTTAATCCATTCATCAAATTGATGCTTGGAGGTGAAAGATAATGGCACAAGTTGCAAAAGTAGATTTTACAAAAGTAAAACCTTATGGAGATACGATGAATGACGGAATGGTTCAACTTAGTTTTACCTTACCAGTACCAGATGGAGACGAAGCTATGGAAGCAGCAAGACAACTTGTTAAAAAGATGGGATTAGAAGAACCAAGTGTAGTTCATCATGCAGATTTAGGTTGTGAATATAGTTATTTTGTAGTTTATGCGAAATGTACTCACACTGTAGACTACTCAAAGATAGAAGTACCAAAAGTTGATGTAGAAACTATGAGTAAAGAAGAAGTAGAAGAATATATTGCAGAAAACATCAAGAGAAAAGTAGTAATAGTTGGAGCTTGTACAGGAACAGATGCCCACACAGTTGGAATAGATGCCATTATGAATATGAAAGGCTACAATCATCACTTTGGATTAGAAAGATATGAAGGAATGGAAGCTATAAATATGGGAAGCCAAGTTCCCAATGAAGAACTAGTAGCAAAGGCAATAGAAACAAATGCAGATGCAATACTAGTTTCCCAAGTAGTAACACAAAAGGATGTACACATCCCAAACTTAACACAACTAGTAGAACTACTAGAAGCAGAAGGACTAAGAGATAAGATAGTACTAGTATGTGGTGGACCAAGACTAAGCCACGAGCTAGCAAAAGAGCTAGGCTATGATGCAGGATTTGGCCCAGGAAGCTATGCAGAAGATGTAGCAAGCTTCGTAGTAACTGAAATGGTAAACAGAAACTTAATATAAGTCATGCGACAGCGTGTGAGTCATGAGTCAGGGGACAGTCCCCTGACTCATTTGTCAGTCGGTAAAAATGGTAAAAATGCGACAAACAAACTTACTTCCATTATTATACTTGAAAAAACTTCAACAATTGTTTGACTATTACAAAATTTTATCCTATAATTAATAGTAAATACAATAAAAGGAGGTAAAAGGATGTCTGACAAAGTTAATAAGGGGAGTGAGTTTAAGCCTTATGTGCCAGCCGATAAGGTAATGCCTGAGTTTACCGGCACTGCAATTTTCATTGGAGTAATCATGTCTATAGTATTTGGTGCAGCAAATGCCTATATTGGCCTTAGGGTAGGTATGACTATTAGTGCTTCTATACCTGCTGCAGTTATATCTATGGGAATCATCAGGGGTATCTTAAAGAGAGATTCCATATTAGAAAACAACATGGTTCAAACAATAGGCTCAGCTGGAGAATCATTGGCTGCTGGTGCCATATTTACATTGCCAGCATTATTCATTTGGTCTCAAGAACTTGGCATGGCAGAACCAAAATTATTGAACATCATAGTTATATCATTAGTTGGCGGAACATTGGGAGTATTCTTAATGTTGCCACTTCGTAAAGCTTTGATAGTAAATGAACATGGGACACTTCCATATCCAGAAGGAACTGCATGTGCAGAAGTATTAATAGCTGGAGAAACTGGAGGTTCTAAAGCTAGAACCGTATTTGCAGGTTTAGGAATAGGTTCATTATTCAAATTCATTGCAGATGGAATAAAATTATTCCCAAGTGAAATCGAATATGCTTTCAAAGGTTACAAAGGTGCTGCCATTGGTATGGATACATTGCCAGCACTACTAGGTGTAGGGTTTATTGTAGGCCCACAGATTTCAGGGTATATGCTTTCAGGAGCTATATTAGGATGGTTAGTTATCATTCCTCTTATGACACATCTAGGTCAATTTGTTACAACTGCTATATATCCAGCATCAGATCCATTATCTACATTAGGCTATTGGGATATGTGGTCATTTTATATTAGATATATAGGAGCTGGGGCTGTAGCATTTGGAGGAATATTGAGTTTAGTTAAATCATTACCGTTAATTTTCAGAACATTCAGAGATGCACTAGGTGGACTTAAAGAATCAAGTGGAACTAGAACAAATCTTAGAACAGATGAAGATATGTCAATAAAGATTGCTATCATAGGAGTTATCGCAATAGTATTATTTATAGGATTAACAGATATTATTCCAGTAGGAGTATTAGGTGCAATTATTATAGCCGTATTTGGATTCTTCTTTGCAACAGTATCAGCAAGATTGGTAGGGCTTGTTGGAAGTAGTAACAACCCAGTATCAGGAATGACTATAGCTACACTTTTAATTACAAGTATAATATTTAAGGCAACAGGATTTGTTGGAGAAGCAGGTATGATTGGTGCACTATCAGTTGGAACAGTTATTTGTATCATCACAGCTATGGCTGGAGATATGTCTCAAGACTTAAAAACTGGATTCCTTGTTGGTGCAAGTCCTAAGAAACAACAATATGGAGAACTTATAGGAGTTTTGGCTTCAGGTTTAGTTATAGGTTTAGTATTAGCATTATTAAATAAAGCATGGGGATTTGGTTCATCAGAATTACCAGCACCACAAGCAACTCTTATGAAACTTGTTATTGAAGGAGTAATGAGTGGAAATCTTCCTTGGGTATTGGTATTCATGGGAGTAGGTATAGGAATAATGGTTGAATTACTTGGTATTCAAATACTTCCATTTGCAGTAGGACTATATTTACCAATTCACTTGAGTACACCAATTATCATTGGAGGTATCTTAAGAGGATTACTTGATAAAAAGAAAATGGACGAAAAAGTTCTTCGAGAAAAAATTGATGGTGGAGTACTTTATTCTTCAGGATTGATAGCTGGAGAAGGTTTAGTAGGTATAATATTAGCAATATTAGCTATAATTCCTGCAACAGCAGACAAGAGTGTAGGAGATATTGTTGCATTTGGAAACAATATGCTAGGACAATGGGGTTCATTAATATTCTTTGGATTGTTGATTTTAACTTTGGTTAAGAACTCTTTCTGGAGGAAGGTTGACAATTGAAAAAAACCCAAAACTATTTAGACTATATTCCTGAGAAAGTTGAGAATATAAGTTCAAGGGAAACAGAAGATGGTAGAACACAGTTGATTATTGACAGAAACTCAACTTTAGAAAGAATACTGAGAAAGATTATATATATTCCAGAGAAGTACTATGTGGATTTAGACCCACTAGGTAGTTTTGTTTGGAACAATATAGATGGTGATAGGAGCATTTTTGAAATATCACAAATGGTAAAAGAAGAGTTTCAAGATCAAGCAGAACCTCTATATGAAAGATTGATAGAATATTTTGTCATATTAAAAAACAATAAATTTGTAAAGCTAAAGTGAGCTTTGCGACAGCGGGGACGGTTCTCGCTGTCGCATTTTTTAACCCCAGGCACCAATATTTAAATTATGGTATAATAAAAACAAAATAATCTAAATCTATAGGTATGGAGGTTAAACAATGGTCTTAACAGTTTTGCTGTTATTAAAAATAATGCTTTTTATATATCTTACAAGGATTGAATACAATAAAGTATTAATATTTATTGTTAGCAGTTTGTATATAGTATTTTTCTTTTCTTTAATATACTTTAGTAACAAAAAGAAAAAGCAGGCTATAGCTTTTAGTTTTTATAATATAATATCTGCCATTATGTTTGCGGATACAATGTATTTTCACTATTTCAATGGTATGCCATCAATTAAAATGTTAAAGCAATTAGGACAAGTGGCAGCTGTAGGAGATAGTGTAAAATCAGTTTTAAATCCATTAAATATTTTATTCTTGATAGATATACCTTTTTTATGTTTTTATTCTAGCCAAAAGAAGAAGAAACTTAAAAAATCACAGAAAATTTATAATAGAGATTTAAAAATTGGGATTCCCTATGTAATTATTTCAACTCTCTCAATTTTAATGATAATGATGTATACAAGTGGATATGGTTCTATTATTAGCAAACAAGAGCTGTTCACTTATCATGCTAAAGACATAGTATCTATTTTTAAAGATGAAGGGGAAGCCGTCATGGGTGAAGAACTATTCACCAATGAAGATTTAAGAAACTTAAGAGAAAGGGCCTCTACAATAGAGGGCAAGTATACTGGTATAGGTAAAGACAAAAATTTGATAGTAATTCAAGTAGAAGCACTACAAAACTTTGCATTAAATAGATATTATGAAGGGAAAGAAATCACACCAAATCTAAACGCATTTTTAGAAGAACAGGGAATCATTTATTTTGATAGATATTATCAATTAGTAGGATTAGGCAGTACTTCCGATGCTGAATTTGTTACATTAAATTCTCTATATCCTTCAATGAAAGATCCTAGCTATAATTATTATAAAGACAAAACTTTTTATGGATTGCCTTGGATATTAAGAAATGAAGGATACACTGCTTGGTCATTTCATGGATACAAGAAGGAGTTTTGGAGTAGAAATACTGCTCACAAAACTCAAGGATTTGAAAGATTAATAAGTGAAGAAGATTATGAAGTAGGAGATAAAATAGTCTTAGGGATTACAGATGAAGATTTTTTGGATCAGACTGTTCCGTATATAAAACAATTACAAGAACCTTATTTTTCATTTGTAATTACACTATCCAGTCATAATCCCTTTAATCTTCCTGAAAAGTATAAGGAAATTGATTTGAAGCCAGAACACGAAAACACTTTGTTTGGAAATTATATTCAATCTATTCACTATGCTGATAAAGCTTTAGGTCAATTTTTAACAGATTTAAAAGAGGAAGGATTATACGATGATACAGTTATAGCACTGTATGGAGATCATTTTGCTCTATCCAGTATGGATGAAGAAAACGTAAAAATAATGACTGATTATATGGGTAAACCTTATGATTTTGATGAAATGATGAATATTCCTTTAATAATTCATGTTCCTGAAGAAGAGATAAATGAAACAATATCAACTGTTGGCTCTCAGATAGATTTTTTACCTACAATACTAAATATTATGGGAATTAAAAATGAAAAGGGTGTTATGTTTGGAGTAGACCTAGCAAATTCAAATGAAGGAATTGTTGCTCAACAGATACACATGCTGAAAGGGTCCTTTATAGACAATGAAAAGATGTTTGTTATGTCTAGAGATGGAATATTTGATCACAGCAGAGCCATTGACCTATATAGTGGAAGGGATATAGATTTAATGGAATGTAGAGATAACTATGAAAGAGCCTTAGCTGAAATAGATAAATGTGAATTTATATTGCAAAACAATTTAATTAAAAATTTTATCACTGGTTCTAATGAAATAATATTAGAAGAAAAAGAAGATGATTTTCAAACAGAAGATTTAGAATATGTAGCATTAGGAGGGGGAGAAATAGAAGGTGTACAGAATTCTAATTCTCTAGATGCTATTGACGAAAGCTATAAGAATGGTTTTAGATGTATGGAACTTAATTTTCAGTGGACAAGCGATGAGAAACTAGTACTACTTCAGGATTGGGAAGGATCAGTTAAAAAGTTGTTCAATGTAGAGCCAAAGAAATACAGCCTTGAAGAATTTAAAAGTTTTGTAATGATAAATGGTTTAAAACAGATGACTTTGGAAGATTTAGCAAGTTGGATGAGAGATCATATAGATGCTTACATTATTACAACTATAAAAGAAGAAAATGTTAAAGCTTTAAAGTATATAAGGGATAACTATCCTGATATACAGGATAGAATTATACCTCAGATAAGGTATACAGGCGAATACTATCCAGTACTTGCTCAAAAATATAGAAATATAATATTTAATCTATCCCTTGGCAAGTATTCTGATGAAGAAGTAATAGACTTTTTAAATATTTATAAGCATTTTGCTGTAGTTATGCCAGTTGATAAAGCGAAGGGAGATTTTCCTCAAAAGCTGAAAGAACAAGGAGTTCGTTCTTATGCCTATGTAGTAGGGGATGAAAAAGCAAAAGAAAGGTTGGGGAAAAACGGTGTATTTGGATTCTACACCCACAATCTAGCACCATAAAGGGACAAATGCGACAAAGGGGACGGTTTGAAGTGACCACAGTACCGATATTTAATTCGATTGCTTGAAATTGAAGTCAAAAAAAGAAATAGTCAGGTTAAAAGCCTAGCTATTTCTTTTTCACATTATTGTTCTATTTCAATATTTGATATTATACTTGGATTAGTAAACTCTACAAAAGACGAAGTATTCCAATTCTTAACACGAGCATTTACTGCTTGCCATTCTAAGTTTTGAGTTAAGAACATATATGGCAATTCTTCATTCATTAATTTAACCCATTTTTGATAAATTTCAACACGTTTTTTGAGGTCAAATTCTTTTCTACCAGCTTCTAACAATTTATCATTTTCTTCATTTCTAAATCCTACTGAGTTATTTCCTGAAGGAATGTCTTGTGAAGAATGGAATAATTCTAATGCATCTGGGTCTATAGTTAATGACCAAGCCATGTTGTATATATCAAATTTATGTTGGTCATATATTTTTTCTATTAGTGTAATGAAATCTATTGAATTTACTTCTACTTTAACACCAATCTTTTTCCAATCAGATTTTAACATTGGAATCATAGTTTCAACATACTTACTGTCCGTGTAAGTATCCCATACAAAGCTTAATTTCAGACCGTTTTTTTGCCTGATGCCATCTTTGCCAAGTTTCCATCCAGCTTTTTCAAGAAGTGCTATAGCTTTATTTGAATCATATTTGTATTCGTTAATATCAGTTGTATATGCCCATGATGATTTAGAAACCGGTACATTACATACTTTGGCATAACCATTATAGTATTTATCAATGAATTTTTGTCTATTAAATCCATAAGTCAATGCTTGACGTACTCTCTTGTCAGCAAGTCTTGGATCTCTTAAGTTCCATCCCATGTATCCATAACCGTTTTGAGGATATTCTACAATATTTACAAATTTAGTACCATTTATAATTTTTTTATTATTTTCATTTGGAGAAATTTGAACTTGAACATCTATTGTTCCTTTTTTAATTTCTGACATAGATGTCAAGTTATTATTAAATTTAAAAATTATTTTTTTTACTTTCGGTGATCTTAAAAAATAATTTGGGTTAGCTTTAAATTCTACATATTGTTTTGGTTCGAATTTTTCAAGTACATAAGGACCTGAACCAAGTGGTGTTTGCATTTGTTCTTTTATAACTTCTATATTTCCTTTTTTAAAGTCTGGGAAAACATGTTTAGGCATTATTGCAAAGCTACAATCCCAAATATGTGTTGCAAGTGCTTCTGTAAATGTAAATGAAATTGTATAGTCGTCAATTACTTTGATACCTTCAATATTTTCAGCATCACCATCTCTATACTCTTTAAGTCCTACAATTTGGCTAACTTGATCTGCATATCTTCCATCATAAGTAGAATCGCATAGAACCTTATAAGTAAATTCAATATCATTTGCTGTTAGTGGTTCTCCGTCACTAAACTTTACATCATCTCTTAAATGGAAGGTATAAGTCTTGTGATCTTTAGATAGTTCCCAATTTTTTGCTACATGAGGTATTGGGTTACCCTGTTTATTATTACTAATAAGGCTATCATATACCATATTTACAACATATCCATCAGGTACTGTACTGTAGTAAATAGGTAAGAAATTACCTCTTACTTCAGGCATGCCAATTATAAGAGCATCTGAATCTTTCCTTGTTTTAGCTGGATTTTGAACTGTTTTTTTTGATTCATTTGCAGAATTTGCTAGTAATAGTTCATCTTTTTCTGCGTAACCTGTTGATAATAATGATAAAATTAGCACAAGTGAAAGCATTAAAACTAACTTTTTTTTCATTTGAAATATCCCCCTTTTGTTCTTATATTTTATAGATGTGTAATTTTATTGTATTATACCATTCATTTTCCACAAAGGTCAATAGGTAATGAGTGTAAACGAAAGTTTTCTTGCATATGCCAAATGTTTTCTTGCATATTTAATTTAAAACAAATAAATGCAATATTTATATTTTTCCCATAATGGCTAATTAAAGAGGATAAAGCAAGATTTCTTAAAATTGGGCAAAATGGAACAGTTCTTGCAAATATATATTAGCACCAGGTCTTGTAGGGCCAACCTTCGGCCCTCCAAAACAACTCAATAATTTAGTGCCAGTCATTGACAATTATTTAACAGGAGGTGATAAAATAGATCATACCAAAAGGGTAATAGGAACTATTGAAGACTTTTTTAGCTCATATTATCAAGGTGACAGATTGAAGTTTTATAGTTTCTTTGATACTGACTTTCAACGAGCTGTACCACTAAATATTTTTCTCTATCATCCAAGGTATAACAATATTGACTTAGGAGTATTGAAAGAAATAGAGGAAATCAATGTGGTAAAGGTAGAGAATAAAGCTAATGCTACCTTGAAAGTAGAAAGAAGAACTGAGGTAGTTTCAATAAGACTATATCTCAAAATGGAATTTGGAAAGTGGAAGATTGTAGCAAACAATGTATTTTAGTAATTGCAGTATTAAAAAAAGTAAAATAGAGGGGGATTTACATGACTAACAAGTTTATGCATAAAAAACAAACAGCTTTATTATTAGCTTTAATAATGGTACTTGCATTATTTGCACCATTAGCTGAGCAAGTAGTATTGGCAGAAGGTACATACTCTGCTCCTGAATTGAAAGTAAGTAATGATCGTATATCTCTAACAGAAAAAAGAGAAATAGAAATAACAGTTAACCTAGGACATAAAGCAAATCTAAAAGATTTGAAATGGACACTAGGTGATAAAGCTTTTAGTGAATGGAAAAAATGGGACAAAGAGAAAAAAGATTTCGCAGGAGCACCTTGGATATCATTTGGAAAAGCACCTTATATAGATGATAAGGGATTGGTAAAAGCTACAATAAAAACTGATTTACCATTTGATACAGATGATTTAAATCCAAGACCATATCCACGTTGGGCATATATGGATTTATTAGGCAATGTGGATTTAAAAGTAACAGATACAAAGACAAATAAATCAGTAGCTAGAGAAATAAAAATAAATTCATTTGATTCTTTCCACACTTATGATGAAATAAAACCTGCACTAGATGAAATAATTGAAACTGCAAAACCTAAGAAAGATAGATATTTTGAACATCAAGTAATAGGTAAGAGTGTTGAAGGAAGAGATATGCATTTTATGATAATTGCCAAAAATAAAAAAGCTGTAGACAACTATTTAAATAACACAAAATTAATAGCATTAACTAACCCTAAGAAATTTATTACTGCAATTGACAATAATACTATGGGTGAATATCAAGTTCCAATTTTCGTAAATAATGTTCATCCAGACGAAACTCCTGGAATAGACGCTCAAATCAGCTTAATGGAAAGATTAGCAAAAGAAGATGAAATCACATTTAAAACAGATGAAAAGAAAGAAGTTACATTAAAAGTTAGTGATATATTAGATGATGTAATAATAGTGTTTAACTTAACTCAAAACCCTGATGGAAGATACCACAACTTAAGACACAATGCAAATGGATTTGACTTAAACCGTGACAATGGATACCAAGTTCAACAAGAAACAAAAGCTTTAACAGGACAAATAGCTAAATGGAATCCACTTGTATTCTTAGATTTACATGGATTTATAAAAGAATTCTTAATTGAGCCTTGTACACCACCACATGAACCAAACTTTGAATATGACATGTTAATGGGTGGAGTAATGAATCCAGAAACCAAAGATGTAGATGGAAAACCAGGTGCAATAGAACATGCTAGAGCAATGGGTAATGCTGGAGTTGCAAATTCAAAATACGAAGGATTCATCATGCCAATGTTTGACTATGAATTCGGATGGGATGATGGAGCATTAGGATATACAGGAGTATTCTCACAGATTCATGGTGCAATGGGACATACAGTAGAAATGCCAGATCTAAACCAACACTCCAACGATGCAGTAGTACATGCAATACTAGGTTCAATTAATTATGTAATGAACAATAAAGATGCACTATATAAAAATCAATTAGAAATAAACAGAAGAAGTGTAGAAAATGAAGACAATAGAGCAGTAGACACATGGCATATTGATGAAACTGGAAAACAAATAGGAAGACCAAGAGGAGAAAACGAAAACTTCTTCCCAGAATATTATATTTTACCATTAGATAAAAACCTTCAAAAGAATCCACTAGAAGTATATCATATGGTAGAATACCTAATGAGAAACGGTGTAATAGTTGAAAAAACAACTGAAGAAGTAGAGTTTGATGGAGCTAAATATCCTAAGGGAAGTATTATAGTGTCTATGAGTCAAGCAAAACGTGGTATTGCTAACTCTGCACTGTATGATGGTTCAGATGAATCAAGATGGGCAGGAATGTATGCGGAATTAGTTTCAAACTTCCCAGCTATGAGAGGATTTGACAAAGTAGAAGTAAGAGAAAAAGGACTATTTGATGGGAAAACAGAAGTAGTTAAAGAGGTAACTATACCAACTACTAAGTTTAACGGTTCAGAAGAACGAATTATCATTAGAAACACAAACAATGATGCAATCAAAGCTGTAAATGCTTTACTTAAAGATGGCAAGAAAGTATCTATGATAACAGAAAGCGGTAAAAACTATGAAATGGGAGACTTTGTAGTTTCTAAAACAGATTTAAACAATGTAAAAAATGACTATTATCTTGATGTAATAGGTCTTGAAGATAGTGTAAAAACAAATGAAATTAAAGCTCCAAAGATTAAATTAACACCATCAGGATCAAATTATTCAAGTACAACAGACCACACAAGATTTGTACTAAAAGAATTAGGATTTGAAATAGTAGAAGACAATACTGCAAATGTAATAGTTGACTCTTCAGGAAATGCAGACAAAAAAGATATAGAAGCTGGGAAGTCCTATGTAGGTATTGGCGTAGGAGGACTTTATTTTGCAAAAGAAAATAACATATTACCAGGGTTTGATTACAAAACTACAGATTATTATCATGAAGGATTAATAAAAGGTCATTATGCACAAGATAGCGTAATAAGTGCACCATATGATGAAGATGACTTTATGTATACAGCAAGTGGTTCATTTATCACAAAGGCTCCAAAAACAGCAAAAGTATTAGGAACAATAAGTGACAAAGATGATTTCTATGTAGCTGGATGGTGGCCAGGACATGATGAAGCTAAAGGACAAATATATGCAATAACTGACAAAGTAGGACGTTCAGGAATTACATTATTTGCTGGAGACGTAACTAACAAAGCACACACTCAACACTTATTCAGAATGTTAGCAAATGCTCTATATACTACTCAACCAGAAGATATAAAAGATATCAAAGGTCACTGGGCAGAAGCAAATATTAAAAACTTAGTACAAGATAGTGCAATCGGTGGATATAAAGATGGAACATTTAAACCAAACAATAAGATTACAAGAGCGGAATTTGTAACTATATTAGTTAAGGCTTTTGATTTGGAAGCAGAAGATGGAAAAGGAAAAGTATTTAAAGATACAAAAGAACACTGGGCAAGTGAATATATAAGAATAGCTAATGCTAATGGTATAGTTGATGGTTACAGCGATACTAAGTTCGGTCCTAATGACAATATAACTAGAGAACAAATGGCTGTAATGATAGCAAAAGCTGCAAAACTAGAAGAAGCTAAAGAAGATGTTAAATTTAAAGATGCTGATGAAATATCTTCTTGGGCAGAAACAGCAGTTAAAGTTGCAAAAGAAGCAGGAATAATAAATGGTTATGAAAACAACACATTCAGACCAAAGAACAATGCAACAAGAGCAGAAGCAGTAACAATAATTGTTAATACAATACAATAAAGATTGTGCGATGCGACAGAGGGAAGCGATTCTCTCTGTCGCATTTTTGTATAAAAATTTCTCTAATGCAAACTAGGAGAAAATTGGATATAATGGATGCAGTATCGACAAAAAAGGAGGGCAAAAAATGCAAAAGAAAAAAGTTTTTATACTGGTTTTAACAATGGTTTTAATGGTGAGTCAAGTATCTATGGCAAAATCAAATTCAGTAGGCTATGAGAAAAAGGCAGTTACTATCAACAATCAAAAGAAAACTGTAAATGTAGTGACAGTTGATTTAAATAGTTCCAATGTTCATCTAGGGGTTACAATATCCAATGACAAAATTGGTGGCCATGAAGATTTTTCTAGTATGATAAAGAGGAAAAAGCCTGTAGCAGCTATAAACGCCAATTATTTTGATGCATATAAAACTTTGGAACCTATGGGAGCTATTTTGATAGATAATAAATTTCAATATCTTGAAGGTAGCCCTGCATCTATGATAGTGACAAATGATGGGAAGGTTGAAATAGGTCAATACAAAATGGGCATAAATGGCTACATTAATGGATTTAGAGAAAACAATTGGAACAATGAAACCCAATCAATGGATTATAATCTATTCAAAGTATGGTATGTAAACAATGTACCAAAGGATACTAGTGGTGTATACATATATACTCCAGCAAGGGGAAGCAAAATAGATTTAAAGGGTGGAATAGCTATAGAAGTAATAGAAAACAAAGTCACTAAAGTAACTAAAAATGCAAAACAAGCTTCTATCCCTAAGAATGGCTATATAATATATTATGGTAACACTAAAAACTTTGAAACTTATGTAGACCAAAGATTTAAGGCAGGAAACACAATAGAACTAGAATATGAAATTTTAGAAGCAAAAGAAAAGCCACAACAAAAGCAAGAACCAAAGGCAAACAAACCAAAACCATCATCCAAACAGACCAAACTTTATGGAAGTATCAATAAACAAACTAAAAACTATTGGTCAAATGAAAAAAATGGGATGGTATTTAATCTATTCAATGTTTGGTATATAAACACTAATCCAATTGACTCAAGTGGAGTATATTTATATACACCAGAGAAGGGAGCTTCCCTAGAAGTAGAAGGGGGACATGCTGTTACAGTTAAAGATGGAAAAGTATCAAGTATAGCATTTGATGTAAATAAAATAGACATACCTAAAAATGGTTTTGTAATATATTTTGGTAAAGATGCAGCTGATAAAAATTATATAGAGGCAAGATTTCAAGTAGGATATACAGTTGATTTCTATGAAAAGCCAACATTAAAATTTGATACGAAAAATATAATAGCAAAAGCAGTAAAAGACAATGCCATAGCAATAGAGGAAAAAACAACAACTAAAGAAGAGCCAAAAGCAATAAAACAAAATAATATCAAATCCATAATATCTGCAGGGCCATATTTAGTGGAAAATGGAAAAGCAATTTATGATCCAAACAAAACTGGATTCAAAGAAGATAAAATAACTAAAAACAGAGGTCAAAGATCAGCCATAGGAATAACCCAAAATAACAAATTGCTACTTGTAACAGGTTCTAATATCAATATGAAGGAATTGTCCCAAATAATGGTGAAACTAGGAGCAGTTAGTGCAATGAATCTTGATGGTGGAGCATCATCAGCACTATATGCCAATGGAAAGACCATAACTCCAGCAGGAAGAAAACTGCATACTGTATTGATGGTATATGAATAGGACGAGGGGACAGGTTCCTCGTCCTTACTGATTGAAATATTGGTGCCGGGTGTTAACTTACTAAGTTATTGAAAAAGGTGATAGGAGAAAAACTGATATGATACTCCATAAGTAGACAAGGTAAATAACCAAAACTACTTATGGAGGTTTTTTATGGCAAAATCACCACATACTCCTGAATTTAAAGCGAAAGTATCTCAAGAATATCTTGATGGATTAGGCTCATTCCCTTTTTTAGCTAATAAATATAGTATTGGTCTGCAAACAATACAGTCATGGGTTTCCAAGTATAAACTTTATGGCATTTTAGCTTTTCAAAATAAAGCAGGAAATAAAAAATATACTTCCGAATTTAAAACAATGTGCGTAGAAGCTGTATTATCCGGAGAAGGAAGTGTTAATGATATAACAGCAAAATATAATATTTCAAGTCGTTCTGTTTTAAGTGGTTGGATTTCAAGGTATAATGCCAATATAGAACTCAAGGATTATGATCCTAAAGGGGAGGTATATATGGCAAATTCCAGAAGAAAAACAACTATAGAAGAGCGAAAAGAAATAGTTAAATATTGTATTGAACATAATCGTAATTACAAAGAAGCAGCAAGCCTTTATGATGTTTCATACAGCCAAGTTTACTCTTGGGTTAAAAAGTATGATGATATAGGCGAAGAAGGGCTAATAGATAGACGAGGACACCATAAAAAAGATGAAGAATTAGATGAATTAGAGAAATTACGTCGAGAGAATATTAGATTAAAAAAGAAACTAGAAGAAAAAGATATGGTGGTAGAACTGCTAAAAAAAGTGAAAGAATTCGAAGGGATGTGAGGCTTGGCAAACAACGTAACGAAAATAAGTATCTAGCAATAAAATACTTTTATGAAACAAAAATATGGAGTATTAATTGGATGTGTAAAGTACTTAACATATCAAGAGCATCATACTACAAATGGCTCCACAGAGAAGTACCTCAACAAGAATTAGAAAATATTGAATTAGCAAGATTAATAAAAGAATATGATGAAAGATTTAATCATATTTTAGGATATCGTAGAATGACATCTTGGATTAACCATTTCAATCAAACTAATTACAGTAAAAAAAGAGTCCATAGGATTATGCAAAAATTAGGTATTCACTCAGTAATCCGAAAAAAGAAGAATAAATACATTTCAGTTAAGCCGGAAACAATAGCAGAGAACATATTACAAAGAGACTTTTATGCAACAGAACCAAATCAAAAATGGGTAACAGACATTACAGAATTTAAAGTACCAAGAGAAAAGAAAAAGATTTACTTAAGCGCCATACTTGATTTGTATGATAGGTATCCAGTAGCCTATGTATTAAGTAGTAGAAACGATAACAAATTAGTATTTAAGACCTTTGATAAAGCAATAAAAGATAATCCATTAGCAAAACCAATCTTCCATAGCGATAGAGGATTTCAATACACAAGTAAAGTATTTCAAAGAAAACTGAAAGAACAAGAAATGAAACAGTCAATGTCAAGAGTAGGACACTGTATTGATAATGGACCGGTAGAAGGATTCTGGGGAATAATTAAATCAGAAATGTATCAAATGTATGAAATTACAGATGAAGAGTCCCTAAGATATGCAATTAATGATTACATGCGTTTTTACTCAGAGGAAAGATTACAAGACAGATTTAACTGTAAAACGCCATTAGAAGTTAGGACAGAAGCTTTATCAATTAAAACTCCTATAGAATACCCTATATCTGCGAATAAGAGAATAGAGAAGTACAAAGAAAAATGGACAGCATAAAAACTACCACATAACTTAGATGTCATGTGGTAGTTCATAAAAATTATTTTAGATATTTTACCTGTCTACTTGACAAGGGGCATATCAAACTCTCCTATCACCTTTTTGTGAGTCAGGGGACAGTCCCCTGACTCATCCCCACTGTCGCATCCATTATGGTTGTGTTTTTTTATATACTGTGTATTGATTTTCTTGTTGGTTGTTGTCTCTTACCAATATTTCTGAGATATTTTCTACTTTAATATCTTTTAAAATTGGCGTATTACCTTCTTGGCAATTAAACCAATTTACTGTAGTTCCATCTTCAAGTGTTTGCTCGTACAATTTTCCATCTTTAGTTTTCACTGCATATTCCATCTGTGTAGTAGTTCCATTAAGTTCAAGAGGTTGTACATGGGTACTTAGATTTATAGTTTTCAAGTTTAGTACAGGAGTGAATGTTAATTTCTTTGCTAGACTTGGTAAAGCATCTTTAGTAGCTTTAGTTCTAATATATACTTCTCTAACTAAATCTTCAGTATCTAGATGCTCTCCATCAATCCATGGACCCTTATCTCCTGTCAAGCTATATTCAAGTGTTGTTAGGTTTACTCCAGTAGTAACATTATTTCTATATTTAGTTGAATCAAATCCTACGGATACATTTGGTGCTGATGCAGGTGCTTTGATTACATCTTTCAAAATACTATCTGATGGTAAGGTGTTTTCATTACCTTTAAGCCTAAATTCTAAATTACCTGGAACAAAGTTTACATTATAGGCTAAAACTTTATTTGTATCGCTTCCTAAAACTACATAATCAATATTGACCCAGTTACCGTTATTAATTCTATATTGTAGATTGTTTACAATTTCTTGATGGGTATTTGCATTACTATCTTTAATAGAAATAGTACCTTGTAATATATTGTAATCTATATTGTCTTTTATAAAGTCAGTACTATTTGTAAATTTCTTTTTCTCTATTTTTTTAGTAGTTATTAGTTTTACATTTCTAGGTTTAGCCTTCTCACGGACATAAACTTTCATATCTTCTTTTAGTCTCAATGTAGTTTCTGTTCCATTGCAAGAAACCCAAGTTCCATCTTCTCCATTAGTAGAATTTGTACTGTATTCCATCAATGTGCTTGTATTCACCAATTTAGATTCTCCAACATTTAGCACTACATTGTTTAAATCTAGATTTGATGTAAACTTAATTGTTTGTTCTTGGCTAGGTAGTGTGTGGCTATTGGCTATTATTCTAACTTTAACAGTATTTCCACCTTCAAATTGTGTATCTACTGTACCGTTAATCCAAGTGCCACCATTGATGCTGTATTCATAGTTTTTGCCTTCATCAGTACCAACTTTTTCAATCTTATAATTGACATCATCATATTTTAATTCAGGTGCTGAAGCCTTAGCTTTTATGTCTACTGTAATAATATCTGAAGGTAGGGTTTTTTCAGTACCTCTAGCTCTAAATTGTAATTTCCCAGGTTTAAATTCTACATTAGTTGTAGAAGGTTTATCTTCACTTCCTCTATCAATTAATTCCCAAGCATCATTACCAATTCTATATTCAATAATACGAATATCTTTGTTAGTAATTGTACCTGATAGAATATCATAATCAACTTTATTTTTATCTAAAACAGTTTCTACATCAATTTTTTCAATAAGGTTCTTAAAGTTTAATGGTTTAGACTTTTCTCTTATATAAACTTTCATATCCTTAGCAAAATCAACAGAAGTGCTACCAGAGTTTGCATCAATCCAAGTTCCGTTTTTTCCATCTGTAGAATTAGTACTATATTGCATAGCTGTGGTAGTTCCTTCAATTTTACCTTCTACTACATTGAGTTTTACATTTTCCCAGGTCAAATTGCCTGTGAAATTTACCACTGTAGCTTGGCTAGGTAGTGCATCCTTAGTAGCTTTGATTCTTACACTAACATTTGCATTGGTATTTTTTATTAAGTTCTTTGTTTTATCACCAGACCATTCTGCATTAGATTTCCAATCCCCATCATTGATTTTATATTCTAAGGTATTAACACTTTCTAGCTCAACAAATTGATTACCATTCCAATAGCTAATATCCTTTTTATAATCATCTACTCGTAGTTCTGGTTTAGAGGCAGGTTCTTTTATCGGTTCCTTACCTACATCAACAGGTTCGGAAGCTACATTGTATTTGGTAGCTTTAGTTCTTACTTGAACTTTACCAGGTTTAAATTCTATTTTTTTATTATCAGTAGATAAATCTTTCCAAGGATCATTGCCTATTCTGTATTGGATATTTTCTCTTCCTGGAGAAGTAGCACTAATAGTTCCACCAAGTATATTAAAATCAGTTCCACTAGGTGAATTTTCAATACCCACTACCTTTACTTCCCTTTCATTTACACGATTAGCTTTTTCCCTTACTACTACTTTAGAACCCTTTTCAAACTTCACAGATGTTTCATTGGCCCTAGCAGAATAGAAGGTATCTCCATCCAAACTATATTCCATAGCAGTAGTGGTATTGGTGATTACACCTTTAGCTACATTAATGTCTACATTACTTAAATCCAAAATATTTATTTTAGTATCTAAGGAATGTAAAGAAGAAGCAGTAGCTTTACATCTAATCCTCAAATCAGGGTCTGTAATGTTTGTTAAATCTATTCCATTATCTAAATCAAGCTTACCCCAATTTTTACCACCATCAGTACTTACTTCATATCCATCCGTAGCTGGTTCTTTAATTCCAATTTTAACTTTCATACTATCACTAGTATCATAATTTACTTCACTAATACTAACTCCTGTAGGAGCCTTAGGGTAGTTTAGAGTAGCTACTAAATGGAATACTTTATTATTACTCTTGTCCCTTACATAAACTCTACCAGGGCCAAATCCTTCAGAAACCTCAGTTTCAGTACTTGTACTACAATCATTCCAATCTCCATCACTACCGTTAGTAGAGTCTAAACTATATTGCATTTCCTCACTAGTACTAGTCAGTATTTTACCAGCAACATTAATTCCGACTTTTTTCAAATCTTCAATTATAGACTCTCCTTTAACTAACATACACACAATATCATCAGAGTCTATAGAGTTAGGTTCTGTAACTGCAGTTCCTTTTATCTTTATTTTGACTTCGGTATCATTAGCCAAAGTTGATGATGCTGTATCAGATATTTTAATCCTTATTTGGTTTTTATCTTCAACCTTTGATACATTGGACTTAAGTCCTCTAGGTAGTCCTGTTATAACCACATCATTATTATCTATATCATCCTTTAAAGTTCCAGGGTTAACATCTATAATCCAAGTATCTTTATCCGTTTCTACAATTCTATAATCAGGTGCCATCATAGTTACAGTATTTTTTTCATCAACAACCTTACCCTCAACTTTCAATATATCAGGATATATCTTAAACGTAGGCATTGCAACTATATCAGAAGTAGCACCTAGAATTAAACCTTTATCCTTAGGTATAGTAAGTTTAATAGTTTCATAGCTTGTACCTAAATCAACATCCATAACTTCTGGTAGTGTAATGGTCACCATTTTGCTTGAATTTCTAATTATAGTATTAGGTTCACTTGAGCTTTTCAATTTTCCAACAATTTTTGACCATTCGGTAGTAGTTGTAACAACCTTTCCATCTTCACCAATCACCTTAAAACAATCAAACAAAGTATCCTTCTTATCTGCAATATCACCAATCCATTCTCCATCGCCGAGTTCAATTATAATCGACTTTCCTCCAGCTTTTAGATCTTTTTGTCTTACTATTGAAGACACCACATCTCCCTTGATGGTAGCTTCAACAATAGGTTTGATGATTATATTGCCTTTCACATCTATATTATTTCTTGCCCCTGTAACGCAAGTAGCAGGAATAGTTAAAGTGATTTCTTGATCTTCAGATATATCATATTTCTCTGTCATTGGAAGGAAGAAACTCAATGTTTTGTCATCAATAGTCAATGTTCCACCATCATCTATCAATTTTGTAACTACCTTTGTCCATTCAGTAGATTGATTTGAAGGCCTAAAGCTATTGTATAGGGTATCTCTTTTTGCCTTATCCTTTTTCAAATCTTCCCAAGTTGCGCCATCATCTAAGGTGATAGTTATTTTTTGACCTCCACTATTTATCCTATCTTCAGGAATTGTCAATGTATTCGAACTTGTAGAATCTCCAGTCAATGTTGCTTCAACAGAGTTAATATCATCCTTTGTAACTTCCATACTATTGAATTTTTGAATTTCATTATTATCATTTACTTCAAATATTGTCACATAATCTCCTACAAATACTGAGATATCTTCACCTTTATATTCATCACCAGTTTTTAAAATCTCACCTTTTGCGGGAGTAGGGTATACAGTTTTAGTAACTAATTTTTTGTATGTTCCAGTAGCAGGAAATTTACTGTCACCTTCTTTAACAACCTTTACTGTATCGACTGTATCTCCCTCAGCTAGCTTCACATCTAGTCTTTCTGCATGTTCCTTTACTACATCTGATTTTACATCAATAATAGCATATCCTTTAGTCCTACCATTACTATCGGTTGCTAATAGTAGTATATATCCATACTTAGGTTCATCTTTATTAATTTCCTTTACAGGAATGTCTCTACCTGAAGTATAGCCGATAGTGTCTTTAACTATATAGTTAGTATATATATTATTTTCAATTTGAATTTTTTCTTCAGTCTCAATTAATTTATATTTCCAGTTTGAAGCTCCAGCTGCACCTATGGGGTCTAGTTTACTAAACTTAGTAGTTCCAGGCTTATCTCCTTTTTCTATAATATAATTAGTATCTGAAGCCAATATCTTTGCCTTAGTTCCTTTAATTTGATCAAGGGTAAGTCTAAACTCTTTATAAGCCTTTACTTTGTTATCATTATCAGTAGCTAATAGTAATAGATATTTTCCTTCTGATACATTTTCTATATCTTTACCTATGTTATCAGTAACAGTATATTCTTTGGCTTCTTTTAACACGCTATCATACTCAATAGGTCCAAAACTCTGATTTCCAATCCCATACATCCATTTTGTAGCACCTACTACATTGGTACTAAAATCTAAGTAACTAAACTTAGTACTATTTTCCATACTACCAGGTTCAGGACCTTGGATTTTATAGTTAGTACCGCCAATCAATAATGGTGCATTTGGAGAACGTACATTTTTTGGTTCAATTTTAAACTGCGCATAGGCCTTTATATTTCCAAATCTATCAGTAGCTACAATCAGAAGATTATCTCCTACATTTACTCTTATATTATTACCTGTATTATACTTAGTGGTTCTATCGATTTTACTATTGAATTCAATAGGAGTTTCTATTTTCTCTTGTAAAACCTTATATCTCCATTCATTTACAGTATCTCCGCCAGGTAGTCCCAAAGTATTTAGTGTAGCAATCTTAGTAGTGTCTCCTATACTACCAGGTTCAGGTTGAGAAATATTATCTTTCCATTTATCATCATCTGATATCAAATTAGTCGCTTCTCCCATATAAACTTGTTTTTCGCTTAATTGGAAGGTAGCATATCCTTTTGTTGCATATTTATTTTCTGTATCTTTAACTGTTGCAAGTATTATTATATACTCATTTCCTGTTAAATCTTTGCCTATATCTTTTCCCGCTGTAAGTTCTTCAGAACCATCTACCATAGTATCAATTTCTGGTATATCAAAGGGTTTGGAACTTGTTTTATATCTCCAGTGATTGATACCTGCAATAGTAGGTGCTAATGTTTTAATCTTTGTAGTTCCTTTAGTGGAGCCTTTTACAGGTGAAGTGAAATCAACATTTTCTTTCAACAGTATTGGTGCTGGATCCTTTATAACATCACTTGTTAATTCAAATTTCACATAAGCTTTAACTTTGCCTTCATCATCTGTAGCAAGAATTATAAGATTATCATCAATAGCTACTTTTATATCATTTTCTGGTGTGTAGTTCATACTTCCATCTACTAGCTTGTCTAGCATTGGAGCAGATAAATCTTTTCCTACTACATACATCCATTTAGTAGCACCATTGATATTGGTTAAATTCAATCCAACAACTTTTGTAGTTCCCTCTATTGAACCTTTTCCCAATTTAATAGTATTATCTTTAATTTCTGTTGCAGTCAATCCTTTAACTTGATTTTCATTTACTTCAAATATCTTATATCCTTTAATTTTCCCATCAATTGTTGCCAACAGCATTAAATATTGCTTAGGTTTTATCTTTATATTTTTGCTATCTTCTTCAAAGGAATAAGGAGTGCCATCTGCTTTACTATCAAGAGCGGGAATCTTAGGCTTATCATCAGATATCTTTATTTTCCATTCAGTATTATCTTCAAAACTTAATTTAGTAAACACAGTAGTTCCATCCTCACTACCAGGTACAGGTCCAACATAATTAGTATTTTCCTTAAGTAGTGTAGGAGCTTTAGAAATATTATCTTTTCCAACTTCAAATATCCTGTATCCTACAGTCTTACCATCATTATTAGCAGCGATAAGTATTACATATTTTTTGAAGCTGTCATTCATATTTACAAGTTCATTTTCATCAGCTACAGTTATTTCGCCATTAACATAGTCAACAGCTTCACTCAATTTGTCACCTTTATATAACTTGTCTAAAGGAGTGTTTGAGGCAACTACTTGCCATTTTGTAGCACCTTCTGGTAACTTATCTAATCCACTTACTACTACAGTTCCAGCATATGAACTGCCAGCCTTAATACTTCCAATTTCAAGTTTCAAAGCTTCTTCTCTAGGTTGTTTTATCATCTCGTTAGTTATTTTTATATTTGCATAGGCTTTAATCCTATTGCTACTATCAACTGCATACAATATCAGGTATTTTCCTACTCCTACTTCAATATCTTTATCCTTCACATAGCTATTAGCTTCTTTAAGAGTATAGTCCTTTCTCATAGGTTCAACAGGACTATCTAACACTTGTATTCTCCAACTACTAGCATCACTTGGAAGGTTCAAAGTAGTTATCTTAGTAGTTCCTTCCTTGTAGCCAGGTTCAGGATTAGAGAAATTTTTCTCTGTCAAAAGTGGAGCATTAGTAGCTCCTTGATACTCTTTAGTATCAATAGATACATGAGGAACATTTTTCTTTGCCTCATCCATAATCTTATTCATTTCTGTGCTATTATTAAGAATATACTCTCGAATTTCCTCAGCTGTTTTAAGTCCTTTTTCTTGAACTATCTTTGCCAATGCTTCAAATTGCGCATCTTCTTCTTCCTTTATATTTACATACATTCCATCAGAAGTTTCTCTAAAAAACTTATCTACAGCAAATCCATTTACAATATCATTTACCAACTCTTCTTGTTCACTAGAGTTATTTTTTCTATATATCTTCTTATGTTCAGTATGGATGATATCTCCTTCAGCTGCCAAGGAGGCAACACCGCCAAACATCATCACAAATATAAGGAGAATTGAAACAATCCTCTTATCCACATATATCCCTCCTAATCAATCAATTTAATATTAGTGCCAGGCACTAATTTACTAACTTATTGGGTGACCTACTTTGCGATAGGTAGAACCGACCCCGCTGTCGCATCAAATCATAGCTGTCCATCTAGGACTATTTTTCCATTACCATCATAAACTTTATACTTATATCCTTCTAACTTTGACAAATAGCCTATATCAAAGTCCCAAATTTTAAACTTACCATCTTTACTAGCAAAGGTGGAGTCATATATTTTTCCGCTTGATGACAATAGTTCAATTTTGTATCCTGCAAAATCATTAGTTCCCTTCAACTTTCCGCTAAATAATCCGGTTATATTTGTATTAAAACTCATATCAGTCATATAAATATCTTCTTCCACTTCTACTACTATTGGAACATCATCTAACTTATCAATAAGGATGATATCCTTGTCTTTCATCTTCATATCCAATATTCTTTCAATGATAATGGCTACTTCACCTCTAGTTACCTTATCATTAGCTTTCTTATGGACTTGTCCTAGGCCTAGTTCCAATCCTTTTTCATAATACTCATCAGGATAATCTACAAAGTCTATTCCATCTTCATATCCTAATATCCTCATGAACACAGTCATCATCTCAACATAGGTGATTTTTCCCTTGGGATTAAAGCTGGAATCACCAACACCTCTCATAACACCTTCTCTGTCAGCTATAGTAGTATATCCTACAGCCCAGCCTCCCTGAAACTTATTTACATCCTTAAAAGAGCTTTTTCCACTATAGGATTTTGCTTCCTTCTCTAATCCCATGAGTCTTACTGCTACAGTAGCAAATTCAGCTCTGTTAATATCCTTATCAAGATTTAGCCCTCCTTGTCCTAGATACCCTCTATTTACAACTCTTTTAATTTCCTTTGGTACTTTTTCACCAAAGGCAAAAGAGGGGAGAACGAGGGATAGCAAAATCACAAACACTAAAACTTTCCTATATATTTTTACATTCATCAAACCACCTCCATAAATATTAGTGCCAGGCACTAACTTACTAACTTATTGGGCGACTAGAGATTGCCCCTACAGTGAGTCAAGGGACCGTCCCCTGACTCATTTTAGATTTCCTTCCAATACTAACTTTCCTCCTCCATCATAAACTTTATACTTATATCCTATTATCTTGGATATAGGGTCTATAGCAAAATCTCTTATTTCAAAATTACCATCAGAGTCTATCGCTACCTTGCCATAGGACATTTCTGTTTTTGATAATAATTCTATTTTATATCCACTAAAGTCTGAAACAACATTGCCTGTACTATAAAGCTGTCCTTTAAATACTCCCACTACATTAGTGTTAAAATTATCAATTTTTAAATCAATACCAGTATCTCCACTATTACCTTTATATACTATGACGGTATAGATTCTCTCGATTTTGTTGCTTTCTTTCACTGAAATACTAATAGTGTTTTTAAGTTCGCTTAAAGATACAACCTTACTTTTTCCACTTTCTACAGTATTTCCATCTACTGTAATGGTTCCACTCTTAGCAAAAGGAGTAAGAGTTATACTATCGACATTCCCTGCAACATATACTTCATATTCTAAGATATCTCTTGCAAAACTAGGTTCTAAAACTCCACTATCTACTTTCAAATCAGTTAGCCCATAGGACCAGTTGTCATCTAGAACTACTGTATAACTATGAGTAGACATAGGCCCTTCACCTAGTCCTTCCTTATATCCAAAGGCATTTATCTCTAAATCCCTAGATACAGTAATAGGACCAGTATATAGAGTAGAGTTAGTAGTAGGGATACTGCCATCAAGAGTATAGTATATACTTGCACCTGGAGTATCTGTATATAGATGAACTTTTGTACCTTCCTTTATTTCTCCACTAGATGGATTAGCGTAAACTATCCCTACATTATTTCTATATATATCAAATTCTTTTATAGTAATATTGTTTTTGTCCACAACTTCTGTAGATACATTTCCATCCCAAAGAGAAATTATAAAGCTAATTGCATTGTGTACCTTGTTGCTAAGCTTTTGTTCACCTGTACTACCTGCACTTGTCCACTTATCGTCATCTACTGAAAAATCACTTTCAACTATCATTCGGAAACTATCAAGTCCATCTTCATATATGCCATATTTAAGTTCAAAATTATGCTTTCCATAGCTAAATGAGTTAAAGTTAGTATTTAAGAATTCCTCTGTTTCCCTCAACAAATCTATTGAACGAATTCTGTTTTCAGCTATATTAAACCTTACAGGATCATACTTTTCATTTGGGAAAACTATTTTTCCACTAATCTCTAGCTCAGGATATACTCTCTTTATCTCCCAGTTGAGTTTCTTCAAATACCCCATTTTTGTATATAGAGACCATGTTGCAAAACTATTAGAATTACAGAATACTGTTAGACTCATATCATCTCCATTAGTTTCTGCACTATAGCTAAATTCTACCTTGTTATATTTTTTCAAAGTCTTTTCTAAGTTTTCAGCCAAATAATCTGGTTCAATTCTATAGTCTTTCTTAAGTAAACTTCTAGTAAAGTCGAAGTACAAATCATTGTCCCTAGTATTAAACTTCACATAATTCTTATGAGAAGAACTAGAATATCTATAGTAGTATGGATTCCTGATAGCTCCTTCGATAAGTGCTTCTTCGTTATATAAAGTAGTAATAGCTGTATACATATCCCATACCCAGTTTTCCACATCACTTCTCTTTAACTTAGTCCATTTATAAGCATTATTTCTTGTAAATCCTATATCTAAATACAGCCATTTTCCTGGATAGTCTCTAACCTCTATAGTGGTAGAGAGTTCTCCAATCTTACTAAAGTGCTTGTTTAAATAACTTTCCAAATCCTTTACAGTATTTAATTTACCATATGGAATATTTAGTTTTTCTACAACGTTTTTCCTCATCATCAATTGTTCCATCTGAATACCAAGTAGATAATTTCGCCCCTCTCTAAAGGCAAGCAAATTATCAATAGAAGAATATCTTTTGTTTTTAACTAACACTCCATTACCATCAATATATAGTACATTTCTATCTGCCTTATATGTAGGAGTTATATATAAATGAGGCGAGATATCATTTATTGGCACATATATATCGTCATTATATAAAATTCCGTCTATATCAAGAATATTTTTATCCAAATATACTTTTACATTGCCAAAGTATACCTTGATATTTTTTATTTTAGATCGATCCTTATAATCATATATCTTTCTAAAACTTCTTCCACTTTCAATAATATCAATTTCATCTTCCAAATCATCTATTATTCTCTCTTTTGCATCGATTTCATATCCCATTTGAAAAGAAATAGGGGCCTTAGATTCATTGATATTTAGTTTGAGTTTTCCATCAGAGTCTAAATAGATACTCTTTTTATTTCTATCAAAACTTACTTTTAAACCAAGACCTTTTCCTAAGTCTTTCAGTGGAACCCATATATCATCTTCATATATAAAAGGTTCCTTGTGACTTATTAGCTTTACACCCTCCACCTCAATACTCATATCACTAAAAGCTACATCTATATCTTTTACATACCCTTCTGCTACACTAGGCAAAGGCAGCAGAGAAAATAACACCATAAATACTAAAGTAATACAAATATTTTTTTTATACACTGCATCAGCTCCCTTCAAAAAGTATTCCATTATTATATATCGGCAGATTTCCAATTTTCTTTTTAATTTACTTAAAGAAAGGTCATATTTTGCCGATAAAAATTAATAGACCATACTATAGAAAATGGAGTGATAACATGAATATTAAAAGGGCTATTTCACTTATTCTTATTTTTGCACTACTAATTCCCTTAATACCATTAGGGGAAATCAGAGCATTTGCTGCTGAAGAAAAAGGAGTCTATGACCCAGAAAAATACAAAATAGACGAAGTAATTCTCTATAAAATCTATGATAGAAATAGGAATTTAGAGAAGAGAATATTGGAAGTTCATGGTGCATATTTAAAGAATGCATCAGTTACAATTAGAACGAGCCAAGGTTCAATAGAGCTAAAAAATCCTAAGATAAATAATGATAGCCTTCTTCAATTTGAATTAGGAGAGGAAAAACCAGTTGATAAAATAGATGTTGGTAATACTAAAGATATTCAAATAGATGAAGGTACTATGCCTACATTAAGCGATGTATCAAGAAAAGTTGAAAATGAAAAAGGTACTTTAATGCTTAAAGGTTCAAAATTAGAAAATATAGCAGATACAAGCAATTCCATTAATGCATATTATGAACATCAAACCGGTGGAAAAACTCAAATAGATTCATATTATTTTAATAATATTTCTGATGGAGCAGTTTTTATAGAATTCCTATCAGGACAGTTGGGAATTCAAAATATTATTTTTGAAAAACAAACAGAAGAAAATAAACATTTCAATGAAAAGCATCCAAATGTTAAGTTAAAAACCTCCATTACATATACTTACAAGGATCAATTTAGCTTTTATAGTCCAATAAATGTAAACAATCTAGAAATGAGACCAAATAGAGGTGTTCCAGGAGAGAAGGTTTTTTTTGAAGCACCTATTGGAAACGAAGCTTCAAATCTTCAGGAGTATGATGTATTTTTCTTAAAAGCTACTGATGGAACAGATGAATACAAAGTAGAAAACAAAGGTAAAAACAGAAAATTCCAACCAAAAGTTACTAAAGACGATAATGACTATAGTGTTCTTACAGTAGAAGTTCCCAATATACCAATTGGAGAATACTATGTGATTTTGACTAATGTAACAGATGGAAAGGACCCTATGAAAGCTGTTACTCAAGAAATGGTTCTAGAACAAAAGTTTACTATAATCAATGGTACAATAAAAGCAAAGATATTAGATGTTGATCCTAGCAAAGGACCAGATACAGGTAGCAAAACAACTATTAGTGGACAATTTTTTGGAACACTAAATATTCCAGAATTTAAGCCTAAAAACAAGGAATTAATAGTAGAGAAACCCAAAGAAGAGGATGCTAAAAAATTAACAGTTAATTATGGCGAAGGAACTTATGGTGATGGGGAAAATCCAATAGAAATATCAGAAGCAAAAAGACAGATAAAAGTCATAATAGGTGGAGAAGCTACATTTTTAACTAAAGATGGGGACGATGGAGAAGAGTTTGATGTAATATTTACGGACGACCTTGATGAGATAGAAGTACGAACTAGCAAAGTAACAGACGGAGATACAAATCCTGTAAAGGATGTAGTAGTAGAAACAGAAACAGTGTTAACAAAAAAGGATGGAGGCACAATAGTCATAAGAGAAAGGGCAGAGAAGAAAAATGGCTATACTTATTTGATAAGTAAAATAAAACCTGAAATAAGAACTATTGTTCCGGAAAGAATCCAAGTAGTGGAATCTGGCACTAAATATAAAATACCAGAAAACCGTATGGTAGCCATACATGGGAAGAACTTCATGATTCATAAATACAGAGATGATAGTGGAAATGAAATAGTAAGATATCCAAAGATACAAATAGGCGAGATAACTATAGATAAAAATCAAGACAAAGAAGACAAATACTATGTAAAAGTACTTGATGAAAAAGGCAATGTACTAGATGGAACAGAAGGTAAGGAACTAGGTAGCAAAATATTAATTATATTGCCAAGTGAAACGGAAATCACTAATTTAGGTAAAGCAGATGTAATAGTTCAAAATCCTATTAGAAATTCAGAAAACTATGGTTTATCTCATAGAAAAGAAAATTTAGTAGAATTTGTGTGTCCAACAGAAGGAGAAAACCCAGTTATTACCAACGTAAAACCAGACACAGTTCCAGTAGACGGTGGTGAACAAGTAGTAATAGAAGGTAGCAACTTTCAAGAAGGAGTAAAAGTATTTATAGATGGAGAAGAAGTAAAGACCATCAAGAGAAGAGAAGATGGAAAAGAAATAAAATTCAATGCTCCAAAAGGAAGAGAAGGAAAAACTCAACTTCAAGTTATGAATTTTCAAGGTGGAATGGACACAAGGGAATTCTTTTATGTAAGAACCTTTACCAATCCAAAGATAATAGACTTTGCACCAAAGAGAGGTAATACTGGAACTATAGTGATAGTTAAAGGTGAAAACTTCATGAAACCAGATCCTATAGCTACAGATGAAAGCATATACAGACTCATTGGAACTAGAGTTCAATTAGGAGAAGTAGAGCTAAATGAATACAACAGAGATCCCATCACAAAGGGAATAAAGGTTGAACCATTCTCACCTAAAAAAGCACTATTTTATAAAGAAGATGATAATGTAAAAGCAGAAGATTATTATAACGGTGTTCTTCTTAAAGACGAAAGTGGTAAATACTATACAGTGGATGTAAAACCAAATGGAGAAATAATACTTTCTGATGGAGGATTAAACAATTATAAGATAGAATTAGACGACAACAAAAATATAGTAGCCAACAAACAAGGCGGTGACATTCACAAACTAGGAGTCACTACAAGTTCAATAACAATATACAAGCCTAATTCCAATGAAAAGTTGGTAGAGCTAAAATATGCCAGCCTATACAAAACAGAAGACGGTCAAATAGTAGGTAACAAAGTTAAAGTCATAGATAGAGATACCATATACTTTGAAGTACCTATCCTTGGAGCTCCAGGATTTTATGATTTGACAGTTATTAACCCAGATACAAAGAAAGACTCCAAAACAGGCAAAGCAGGTTTTGAATATGTAACTCAACCAGACTTGAAACCTAGGATCAAGGAAATTATCCCTAATGAAGGTTCAGTAGAAGGGGGTTACTCTATAGATATAATAGGAGAAGACTTTGAAGCTGATAGTTCTAACAAACCAAAAGTATATATAAATGGTATAGAAGTACCAGTAAAAGATACCAATGTCTCTATTGATGGAAAGAAAATCACTGTAGTAGTACCTAAGTACCAAGGAGATTTAAGAGAAGAAAAGGGAACAGATAGATGGCCTGTACCAGTTGTAGTATTAAACCCTGATGGTAGTACAGCGAGTAATGAAAAAGGATTCTACTATGTTGTACCTGCAAGCAATCCAAAGATAAGCAAATTAGTTCCTACAAAAGGTACTGCAGCAGGAGGAGATATAGTAGAAATAATAGGTTTCGACTTCAGATACTTTGAACCTTATGATGACAAGGACAGAAATCAAATGTTGAGTGAAGGTGAAAAGTGGAATGATTTGTATAAAAATAATACTTGGGATGATTTACTCGATATAATAAAAGAGGACAAAGATAGTCCAGTGCTAGGGAAAACCCCTATAGATCATCCTCTATTTGATGCTTATTATGCATCACCAATACTACCTAGAGTATATTTTGGAGGAAAACAAGCCAAAATAGTAGAATTCTCAAGAGGATATATAAAAGTTATCACTCCACCAAATCAGGCTGGAAAAGTAGATGTATTTCTAACCAACAATGATGGGGGAATTTCTAACAAAGTACCATTTAACTACGAAGCTACAACAGTGAAAATAGATTCACTAATACCCAACGAAGGGCGAAAACAAGGTGGCGATAGGATAGAAGTTCATGGTAGTGGATTTGCTACTACAGAAATGGATATATATACTGGGGAATATATAGATGGTAAATCTGATTTTAATACTAAAAACATGCCATTAATTAAATTTGGCGACATATCAAATAGAAATATAGATAGAGAAAAAACTAATGGGGGAAGAATAGATAACAATAGGTCAACAGTAGAATTAGCAGGAGGCCTAAAAGCGGAATTTAATGGTGTAGACGAAAAAATAGTATTGACAATCAAAGAAGGAAAGAAAATATACAAAACAGAAGTATTAGGCTATGACAATACAGTAAAATATATTCCAGTAAATTTACTAAAGGAAGGATCCAACCAATATGATGGAAAAGAACTAATACGAGTAGAAGTATCTGATAAGAAATTTATTGTAGAGAGAGGATATTCAACAGATGCTAATTATTTAAACTCTACTCAGATGACAGTAGAAACACCTTCTTATCACACAGTAGGTAATGTGCCTGTATTTGTTATCAATCCTGATGGTGGAACAGGTGAAGGAAAATTTGAATACAAAAATCCAGATAGTAACCCAGTGATAACTACCATTACCAAAGAGGGAAGAGGTCCTATAGAGGAATACAGAGAAGAGATAAATGGCAACGCAAAAGTACAGAAGGTAAATAACAAAGGTGGAAACATAATATCCATAGAAGGTACTGATTTCAGAGAAGGTGCAGTAATCAAAATATCAAACATCCTAACTATTACAGAAAAGGACATAGACTATAATCTACCAAATAAGCTAACATTCATTATGCCACCAGTTCCAGAATCAGAAGTGGGAAAACTAAATAGAGTAGTAGTCCAAAATAAGGATGGAGGAACAGCAACTTCAGACAAGAATATTCCACCAATATTTATAGAATTCACAAAGGGAGAATCAGATCCTCAAGTGTTAACGGTAGAACCAATAAGTGGACCAGCTACAGGTGGGACAAAAGTTAAAATCACAGGTGAAGACTTCAGAGAAAAAATGGAAGGCTTTGAAGGTGAAAAGCTAAGTGTTTACTTTGGAGAGAGCAAAGTTGAAGACAAAAATATTAAGTATATTGACTACAAAACTATAGAAGTCGCAGTACCAGCCAGTGAAGAACTTGGGCCAGTACCAGTAAGAATAGAAAATCCAGATGGTAGTGTATCTGATGGAAAAGTAAACTTCACTTATATAAGTAAACCAAGTATAGAAACTGTATCACCAAACAAGCTATTCACCAATGACACCAAAACAGAAGTAACCATTACAGGAAAGATGTTCTTGCCTGGTGCAATAGTAATAGTTGGTGGAAAGATAGTAGACAAAAAAGACCTAACTAAGGATATGAAAGTATTAGGAGAAGGAATAATAGGCGTAGATGCACAAGGTAAAAACAGAGAAGTAGCAGTTGTAGGAGGAATAGAAGCAGCTTCAGTAAAGGTAGAAAGTGACAAACTACTTAAAGTTATTTTTAAGGAAGGTAAGGATTTAGAAAACAACAACCTCATAATAATAAACTCAGATGGAGGTATATCAGATCCGTATGACAAATTTCAATATCAAATACCGATTCCATCAAAACCATTAGTATTGGAAGGAATACCAGGGTATGAATCTACAGTTAAGCTTTTGTGGTCTGAATCAGATGAAGACATATTAAACAGAGCAACTAGATATGAAGTATATGGAAAACTAGCTAGTGATAAAGAATACACCTTCATAGGAGATACAAGTGAAGCTGAATACTTAGTTAAAGGACTTAAAGTAAATACAGAATACATCTTTATGGTAAGAGCATTAAATGAACATGGGGCAGCAATAGACTTTGCAACAGTAAAAGTAAGAACATTAAATGCAAGAGAAGATGAGAAACTTAAAGAAAAAGAAGAAAAATTAAAGAAGGAAGAACAAAAACTATTAAGAGAAGGAAAAGAAGAAATAATTGAAGGAAGAGTAATAAAGACCATAGGGACAGACAATTTAATAGGAGGCGTAGGTACAGTAGACTTCTCCTTAGCTAAATACAAAAACAACAATAAATTCACAGTACAAATTCCTATGGAAATGGTGAGAAAAGATTCAAGAATAACCATTAAAGATGGAACATTCTCTTTTATATTTAACCCTAGAGATTTATACACATTAGAAGTAAGCAAAAAAGATAGAGGCAATAGTGATGCATATATAAGAATTCACTTTGAAAGAGAAAAGGAAAGCTATATACCTAGAAGCAAAAAGGCTTCCTCTAAAGCTTACAATATTTCCTTTGATTATATCTATGGAAAAGAGATGCTAGAAATAAAGAGAATGGTCAAATCGGGTAAACTATTTTTGAAACACGATACCATTACTTATCCAAATAGAAAAGATATATACTTGGCAAGATTTAATGAAGCACAAGGCAAATATTTATTTGTTACTAAGGATAGTTCTACTAATATGGTAGATAGTGGTAGATTTATCCTACTATCTGACAAGTAGAAAAGAGGAGATACAATATGAAGAATAGACTTTTAACATTGATGATTATACTATTGATATTTTCAACCTCCTTTGCTTTTGGAGAAACTCTAGAAATTACAAGAGTCTCTCCAAAGGAGAAAGTTGTTAAGGGAACTATACAATCCATTGACTATAAAAGTAATTCAATAACTATAATAGATTTTGACGATAGAACTTATATCGTGAATATACAAGACAAAACTATTATAGAAATAGAAGGAATAGAAGTAGATTTAAAAGAGTTATACTTTGGACAAGAAGTAACAGTAAATTTAAAAGGAAACAACGCACAAAAGATAGTAGGCAATACTGAAGAAGATCCAGATAGGGATGGATACATCATTCCGGGCACTAGATTTAGATTTGGAGAAGTATTATTTGCTAAGGAAAACGAAATAGAGATAAAGACTTCCAAAGGTAGAGAAAAATACAAAATCACCTCTTCCACAGAAGTAATTAAAAACGGAGAAAGAGCTAAACTATTTCAAATAAAAGAAGGGGACAAAGTAATGCTCACCTTCGATGATATATATTCCAGTGACATATCTACTATTAAAGTAGAAGACGAAGAAAGACATATAGAAGGAATACTCAAAGGAAAAATAGAATTAGTAGACGAAAGAAACAAAGACATTCTCCTAAAAGATGTATCTGTATATGAAGGTGGTAAGTGGAAACCTCATAGTGGGTACAATGTAAAGTTAAAAGTTAATAGTAGCAAACTCTATGAAGGTGGAGAAACGATAAATCTAAAAACCCTCAAAAATAGGAAAAATGAAGAAGCATATATAGCCTTTGATGGAGGCTTTGGCACTATGAATGTATCCAAGCTTCTTCTAAAAGGTGGTTCATCTGTAGCCTATAAGGACAAGGTGTCTAATGTAGAATATGGTACAGGAAAGATGGTAGTGGATAACAATGCACTTTACTTCCATCCGGGAACTATAGTTATAAAAGACAAAAGACTTGTGGATCCACTTAATATAGATAAAAATCAAGATATATATGTATACAGTGACTACAAATTAGGACAGAGAAATGCAAGCTTTGTCTCCATAGAAGGCACAGGAATATTAGATGACAGAATAGATGGAACAAAGATATTAGTATATAGAGGAAAAATAGAAGACATATATGATTATGGTATCAAAATAGGCAGAATCAATTATAGACTAGACCATTTACTTCTTACAGACAACAAGTGGGTAGAAAAGAAGAATTCAGAGAAATTTATCCTAACAGAAGATACCCTAATATATGACAGTCAACTTAAAAAAGTCATACCATCAGGCTCTTTTGTATCTTCAAGATACATTAACTACAAGGACATAAAGGACAAGGACATAAGAGAAAGAGTCAAAAATGACTTCTACAAAAATAAAACTGCCTACTTTGTAGTTAAGGAAACTGGTAATGAAAGTGAAGTATTGGCCCTAAACATGACTCCACAACAAAAGGAGTATAGGCAAAATGTTACAACCTATTACAGTACCATAGGAGAAATAAAGACTAAAGACTTAGACAACAACACCATCACCCTAACTAAGACCAAAAATTATAACACATTAAATAACAGATGGGAAAACGCAGGAGATGAAACTATAGACTTAAACAGCTGTGTCATATTACTAAATGACCAACCACTATCAAAGGACGAACTATACAGACTAAGAGACAAGCAAAATGTATATATAATAAAGAACAAAAAATCTTCTATAGATGAAGGCTATGTATTAATAGTAGAAGACTAAGGACGGCTATTGCCGTCCAATTATAAATTGTGAATTGTAAATTGTAAATTGTAAATTATAGGCGACCTTTGGTTGCTAGGTTCATTAATTTAAAATTCAAAAATTTTGCGAAGCAAACAAGCGTCCCCATTTCTTAATTCAATCAAAGAGGTGAAACACATGAAAAAAACAATTTCGTTATTTTTAATTTTATCTATATTACTAATCCCAATATCCAGCTTAGCTGTCAACATCCCCGGCTATGAAGGTGGAATACAAAACGAAAATCTATACAAAGAAGTAATATTCATCACAGGAGAACCCATAGTAGTAGAAGGAACTTTAGACATCAAAACAAAAGAAAAAGATGACACAATAACAGAACAATATACCTACAAGCTAACAAATATAAAAAAAGATGTAGAAGTGAAAAGATCCATTAGGCTAATAGAAAAGTTAGAGAAAAAAGGAAATCAAATCACTTCAAGAAGAGAATTAGACAAATACAAAGAAACTATAACAATAGGAAAGAAAAAATACGAAGTAAAAGATGACAACTATCAATGGAATCAAGGATCAGTAACACACAATGCACCATTGGTAGGCTATTATGCAGGGGACTGGTCTGCAAGAAAGACTTATATAGTAGACAAGGGAGAAGAAACAGTTACAGTTCAAACTATAGGAAACCTAGTAGGATACCAAAGCCCCTGGTCCTCTACAGAAACTCAAGGCCTTCAGTATACAATTAACTATGAAGACAAGCTAAATGCAAAAAACAATTGGGAAGGAACAGCTACAGTAGAATCCTCCCACAACATGACCAAAGACTATGAATATGAAGACAATATTCCAAATCAAATAAGCTTCAAAGGTGGATTTCTTCTAACAGAAAAACAGGAAAATGTTCTAAAATACAATTATGATTTACCTAGATTCAAGGTAGGAAAATTGTCCAAAGGAAGAGACGTTGGAAAGGATAGTTTCACCATAGACACAAATCCAATCATAACACGTCTCAACATACCAGCAGTAAGGGATGTACGAGGGTTTCCAAGTGAAATGGACATCTTTCTACTAGCTAGTATGGAAGCACTACCTCTTGAAAGTACTAACTTAGGACCAGATTCACCTATGAGTAGGGGAGACTTTGCAAGGGCCATAGCTCAGTCTATGGATATGGAGATATACAAAGAAGTAGAACCTAAAAAGAATAAACGAAAGAAAAATGTAGAAGAAGTATTGCCTTCTTATATAGATGTAGGAAAGAACCATAGAAACTATAACTATATTGAAACGGTGACTAGGGAACACATCATGGAAGGAATAGGCAAAGGTAAATTTGAACCTGATAGTCCTCTTACAAGATGCGAAGCTACAACTATACTCATAAGAATTTTAGGATTTCAAAACTTAGCACCTATTAAAAACTATTCAACTGGGTATAAAGACAATGATGCTATTCCTGCTTGGGCAAAAGATCATATCTATATGGCAAAGGAGCTAGGTATCATAGATAAAAGCGACTACTTCTATCCAAATAGATATATAACCAAGGCAGAATCATCAGAACTAATAGTAAACTTTATCAACTATCTTCAAGAAAATTTGAGATATGACTACAGAGAAAACATATTGAATTAGACGGCAAAGCCGTCTAATTCAAAATTTTAAATTGTGAATTACGAATTGTGAATTAAAAAATGTAGGGGCGACCTTTGGTCGCCTAATTTACAATTTAAAATTCACAATTTTCGCGAAGCGAACAAGGAGGTTAAAAATGAAAAAAAGAAACGTTTATAAGATAGTTTTGGTATTTGCCCTAATAATATCTACAGTATTCTCTGTACCAGCTGTTTCAGTAGCTGAAACAGGCGTACAAGATGAGTATTCCTTAGGATATTTTCATCAAATAATGAAACTAATAGAAGAAAACTATGTCTATGATGTAAATCAAGATGAACTACTAGAAGGAGCTCTTCAAGGACTATTCTACAATCTAGACGAACACAGTGAGTATTATACAAAAGATGAATTAGATACACTCATGAAAGACATTGATGGAAACTTCGTAGGAGTGGGCGTAGTCATATCACAAGAACCTAATGGAGACATAGAAGTAGTAACTCCCCTAGAAGGAAGTCCAGCAGAAAAAGTAGGTATGAAATCAGGAGACAAAATAATATCTATTGATGGAAAATCCATCAAGGGACTAACCACTGATGAAGTAGTACAACTTATCTCTGGAGAAATAGGAACAAAAGTGAAAATAGGAGTACAAAGAAGCAGAAATAAAACACCTATTTATTTAACCATTACTAGAGACGAAATCAAAATAAACCCTATAAGTCATAAGATACTAAAAGGCGACATAGGATATATTAATATTTCTCAATTCAATGACAATACCTATGAAAATCTACTTCCAGTATTAAAGAAATTTGACAAAGCAGGTATTTCAGATATAATAATAGACTTGAGGGATAATCCGGGAGGATTGTTAGATGAAGTAGTTAAGGTTTCAAGAAAGTTTATCCCAAAGGGACCGATAGTTCATATCAAACACAGGGGAAAAATAGAAGAAACATATTATTCATATTTGCCAAAAACAAAATATAAACTAGCAGTATTAGTAAATGAAAACTCAGCTAGTGCCTCAGAAATATTCGCTGGAGCAGTACAAGATACAAAAGTTGGGACAATCATAGGGGTTACCTCTTATGGAAAAGGCACAGTACAACAAATACGGCCTCTTCCTAATGGAGACGGTATGAAACTAACTATAGCTGAATACCTAACACCAAAAAAGCGAAGTATCAATGGCAAAGGAGTAGTCCCAGATATAGAAGTAAAGGAAAATCCATTAGACCTAACAAAAGATATACAACTAGAAAAGGCAATAGAAATTGTAACACAACTGTAATGGTAATTCAGATTTATTTAATATATAATGAATATATAGAGAGAGGAATGAATTTCTCTCTCTATGTTACAATCTGATTACAATAGCATGAATCTTATTGACCTAAAAATCAGATGATGCTATAATACTTTATAGAATGCAAATCTTTCCAATGTTTTGCAATCTGTAAAGTATAAAAAATTTAAAAAACCAAAATATCAAAGGAGGTCTTTGAAAAATGAAAAGAACACTTTCATTACTATTAGTACTAGCAATGGTACTATCTAGCTTTGGATTTGCTTTCGCAGAAGAAGCTAAGGAAGCAACTCCAGCAGAAATCCTAAATGACTTAGGAATTCTTAAAGGAAACGCAGAAGGCGACTTAATGTTAGACAAAAATTTAAAGAGACAAGACATGGTAGTTATGCTTAGCCGTCTACTAGGAGTAGAAGACGAAGCAAAAGCTTTTGAAGGAGAAGTATCCTTCACAGACGTAGCAGACTCATTCTATGTGCCATACATAGCATGGGCAGAAGCTAAAGAATTAACAAATGGTGTTGGCGACAACAAATTTGGATTTGATAGGGAAGTTAAAGAAAACGAAGTTGTAGCTTTCTTATTAAGAGCATTAGGCTATGGCGAAGTTAAATGGGAAGAAGTTCCTGCAAAAGCTGTAGAACTTAAATTAGTTGAAAAAGACGCTGATCTTACAAAAGACGCAACAAGAGCAAGATTAGCAGAACTTACTCTAACAGCTCTTAAGACTAAGATGAAAGACAGCGACAAGACTTTAGCTGAACATCTAGAATTAAAATTACCTCAACCAGCAGTTCTAGAAGTTAAAGAAGTTAGAGCTGACAACTTAAAAGAAATCAAAGTTGTATTCAACAAAGCTGTTGATAGAGACAATGTAGAAGATAGAGATATCTATACTACAAATGCAGGTTCAGTTAAAGACGTTCAATTAGTAGATGATAGTATTGTTATCTTAACACTAGAAGGTAATATGACAAACAAAAAAGAATACAAACTTACTATTAGAGGACTAAAAGACGCAAAAGAATTAAACAAAGACTATAAATTTAAAGCTTATGACAACACTGTTCCAGAAGTAGAAGAAGTAGCAGGATTAGGAACAAAAGCTATTAAAGTTCTTATGTCAGAACCAGTTAAGAGTGCTAAATCATCAAACTTCAAGATTGATGGAAAATCATACTATGGATCAGTAAGTACTACAGGAAGAGAAATCGTCCTTAAACCTTACGGTTCAGATTTTTCAGTAGGAGATCACAAGCTAGTAGTTAAGTCATTAGAAGACTATGCTGGATTCAAATCAGTAGAAAAAGAACTTGAATTCACAATAGTAGAAGACAAAGAAGCTCCAACAGTAGTAGATGTAAAAGGTACTCTTGAAAGAGTAATTGTTACATTTAGCGAAGATGTAGATGATGCTACAGTTTCAAAAGATAGTCTATACTGGGGTGGCGCTAAATCCAATAAGGCTGACAAGGCAGTTAGACTTTCAGGGAATAGATATGCATTTGAATTCTCAGGAACTAAGACATTACCAACATATGAAACAACAATAACTGTAAAAGAAATAAAAGACTATTCAGGTAACGAAATGAAAGCACAAGATGTAGCTTTCAAAGCTGAAATAGATCAAACAAGACCAGAAGTACTAGAAGTAGAAGTAGATGTAAATGAAATAGAAGTTAAATTCAACAAGAGAATAAACAAAGAAGATGCTACTGATAAGAGAAACTATGTAATAAAAGATGAAGATGGTAAGAAAGTAAGCATTAAATCATTAGACCTTAGTGCTGATGGAAGAACAGTTACAATTGTTTTATATAGTAACTTAAAAGAAAGCAAAGATTATACATTAGAAATAACAGGTATTAGAGATAATACAAAATTAGCTAACACAATTTTACCATACAAAGAAACAATAACAGCTGGTAATTATAAGAGACCAGTAGTTAACGCAGTAACAGTAAATCCTGAAAAGGAAACTATTCACATACTATTCAATAAGAAAATGGATGTAGAAACTATTGCAAATCCAGCTAACTATATGTTAGTTCACAAAGATGGAACAAGATATGCAGTAGATGATCTAGGTGGCAATGTAAATGTTATTCAAGATGGAAAAGCTGTTATACTTGAATTAGAAGGATGTAAAATCAATAAAGTTAAAATTAAAAACTTGACATTTGGTAAGGGTAAAGATATCGTAGGAGTTATCCTATCAGGTTTAATACAAGACACATCTGAAAATAGAGTACAAAAATATGGTGAAGTAATTGATTTCACTGAAGGAATAGTTACAGCTGAAGCAGAAGCTACAGATAAGAGAACTATAGAATTAGAATTCTCACATCCAATAACTGCAGCTAAAGCAAGCGATTTTGATTATAAAGGATTTGAAATAGACAGAGTTGTTGTTAATGGAACAAAAGATGTAGTTATTGAAACAACAAAAGACTTAGATCCAGCACTTACTGGTGTAACACTAGCAATAGCTGATGGAAATAAAATTGAAACTGTTTTAGATGTTAAGGTAGGAAAACAAGCTATAAAAGTAGCTGATGGAATAGCACCAACATTAAAAGAAGCTGAAGGAACAATAAATAAATCAGCAACAAAACTTACACTTGTATTAACATTTGATGAAGAATTAAGCAAAGACTATGAAGGATTAATCAAGAGAGACTTGACTATTAAGAGATCATCAGATGGAAAATCTGTAGATATGAGTAAAGCTGACGTTGTATCAACTGTAAGTGGAAAAACTGTTACAATAGTAACAGAACAACATGTTGAAAAAGGAACAGCTTATGAAATAGAAATAACTAGCCCAAGTGCTATAAGAGACATAGCTGGAAATAAAGCAAACAAAACTGACGGTGCAGTAGTAGCTGAAGAGATTAAAGAAGTAGAAGATGAAGTTAAACCAGTTGACAAAACTGAACTAGTTAATGCTATAGCAAATGCAGTTAAAGTTGTAGCAGACAAAGAAAAATACACAGAAAAATCTTATAAAGAATTTGAAGCAGCTTTAAAGAAAGCTGAAGAAGTAAAAGCTAACGAAAAAGCTACTAAAGAAGAAGTTGAAGCAGCTGCTAAAGCTTTAGAAGAAGCTATAGCTGGATTAAAGACAGTTGAAGAACCAGCAGAACTAACAGCAAAACTTGAAGTAGTTGAAATAACAGCTATAAGAAAATTTGTAGTAAAGGTAAAATTAAGTGATGAAACTAAAAACGATAAAGTTGAAAAATTTGTTATCGATGATAATGACTATACAGTAGCTGGTATTAAAGATGGCTATGTAGTATCAAATGGTACTTTTGATAAGGCTCCAGTAAAAGTACAAGTGGTAGTTGAAGGACAACCAATTCTTGCTCAACAATAGAATGTTATTGTAAGAATAAAAAACTCAACTTGTTCTCAATATGGGAACAAGTTGAGTATTAAAAAAATGAAGGAGGGTTTTCGTAGATGAAAAACAAGAGAACAGCGTCACTTTTATTGGTTATGGTTCTAATATTGTCAACATTTTCAAGTGTATTTGCTGCAGAACTTGATTTAAAGAATACTCAAACTAATAAAGAGTACTCTCTATTAGATTGGTTTGAAGATCCCATGGTGCTATTAGATTTAAATGATAATCCACAAAACTATGTAATTGAAGTGGGAGAAAAAACATACAATTTATCCGAAATAACTGAAAAAATGCAAGCAGACAAGGATCTAACTTTAGAAGAAGCAGTTAAAGATTTAACTCCAGTAGATGAAAAACCAGTTGAAGATGAATTAAAAGTTGTAGAGATAAGTGCTATTAATGCAACAGAAATAAGAGTAAAATTTTCAAATGGTGATGTTGAAAATTTTACTGTAAAAGAGTTAACTGAAGGTGAAAACACTGTTGAATTTGAATACAAAGGTCAAAAGTTCACAGAAAAAGTTAACTTTGCAGCGCCAGTAGAACCTGTAGAAAAAGCTGAAGTTGAAAGTGTTGAATTAGTTAACTACAGACAAATGAAAGTTACATTCAATAGAGTAGTAAACGAAACATCAGCTACAGACCCTGCAAACTACTACTTTGAATTAGTAGATGGTTTAGCTGGAAAATTAGGGGTAGCAGGAGATGTAACTAAAAACAACACTTTAGCAGATATTGATACAACTAATACTGGTTGGTGGGGAACTGCAGCTGCTAGAACAAACATTACAGCATCAAGAGAAGCTGATAAAACAGTAGTAACAATCAACCTACCAGAAGATGCTAGATTTGATAACGGATTAACAATTAAAGACATGGTTACTAGTGGAACAACAGAAAAAGTACTAAGAGAAGGTGTAAGCTTTAAATTTGCTGTAAGAGATGTAAAAGATGCAAGTGGTAAAAAATCCATTGATACAGCAGTAGAAGAAATAATAGTTAAAGATAATGTAAAACCAGAATTGAAGGCAGTTTCAATATTACATGCAGATACTACTGTAACTAAAGATGTAGATTTAAGCAAAACAGTAGATGTAAAAGTTGATGATAAGATAGTATTAGAATTTAGTGAGCCACTAGAAGCTCATAATACTGTAGGTAAAGAAGTTAAAGTTTATAGAGATGGTAAAGAATTAAATACAACTACAAATACAGTTGGAGCAAATGCTATTGCAATAGAAAAAGTTGCAACTACAACATATGATGATGCAAAATTAGCTACAATAGACCTTGGTTCAACTAATGGATTCCTTGAAGGTTTAACACCAACAAAAGGTGATACTTTTGTAGTAGCATTAACAGGGATCAGAGACTTAGCAGGAAACATAATTCAAGAAGCTATATCATTTAACATCAAAGTTGTAGAAGACGAAACAACACCTCCAACAACACCTGATACAGTAAAAATCTTAGGAGTAGAACAAGTATTAGATAATGTATTGAGAATTGAAGGAAATAAGGCAGCAGCAGAAGCAACACTTGGAGCAGTAAATGTAGTAATTAAAGAAGCAGCTATGGACAAAACTGATGTAGTAGTAGAATTTGATGGAACAACAAATAAATTAACATTTGCACAAAATCCAGATGACGGAAAATACTATGCATATGTTGCATTCCCAGCAAAATATAAGGCAACAACTGCAGCAGAGGGAGTTGACTTTAAAGGTGGATTCTATCTAAACAAAACAGTAGTAGTAGAATCAAAAGCAACTACACCAGAGTTTGAAACATGTACAGAAGAAAATATGCATATAGAAATTGACAGACAAGCACCAACACTTAATACAGATCAAATAGATATAGAATATGCAGATGCAAGTTCTACAGACTTAAAATTAAGAATAGGCTTTACAGATGTTAATCCAGAAAACTGGGTAACAGATTCAACTGTAAAAGCAATCCAGGAAAAAATATTTACAAACAATGCTAAAGACTATATTACATCCGTAGTTGATGGCATTAGAGTAAAAGTAGAATATGTAAATGATAACGAAGATAAAGTTAACAGATATGTAGATATAGATTATGTAGCTGCAGCTGCAGCTGGTAAAGCTCACATAGATGGAACTACTAATGAATTAGTAATCGACTTAAAAGGCACAAATCTATTAGTCGATAAAACTAATACTGAATTAACTAATTTACAACAACTTAAATCAGGAGCAACATTCGAAGTAAGTTTACCAAAAGGAGTAGCATCAGATGATTATCTTGGAAAAGATACTGGTTTAACAGTACAAACAGGTACAACAGCTGCTACTGCAATATTCCTAGATGAATCAGGAAGAGCTAATACTACTGGAACTGATGAACATGGATATACATCTGTTGCAGCTAATGTAACAATAATAATTGGAGAAGATAAAACTGCTCCTACTGGAAAAGAAAACAAAGTTCCACAAACTTCAAAGAAATTAATTGCATATGATAGAAATACTGATGAATTAGTAATCCTAGTAACTGGATTACCAACTAAAGATTCAGTAGAAGACCTAGACAACTATGTACTAAATGGTAAAACACTTACAGAACGTGAAGTAACAAAAGCAGATGTATTATTTGCAGATGCAAAAGATGAAGATGTATTACTAGTATCTGGTTTGGCGACTATTAGTGCAGCTACAAGTGCAGGATATCAAACAGCTGATAAATACAAAGTTATCAGAATCAAATTGCCAGAAGGTTCAATAAAGAAAGATGGACCAGCTGACTTAACAGTAAGAGGATTAAGACATATAGAAGAAGGAATGATGGCTGAAGTATCAGTAGTAGTAGAAGGTCTAAAAGACAATACTGCTCCTGAATATGTATCTGGCAAGATAGAAGGAAGTAACAAATTACTATTAAAATTTGACGAACCAGTAGTTTTAGTTGAAGATGCACTTCCAACATCAGCTATTAGAAACTTCAAAGTTAAAATAAACGGAGAATTAGTAAGCATATTGTCAGTAAATGCTAACGGTTCTAATATCTTAGAAATAGAAATAGCAAATGATAATACAATAATTAACAAGGCAGAAATAGAAATAGTAATGAATAACAATGGTAAAATGGAAATAGCTGATGAAGCTGGTAACGAACTAAAAGTTACAGAAACACCAATAGTTATAGTAAAATAATTAAATGATCACTAAAAGAAGTGGGGGAGTTTTTCCTCCACTTTTTTAATATATTAGCATATACCCTAGGGATTTAATCCTTGGGGGTTTTGTTATATGATGGAGGTAGGGGGATGGGGCGTAGGGATAATAATTCGTGGGAGAAACCCAATGAGTTATTTGCAATATTACGCTGTACTAATAAGAAGTATGCTAAAAGGTTTGTAGATTTAGGCTCTATAAAATTTAACACTCCTAAATCTTGGGTCGAAGAAGAAAAAGGGAAGGGAAAAGGAGATATACTTGAAGGTGTGTTTGCTGCATGTGATATGTTAGATGCGCAAAGGTACCGGGTACCACCCGACTTTTGTCGAAACTTGCTGATAATAAAGAGAGACTCAAATGGACAAAGGAACAATCCTAAGTCCTAGGGTCTCTCTTTTATGAATAGAAAAAGCCACACTAGCTTAGTTTACAGATGTAGTTATAGAATTCAAATTTCTTTTATTAGCTTGATGTCTTTTTTAAAGATATGTATATTGTCTTAGCTTCGTCAAATAGTACAGCTACATTATTTGCTAAGGACTTATCATAGCATGGGAATAAGCTCAGGGGAGTAATCCTCCCCCTCGCAAAGGTACCCGGTATCTCCCGACTTTTGTCGAAACTTGCTAATAAGGTAAAGAAGGGCTCTAGCAAGGGTACTGTAAAGTAACATACCCTCAGGGATTTAATCCTTGGGGGTTTTGTTATATAATGGGGGTAAAAGGGGGAGGGGGAAGATGAAAAGGTTAAATTTAAAATACATAATATTTGGTCTGACTTTTATAATTATAGTTAGTATTTTTCCGCTTATAATAGATAGATTGATAATAGGAAATACTGTGTATTCTAATATAAGCAATTCAGACTGGGTATCATTTTTAGGCAGTTATATAGGAGCCATACTAGGTGGGATATTTACTTTTATAGGTGTTAAAATAACTTTATATAATGGCATTGAAAAGAAAAAGCAGAGAGATATGTTAGTATTGCAATTAAAGTTAACTTATAATGATATTAATCGGTTTGCTAATTCTGATCCTGAAATTAAATATCCAATACAGCAGTTTCTAGTAGATAAAAGTTGGCCAGATAGATTGGCAGCAATTCATAGTAATATAAGTGAGGAAGATTTTTGAAATATTTATATGTGGTTTACAGCTTTGGAATTTTTGAAAACCCACCAAGATGAAAATGGATTAGTTAAAGCATCTATTATTAAAAGATCTTTTGGAGGTATTCTTGATGATGTGCCTAAAATGATTAAAAGGCTAGAAAAATCAAGAATATAGATTTTTTAAAGAATAGAATGTGAACTATAAAGGTTTCAAATTTTATCGCAAAGAAAAAGGACTATACTTTGATTAGAGGGGGATGGGAACATGGAGCAAGACTTTTTAACACTTGATAATGTTGGAAATTTTACATTTCAATTATTTGCTGTTGTGGCTGCTACAGAATTTACGAAAAGATCAATAAATAAGATATGTAAATTAAAGCATAAGGATAATAAGTTTGAAACTGAATTTATAGTTTTTGGATATTCACTAATTCTATCGCTCATAAAAACTCTATCTGATAGTGAAGTGTTATGGAGCAATTTTCGTGATGGATTAATAAATATTCTCTTAATATTAATGAATGCTCTTATTATTAGTTACCTTTCAACAGCAAGTTATAGCAAAATTTTAGAAAATAATAAAAAGCCACAATCGGAATCTTCAGTGGATAATTAGCAATTTCAAGAGAGTAAACTTCTCCAGTAAAAATACTACATCTGAAATTTTTGGAATGAACAAAATGAGAGACCCAAATGGACAAGGGAGCAATCCTAAGTTCTAGGGCCTCTTTTTTTTATACAGTAAAAAGCCACACTGGTTAAGTCTTCAGTATGGCAGTTTATACTAAAATTCATAATCTGTATATTTACCTTCATCTAAATCTACAAGCATAATTGAAATTTTAATATTTAAATGTATGGGAGGATAGTTTATCATATAATTAAAAATCTTTTCATCATTAACTGCAATAGTAAATTTGGTAATAGGGGTTTTGTTATATACAGCTAATCTACCATAGAGTCTGGTAGCAACATCTTTTGCTCTAAATTCCTCTCTAAAATTTTTATCATCATCGCAAAGGTACCCGGTATCTTTGAGAGGGGGAGGGCTTTTCTCCCCTGAGCTTGCTGGGCACTAATTAAGTGGCTTAGATTCTAGATAAACCGAATCTACGCATAAGTCAATTCTGTTATTCCAATGGATACTAGAATCTATATTTTCATCTATATCCCATGCAATGTTTCCATACTCATCTAGAAATACTTTCTTAAACTTAGCTCTGTCCTTTAAAACCTCAAACACCCCAAACAGCATATCATTCATATCATAAGCCCTTATTTCACCATTATCAAAATGAATAGTCAAAGAATAATCTTCATTTGGTATGACCTTTTCTATTGTTCTTGGTCCTGTTGCAAAATATTCTTTTACTTTCTTTGGCATTTCAACAGTTTTCATATGGAACACCTCCTTCTACTTTATAGGATCTATCGGGAATAATTCCTTTTGCTGTTGTGCTAAATACCACACTTCTCTAAGTTCTTCCTGATGCAGTGCAGCCCATCCATAAATCATTTTTAACTGCTTATTCGGCATTGTGCCATTCATTATCTCTATTTCTTCAATAGACACGCTACACATATACTCTCCATACTCTGCATGAAAATGTGATGGTAAGTGGTCTCTATAATTAACAAATATTTTTATTCCCCTAAACATACTTATAGTAGGCATTTTTTCTATTCACCCTTTTAGTCTTATTACTATAATTATACCATTAATTTAGCACCTTATTCAATATAAAAAACTATACAAATTTTTGAGTCAATAATCAGGCACCAAATTCTAGTTTTGTGTAATAAAAAAAGACCCTAGGACTTAAGGTTTCCCTTGTCCATGTGGGTCTCTCTTTATTATCAGCAGGTTTCGACAAAAGTCGGGAGATACCCGGTACCTTTGCGAGGGGGAAGGCTTTTCTCCCCTGAGCTTGCTATGAGTAAATAAAGTATTTTTCTTTATAAAATTAAACCACAGAGATTTTCTCTGTGGTTTAATTTTAGCGGATTTCCAATACTATCTTAGCATCATTAATATTAATATCCTTTAAATACTTCTCTATTTCAACATTATAATTAAATTCTCTATCTCTTTCTAAAACCTTATTTTCATATATTACTATCTTCTTTTTCCCTGATTCTATATATAGATTAAGAGTTCCTTCTTCTTTCATATTGATATTTATATCTACTGACTTTATCTCTCCATTATAGCTGTTTGAATAGGAGCTAGCATTATTAATTTTACTTTGTTTAATGAAGGTAAGTGGAAAATCTTTTACTTTTATTTGATACTCTCCATCTTTTGCAGGGTTATTGTTTAAATCTAGCCCATTCCAGTATATTGTATTTATGCCTTCTTGACCCAATATACCTTTTTCCTTATGAACTATTTCTCCTGTAATATTAGCAATCTCTACATCATAGATCCCTTTACCTTTAAACTTTATGTCAAATTGTACTCCTTCTAAGACTTCTGTGTTTAATATTTCTTGAATAATATCTCTCGTGTCTATTTCTACTGCTACCATTTCTCCTAGCCCATCCATAGTAAATGGTTGAATATATCTGATAATCCTTCCAGGACTATCAATAGAGCCTATATATTCATTATTATAAAAGTTTAATATTACCCTTTTGTTTTCATCTAACAATCTATATCCTGATACGCCTTCTATTTTATCAAATGTAATTTTATATTTTGTTGGCGATATTGGTTCTCCTTTTAAATTTTCTATTTCAGGAATATAGTTTTCATTTACTAAGTCTGTAAATACATAGCCGCCTTCAATATTTGTTACATAGGCATCATAGCTTAAGTAAGCAAAACCATTGTTTCCCCATTCCTTGCCATAGGAGTTTATTATCTTAAAAGCTCCGTATCCTTCTGGAGTTTCTAAATTATCATCATAGCCAACAACTACTATTGCATGTCCATAATTAGCATAATTATCTGTTGTTATAATAGCATTACCTAAGTGATCTATCATAGGATAATTAAATTTAAATCCTACTTTTATTCCTGCAACCATCAAGTCACCTGTATTCAGGTATTCTTTTGTCTTTTGAATTATATAGTCTTTCGAATCATTCTTTGTATAAAGTATTCTCCAATCTCTAATCCTATGAGGATATGCTGCTTGGATTGCTTCGCCATTAGGTTGAGTCCAATAATCTCCTTCTATATAAGGGAAGTATGACAATGGACTGGCACCAATTCTCATCAATAAATTTCCAGCATCATCTATAAATGCACCACCATCTGTTCCTTCATTTATTTGATTGTAGATAAAAGCGGGGCTGAATACTCTTGAAGGATTGGCATAATCTCCATCTTTAATCTTCCATTTTAAATCCATCCCTTGTTGATAAGTTCTTAGATAATATCCTGTTGACCATCCTACACAGGAGTTTTCGTGTTGTCTACCTACTGGTGGTAAATAAGGGCTAGAAGAATAATCTAATTGTGAGGGTAGATTGTAACTATATATACCCATTTGTTTAAGTTTTCTAGGCAATATTTCTCCTATATCATCATCTTTTTCTTCTCTAGTGATTTTAAGTCCTGTTGGCATTAATTCTATAGGTTCTGTATCTATAAGTACATCATCTTCTATAAACCTTCTATAATACATTCCATCTAATTCTGTAAATAGTTCCTTTGTTCCATCAAAATTTATTCTTTCGTCTAATATTACTTCACCATCCTCTAATAGCTTATCTGCATTGACTATATTGGTAGGATAGATAAGTAAAAGTATGAGTAAAAATATAGATAACTTTTTCATTTGCATACCTCCAAATACTGTTATTATAAATATTATAACATAATTTTTATTACATCAATATATTGTTATGTACAATAAAAAGGAACTCCTTTGGATTTAATTCCATTGGAGTCCTTTTTATTAACAGGGTTCGATTAAAGGCTAGTGATGACTGATACCTTTATAATGAGTGTACTTTATCTCCATGAATTTGGTATAGTAAATTTCATTTTTACACCTTTTTTTAGTTCTTTCCCAGTTGTAGATTTTATATTTTCAATGTATAGATAATAAGCTCCACTATCATAGATTTTAAAAGGTCGGATGCTTATTGTTGTTTCATTCTCAAAATATAAGATTGTGTTATGAATAATATTCCCTTGACTATCTTTGATATAAATATTTCTACTGTCTAAATCAGATCCATCTATTGGATAGTTAAATCGGATCTTCCATTCTTTATTAGAAGGAACATTTGTTTTTTCTTTCCATTCAATGTACTCAACTTCAGTAGGTTCTGGTTCAGGCTTTGGTTCAGTCACAGTTACCTTACAAGTAGCTGTCTTACTACCATCTTCAGTTGTGACAGTAATTGTAGCTGTTCCTGCAGCTATAGCGGTTACTTTTCCAGATCCATCTACAGTAGCTACTTTTACATCACTGCTTGACCAATTTACCTTTTTATTAGTTGCATTTTCTGGATTTACAGTTGCTGTTAAAGTTTCAGTTTTGCCTATTTCTAAATTCAAAGTACTTTTATCTAGTGATACTGATTCTACTAAAATTTTTGGTTCAGTCACCGTTACCTCACAAGTAGCTGTCTTAATCCCATCTTCTGTTGTAACAGTAATTGTAGCTGTTCCTGCAGCTATAGCGGTTACTTTCCCAGATTCATCTACTGTAGCTACTTTTACATCACTGCTTGACCAAGTTACCTTTTTGTTGGTTACATCTGATGGACTTACAGTTGCTATTAATGTTTCAGTTTTGTTTATCTCTAAGTCTAGTGTTTCTTTATCTAGTGATACTGATTCTACTTTAACTACAGTAGGCTTTGGTTCGGGTACCGTTACCTCACAAATAGCTGTCTTACTGCCATCTTCAGTAGTGACAGTAATTGTAACTGTTCCTGCGGCTATAGCGGTTACTTTTCCAGATCCATCTACAGTAGCTACTTTTTCATCACTGCTTGACCAATTTACCTTTTTGTTGGTTGCATTTTCTGGATTTACAGTTGCTGTTAATGTTTCAATTTTACCTATTTCTAAATCTAAAGTACTTTTATCTAGTGATACTGATTCTACCTTAACTTCAGTAGGTTCAGGTACTGGTTCAGGTTTAGGATCTGGTATTGGCTCAGGCTTTGCTTCAGGTACTGTTACCTCACAAGTAGCTGTCTTACTACCATCTTTTGTTGTGACAGTAATTGTAGCTGTTCCTACAGCTATAGCGGTTACTGTTCCTGATTCATCTACAGTAGCTACTTTTTCATCACTGCTTGACCAATTTACCTTTTTATTAGTTGCATTTTCTGGATTTACAGTTGCTGTTAAAGTTTCAGTTTTGCCTATTTCTAAATTCAAAGTACTTTTATCTAGTGATACTGATTCTACTAAAATTTTTGGTTCAGTCACCGTTACCTCACAAGTAGCTGTCTTGCTTCCATCTTCAGTTGTGACAGTAATTGTAGCTGTTCCTGCAGCTATAGCAGTTACTTTCCCATATTCATCTACAGTAGCTACTTCTTGATTACTGCTTGACCAAGTTATATTTTGGTTAGTTGCATCTGATGGATTTACAGTTGCTGTTAAATTTTCTGATTTGCCTATTTCTAAATTCAAAGTACTTTTATCTAGTGATACTGATTCTACTAAAATTTTTGGTTCAGTCACCGTTACCTCACAAGTAGTTGTCTTAATCCCATCTTCTGTTGTAACAGTAATTGTAGCTGTTCCTGCAGCTATAGCAGTTACTTTTCCAGATTCATCTACAGTAGCTACTTTTTCATCACTGCTTGACCAAGTTATATTTTGGTTAGTTGCATCTGATGGATTTACAGTTGCTGTTAAATTTTCTGATTTGCCTATTTCTAAATTCAAAGTACTTTTATCTAGTGATACTGATTCTACTGAAACAGTTTCACTATTTTTTGTAAAAGCTTTTAGAGTTACATTGGTATTTGGAGAGTTTGCAGCCACATCCTTCCAATGCTCTCCATCAGAACTCTTGAAACTTTGACCGCTTCCTGCTGTAGCTTTACTACTATAGTTATTTTCTGGTTTTTCTAAAGGAATAGGATAATCTCCACCAGTAGCCTTAACAATAACTGCAAATGAACTGTTAGAAGCTATAGTTTTTGGCTCAAATGTAACAGTATGATAACCAGCAAATTCTACAATTCCATCGGCTACTTTTTCTCTAATATTTAAATCTTCACTAGTACTTATAAATACTTCATATTCATATCCATCTGATGGTACAAAAAAACTCACTCCCATTAATTTTTCATTTACTTCTCCTGTTTTAAAGACATTAGCAAACCATCCAGTATTAGTACCCACATAACCAGTAAAAGCAGTCATTCCTAATGGATCATATTGATATATATTGTCAAAATTGTCAGTATCCTCTGCAATATATACAGCATTTTTTGTCCCTATAAATGTATCATAATATGAGACATAAAAATATCCAGCTTGTCCCCAATCTTGACCCCAACTATTTTTTACTATAAAAGCCCCATTTCCAGCTGGTTTGAATTTAAAATTATCTTTGCTATAAGTATCATCCCATCCTACAATAGTTACAGCATGATTTGTTTCGCCACTAGAACCATTATAATAATAACTTTTGTTTTCGCTATAGTAATCTTCATCAGAACATATACTAGTTTGTACTGCCCCATAATTCGTTAAAGCATGCTTAATCAAATCATTATCTACCGCGTTTGCTCTATCAGGTATATACAATACATTAGTAAGGTGTTTTTGTATTGTAAGATTTGATGGTGAAGTATAATCACCTACTTTGTAAGGGTCATCTTTTTCCAATACTGGCCCATCCCATCTTGCTAAGTAAGCAGTTGACATACCTCGATTTCCACCACTTTTCCAATCAAAACCATGATTATTTTTCATATTATTTTCTGAAAAATCCCATTTTTTTTCTGGCATAAAATAAGATTCTAAAGTACCATAAGCAGCAAAAGCCCAACAAGCTCCTTCATCACCTTGATCTTTAACAGGTGTTACTTTATTTTTGTCTTCATCCCTTAAATCAAATTTTTCTGGATAAGGTTGAGAGTATTTTTGCCCAAATTTAATGGATTTGTTTCTTTCAATAATATAAGGTTCAGGAATGAGACCATTTTCCCTTTCATTCCAAAGGCTCCCTAGTTTATTCTTTTGTTTTATGTATTCTATAAATTCTGGATTCATAGGAGCCAAAGTGGGCGTTAATTCCCCTGCAAAAATAATATTGGGCATAAGCATACCCATAATCATAAGAACCGCTGATACTAATACTAGTATTTTACTTTTTATCTTCATGTCTTCCCTCCTTGTAATTTTATATAAATACTTTAATAAATGTTTGAAACTTACATCCCAATTATACCATAATTAACCACAGTTTTCACTGAAGTTACAAGTTTAGGAGAGAAAATCCTCCTCCGTAAAGGTACTCGCCCATTTGCTGCATAAATGATTTATAGTATAATGAATGTATGGGGCATTGTAGTAAATATGACTAATAAAAAACAAGGAGTGATTTGATGAAAATAAAAACAATAGTCATACTAAGTCTTATATTTATCTTATCAACAATGAGTCCAGTTTATGGGGATACATTTGATAAATCATTAAATGTACCACTAGACAAAGTATGGACCGTTAAATTTAACAAAAATATCGATCCAGCTTCTATTACTAGCGAAACTATCTATATCCAATCAGAGGACGGCAATAAGTTTAATATAAAATACTATTTTGAAGAACTAGAAAATATTAACCAAGTCAAACTTTTACATGAAGATAACTTATTTGAACCTCAAAAAAAATATACTATACACGTAAAAAATGTAAAAGGTATAAATAAGGAAAAATTGGCAGAGGAGTATACCAAAGAATTTATCACAAAAAGTATAGATTCTAGTACTAAAAGGATTAATTTAGATAAGCCTGGAATGGAGGAATGTTATAAAGTCAGAGTTCTTGGAACAATATTTCACCCTTTTTCCTATGACCCAGTGAATAGGGAACATTATACATATGTTGTAAGGGGACTTGCTAACATTGATGAAAGAGGAAACCTAAAGCCATATCCTGTACCAGAAAATATAGTTTTTACTAAAACTCTTGATATATATTCTTTAGTAGATACCAACAATTATCTAATAGAAAATCACCAGACTAATTTGACTATAGAAGATTTAAAACTGTACCAACAAACTATAATGGAATTTACTAAAGAAAAGCCATATTGGGTAGAGAAGGTATCATTTAAAAAACTACCCAAAAATCATGGAATTTTATTTTATGTCATACACAATTGTGACTATGATCCATCTATGATGTTGTTTGAGCAACAGCAGTTTCATTTTATGAATTCAGGCATGTATAAATTTACTCGTTTTTCAAGAGAAGAGGCAAATACACACCTACCATTAAATGAAATATTTAACAACGAACTCTTAGATGTGAAAGAATATCGTAAAATATATGAAAATCATGATATTAACAAATGCAATCATCGAGATAGCTTTGGCGATTTTTATAATGAAGTAAGAATTATAGAAAGAAATGATGATTTTATCTATTATAATTTAGTTAATGCTCCAAATCAAAATCAAGATGGGGGATATATGTATAATAGAAAAGATGGTACAAGTAAAAAGATATTAGATGGGTGGATTGATGCAATTGATGAAAAAAACATATATTATACTAAAGATCATATTATAAAGAAAAATAAAGAAGACGGTAGTGAAAGAATTCTATATTGTAAGCCTGAATCACCATGTTTAGAATATTTTGTTTCATTGTATTTACATGACGAATATATATATGCTTATAATCGGTTTAGTCCAGGGGAGATTTGGAGAATAAAAAATGATGGTACAAATCCTAAATTAATTGTTAAATCCCACCAATTACAAGATGGTTTTGCAGTATCAGAAGATGGCGTGTTTTATGCTTTAGACGATGGAATATATCAGGCAACATTGGATGGCGTATATAATAAAAAAATAGTTGATGGAGAATATATCGTTCTATACTGTGAAGATGGTTATTTATATTATAGAAAGGCTGAAGATTTCTATGATTATGATGAATATAGGATTAAAGTTTCAAGCAAATAATTCTTTTCAATAAAAAATATTCTATTGTAGCTTATCATCAAATTTCCATAAAAGTCCGGTACCTTTGCGAGGGGGAGGGCTCTCCCCTGAGCTTTGTATTTAGAAAAAACTCCTCTCTTTTTAGAAAGGAGTTTTTTCTTTCATGCTTATAATTTTTTTCTTATGCTTCTGGTTCTATTTCAACATCAAAGATGAATATTTTTCCTCCAAATTCATCTTTCAAAGTAACGATTACTTTTCCATCATTTTCAGAGTATACGAAATTATCTCCATCTATGATGTCAGATTCTAATTTAGCATCTAATTTATCATCACCAACTGTTAATTTTGCAGCTATAGAAGCAGCATTAACTTCTGTTCCGTTAGCTAATACTATTTTGTCTTTTCCATCTTTGATAGCTAATTTTTCTATTTGAGGAGTTGTATTTTCTACAGTTATTTCTATATCAAATACCTTAACTTCTAAATCTCCATCTTTTGTATATAAGGAAATAGTAGCTTGTCCCGCTGTTTTAGCTGTTACAGTAGCTTTTGCAGATTCAATAGTTCCTACTATTGCTACTTTTTCATTTGAAGATTTAGCTATTAAATTTGATGGTAAAGCCACTTCTACACCATTTACATAAGCCTTTACATCCATTGCTAGTGTATTTTTAGCTTCTTCTCCTGTAAGAAGTGGATTTATATCTAGAGTAGTATCTTTAGCAATTAATTTGTATTCATCTGGTTGTCCAGTTACATCTATTGCTTCAATATTAAATGTTCCGATTTCTTTTTCTCCAGATAGAACTACTACTTTGTGAATTCCTTTTGCTAAATTTGCAGCTACAGATCCTTCACCATCAGTTAAATCTGTTTCAACAGCTTCAGCTTCTCCAACTTTTACGTTTACTTTTTGACTAGCTAATCTTAGGTTTTCACTATATTGATCTAGCACGTTTATCTTAACTGTTGCTTTATCATAAACAAGCTCAGGGGAGAAAATCGCTCCCCCTCGCAAAGGTACCGGGTACCACCCGACTTTTGTCGAAACTTGCGAATGAGATAAAGAGACCCAAATGGACAATTTAAGTTCGTTGGGTTTCTTTTTTATCACGAAGAAAGGAAGTGAATAGAATGAATCCTCAAGAATTGATAAATGCTAAAAATCTAATTTTAGCCATGCCTTTAAATCAGGTTATGGAACTGAAAGAGATTTATGGTGAAAGTTGGAGTAGTATTTCTTCTCCCACTACTTTTGGTAAGAAGTTTAAGAAGGAATACGATAATGAAAGTTTTCCAAATTTAAAATGGCATGGTGTAAAGCCAAATGGACCAAACCATGAGAGATATGAAAGAATAAAATAAGCTCCAGCAAGCTCAGGGGAGAAAAGTCCTCCCCTTCGCAAAGGTACCCGGTATCTTCCGACTTTTGTCGAAACTTGCTAAATACAGAGAACTGACCTTTCGAGGTTGGTTCTCTGTATTTATGCAAAGAAAAAGGTCATGGCTGGAATTGTAATTTACTAGTCATGACCATTAAAAAATAGTTCTTCAAAGTCATCATTTCTAAGGATTAAAATGCTTGTTACGATGTCTAGGTGTACAGGATTAAGTTGAAGGAGCTGTCTACCTATATCACGTCTATCTACAACTATGGAATATTTGGTGATAGGTTTATCATATACTGCCAATCTACCAAATCTAAGTAAAAGCTGCTGTCTTCCCATACCCATCCCTACAGGATATTTATTTACATCTCTAGGAAATAGCGAAGCAAGATTGTTGCAAAGGGAATCCAAAAGTTTCGGCTATTGAAAAAGAAGTGTCTAAGCACCTAACAGGTAAAATACTTGTACCTATTAGGTGTTTTTTGTATTGTAAATAGTATGGTAAAATGATAATATTTAACTATACAAAATTATCAGAAATTATTGAAAATAAGAACTAAGGGGGCTTAATATATGGGGAAAAAGAAAAGGATTTGGTATCCAGGGGCAGTTTATCATATTATGAATCGTGGGAATAGAAGATCTGATATATTTAAAGATGAAGAGGATTACCAAGTTTACATGACTATTTTAGAACAGGCAATGGAGAAATATCCATATATATTGTATTCTTACTGTCTTATGACTAACCACATACATATGCAGATAGAAACTAAAAACGTGGAAATATGGAATATTATGAGATATATAAATTTATTATATACTAAATATTTTAATAATAAATATAATCTTGTAGGACATTTATTTCAGGGAAGATATAGGGCGGAAATAATTGAAAGTGATTCTTATAATCTTCAAACAAGTAGATATATACATCTCAATCCAGTGAAGGCAGCTATGGTAGAATCACCTATTGAATATAAATGGAGTAGTTATGGTGTATACATGGGAGAAATAAAAAAAGATATTGTTACAGATGAAAGAATATTATCTTATTTTAAAGACAATAGCAGAGAATTATATAAGGGATATGTAGAATCAAAACTAATAAATCACGAAATAGACAGAGAAATTGAAGAAAAAATGGAGGTGGAATAGTTGGTATCTATAGTAAATAGCTTTGCTATATCTGGAATAGAAGGATATTTAGTAGAAATAGAAACAGATACTATTTATGGACAACCTTCAATTTCTATAATCGGATTAGGTGACAGAGCAATCAAAGAATCAAGTGAAAGAATACAAGCAGCTATCATTCATGAAGGATATGAATTTCCTAAGATGAAGATAGTCATAAACTTGGCACCAGGAGATGTTAAGAAAAAAGGTTCTCACTTTGACTTAGGTATGGCCATAGGATTTTTGTTGCAGTCTAATCAATTTGTGACTAAGGATATAGAATTAAATAATTTTGGATTTATCGGTGAATTGTCTTTAAACGGCAAAACAAGGCCTTGTAGCGGTGTATTGCCTATGGCTATAGCTGCAAGAAGGGCTGGTATAGAAAACATAATAGTCCCTCTAGAAAATGCTCAGGAGGCTTGTTTAGTAAGTGGAATAAATGTATATGGATTTGAGGATTTAAAATCTATAATTAGTTTTTTAGAAGGTAATAGCCAAGCAGAGCCAATAACTGAAAACATAAGAACAACTTCAAATACAAATTATATTTTTGATTTTAGTGATGTTAAAGGACAAGATGTATTGATAGAATACATAGTAGTTGCAGCAGCTGGAGGACATAATATGCTCATGGTTGGAACTCCAGGCTGTGGTAAGTCTATGATTGCCAAAAGGATACCAACTATTTTGCCTAGAATGAGCGAAAAAGAAGCTTTGGAAGTAACTAAGATATATAGCGTGGCAGGTTTACTTAAAAATAGGGGTAATTTAATTACTCAAAGGCCTTTTAGAGCTCCTCATCATAGTGCATCTTTAAACTCCTTAATCGGTGGTGGAAATAATGCTATGCCAGGTGAAGTATCTTTAGCTCACAATGGAGTTCTATTTTTAGATGAAGTAGCGGAATTTAGCAAAAAAACACTAGATGCTTTAAGGCAACCTATCGAGGACAAAAAAGTAACGATATCTAGGGTGAATTGCACCAATATATATCCTTCAAATTTTATGTTTATTGCAGCAATGAATCCATGTCCTTGTGGCTATTATGGTACAAGTAAATGTAAATGTACAGATTATGAAGTAATAAAGTATAGGCAAAAAATTTCAGGGCCTATACTTGATAGAATAGATATACAAAAATATGTGCAGCCAGTAGATTTTATTGAATTAACGGATAATAAAAAAGGTGTATCTTCAAAGGAACTAAGGGAAAGAGTAGAAAAAGCAAGGAAAATACAGTTGCTAAGATATAAAGATATTAAGGGTATCAATTGCAATGCACAAATGACTCCTGATCTAATTAAAGAATACTGTGAATTAGAAAATGATTCTAAGGAACTACTTAGGATGGCTTACGACAAATATGGATATAGTGCTAGAACCTTTGATAAATTTCTAAAAGTAGCTAGGACTTTTGCTGATTTAGATGGCTCTCCTAAAATTAGAAAAAAGGATATTGCTAATGTACTATTATCAAGGGATTTGGACAAAGAAAAAACTAGGATGTACACTGTTTAAAAAAGGAGATAAACCAATGCTATATTGGATTTGGTTAACACAGATAAATGGATTAGGCCCTATAAGACAAAGGGCATTGTTGGAAAAATTTAATACTCCTGAAAATATTTATAGGGCATCTTTAGAGGATTTATTAGAATGTAATGGCATAGGCCATAAAACAGCAGAAAGAATAATTGAAGAAAGATCATTAGAAAAAGCCAAAAGAATACTAGATAAAACAGAAAAATTAGATATTAGGCTATTGAATCTAGATAATCCACTATACCCTTTTGAAGCTAAGAGCATTAACGAAATGCCTATTTTAATATATTATAAGGGTAATATTATTAAAAACAGTATGGGCGTTGCCATAGTCGGTTCTAGAAGATGTAGTGAGTATGGGAAAATGGTTACTAATTCAGCTGCTACTTATTTGGCTAATGAAAAGATTTGTGTGGTAAGTGGAATGGCAAAAGGTATTGATGGTTATGCACATACTTCTTGTATAAAATCAGGTGGCTATACAATAGCTGTATTGGGAAACGGATTAGATATATGCTATCCATCAGAACATATGGAACTTATGGAGAGTATAATTGAAAATGGTGCTGTTATATCTGAATATCCTCCTGGAGTTAAGCCAGATTCTAAGCGTTTTCCTCGAAGAAATTTACTTATTAGTGCATGGTCATACAAGATACTAGTTGTAGAAGCAGGAGTCAAAAGTGGAGCCTTAATCACTGCTAATTATGGAAAACAATATGAAAGAGAAGTTCTAGCACTGCCTGATAGTATATATAGGCAAGAAAGCATGGGAAGCAATAGATTAATTTATGATGGGGCTAAAATTTATTTATATGAAGAACAATTGTTGATAGATAATAGGTATGAATCTAAAATTGTAGAAAACAAGGATGATAAGCAATTAGTCAATTTAGATGAAACAGAAAAAAAGATTATCGAAATATTATTAAATGAAGGAGAAAAAACATTAGAAGAACTAAGTATACTTACCGAAATGGATATGATGCAATTAGTAGAAAAACTATCTTTTATGGAATTAGAAGACAAGGTCATTATTAGAGGATCTGTAGTAAATGTACAATGAAAAGACTAAGTTTCGACAAAAGTCGGGAGATACCCGGTACCTTTGAGAGGGGGAGGGCTTTTCTCCCCTGAGCTTGCTGTAAACAAAAAAGAAAAAACATCCCACAAGTATTTTTACCTGTGAGATGTCAGTTTTTAGTTCATTCGCAAGTTTCGACAAAAGTCGGGTGGTACTCAGTACCTTTGCGGGGGGCTTTTCTCCCCTGAGCTTGATCTAACTACTCTTTAAAATTTAAGTTTAGCTCATAAGCACCGTAACCTGATCTATTATATACGCCTATATAGTAAGTACCTTTGTCTAAATCTGAAATTATTTGCACTTTTTGGCTGCTATAATCTCTAGTTATATAGTTACTATCAGTACCATATTCATTATATAATGTTATTCCAATTTCTCCACCATCTAATTGTGTACCATCTATTCTTAGTTTGCCAGAGCTTGGAATTTCTATTTTATAAAAGTCTTGAGTATTCACGTTCCCATTAGATCTAGTGTAGCCTATATGACCTGTTATTCTATCATTTATAGATATTTTTTCTGCTTTTATATAATTATTTGAAGCATTATCATTAGCTATAGTTTGTTTTGAGAAATCCAAGTTTAGCTCATAAGCACCGTAACCTGATCTATTATATACGCCTATATAGTAAGTACCTTTATCTAAACCTGAAATTATTTGCACTTTTTGGCTGCTATAATCTCTAGCTATATAGTTACTATCAGTACCATATTCATTATATAATGTTATTCCAATTTCTCCACCATCTAATTGTGTACCATCTATTCTTAGTTTGCCAGAGCTTGGAATTTCTATTTTATAAAAGTCTTGAGTATTCACGTTCCCATTAGATCTAGTGTAGCCTATATGACCTGTTATTCTATCATTTATAGATATTTTTTCTGCTTTTATATAATTATTTGAAGCATTATCATTAGCTATAGTTTGTTTTGAGAAATCCAAGTTTAGCTCATAAGCACCGTAACCTGATCTATTATATACACCTATATAATAAGTACCTTTCTCTAAACCTGAAATTATTTGCACCTTTTGGCCGCTATAATCTCTAGCTATATAGTTACTATCAGTACCATATTCATTATATAATGTTATTCCAATTTCTCCGCCATCTAATTGTGTACCATCTATTCTTAGTTTGCCAGAGCTTGGAATTTCTATTTTATAAAAGTCTACATTATCATTTTGACTTTTTAGTTCTCCTATTATCGTTTCATTTAAATAAATTTCATTTGCTTGCATGAAATTATCATTTGGTTCTATATCGGCATTCCTGTATTCAGGTTTAGTGTAAAAATTCATTTTATACTTTCTTCCATTGTTTAAAAATATCCTCATAGTATATTCACTATTGCCTGAGAAAGAATCTATAGGCTGCACTGTTATGGTATCGTACTTTGTTTTAGTAATTCTTACTGGAATAAATTGATTATCTTTCTCTATGGCTATACCATCTAAATTTTCCATATTAACTGTAGATGAGAATTTGACAGTCCAAACTTTTTCTAAATCTATATTCGTTTTAGAGGGAAAGGTCTCCCAATTACTAGATTTTGCCCGCATATTCCCTAATAATTTTTCCTCAGCTAATAACTGCTTGTCTAAAGTTTTGAATCCATATTCATTGAATCCCAGTTCACTTTCAATTGGCTCTGCAAAAACACTACAATTTAATAATAAAATAGAAATAGATAGAATAATACTTAATAAAAGTCTGCTTTTCTTCATATAATTCCTCCTTAAATAATCTATAATAATATAATATTATTATACTATATATAAGTAAACTTTTCCATTCTGAGTCATAAAATCATATTTAAATTCACCACTTAGTTCTATTATTGTTTTAAAAGTTCCTCCATATTGACCTAAAATTCCTGAAAAGAGACCCTAGGACTTAGGATTGCTCCTTTGTCCATTTGGGTCTCTGGGTCTCTCTGTTTTATTCGAGTTTCGACAAAAGTCGGGTGGTACCCGGTACCTTTGCGAGGGGGAAAGCTTTTCTCCCCTGAGCTTGAATATAGTACAGAAAAAGGTAAGCTACATATCAGCAATCTATGGCTTCATCTAATGGGAATTGATATTCCTTCTGGTATCATTAAAAACGCAAGTTGTAAAAGACAAAATTTAACAATAAGAACTTTTCTACATATTTTCTTAATCGAAGAAGATAATATAATACAAAAAGATAGTATCCTTTTTCAAAAGGGAGGTTATTCTAAAACTGCAATATTATCTACGCTTTTATATCTCATAACAGGCAACTCATTTGAGGATAATGAAGAATTTGATGAAAAACCAATTAAGGAAGCTAAGAAAACAGCTGTTATAGAATATATAAATAATAGCTTATCTGATTTAGCATCATTAAAAAATGAATTGCCTGACTATGGGTATTATAATTTAGGTTTCATTGAAGAAAATATAAATTCCATATTAAATCAAATTGATAGTGCTGAAAGTAACCTTTCACAGGCTGTTAAAAGAAGTGAGACTTTATCAAGTGAAATATATGAACTTAATAATCAAATCGCTGAGTGTAATATGCTTCATAACAGATATCAAGTATTACAAGGGCAGTATGTTTCAGATATTAACAGACTAACTTTCCTCGTAGAAGGCGAAGTACATAGACCTGAATATATACAAGAAACCCTCTGTCCATTTTGCAATGGTGAGCTTGAAAAGGGATATCAAGAATCTTGTATAGAAGCAGCTTCTGTAGAATTAAAAAAGATTATGTTACAACTTAATGATTTAAATGATGCTGAAGAAGATATTTCTATAGAAAAAAATAATCTAGAAGAGATGAATAATGTATTACAAATGGAAAGAGCCCAGTTAGAAGAAATAATTAATTCTAAGTTAAAGCCTAAAATAAAACATCTGCGTCATCTACTACACCTATATCGAAAGTCTATGGAAGTTCAAAGTCAAATTAGAACTATTAGACATCTTGAACATAATATGATTGATGACTTAAATGCATTTGAAATGAAAAATGAAGTCGAAGTTAAGTATAAACCTAAAGAATATTTTGATTTTCTAATCTTACAAGGCATAAGCACAATTCTTGAAAGCATCTTAGAGGCATGTAACTTTGATAACTTAAGCTCTGCGTACTTTAGTAAAGATACTTTTGATGTAGTAGTAAACGGAAAAGAAAAATCTAAGTTCGGCCAAGGATACCGTGCATTTCTAAATACAGTAGTTGCATTAACATTTATGGAGTATTTAAAGCAATGTGGAACTTACTCTCCAGGAATATTAATAGTTGACTCACCTATACTTTCATTAAAAGAAAAGAAATCTGAACAAGCTTCTGAAAATATGAAAGAGTCACTGTTTAGATATATGCTAAAGCACCAAGATAATGGTCAGATGATAATTGTTGAAAATGAAATCCCTGAATTAGATTATAGCAATGCCAATCTCATCTACTTTTCTAAAGATATAGATGATGGTCGCTATGGCCTTCTATATGGATTAACTGAATAACTAACTTTGGCCACATCGGTAAACCCAACCAGTGTGGCTTTTTTTTACATAAAAAAAGAGACCCTAGGACTTAGGATTGCTCCCTTGTCCATTTGGGTCTCTCTATTATTAGCAAGTTTCGACAAAAGTCGGGTGGTACCCGGTACCTTTGCGAGGGGGAGGGCTTTTCTCCCCTGAGCTTGCTTACTCCCCTGAGCTTATTTAAAAAAAGTGGAGGAAAAGCTCCCCCACTTCTTTTAGTGACTGTTTATCTTTCTACCTTTATTTCTATTCCTTCTGCTAGTTTGTTTCCAACTAGGTCTTCTATTAACATATCACCATTGTGGTTTAGTACTGTTGATACAGTAATTTCACCTTCTGGCATATCTCCTTCAAGAACAAGTGTAACTGCAGTTCCATCAATTTTTACTTCGTTAACTAATTTTTCAACGTTTCCTACCATAACTTTGAAGTTCTTACCTGCTGTTGCTGCTGTTTCACCATCTTTTAGTATAACTGGTTCGTCAAATGTTAATATAATCTTTTGTGAACCGTCTTTTTTAGCTTCTAATATTTCTGGTGCTGTATTGTCTTTCAATGTAATCTTTGTATCAACTGGTGTCATTTTAGCGCCATTTTTGTTAGCTACATCTCTTATTATAAATGCTACATCTCCTGTTACTGGTACACTTCCTTCTGGAACTGTAAATACTGCATATTTGTTAGATTCTTCTTCTTTTTCTCCATCTATTACGTATTTAATGTCTTCTTTTGTCATTTCCCAATCTGCTAAAGTTTTTCCGTTTAATACGTAGTTTTCAGGGTTTCTAAGAGTTTCTGGATCTACTGAACCTATAAATCTAACATGAATTTCTTGTTTTCCTAGTGCATTATCTTTTACTTCTATTAATGGTTTTGATGTTTGAGGTACTTCATCTTCTTCAACTTTTTCTTCAACTTTGTTTGGAACCTCTATTTCTACTGTAAATGCTAAAGATGTAAATCCGTTCTCATCTTCACGTTTAGCATCTACATACATACCTTTAAGTTCTTCTTCTGTTGGAACATCACCGTCTGTTGCAGGTGCAAAGTCAAATTTACCAGTGTACTCGCCATCTGAATCAAAACCATATTCACTACCAAATGGAACTTCGGCATCTTTCTTTGGATCTGCAAACATTCCTTTTGGTACTTCTATTGTATATGTTGCACCTTCAACTAAGTTATCATCTTTGTCTAGTAGTTTTACATCTGCTCCTATTATAACATCATTTAAGTCAATAGTTAGAGCGTTATTTTTAAAATTAGTATCCTTAACTTCAACATCTGCTGTTCTAATTATACCGTCTTTTTCATAGGATACTTTTACGTTTAATGGTGCAGGTGTTCCTCCATATGTCATAAGCATTACTTCATCTAATGCTTGTGGGTCAAATGGAACATTGTCTGTCATTATCATTGTTATTTCAGAACCAATATCATCTGTATAACCTTTTACACCATAAAGATCCGTTGTGATATATGAGAAAGCATGTTCTGGTGCTAATTCGTCTTTTACTAATTCCATGCCTTTCTTGTTATAAGCTTCTTTATTTTCAGCATCTTTTGTTGCTTTATTATCCTCATCTAAAGTGTAACCAACTATACTATCTATAGTGATATTTCTGTTGATGTCTTTTTGTCCTGCATAGTATATTGTTTTATCTGCAGGTGAATCAGGTCTTGCATCATCTGTTGCACCAACTGCTACATATGAGAAGAAACCTACAAAGTTACCGTCATTATCAAATTCAGGTCTTGATAATGATACAGGTTCATCTTCAACTTCTGTTATTTTATCATCTATAGTTTTTATAGTTAATTTACCTGTTGCATTTGCTCTATTCCATTCTACTTTGAATAGATTATCTGCTATTTGTACTATGTCTTTTACAATTGGTTTTACTGCTTCTGGTGTTTTTGTTTTATCGTTTATTAGTTTAAAGTTAAATGTAATTGTACTTGGTACCATAATATTGTCTGCATAGTCTCTGATTCCAACTATTTTTACATTGTATAATTTATCTGATGCTTTGAAGTTAGCAGCAACTACTGCTTTTTCTAAATCAAATCCTACAATTTTAGCATCGTCATAACTAAGAGTTGCATCTTTTGGCGTAGCATATACTAATGCATCTTGTACTTCTACTCCATTTACATATACTTTTACAACGTCTTTATTATTAACTTCTTTCTTTTCTATTGGTTCGCTAAATTCTAAGTCAAGTTGTTTTGTAGTTGAAGTTGCTTCTACTTCTATTGTTTTATTAATATCAACTTCTACTGGTACTAAATCTCCTGATTTTTTTACTGTATTGTCATATTTATATACTTTGTCTAATTTTGGTTCTACTTTGTCTTCAATGAACATTGGGAATACAGCTGTGTCTATTATTCTAACTTCGTCTTTGTCTCTTACGTTTCTAACTGCTACGTTTACAGTCATATCTTTGTCAAGTTTCTTTTCAATTGTGCCTTCTTTAATTTCAAGTTTTCCACCATCAAATCTTGCTAACTCTGGCATTCTTATTGTAACTACAGTTTTGCCTTCTATAGTTTCTGCTATGATATTGTTGTACCAATACCATCCAGCATTACCTGCAAGTGCTGGATAAGCATTTGCGAATCTCTTATATGCTGTTGTAGTCTCTGGTGCACCTGGGAATGCACTATCGTCTATAGACATTAAGTTTAAGTCTTCTTTCATTTCTACAGCAAGTTTATCTGGTTTACTTTCTACTATTTCAAAGTAGTAGTTTCTTGGATCTGTTGCTGTTTCTTCATCTACTACTGTGTTGAATACTACTCTGAATTGTCTGTAGTTGTCGAATATAACTTCTTCAACTTCAGCCTTATCTACAGGTTCTACTGGTGCTGTAAAGTTAACTTTTTCTGTGAACTTTTGACCTTTGTATTCAAATTCAACAGTGTTTTCACCTTCAGTTAACTCTTTTACAGTAAAATTTTCAACATCACCATTTGAAAATTTTACTCTTATGGTTGTTGCATTAATAGCACTTGCCTCCACAAATATAATCTATACAATTAAGCCTGTACAACGATAAAATATCTAGAAATGGAGGTAATATTATATGAAGTATTATGAGGCTGTAGAAGGGTTCCTTAAGCACTTAGAATCTATTGATAGGTCCTATGAAACTATTAAAGGATATAGAAAGGAATTAGGGTATTTTGGAAGGTTTTTAGAAGGGAAGTATTCATATGAAAAAGATGTAGGGGATATAACCATAGAAGATTTAGAGGATTATATGTATTACTTAAAAAAATCAGGTAAGATGAGTGCAACAAGGAGTAGGGTAGTATATATATTTAGAAGTTTTTATAACTATTTAAACAAAAGGGAACTTTGTTCAAAAAACTTAGCTATGTTTTTAGAACCAATAAGGGTAAAACAAACTGAAAGAATATATCTTTCTGAGGAAGAATTTATTTTATTAACAGGGAAGATAGACAAGCCTATTGTAAAAGTAGCAGTACAGACTATTTTTTATACAGGTCTTAGAGTTTCAGAAACTGTTAATTTAACTCTTGATAATGTTGATTTAGATGAAAAAATAATATATGTAATTGGGGGCAAGGGGAATAAGGATAGGGTAATCCCCATCTGTGAAAAGCTTTACAATATACTTATTGATTATATAGATAATATAAGGCCTTTAGTAGATAGCAATAAATTTTTTTGTACTAAAAAAACTGGAAAATTGTCGCCACAATATATCAATGTTATTCTTCATAAAGCTAAAGATTCTCTTAAATGGCAAAAGAATGTCTCTGCCCATATATTGAGACATTCTTTTGCAAGTAACCTTATAATCCATAATGCACCTTTACCATCGGTTCAAAAGCTTCTAGGGCATTCTGATCTAAGAGTTACTAGTAGATATATACATCAAGACTTAGAACAGCTTAAAAAGGCTGTTAAGTTGTTGTAACGCCATTTAGAAAAAACTCCTCTCTTTTTAGAAAGGAGTTTTTTCTTTCATGCTTATAATTTTTTTCTTATGCTTCTGGTTCTATTTCAACATCAAAGATGAATATTTTTCCTCCAAATTCATCTTTCAAAGTAACGATTACTTTTCCATCATTTTCAGAGTATACGAAATTATCTCCATCTATGATGTCAGATTCTAATTTAGCATCTAATTTATCATCACCAACTGTTAATTTTGCAGCTATAGAAGCAGCATTAACTTCTGTTCCATTAGCTAATACTATTTTGTCTTTTCCATCTTTAATAGCTAATTTTTCTATTTGAGGAGTTGTATTTTCTACAGTTATTTCTATATCAAACACCTTAACTTCTAAATCTCCATCTTTTGTATATAAGGAAATAGTAGCTTGTCCTGCTGTTTTAGCTGTTACAGTAGCTTTTGCAGATTCAATAGTTCCTACTGCTGCTACTTTTTCATTTGAAGATTTAGCTATTAAATTTGATGGTAAAGCTACTTCTACACCATTTACATAAGCCTTTACATCCATTGCTAGTGTATTTTTAGCTTCTTCTCCTGTAAGAAGTGGATTTATATCTAGAGTAGTATCTTTAGCAATTAATTTGTATTCATCTGGTTGTCCAGTTACGTCTATTGCTTCAATATTGAATGTTCCGATTTCTTTTTCTCCAGATAGAACTACTACTTTGTGAATTCCTTTAGCTAAATTTGCAGCTACAGATCCTTCACCATTAGTTATAGCTGTTTCAACAACTTCAGCTTCTCCAACTTTTACGTTTACTTTTTGACTAGCTAATCTTAGGTTTTCACTATATTGATCTAGCACGTTTATCTTAACTGTTGCTTTATCATCATTAGCTTTAACTTTAATAGTTGTACCATTTTCTTTGATACTTGTTGCAACTTGTGCATCTCTTATTTGAACTGGAACTTCTACTGTTTTTTCAACATTTACAAATTTAACAGTAAATACAACGTTTCCAGCTTTTAAAGCTTTGATACCATTTTCATAATAAGCAGTTGTTATATCACTTGAAGTAATCTTTTCAACTTCTGGAAGTTTAACTTCTTCAATTTCTTTTCCTAGTCCATTTATTGCTTTTTTTGCTTTTATAGTTATATTTTCATCAGTCAATGTTATATAGCCAAGTTTCCAAGCATCACTACCTGAAATTAGGCTTATTTCTGTTACTTCTGAAGCTTCTGCTGCATCAATAACTTTTACATCTGTCCAATCTGATACTAATTCTTGTCCATCTTTTGATACTTTTACTGCATATTTGAAGTTTTCTTCTCTAGTCACTTTACCAGTTGACTTTTCATCTGCTAATGGTGTAAAATCATATAAGAATACAACAGTATATCCAGCTGATTTTAATTCTTCAATTGTTACTGTTTGCTTTCCATTGATTTGTATTTCAAGTTGTTCCTCTGTTCCTTTTGCTGTTGTTTGTGTAATAGCACATATATTACCAAAATAATTCCCAATAAAAGGTTTCTTGAAATCCAGTATAATACAGGGATAGGAAGGACAAGCCTTTTGTTACTTTGTAATAACATCATTAGAATAATAAATGGTTTTATAATGCTTATGAAATAAAATGTTAAATATTTAACCAATATAAAATTAAGCTTGTTAATAACAAGTAAATTATAATGAATAATAGTAAAAAAAACCCTTATATTCAATATAATATAAGGGAAAAAGGTTTTTTAAAAGAAAAGAGCGTTAATTTCGCTTTCATATCCATATTTTTTTAAGAATTCTATTATAGCGATTTCAAAAATTTCTTTTTGGCTTATATTTTTTTCTATGCTAAATTCTTTTACTAAATTAGCTAACCTATGAGACATGCATATGGATTTTGTAATCGTTATTCCACCAACTACGTATCTAGGTATTGTACCTTCGTCATTTATTACTAAAAGATCTAAAATTCTTTCTTTGTTTTTGTCTATCGTTTCTAATAGGGGAATTAGTTTTTCGAGTCTATCAAGTTTAGATAAATATGTAGTGGGTTCTGTTTCGTATTCTATGTTAACGTTTTCAGGTGTGTTATTATTTATACTAACTGTATTTGTTTGTGGGATCTCTCCTTTTATGAGTGTATAGTTTTGTTCTTCTGGAGACCAAGCATAACCTTTATCTTTCATATATTGTGCTATAGCCATATGGTCTGTCATTCCTACTCTTTTAGCTATTTCTTTTGGATCAATTTTAGCTTTAAAAAGATCTATTATTTGCTGTACTTTTGACGAGGAGATAGAATCATAATCATCATTTGTTTTTTGAGATTCTAGTATATAGTTTTGCTTTTCGCTATCCCATTTGTATCCTCTTCTTCTCATAAACATATCTAAGGTTCGAAAGCTTTTATGTTTTAATATTTTAGCTATTTCTTCTCTAGTTTTGCCTTCTGCAAGGCTTCTTAATATAAAATGTTCATCATAGTCTATTCTGCTACTACCTTGTAGAGTTGCTGCTATTTCTTCTTTTGTTTTTCCGTTCAATAGTTCAGTGAGGATTAAATCTTCATATAGTTTAATATCTTCAAACGAATTTTTTTCCATATAAAGTCCTCCTTTTTATTATAATAGATTAACTGATTCATTTAAATCATCCATTTCTGTATGAGTATATATAGAGGTTACTTTAAGGTTAGAATGCCCTAAAAGTTTTTGAACATGAACTATATTTACTCCTTTTTTAATTAGATTTGATGCAAAGCTATGTCTTAAAATATGAGCTGTTACTTTTTTCTCCCAACCAAGACGTTCAACAGTATCTTTTATTATTCTATTTACATAGACAGAGCTAATTTTCCCAGTTTTAGATGTAGCAAATAGATAATCAGTATCTACATCTGGACGCCAATTTGAAAGATAATCTTTAAGTGGGGGAATTAGGTTTTTGTTTAAAGGTATATTTCTGTCTTTTTTACCTTTTCCATTAATAATATATATCATGTTTTTTTCAAAATCTACATCTTTTAGTCTAAGATTTAAACATTCACCTATTCTCATTCCTGTATAGAAAAGGGTTTTGCATATAAGTTGAGTAAGGGGATGGTCGATAGCTTCTATTAATTCATGAGCTTCCTCTGTAGTAAGAAAGGTTCTTTCTTGTTTTTTGATTTTAATAGGTTCTATAAGATTGGCGATGTTTTGTTTACACAAATCTTTGTTACAAGCATATTTCCAAAAGGCTCGTAATGTATATTGATGCCTACTACGACTAGCAGAAGCGAGGCTTTTTTCTTCTTTTAGATAAAATAAAAAGTCCTCTATATCTTCTACTTTTAAATCATCAATATACATGGGACAATTATATTTTTTTCTAAAAAGAATTGGAAGGATGACAAATCAGATAAGTAGGATTTTATTGTTTCCTTACTTTTGTCTGTGGTTATTAAATAATTTTTGTACATATTTATTACATCACTTAACATCATTACTAAGACGACTCCCTTCTTTATAGCTATTGATGTTATTATTTGACAAATGAGTAATTATTATTTGTTATATAATACATTATAACATGAAAAGATTATAAAGGTAATGATTTCTGGCTGAAATTTGGTTAAGTACCCGAATTTTGGTGAAAAACCCGTTTTATGTCGAAAGTTGTTGAAAGAAAGATCAGCCAAGGCATAAAATTCAGTTAATTTTCAAGATAGAAAATATTCTAAAAATTAGAGGAATTTCTATATTTATATAGAATATAGAATATACATATATAAATTTTTAAAAAAGGAGGGTAGTTTGTAAAAATATATTAGAAAAGGGGACGATGATTTGAAACGAATTTCAAAAATGCTTATGTTTGTTTTAATCTTATCTTTAATGGTTTCGAGTTTTGCTTTTGGAGAAGAACAATTACAACCAGAATCTTTTTTAAGTGTAGATGAGGATGTTGAAAACATTGAACAAAACATTGAAGAAAATGATCAAATAGAATCCCTAGATGATACAATTTGGGAACCTGTATCAAATGAAATAATTGATGAAATAAAAGATGCTTTTAAAAAAGGTGAAAAGATAGATAATCTTATTCTAGATGAAGATGATGAAGTAAGGATTATTGTTGAATTAGAAGAAAGACCTTTGATAACTTATGCTACAGAAGAAGATATACAATATTCTGCAATGCCTAAAGGAGAGCTAGATAGTTTAGAAAGAGAACTTTTACAAAAGCAGGAAATAGTTGAAAGGGAAATTCATAGTAAGAATATCAGTTTCAGTTTAGATAAGAGATTTACTACTGTATTTAATGGATTTAGTGGTAAATCTAAATTTAGTGAAATAGATGCTATAGAAAACATAGTGGGAGTTAGAAAGGTTTACATTTCTAAGGAATATGAAAGACCTACTATTAAACCTGATATGCACACCAGTAATGATATGGTTAGATCTCTTAATGCTTGGAATTTAGGATTTAAAGGTGAAGGAATGGTTGTAGCGATTATTGATACCGGTATAGACCCAAGTCATTCAGATATGGTGTTAACTAATAGTGGTGCTGCTTCATTAAGTGAAGAAGATATTAATGTAATGAAAAATGAACAGGGCTTAAAGGGTAGATTTTATACAGAAAAAGTACCTTATGGTTATAATTATTATGATAAAAATGAAGAAATACTTGATATTGGACCTTCAGCTTCTGAACATGGTATGCATGTAGCTGGTACAGTAGCTGCTAATGGATATGTTAAAGGTGTTGCTCCTGAATCACAACTTTTAGCTATGAAGGTATTTAGTAATGACCCTATTTATGCTACGACTTTTGATGACATTTATTTAGAGGCTATTGAAGAAGCTATAAAGTTAGGGGCTAATGTGCTAAATATGAGTTTAGGTTCTACTGCTTCATTTTATGTAGAAGATAGTCCAGTAAATAAGGCTATTTCTTATGCAGTGGATAATGGTATTGTATGCTCTATTTCAGCAGGAAACTCTGGATATATAGCTCATGGTTGGACTGAAACAAACTCTGGATTACCTACTAAAAACAATCCTGATATTGGCCTTGTAGGGGCTCCAGGACTTTCATATGATTCAATCCAAGTTGCATCTTTTGAAAATACTCATATGATGACTCCATATTTAATACTTGGTGATGAAAAGATAGTTTTATCAGTTGCTAGTTCTAATCATCCAGTTTCACTGGGTTCTGATGTAGAGTATGTAGATTGTGGAGTGGGTGATGTAACCGATTTTGAAGAGATAGATGTAAGTGGGAAAATAGCATTAATTATACGTGGGGGATTAACTTTTGTAGAAAAGATAGTTAATGCTGAAAAGGCAGGAGCTATTGGAGTTATTGTATATAATCACAAAGATGGTGGAGAAGAGTTAATTAATATGGCCTATCCTCCTGAAGCTACAATACCTGCTGTATTTGTTGGACATAGTAGTGGAGATAAAATGCTTGAATCTCCTATTAAGACTGTTAGTTTCACAGATGATGAAATGCAAGTTCCAAACCCTATGTCAGGACAGATGTCTGATTTTTCTTCTTGGGGTACTACTCCAAGTTTAGAGTTAAAACCAGAAATTACTGCTCCGGGGGGACAAATATATTCTACACTTCAAAATAACAGTTATGGGACTATGAGTGGTACAAGTATGTCAGCTCCTCATGTTTCAGGTGGTGCTGCAATAGTTAAGGAATATATTAGTAAAAATGGCAGATTAAATGAATTGCATCTTGAAGATTTAATTATAGGTGATGAAATAGGTGATAAGGTATCACCATTGCCTAATAATTCTATAATTATTGGAAATAGGGCTTATGATAGAAGGTTATTGGATTCAGAATATAGTGATATGATTAATGAGCAAATATTAAAGGCTATTACAGAAAACGAACCAATCTATATTAAAACTAGCAAAGGGAATATAATTACATTGTTTAATGAGGAAGTAAAAGATTTGTCTGTTCTTCCTAAAACACTTATCTATATGGATATACATGGGAATGAAACGGTTTATACATCGTCAGCTAAAGAAAGTTCTATTGGTGAGCAGACTAAATTAGCAAAGATACTATTGATGAATACAGCTAAAGTTTTATTAGATGAAGAAAACATAGCTATTTCACCAAGAAAACAGGGCGCAGGATTAATGGATGTAGAAAGTGCCATAGTTACACCAGTAATAGTGGTTAATAGATTAAATAATGAGGCTAAGGTAGAGTTGTTTGATTTTAATGAAACTGAATTTGATTTAAATTTAAGAGCAATCAATACAACTGATAAGGAGATTACTTATAGTATTGATTTAGATTTGTTAACTGATTATATTTACCAAGATCATTTCAATTTATTAGTAGCTAGAGAAATTGATAAAGTAGTATCAGGACCAGATACTATAACGATTCCTGCAAAGGATTATGTAGATTTTACTTTACATGTAGATTTTGGAATGGATGAGGAATTGTATAGAAATATGTTTGTTGAAGGATTTGTTAGATTAGCTGATACTTCTGATACTTATCCTGAACTTAGCATACCTTTCTTAGGGTTTTATGGTAGCTGGGATGAACCAGAGATATTAGACGGATTTGAAGAATTAGGAGAAGAATCCTATTATGGATATGCTGGAATGATAGATGGAGAATTCAACTTTATGATTCCTAGTAAAGCTGCTATTAGTCCAGGTACTGCTGATGGTGAAATATTTGGAACTAATATAGTTATTCCAATACCTTCATTTATGAGAAATGCTGAAGAAGTTAGATATAATATTTTAGATAGTGAAGGAAACAAATTATCAACTATTTTAACAGAGCAGTTTGCATCAAAAACTTATATTGATGGAGGAAGGAAATTACCATTTTCTTTCAATCCTAATAGAGCTTGGGATGGTAAGATAAATGGTGAGATTGTTGAAGATGGATTGTATTATTATGAGATTGAATCTAAAATCCATTATGATGGAGCAAGGTGGCAGGAAAAGAAAATACCTGTATATGTGGATACTAAAGCACCAGAGATAAGCAATTTATCATTTGATAAATATAGTTCAAAGTTAAAATTTGAAGCTGAAGATAGTGGAATAGGTCTTTCACGAATACTTATATTTGTTAATAACAAACCTGTAGAAAATATAGAAGTAGAAGATGAACAAAATCTATTTGAAATAGATATGTTAGAACATCTATCAGGGTTAACAAATTATGAGATTAAAGTGGTGGTATTAGACTATGCAGGTAATATGAGGGAAAAGAATATTGCGGAAGGTAAGGATGAAGGTAGACCAGTTATTTACTTAATTAATCCTGAATTACTAGAGCCATACAATGAAAATGTCATTAAATTTAGTGGTTATGTATTTGATACAACATTAACTCCTGTAGTTAAAATTAATGGAATACAAGCTGATGTATCCTATAATGAAGAGATCGAAATAAAACAAGATGATGAAGTAATAAGAAGTGGTGAAGGATATGAATTTGAACTTGAATTAGAGTTTGAAGATGGATATCATGAGGTTGAAATCCTTTCTATTAGTCAAGGTGGAGTAGAGACTAGCATAGTTAGAAGATTTTGGGTAGATACTACTGAACCAGAGTTGACAGTGGAAGTAAAGGAAAGAGAGCTTACAGATGAAAGCGCTACTTTAGAAATATTGATGAAAGATAATTTTCCAGCTTTAACTTTATATATTAATGGAAGTGAAGTTAATAGAGTTGATAGATTATCTCAATATTCAATAGTAGAACCTATTGAAGAAAGCTTTACTTTTGATGTAGATTTAGATATAGGAATTAATGAATTAAAAATAGTTCTTGTAGATATGGCAGGAAATATGGTGGAGGAAGTTATAACAATTGAAAGAACTGAATAAATAAACAAAGAAGAACTCATTTCTAATTAGAAATGAGTTCTTCTTTCGTTTCTGTGTTTTACTTATGTGTATTAATATAATAGTCATATATTGCATTTAAAAGGCTTTCAAATTCTTTAGTAGTTAAAGGTTCACTGTTAAATGCTACATAGTTTACATTAAAGTTTTCTTCTATTAAGTCTACTGTGAATTGTATTATTAGATTTCCATAAACACCATTTTTTTTGACCATCCCATTAAATTCGACTACATGTGTATCTTCATTGGAGTAGAAATATTCCCAAGCGGGATTATAAAAGTAGTTGTCAAAGGCCTCTCGTATAGTTGGATATGAATGATTAGTGAAATGGCCATTTTGAACAAAATCTAAACATGTATTTTCATAATCTATTATACCTTCTACTGTGAAAAAAGAGGCTAATACTTTATCTTTAAGTCTATGTCCTCTTTGTGAGTATATATTGTCTTCGATTACTATAGTATACTGGGAATTGTAATCATAGTTTTTTAAAGGAGTAATAGTAATGTTTTGTTCATCAGAGCTTATTTTAGCATCTGTTGGGAATTTATTGCCATTAGAATCTAATATATATATATTATCTTCCAATGCATCTTTATTTAATTTCATGTTAAATTTAATATTCCATGCCTTATTAAGAGGAATATCATAAGAGGTTTTCCAAGTAATTATATTTTCAGGAGAAGCTTTTTTTATAGTAGAGCCAATTATAAAGTTGTCACCAATAGGATATGTTTGGACATTACTTGTTCTTACGTTATTCATAGTATAGTAATAAATTTCTTGTAGAGTTACATTACCATCATAGTTACCATCAGCTAGAAAATTGCCATTATATCCATTGCCCATTACAAAAGCTCTAGTGAATTCTCCTCCCCACCCCCAACTATCTGAAAAATTATATTCATAGGAATATTGATTTATTGAAGCTGCTGTAATAACTTTGTATTTACTATCTGTTAAGTAGCTTCGGCTTTTTATTTTTGTAAAGGCATCTAAAATAGATTGATTATAATTTTTTAGATAATCTTCTTCTGTATAGTTGTTTTCAGACATTGTTCCAAAGCTCTTATTTATGAATCCTCCTGAGTGACAACTATCTAATATCACTACAATTGTCCCAGGTATATTTCTTAGTTCTTTTTCTAATTCATGAACGCTTAAACCATATTCATCTACTCCTATTAAATAGGATGTATTATTTGAAATATCATATGCACCGTGGCCTGAATAGTATAGGTAGGAAACATCTCTTGGTTTAGCGTCTTTAAATGCTTCTCTAATACTATTTATTATCTCATCTTTTGTTAAATTTTGATTCTTTATTATACTAGTGAAAGGTGTATTGTTTGTTCCAAAGTAATTAAAAGTAAGAGCATTTTCAACTCTTATTAAGTCGTTTGATGGACCATTGAGGTTTTCAGAAGTTTGATAATTACTATTACCTATTAGTAAAGCTCTGTAGGTTGGAGTTTCAATTCCATAGCTTACAGTTGGTACAAAACTAAGTAATAAAACAAATGCTAATATTGTAATTATAGTATTTTTTTTAATCAAATTATCTCCCCCTTGTATAAATATGTTTGCAGAATAATGTTATATTTATATATTCGATAAATAAAAAAAAACTCCTTCTATAAAGTAGGAGTTTTAATATGTAAAGGCAAGCTATAAGCTTGCCTCAGTTGTAGACAGAACTGCTATTAGTCTAAAGGTTGAGTGCTATGTCAACCTTCAAATATATAATATAAAAATATTAAAAACAATTCAATGATATATATTTGGCTAATGTTCATAGATTTGTTATGGAGACTAAATAAAACCATGCTGCGACATAAGGTGAGACAGTAGGGAAGGTTTTTTTGTCGCAAAACTTACGGTACTTGGGCTTGACAAATCTTTAACCACCTAGTAAAATTTAACTGTCAATTTAATAGTTTAAAATAGGTTCTATTAATTTTTAATTTGTAGATTAAAAGGGAAGTTGGGTGAAAATCCCACACGGTCCCGCCGCTGTAATAGAGTAGTTTTTTCAATATGCCACTGGGAAACTGGGAAGGCTGAAAAAACAATGAGGCTTAAGTCAGAACACCTGCCTATTTTATATTACTATACTTTACGGACGATAAAGGGGGTAAATAAAATGGTTTATAGACATTCTCTATGAGCAATCCTTTGTTGTGTGTATTAAAGGATTGTTTTTTTATTAAATTTAATTAGGGGGAAATATGAAAATAGCAATTGGAATATGTGAAAAAATTAATGGTATATGTACAACTATGGGATGTTTCAGGGCTTATAATAATAAAGAAAAACATTTTTCCCAATATAAGAATATAGATACTGAAATTATGTCTTTCTTTACTTGTGATATTTGCTCTAAAAATACTAAGGAAAATATAATAAATATAGCAGAAAAATTAAAAGAAAATGGAGTTGATAAACTTCATCTAGGAGTTTGTATAGTTAAATGTGAAGCTAATAGATTAGACGAAATAAAGGAGATTTTTGAATCAAAGGGTATTCAGATTATCGAAGGTACTCATTAAAACACATAAGGAGAGGATAGCATGAAAAAGTTTTTAAGTTTGTTTTTAGCTATAATTATGATTTTTGGAGTTACTGGATGTAGTAAGGAATCTGATGTTAAGGAAAATGTTTCTACAGTTGCTCAAGAGTCTATGGAAGAGTCAGAAAATAATAATGAATCTCACTATCCAGTAACTATAAAGACGTATAATTATTCTGCTGAACCTGTGGAGATTACATTTGAAAAGTCACCAGAAAGGGTTTTGGCTGTATATCAAAATTCTATTGAAACATTATTAGCATTAGGATTGGAAGATAGAATTGTTGCTACAGCTGGATTAGATCATGAAGTAAAAGACGAATACAAAGAAGCTTTTGAAAAAGTTAAATATTATGAAAATAGACCTACAAAAGAGGAAGTTCTTGCAATGGAACCTGACTTTATACTAAGCTGGTATTCTCTATTTGGTGAAAAGAATTTAGGAGATGTTGATTTTTGGCATGAAAGAGGGATTAACACCTATATGGCACAGAATAGTGGTGTTGTACAACCTAATTCCTTAGAAAACGAATATGAAGATATTTTAAATATGGGTAAAATTTTTGATGTTGAAGATAAAGCAAATGAAATAGTTAACAACATGAAAGATGAAATAGAAAAAGCTAAAAATTTTGCAAAAGATAAAGATCCAGTAAAAACTGTTATCTTAGAAATTGGTGGAGATAATGTATTTAGAATCTATGGAGAAGATAGTATAGGAGGAAATGTAGCTACTCAGGTTGGTGCAGATTTAGTTGCAAGGCAAAATGGAAATATTGGTGGAGAAGATTTAGTAAAACTTAATCCTGATGTAATTTTCACTGTTTATTATGGTGATGAAATAGATAGGGATACAGCTTTAAAAGCTATTACAGAAAATCCTGCTCTTTCTAGTATAGCAGCTATAAAAAATGAAAGGGTACATCCTATAATGTTAAGCGAAGTTTATGCTAGTGGTATTAGAACTTTAGATGGAATAATAACTATTAGCAAAGGTTTATATCCAGACCTTTATGAGGAGTAGAATATGGAACAGAAGAGTTTAGATAAGGATATTCAACAGGGATTATTTAAGGGAACACCTATATATATAGGTGTTTCTATTATACTTTTAGTTGCATTAGTATTTTCAATATTAATATCTGTAGCTATGGGGTCTGTTGATATATCATTTAAAGACATTTATAGGATTATATTTTATAAGACATTTTCTATAGGAAACCCAGATACTCTTCCTAGCGATGCAATTATAGATATTGTTTGGTTTATAAGACTTCCAAGGATTATTTTAGCTACTTGTGTTGGTATGGGATTATCAATATCAGGATTAATAATGCAAGCAGTTGTTAAAAATCCTTTAGCTGATCCATATATTTTAGGTGTATCATCTGGGGCATATTTAGGGACAACTTTAGCTATTATGTTGGGAGTGGGCATATCCCTTGGGTCCAATTATGTTGGGATATGTGCTTTTATAGGAGCTTTTGCCATATCCATTCTTGTAATAACTATGGCGAATATAAATGGTAGGGCTAATTCTACAAAATTATTATTATCTGGTATGGCCCTTAGTACCTTATGCTCAGCTTTTTCTAGCTTTATAGTATATTTTTGCAAGAACAAAGAGAAAATCAGGAGCATTACTTATTGGCTAATGGGTAGTTTGGCAGGTGCTAAATGGGAAAGTATAAAATTCATATTTCCTATAATAATAATTTCCACCATATTTTTTATAACTCAATATAGAACTTTAAACTTAATGCTTCTTGGTGATGAAGTTTCTATTACATTAGGAAAAGATTTGCACACATATCGTCAAGTTTATTTACTTGTAACTTCTTTAATCATAGGTTTAATAGTGTATTCATCAGGAATTATAGGTTTTGTAGGGTTAATAATTCCACATATTGTAAGAATATTATTCGGAACCGATCATAAAAAGATTATACCAATTACGGCTTTAATAGGTTCTATATTTTTAATATGGGCAGATGTTTTATCACGAATAATAATACCAGGTAGTGAGTTACCAATAGGTATACTGATATCTATGATAGGTACTCCAATTTTCATATATTTAATGATAAATAAATCATATGGTTTTGGAGGTGGAAGGTGATGGAAGTTTGCTCTGAGGAATTAGTTGTTTTTTTAGGTGGAAAACAAATACTAAAGGATTTAAGTATCAATATCTCTAATAATGAATTTGTAGGAATAATTGGTCCTAACGGTAGTGGTAAAAGTACATTGTTAAGATGTCTATATCGTACATTAAAACCTAAAAAAGGTACTATATTTATAGATAATAAAGATATAGAGGATCTTTCATTAAAAGAAACTGCAAAAAAGATCGCAGTAGTTTCTCAGCATAATGAATTAGATTTTGATTTTTCAGTATTGGATATGGTTTTAATAGGAAGATCTCCTCATAAAAGATTTTTAGAAAGGGACAACCATAAGGATTATAGAATAGCTTTAAGTTCTTTGGAAAAGGTAGGAATGGAGGATTTTGCACATAGAGATTATAATAGTTTATCTGGTGGAGAAAAACAAAGAGTAATTTTGGCAAGAGCATTAGCTCAAGATACTGAATGTTTGATTCTAGATGAACCTACAAATCACCTAGATATAAAATATCAACTTCAGTTTATGTCTATTGCAAAAAGTCTAAATATTACGGTTATATCAGCTATTCATGATTTAAATATAGCTGTACTATATTGCGATAAAATATATGCAATGAAAGATGGGCAAATTGTAGATTATGGTGTTCCAAAGGAAGTATTAACTAAAAAATTAATAAAGGAACTATATGATGTTGATTCAGAAATAATTTTGAACAAGGAAAACAAGATTATGAGTATAGCTTTTAAACCATTTCATATTTAAACTATTTTCTATGGTTAAGGATATAATTTGAGTTGTATCTGAATTGTTGTTTACTTTAGAATTTGATATAATTTGTTCTAGAGGTGATGGCATGAAGTTTTTTAAACCAACAAATAAACTTAAGGAGTTATTATTATTACAACATATAGAAATGAACCCGGATACAACTCAAAAAGAAATTGCAAAAATAATTGATGGAGCTCCATCTATGGTTAATGTATATATTAACAAATTGGAAGATGCAAACTATTTAAAAAGAGAATATAAATCTGCTAAGATAGTTTATTATAGAATTACTGAAGAAGGGAAAAGGATGAAGGATCAATTACAAAATGATTATGATAAAGAACTATTAGAATTATATCAACTGTGTAGAAAAAATCTATAATGATAAAGGGGACAGTGAACCTGTCCCCTTGTCCTTTTTAGTACTTTTAGAGTGCGTTCATCCTGTACTTCTTTTCTGAATATAGCTAAATCATCTTTAGGATTTAAATTACCTTGTTTTTTTCTAAGCATAGTTAATAATATAGTAGCTAGTGAATATATATCAGATGCCTTATCTGGATTTTCATTAGATAGTATTCTAGGGGATTTAAAATAGGAACAGTCGGTATTGTCATCTATATAGCAGTTTTTTTCTAATTTTACTGTTGCTAAATCTTTAAGCTTCAATTTATAGTGTCCATTGTTTTTTATGAGCAATATATTATTTATATTCAATTCACCATAGTTTAGCCCTTTTAGATGAAGATAATTTATAGCTTTACATATTTCTACAAAAATATCTATAATATCAAAAAAGTCCATATTTTCTATGTATTCTAATAATTCCATAGATTTTTTGATATATTCATAAGTATAATAATATTGTTCTTCTGTTACTTCCTTATTATCAATGTTAGATATTCTGTTGAAATAATAATTTTTAACTATATTATCACTGTTGATATTTATGAAGCTTAGAAATTCACTTGAATAAAAATCTATCAGTGAACTAGGCATAAATTCATAATTTAATACATTTAATTGCATTTTCTTATTTTCATCCCACATATCTAGAACTAGGTAGGTAGAAAATATATTATTTTGTGTTAGATTTTTAATAATTCTATACCTATTATTAATTAACTCCATAAAATCACCCCTTAGATGATATAATTTTCTTTTATTACATTATATACAAATATGTGCTATAAAAGCAATACAATTGACAAAGTATCAGTGGCGATATTTACTAACTCAGTAACTTACTTCCTAGCACTAATTTTTATTTGTGGTATAATATTTTGGTAGTAATCAGAACAAATATATTAGGAGGGATTGCATGTTTAATTCTAAAAAACAAACACATATCAAGTTAACTAGTTTACTTATTGCACTAGTATTAGTGCTATCAACAGCTAGTTTTGCTTTTGCTGATGAGGCAAAGACAACTGCAAAAGCAGAAAGTTATTTGGACAAAAGGTCAGCATTAGTATTTTTATCAGATTTCGGTCTAAAAGATGGAGCTGTATCTGCAATGAAAGGTGTTGCTTTTAAAACAGATCCTGAGCTAAAGATGTTTGATATAACTCATGATATTCCAAGTTTTGATATTTGGGAAGGTGCTTATAGATTCAAACAAACTTGTAGCTTTTGGCCAGAAGGAACAGTTTTTGTAGGAGTAGTTGACCCAGGTGTTGGTACAGACAGAAATTCTGTTGTACTAAAAACTAAAAATGGATACTACTTTGTAGGACCAGATAACGGACTTTTTGGTTTAGTTGCAGAAGATATGGGAATTGAAGAAGTAAGAAAAATTGATGAAAAGAAAAATAGACTTGAAGGTTCTGAAAAATCCTATACTTTCCACGGAAGAGATATTTTTGCATATGTAGGAGCAAGACTTGCTTCAGGTCAAATCAAATTTGAAGATGTAGGACCTAAGCTTAAAAAAGAAATAGTAAAGATGCCTTACCAAAAGGCAACTATTAAGAATAAAACTGTTATGGGTAATATTCCAGTATTAGATATCCAATATGGAAACATTTGGTCCAATATCCCAGATGAAATGTTTGAAAAGTTAAATGTTAAGGCTGGAGATATGTTTAGAGTTGAAATATTAGAAGGCGATAAGGTGGTATACAAAGGAGATATGCCATTTGCTGATAGCTTTGGAGATGTAGAATTAGGCAAACCATTGCTATACTATAATAGCTTGTTGAATGTTTCAGCTGCTATTAATATGGGTAGTTTTGCAGAAGAACATGGAGTAAGTTCAGGTGCAGAATGGACTATTAAGATAACAAAAATAGGGAAATAATAATTATTTGAACAGACTAATCTAAATGAGGTTAGTCTGTTTTTTTCTTGAAAGGAGTTTTTATTGACTGTAAATATAATGTATAATAATATTAATTAGTTTATTTTACTTATAGAAAATGTTTACTATCACTTAACACATGGGTTAATACTAAAGGGAGGTTGGGAGATGGCTGATTTTAAAGATTTGGACAATCTAGAGGTTTTACAACTTAATAGATTAGATAGTAGGGCATATTTTATGTCTTTTGATGACATAGATTCTGCCGTTACTTTTGAAAGGGGAAGGGCAAAGAGGTTTAAACTTCTCAATGGAATGTGGAAGTTTTACTATTCTAATACTCCAGAAGAGTCTCCAGAGGGTTTCTATGAAAAAAGTTTTGATGTGAGTAATTGGGATGATATCAGGGTTCCTGGGAATTGGCAGTTACAGGGATATGGTTATCCTCATTATACAGATTTGATATATCCATTTCCAGTTGATCCGCCTAGGGTTCCATCAGAAAATCCTACTGCTTGTTATAGAAGAAATTTCTATATACCTGAGGATTGGAGTGGTCTTCAAGTGTTACTTAGATTTGAAGGAGTAGATAGTGGATTTCATCTTTGGGTTAATGGAAAGGAAGTTGGTTATAGTCAAGGAAGTAGAATGCCTTCAGAGTTTGATATTACTTCATACATAAAAACTGGAAAGAATACTTTGGCTGTAAGAGTATATCAATGGACTGATGGCAGTTATTTAGAAGACCAGGATATGTGGTGGTTAAGTGGCATATTTAGAGATGTGGCTCTAATTGCTAGAAACAGAGTTCATATTGAGGACTTTTTTATAAAGACTAAGCTTGATGAGAATTATGAAGATGGTGTATTGAGTATAGAGACTGTTATAGCAAATATTGATTCTAAAGCTGAAGGAGATTACAAAATAGAATATATACTACTAGATGAGGATTTCTCAAAAGTAGGAGAAAAAATAATTGGCAAGCCTCAAAATATAATTAATGTAGAGATACCTGTTAATGGACCCAATAAATGGTCAGCAGAAAATCCATATCTATATAATCTTCTTCAAGTTCTTAAAGATGCTAATGATAATATTTTAGAAGTTGTACCTTCAAAGGTAGGGTTTAGAACTGTGAAAGTGAAAGATGGGAATTTCCTTGTGAATGGCGTACCTATAATGTTGAAGGGTGTTAATCGTCATGAAGTACATCCTGACTTAGGTAGGGCTGTACCTTTCCATGCTATGGAAGAAGATGTAATACTAATGAAAAGGCATAATATAAATGCTGTTCGTACTTCTCATTATCCAAACCATCCAAGGTTCTATGAACTTTGTGATAGATATGGGTTATATGTCATAGATGAAGCTGATTTAGAATGTCATGGATTTGAGTTATTAGGAGATATTAGTCAGTTAAGTGGGGATCCAAAGTGGGAGAAGGCTTATGTTGATAGAATAGAGAGAATGGTTGAAAGAGATAAAAATCATCCTTCTATCATAATGTGGTCATTGGGCAATGAATCTGGTTTTGGTTCAAATTTCAAGTCTATGACTGAGTGGTGCCACAAGAGAGATGATACTAGATTAGTCCATTATGAGGGGGATTTTGAAGTAGAAGTAGCTGATGTGGTTAGTACTATGTATTCTTCTCATGAGAAGATGGAGGAACATGGGAAGAAGGATATGGATAAGCCTCATATTCTCTGTGAATATGCTCATGCTATGGGAAATGGCCCAGGTGGACTTAAGGAATATTGGGATATTTTCTATAAGTATAAGAGGCTTCAAGGTGGATTTGTGTGGGAATGGGTTGATCATGGTATTAGAAGATATACGGAAGATGGAAGAGAATACTTTGCCTATGGTGGAGATTTTGGAGATGAGCCTAATAATGCTAACTTCTGCTGTGATGGGTTATTGAGACCGGATAGGATTCCTACCCCAGGGCTAAAGCAATACAAGAAGATAATTGAACCTGTAAAGGTAAAAGAAGTTAATTTGAGTAAAGGTCAAGTAGAGATAAAAAATATATATGATTTTATATCATTAGATCATTTGAATTTACATTGGAATATTTCAGGAGACGGTAAAACACTTCAAAGTGGAATACTTGATATGCCATATATTGAAGCTGGTAGTAGTGAGATTGTAACAATACCTTTTGATCTTAATAAAAAATATGAATTGAATACAGATTTGTGGCTTAATATTCAATTTGATTTGGCTGTAGATACTGATTGGGCTAATAAGGGGCATGTGATTGCTTGGGAACAGTTTAAATTGCCATATAGTTCATCTAAAAAGTCTATTTTAGCTAAACAATACATGCATAGTTTAAATGTTGAAGAAGACTGTAAGTTTATTAATATAGAAGGATATAATTTTAGATTAATATTTAATAAGATTAAAGGTCAAATTTGTAATTGGAATTATGAAGGGGTAGATATTTTGAAGGAAGGTCCTAAGTTAAATCTTTGGAGGGCTCCTATAGACAATGATATGTATGTAGTCAAAGAATGGAGAAGGAAGGGAATCCATCAAATACAACATAGGATTGATAATGTGGAAACAAATATAGATGGCAAACAGGTAACAGTGACTATAAAAGATTTTGTTTCTCCACCAAATGGTGATTGGGCTGTGGAATGCGAATATAAATACAATGTATATGGTAGTGGAGATGTAGATATGTCTATAAAGGGAAATCCAAAGGGAAAACTTCCAGAATCTTTCCCAAAGATTGGGCTACAGATGAAATTGCCTATTGATATGTCAAGGGTAAAATGGTATGGAAGAGGACCAGGGGAATCCTATATTGATAGTAATGAAGCCAGTCCATTTGGGATATATTGTAGTTCTGTAGATGAGCTATATACTCCATATTCATATCCACAAGATAATGGAAACAGATCTGATGTGCAATGGGTTTCCTTAGCTGATGAGAGAGAAACAGGATTTGTAGTAATTGCTGAAGATATGCTAAATTTCAGTGCTCATTATTATACTACAGAGGATTTAGAAAGTGCTAAGCATCTATCGGATCTTAATAAGAGGGATTTTATTACATTAAATATTGATTATAAAAATCATGGACTAGGAAGTAATAGCTGTGGGCCTGTACCATTACCACAACATAGTCTTAAACCTAATAATTTTGTATTTAATATTAGATGGAAACCTTTTTGTGAGGAGTAATATAAATTATAGGAGGTTTTATAAAAATTCTATGAAGGACAATATTAGATATCAATTTAAGAATATTATAGATGTAACAGGTGTCCCAAGTAAAGCAGAACCTGATGATGATTATGAGATAAATCCATTTTCTGATATGGGGGCATGGCATGCTTACCATCTTCCAAGAATAGATGACAAAGATTATTATGGAGGGTTTACAGGGCCACTATATATTGCACAAGAATATGGAGTATGGCTAAGTAAATGTTTTAATCGTATAGCAATATATAATGCTTGCAATGGGGAAGAGTTTAAATTAGTTGATTGTAAAAATGCTGATTTGGCCTACTATCCAGGGCTATTGGTGCAGGAATATGATATGGAAGATTTTATTTTAAGGCTTGAGCTTAGATTTGTTACTAATAGAACAGCAATTGTTACTACAAAGATTAAGAGTCAAATTAAAGAGAAATTGAACTTAAAGCTTAATTGGGATGGAGAACTTTTAAAGTACTGTAATGACTATGAAAATGAAATTCTAGATTTAAGATTAGAAGTTTCTACAAATGGAGTAAAAGTTAAATTTCCAAATATAAATTGGCCATATAATGCTTTTACTTCAAGTGAAATGGAATATGAAGTTAGATATCCATTTGAAGTAAAGACTAATGTTAGTGGTGATAGATATTTAATTGAAACAGATACTATAAGCATTAAGGCGGGAAGAGAATATGTTTTAAATACGACAAATACTTATACATTTACTAAAGATGAAAAAGATAAAGAAAATGAAAAAATAATAGATATATTTAAGAATACAACAAAATATATTGAGGATAACAATTCAAGATGGGAAGAATATCTTTCAAAGGGTTTAAAGGGAGTAAATGAAGAATATGAAAAACTTATTGTTAAATCAATAGAAACCTTAATAACTAATTGGAGAAGTCCAGCAGGAGCAATAAAAAGACATGGTATTACTCCATCTATGTCTTATAAATGGTTCAATGGTATGTGGGCATGGGATTCATGGAAACAAGCTGTGGCAATTGTAAGTTTTGCCCCAGAGCTTGCGAAGGATAATATTAGAGCAATTTTTGATTATCAGAAAGAAGATGGAATGATTATAGATGCTATATTCTATAACAAGAATGGCTACAATTACCCTGGAGAAAAGGGTGGAAACTGGAATGAAAGAAATTCAAAACCTCCACTTGCTACATGGGCTGTATGGAAGGTTTATGAGTCAACAAATGACAAATTATTTCTTGAAGAGATGTATCCAAAACTTGTTAAATACCATGATTGGTGGTATGTTTATAGAGATAATGACAAGAACGGAATAGCTGAATATGGGGCTTGTATAGATGCTTTAAATGATGATGTAGATCAAATAATACTTGCTGCTGCTTGGGAAAGTGGGATGGATAATGCTGTTAGATTTGATAAGGACTATGGAGTAGAAGTGTTAGAAAATATAGATGATAATGGAAAAATTATTGGATACTCAATCAATCAAGAGTCGGTGGATTTGAATTCGTATCTATATGCTGAAAAGAAATACTTGGCAAAGATTGCAAAGGAATTAGATAAGTCTGATGATATTGATAAATATGAAAAAGAAGCTCAATATGTGAGAGAATTTATAAGAAAGAATATGTTTGATGAGGAAACAGGATTTTTTTATGATATAGATATTCATACTAAAAATCCACTGGTTGAAAGAGGAAAAGGAGTTGAGGGCTTTATTCCTCTATGGGCGGAGGCTTTATCAGAGGAACAAGCAAAAAAACTGAAAGATATTTCAATCGATGAGATGAAATTCAACACTAAAGTACCTTTTCCCACTGCATCGGTGGACAATCCAAGATATGCACCAAATAAATATTGGAGGGGTCCGGTGTGGCTTGATCAAGCATATTTTGCCATTGAAGGCTTAAGTAATTATGGCTATAAAGATGAAGCTTATACATTAGCAAAAAAAATATTAGAAAATACTGAAGGAAGTATGGTTGAAGGTGAAGTCATTCGAGAAAATTATAATCCAGAAAGTGGACAAGGACTTAATTGTACAAATTTTAGTTGGTCTGCAGGGATGATGTATTTATTGTGTAGAGAGTATTTTGTATAGATATAAAAATGCTACTATAATGATGTGGCAAAGAAAGCAGGGGTGTTAAAATGGATATAGCTAATTTTAAAGATAGATTTTGCAAGCTTTATGGTGATGGAGAGGTGAGGACATTTTTCTCTCCAAGTAGAGTCAATTTAATTGGAGAACATATTGACTATAATGGAGGATATGTATTACCATGTGCTCTTGAAATGGGTACTTTTGGCTGTGTTAGAGGGAGAAGTGATAGAAAAATAAGACTTGCTTCAGAGAATTTTGATTTAAAAGTAGAAGTAAATATTGATGAACTAGAGTATGAGGTTGATCATGGTTGGACTAATTATCCAAAGGGAGTTATTTATTATATGAAGGAAAGTGGCTACAAGGTTTCGGGAATGGATATTTTGGTGTATGGAAATATTCCCAATGGAGCTGGACTTTCATCTTCTGCTTCTTTGGAATTATTAGTAGCTGAGATGATTAACAATTTATTTAATGATGGAGATATATCTAAATTAGAACTAGTGAAGATTTCTCAAAGGGCTGAAAATGATTTTGTAGGTGTAAAGTGTGGAATAATGGATCAATTTGCTGTAGCCATGGGAAGAGTGTATAAAGCTATGCTCTTAGATTGTGATAGCCTTAAATATAGATATATAAATATGAATATCAAAGATTATAAATTAGTAATAATGAATACCAAAAAAAGAAGAGAGTTAAATGATTCTAAGTATAATGAGAGAAGAGATGAGTGTGAAAAGGCATTAAGCATTATTAATAAATATAAGTATATTGATAATCTTTGTCAACTTTCTTTGGACGGATATTTAGAAGTCGAAAAATATATAGATGAAGAGTATATCAGAAACAGAGCTCGACATGTAATTTGTGAAAATCAAAGAGTTTTAAAGGCTTGTGAAGCTTTGGAAAATGAAGATATATTTCAATTGGGACAACTTTTTATTGAGTCTCATAATTCATTGAGGGATTTATATGAAGTGACAGGGATGGAATTAGATACTATAGTACAAGCAGCAATTGCACAAAAGGGTTGCATAGGTGCAAGGATGACCGGAGCAGGTTTTGGAGGATGTGCCATAGCACTTGTTGAGAAAAAAAGTGTAGATAATTTTATAAATAGAGTTGGGGAAATATATAATAGAAAAATTGGGTATAAAGCTGAGTTTTATTTAACTGGGATAGGTGATGGAACTAGGGAAATTTAGTTGCTCCTTTGCCAATTTTGTGACTTTTTCCTTATTGACAATAATATACATCGATAGTAGATTGTCATTATAGAGGATAAAAGGTAAAAAAGGGGTGGCAATGTGAACAAGAAGGAGATTTCTGTAATATCTTGTCATGAGAATCAAGTTTTAGCTGAGAATGTTTTTGATGATGAAGGAGTTTTAATAGCCATTAAAAATACAATACTGACTAGTTATGTTATTGAAAAGATAAGACTTTTTAAAGTAAAAAAGATATGGATTTATGATGATACTGATGTTATAAAGGAAGTTGATTCTTACGAAGAACATATAGAAGAATTCAAAAAACAATATATAAAAGATACACTGTTTATTAAAAAGGCTATTATGGAACTTTCAAAAGGAGAGAGACTGAATATTAATACTGTAAAAAACGTAACATCTTCTCTTTATAATGAAGTAATGGATAGTCATAGTGCGGTTAGATACATAAGTAGGCTTAAGGATTATAATGAATATACTTATTATCATAGTATGAATGTTGGTATTTATGCTACTCTTTTGGGAAAGTGGATGGGACTAGAAAAGGATGATTTAAAAGAATTGACAATGGCAGGAGTACTTCATGATATTGGAAAGGCAAAAATACCAAATGAAATATTGGATAAAAGGGGCAAATTGACAAGAGAAGAATGTGCTATAGTGAAGGAACACCCCTTTTATGGTTATTTAATGATTAGAGATGATGAAAATATAGGGGAAAATGTAAAGAAAACTGTACTTATGCATCATGAAAAGGAAAATGGTACGGGGTATCCACAGGGTTTGAAGGGAGATAAGATAAATACTTATGCAAAGATTGTAGCTGTAGCAGATTTTTATGATGCTCTCACTTCAAATAGACCTTATAGAAATAAAGTTTCTCCATTTGAAGCTATAGATATATTTATCAAAACAGGTATAGACGCCTATGATGTAGGTGTATCTATGACTTTCTTTAAAAATATTGTCAATTGTTATATAGGCGAAAAAGCTCAGATAAGTGATGGGAGAATTGGAGAAATATTATATGTGCCCCCATATGATTTAACTAATCCTATAGTTGAAATTGAAGATGAAATATATGACTTATCTAGACATGATGAGATAGAAATTGTTTGTTTGATTTAGTGTTTTTAAATGCAAAAAAACTTATAAACGCAAGAAAATTTATTGCGATTAAGGACTTTTTTCTTGTTTTATCGACAAATCATTCAAGACATTTAGCATGAACAACATTATTTGACAGTAGATTTTCAAACTGTAATACTTTATAATACTTGATAAGATTTAAAAAATTATAAATTTCTATAAATTTAATATAATTGGAACGATTATTGCAAATATAAAGACCGTTAGTGTATTCACAATGTTTTTATTTATTCAAATGAAGAAAAGGAGGTGAAAATTGGTTTATCAAGTTTTTGTAAGTGGCAATACTAAATATACTAAATTTATGGGGGTTTTAAAATGGATGGCAAGATGAAGAAAAAGTTTTCAGCAGGTGATTATTTAAAATTTATAGTACCTTCAATCATAGGAATTTTACTTTTTATGGTTCCTTTTAAATATGAAGGGGAAACTACAATTGTAGTTGCATTATTAGCATCAAAGCTAACAGGAGCTATTGCAGATATTTTACCAACTATTCTTTTAATATTAGTAACTTTTACTGGAGTTATGACTGTGATTTACAAGCTTTTCAAGCCTTCATTTATTGAAAAAAATGAATTTTTTAAAGGTGTATTTAATGTCAATACTTTTTGGACATTGACAAGGGTAGTTGGAGTTGTACTTTGCTTTTTAGTATATTTTAAAGTTGGACCAGAATGGATTTGGGGTGAAGATACTGGTGGACTTATACTAAATGATTTAATGCTTACATTATTCTCAATGTTTATATTTGCAGGATTTTTATTACCATTTTTAACTGATTTTGGACTATTAGAATTTATAGGTGCATTGTTTACACCTATTATGAGACCAGTATTCGGATTACCAGGTCGTTCATCTATAGATTGTATTGCATCTTGGGTTGGTGACGGAACTATCGGAGTTGCATTAACTAATAAACAATATGAAGAAGGATATTATACAGCAAAAGAAGCATCTGTTATTTCAACTGCATTTTCAGCTGTATCGATTACTTTCTGTTTAGTAATATTATCTCAAGTAGGATTAGCGCCATTATTTGGAAAATACTATTTGACAGTAATTTTATCAGGTATAGTAGCAGCTATTATACTTCCAAAGATTCCACCACTATCTAAAAAACCTGATACTTATTATACAGGAGAAAAGAGAGATATTGGAGAAAACGCTCCAGAAGGATTTACAAATGCTCAATGGGGAACTTATTTAGCAGTAAAAAAAGCAGAAGAAAGTGGAAGTGTTAAGAACTTAGTAATAAATGGTACACATACTGTACTTGACATGTGGATGGGAGTAATGCCAGTAATAATGGCATTTGGTACTATAGCACTTATTGTTGCTGAAACTACACCATTATTCAAATGGTTAGGGGTTCCATTTATTCCAATTCTAAAATTATTCCGTATTCCATATGCTGTAGAAGCATCACAAACTATGATTGTTGGTTTTGCAGATATGTTCTTACCATCAGTTATAGGTGCTAGTATACCTAGTGAAATGACACGTTTTGTTATTGCGGCTGTTTCAGTAACACAACTTGTTTATTTATCAGAAGTAGGTGCAGTAATATTGGGATCAAAGATTCCTATTAATTTTAAAGATTTATTCATCATATTCTTAGAAAGAACACTTATTACATTACCAATAATATCTTTAGTAGCACATATAATATTTTAGGGAGTGGTTTTAAATGCCTATTAAATACGAAGACGTACTAAATGCAAGAAATAGAATAGATAAGTATATTTATCATACACCACTAGATAAGTCCATGTATTTAAGTGATGAGGATACAAATATATACCTGAAATTAGAGTGTCAACAGGGAATGAAATGTGCCAAGCTTAGAGGGGCATTGAGTAAACTTACTAGTTTAAGCAAAGAGGAAATAGAAAGAGGAATTGTAGCTATATCCTCAGGAAATCATGGAGCTGCAGTAAGCTATGCTACTCATTTACTAGGCATTAAAAATGTAACTATATATGTACCTGCAACTACTCCAAAGAGTAAGGTTGAGAAGATTAAATACTATGGTGCAAACGTTGTAGGGGTTGGAGAAAACTATGATGAAGCTCATGAAATTGGACTAGAACGTATTAAAGATAGTGGAAGTGTATTTATAGATCCATGTTCAGATCCAGTTGTATTAGCTGGTCAAGGAACTATAGCATTGGAAATATTTGAACAACAAGCTCAAATAGACACAATACTTGTGCCAATAGGTGGGGGCGGAATCCTTACAGGAATAAGTGTTGCTGCAAAACATATAAATCCAAATGTAAAAATCATTGGACTTCAAACAGCGGCATGTCCTGCAATGGTACAATCCTTAAAGGATAAAGTATTTTATGAAATGTTCCCTACAGGAGCTTCAATATGTGATGCATTAGTTGGAGGAGTAGGCGAAATCCCTTACAATATGGCAGAAAGATGTATTGATGATATTTGGGTAATAGAAGAAGAAGATATTGCAGAGGCTGTTTCATTTTTAGCTAAAAAGGAAAAGGTTATAAGTGAGCCAGCAGGAGCGATTGGAGTTGCAGCTGTTCGTAAAAATCATTCAAAGCTTAAAGGGAGAAATGCAGCTGTTGTTATAACAGGTGGCAATATTGATGAAAGCTTGATGGTTAAATTGTTAAATCAATATTAATATATTAGATTACTTATTTGAAGGGTCTTTGTAAAAAATATCAATATCTTTTACAAAGACCCTTTCAAATTATACCATTTTACTGTATAATATATAGATAAGTATGAAAAATGTGACAAAGGTTTATTTACTATTATATGTAAAAGGGGTGGGGTATTAGAAATGAGAAAATTTAAGGAATTAAAAATATTCAAAAGTAAAAAGAAGAATCTAAAAGTAGGAAATAAAGAAAAAGGTCTTAATAAAGGTAGTTCTATAAGTAGAAAGATAGCAATTATTATTAGTTTTTCTTTAATTTTATCTATAGTAGTTACAAGTTATTTTTCTATAAGAAATAGTAAGAATGCATTGTATAAAGAATTAGATAATAGTGCAATTCAAATAGCTAGTATCCTCTCCTATCAAGTAGAATCTATGTCTAGTATTGAAAAAGATATTGATTCTATAGCAGAAGACTACATATATGATATGAGTTATCTCATTGGGAGTGTAGAAGATGTTGACAATGAAAAGTTGAAAGAGATGACTAAATCTACAGGAATAGCAGAAATAAATATTGTAAACACAAAGGGTGAAATCATTAAGTCAAATTTAGATAAAAACATAGGTTATGTATATAAAACTGAAAACCCAATTTGGAAAATATTAAGAAGTGGGAAAGATAGGGTGATAGAGCCAGTTAGAGAGAGTACTGTTGATGGTAAAAAGTACAAATATGGTGCTCGTATGATATATGGTGGAGCTGTTCAAATAGGCATTAGTGCAGATGCTTTAGATATAACTTTAAAAAGTTTAGGGATTGATTCACTTGTGGGAGAATTAACCAAAGGTGGAAATGTGCTTCATATAACTCAATTAAACAAGGATCTTCAACCTGTTAATGGTATAGAAGAAGGAGAAAGCTTTGAAGTTTCAAAGGAAGTGAAGAAGGCTTTAGGAAATGGCGAGACATGTGCTTTTCCTAAATGGGACAATAAGCTTAAAAAGCAAGTATATAATGTATATATACCTAAGATTGGTGAATACAAGATGCTTGAAGGAGCACTTAATATTGGTCTTTCTATGGACAGTATAGAAGAGGCTTATGTCAAAAATATCAAACACAGTATTATGTTGGGGATTATACTATTGATATTATTGTTAGTGATTATAACATTGTTTATTGATAAAAGTGTAATAAATCCTATTAGACAATTAAATATATTGATATCTAAAATATCTAATTTAGACTTGAGAAAAGATGAATCCTATGAAAAGTTATTGAAAAATAAGACAGAAATAGGTCTTATGGCAAAAGAAATGAATAATATGAGATTGGGTCTAAATGATATAATGAACAATATATCTAATGCTTCTAATAAACTTAATAAAAGTTCACAAGAGATTTCAAATAGTTCAAGGGAAACTTCTTATTCTATAGAAGAAGTTGCAAAGGCAGTTGGAGAATTGGCAAATGGGGCATATGAGCAGGCTAAAGAATCTGCAAATGGGTTTGAAAAGTTAAATGTGTTGGCAAAGACATTTGATGATACTTTGGAAGGTGCAAAGGTACTAGAAAAATATGCTGTAGAAACTTCAAATGCAAATAGTGAAAATGTAAAGGTATTAGAAGATTTAAAGGAAAGTATTTATGCAAATAACAAGATGATTCAAGAAATTTCTGAGAGGATATATACTCTATCAGAGAGATCAAATAATATAAGAAATATTGTTGAAACAGTTGATGCTATTGCAGAAGAGACCAATCTATTGGCATTAAATGCAGCAATAGAGGCAGCTAGAGCTGGTGAAGCAGGAAGAGGATTTGCAGTAGTAGCTGATGAGATAAGGAAGCTTGCTGAAGAAACTAGATCGTCAACAGAAGAAATAGGAAGAATAACAAAAGATATAACTAGTGAGATAGAAGTTACAAAGGGTCAAATGGATAGTGCAAATATTGCTTTAGGTAAGTCAAATCAAGTTGTAGAAAAGACTATATCTTCTTTTGACAAAATAAAAGAATCTCTACAGGCAACTCTTAAACAGATAGATTCATTAGGTAGTAGTATCGTAAGTGTAGGTAGAGATAAGGATGAGGTTGTATTATCTATTGAATCAATAACTTCTATTGCAGAAGAATCCTCTGCATCTACAGAAGAAGTTTCAGCTTCTGTAGAAGAACAGACTGCAACTATTGAAGAAATTGCAAGAATGACTGAAGACTTAAAGAATATGGCTGATGAATTAGATAGCATAATAGCAAAGTTCAAAATTGAATGAGTCAGGGGACGGTCCCTTGACTCACTTGAAAAACGCTACACAGGCAGAATGTATTGTCTTATTAAAAAGGTTGAAAGGGGTATTGGAGTCTACGGACAAAAATGCTGTTCCATTTGAAGTAAAAAGCGTTGAACAAGTTTATAGTGGTGTAAATGAAGGGATAACTATAAAAGAAGTAAATGGGAAGGTTATAGTAACTATTGTTGAAATGTACCCAACACCAGGATATACAACTAATGTAGATAAGATATTTAGGGATAGTACTGGGGAGTACGAAATTTACTTATCTGAAAAATCACCAAAACAGGGAAGTATTCAACTTCAAGTTATTACTTACAAAGTGATCGATTTAGAAATTGATGCTACTAATTTAGGGGAAAAACCATATACCTTTAAAACCGTAAGACATTCCATATTTACACCATCGATTAATCAGTTATATAAATAAGTATTAAAAAGACGTTTTTTGACAATATGTCATATAAAACGTCTTTTTTCGTTTAAAAATATGTCTATTAATGTTATAATGTATAACGTACTAAAGAAATTGAGAAAGGGAGTTCAATATGGCTAAGAGAGAAAGAATAGAAGAGCTCTTTTATATTAGAGCAATAGCGGCCTTAGGAATACTGATTATCCATGCAACAGGGAGTTTTGCCGTATCATCAGAATATGGATCAAAGGCTATGTATTTAGGTATATTCTTGAATCAGTTTTTTAGATTTGGAAGTCCTATATTTATGATGGTATCTGGCTTAGTTCTTTTCTACAACTACCGTTCATTAGATGAATTTGACTCAAAGAAATTTTATAAAAAGAAATTTAAGTTTATATTTTTACCTTATGTACTCTGGTCTACTATTTATTTTTTATACAGCCACTATATAAGTAAAGTACCCCTGAAAGGGCAAGGGAAAGTACTTTTAAGAGGCATTCTATTAGGGGAATCATATTCACATTTATACTTTATATTTTTGATATTTCAATTCTACATATTAGTTCCATTAATACTTAAATACCTTATAGAACCTATGAAAGAAAAACCATTAAAAGTTTTTATAATATTTACCATAATCCAAGGTGCTATACTAATATATCAATACTATTTTAAAAATTATAATGCTACAGGATTTATTAGATTGTTTAATAAATACTATTGGAAAACTGTATTTGGATGGTTTGCGTATTTTATCACTGGAGGAATAATAGGTTTACATTATAAAAAAATAGTTAATTATATTGAAGAACATATAAGAGGAATTTTACTGGGTTATATAATAGTTGCAATCTTTTATGTAGGACAAGTTTATATTAATATATATATAAACCAAGGGCGAGATTATTATGGAAAGTTTGGTTCAATAAGACCCCATACTATTATATATGCATTTTTTTCCATGGCAGTACTTTTGTATATTACTAGGAGGATTGTCAAGAAGGATAATTTCTTATTTAGAAATCTTAAGGATTTTGGTACCTATTCCTTTGGAATATATTTTGCTCATCCATTGGTGCTTGGGGAAATAAAGATAAAACTTTTAAAATATTTCCCTCATGCAATAGGGTATAGTAGACTTAGTTCTTTGGTTTTGATAGTAGGATTAGGAATTATAGTTTCATATTTTGTAGTATTACTCTTAGGAAGTACAAATATTAGATGGCTATTCATTGGAAGGATTCCAAAATATAAATGGGGAAGAGAATTATCGACAAATTTGTAGGAGGCGTTTAACTTGGGAAGCAATACTAGGAAAGCAGCGGGATTTGCTGCCATGATTGCAGGAGTTACATTATTTAGTAAATTTTTAGGATTTGTAAGGGAAATTCTAATTGCCTCTAAATTTGGTTCTGGGGTTGAAACAGATACCTATTTTGTAGCTATGACAGCTACTGTCATAGTTATGACAACTGTAGGTGCTGCGCTAAAGACTACCCTTATTCCAGTTTTTTCAGAAATTGAAGAGACAAAGGGAAAAGAACATAAATTAAAATATTTAAATAATGTTTTCAATGTAATATTTTTAATAACTATAATACTTGTTGTAGCAGGATATTTTCTTTCACCAATTGTAGTAAAGATACTTGCAAAAGGGTTTACTGGTGAGCAGTATGAAATGGCTATAAAATTAAATAGAATAGGTCTTCCAATAATAATTTTTATGGGATTTAGCTATGTTGTTTCAGGATTTTTAGAGAGTAACGAAATATTTGGCCCACCAGCTATATCAGGAATTCCTTTTAACTTGGTATATATATTATACCTTTTGATTTTAGGGAATAAATTTGGAATTGTAGGACTTATGTTGACAAGTGTAATTGCAGCTATAAGTCAATGGTTAATTCAAGTACCAGCGGCTAGGAGATTGGGATTTAGTTATTCTATGGATATTGATTTAAAGGACAAATATTTGGGAAAAGCTCTATCACTTACAGTACCAGTACTTATAGGTTCTGCTGTTCAACAAATAAATGTAATTATAGATAGAACTCTTGCTTCTAGTTTAAAGGAAGGAAGTATTTCTGCTCTTAACTATGCAAGTCGTGTAAATGATATGATTATTAGTGTATTTGTCATGGCAATTACAACTGTTATTTTTCCTATGTTGTCCAAGGTTTTTTCCAAGGAAGATACAAAGGAAGGTAAACAGTTGATGTCACAGGGGATTAATATGATTCTTATAATCACTGTTCCAGCTACTATAGGGATAGTTATACTAGCTCCTCCTGTAATAAAGATATTTTTCCAAAGGGGAGCTTTTGATGGGACTGCAACTTATATGACATCTCAAGCATTAATCTTTTATTCACTTGGTTTAGTGGGCTCATCTTTGAGATTAATGCTCAATAAAGTGTTTTATTCAATTCAGGATACTTCCACACCAATGAAAAATGGCGTTTTTGCTGTATTAATCAATATAGTTCTTAATTATATTCTTGTCAGATATATGGCTCATAGTGGTTTAGCTTTGGCTACAAGTATTTCAGCAATTATTACTACTATCTTATTGTTTCTAGATTTGAGAAGGAAGTTAGGTAAAATTGGGTTGAAAAAATATCTAATATGCTTTCTCAAGACATTACTAGCATCTATAGTAATGGGAATTGTGGTATATACAACTTATTTCGGACTAACGGGGCTGTTACCAAATAATAGCATAATTGAACTTCTTATACTCATACTCTCAGTAATTGTAGGAATGTCTATTTACTTTATATTATGTTGTATTTTAAGAATAAAGGAAATGAGGATATTGTTAAAGGGATTGAAAAAATCGTGAGATAAAGGAAGGGATACGGATGACGGAAATATTTAGAAATATTTTGGAGAAAGATATTGATTTATCTAATGTTTCTAATAGTGAGTTGAAGACTGTATTAGACGAAATTGGGAGAGATGCAGTTTACAATCATTTATTATTTGGTAAGGACTATACTTATGATTTTTTTATTAAAAATTTAAAGAGTTATTTAGATTTATATAAGTATTTAGATAAAGAATAAATAATATATTTCCGGGGAAATATGTCGAAATAAAATAATATTTAGCAGAAGCTGTTATCAATTTCAAAAAACCAGTCAGAATTTTGTTTGACTGGTTTTTTATATATAGGATAGAAATAGCTGACCGTTTGTTGTAAGATATTAATAAAGGGCGTAATAGTATATGATTATACTCTGATAAAACCTAGTAAAGGGTGGTGAACAGTATGGCTGTACTTGTTTTAGGGGGAGCAGGATATATTGGTTCTCATTGTGTATATGAACTAATTGATAAGGGCGAATCCGTAGTAGTTGTAGACAATCTCCAAACAGGACATCAGGATGCACTACATGAAAATGCTATATTTTGTGAAGGTGATATTAGGGATATTGACTTTTTAAACAATGTATTTTCAAAATATGATATAGATTCAGTAGTTCATTTTGCAGCAAACTCACTTGTTGGAGAAAGTATGAGCAAACCACTGAAGTACTTTGACAATAATGTATATGGAACAGAAGTTTTACTAAAGGCTATGGTAGAAAATGATGTGAAAAAAATAGTGTTTTCTTCATCAGCAGCGGTTTACGGTGAGCCTAAACATATCCCCATCAAAGAGACTGATAAGACAAATCCTACAAATCCCTATGGTGAAACAAAGTTAGCTATGGAGAAGATGATGAAATGGGTAGATTTAGCTCATGGTATAAAATATGTTTCTTTAAGATATTTCAATGTAGCTGGGGCTCATCCAAATGGAAATATAGGAGAAGATCACAATCCAGAAACTCATTTGATACCATTAGTACTTCAAGTTCCCCTAAATAAAAGAGAAAAAATATTTGTATATGGAAATGATTATGATACGAAGGATGGAACATGTATTAGAGACTATATTCATGTAAAGGACTTAATAAATGCTCATTTATTGGCGTTGGAATATTTGAGAAAAGGCCATGATAGCGATATATTTAATCTAGGAAATGGATTAGGTTTTTCCGTAAATGAAATAATAGAAGCTTGTGAAAAGGTAACGGGGAAATCTATTGAGAAAGAGTTTACTTCAAGAAGAGCAGGAGATCCTCCTATGCTAGTTGCTTCTTCAGAGAAGGCAAGAAATATTCTAGGATGGGAGCCTAAATATACAAATGTTCGAGATATAATTGCTACAGCTTGGAAGTTTCACAGTTCACATGTAAATGGATATATAAAGTAATATGGGGGAATTTCATGATTGATATTAATAAGGAAATCACAAGACTTGTAAATTTTTCTATAGGGAAGGGTTTGATTGATGAGAGAGATAGAATATATGGAATCAATAAATTGTTAGAGGTTTTATCTCTAGATGATTATACAGCTCCTTTTTGTACCATGGATGAAGATGTTTGCGTTGATGATATACTCGAAAACATAAGATGCTGGGCAGTAGAAAACAACAGAGTATCTGATAGCATAGATGAATTGGATTTATTTGATACAAAGATAATGGCTCAATTGACAAAGATGCCTTCAGTAATAGAGGATGAGTTTAAACAGTTATATAATGAGTCTCCGGCGAAAGCTACAGACTATTTCTATGCATTGGCTAAAAATACAAACTATATAAGAGAAAAGAGAATTGCAAAGGATATAAAGTGGAAATACGAAAGTCCCTATGGGATATTGGATATAACTATCAATCTATCTAAGCCAGAGAAAGACCCTAGGACTATTGCAAAGGCTAAGAATATTCGTAAGTCCCACTATCCTGAATGTTTGTTGTGTAAAGAAAATGAAGGCTATGCGGGTAGAATCAATCATCCTGCCAGGGGAAATCATAGGATAATTGAACTAGAACTAGCTGGAGAACAGTGGTTTCTACAGTATTCACCCTATGTATACTACAATGAACATTGTATAGTTCTAAAAGGTGAACATGAGCCAATGATTATTACTAAAAACACTTTTAGAAGACTATTAGAGTTTGTAAAAATGTTTCCTCACTATTTTATAGGTTCAAATGCAGACTTACCAATAGTTGGAGGGTCTATATTAACTCACGATCATTATCAAGGTGGTAGATATACCTTTTCAATGGCAAAGGCAAGAGAAGAAAATCATGTACATTTAGAAAAATATGATATAATAGCTTGTACCCTATATTGGCCAATGAGTGTAATAAGACTTAAAGGAAATAATATAGATAATCTTGTAGAGGCTAGTTATGAAATATTTACAAAGTGGAAGGGCTATAATGATGAAACTGTGTCTATTATATCTGAAACTAATGGAAACCGTCATAACACTATAACCCCAATTTGTAGATTTAAAGATGACTTTTTTGAAATGGATTTAGTATTAAGAAATAATAGAACTACAGTTGAAAGACCACTTGGTATATTTCATCCTAGACCTAAATATCACCACATTAAAAAAGAAAATATTGGTTTAATAGAAGTTTTAGGATTAGCTGTCCTACCATCGAGACTAAAGCATGAGATGAACTTGTTGTGTGAATACTTATTGAATGGTGATATTGATGGAATTAGAAAACATGATGATTTGAGAAAGCATGGTGATTGGGCAGCTAATATCTTAGAAAATTACTTATTGACAGAGGACAATATAAAAGATGTACTACACAAGGAAATTGGAAGTGTATTTTTAGGCGTTATAGAAGATGCAGGAGTGTTTAAGAATACTGATGAAGGGAAAAATGCGTTTACAAGATGCAGGGAAGTTTTGTTTGAAGATATGGGAGATTAGCAAAAACCAGCCTTAAGTTCACATACATGTTCTTAGGCTGGTTTTTTATATTTTAATCTATAGCATTAAAAGCCTTTGCCATTACTTCTCCACGTCTATTTTCTTTATAGCTATTGTAATAATTTTTTACTTCCTTTGCTACAGAAGGATCAAATCCATTTGATTTAAGTTCATTTTCCATTTCTTTTACTAGTGCATTTACCTTTGCATCACTTTCATTTTCCAATGATTTTCCCTTTGACATGTATTTACTAACAAGTTTAGATTTAGATACAGTGCCATTTTTATATTCGCTGTATCCTTGGCTAATCATGGAGTTTAATGCTTCTTCATAGGCGTTTTGTAAGGAGGTAAATTTATCATTGTAATTAGATAATATTGACAAATAAATTACATTGTCTTTATTATTTATATTATTTTCTTTATCATTATTTTCGTTATTACTATTACCTTCTCCTTCATTTGTGACATTGGTATTTGTGTCTTCTTCATTTAAGTTTTCGTTGTTTTTTTCTATAGCTTCTAAAATAGGATTTGAATCTTTAAAGGTTTCTTTATTATTATCAGGTATATCTTTTACTTCTTCATATTTTTTGTAGCTACTCATCATATCAAATACAAATTTGATATTTCCCCAATTTAAAACAACTAGAACGACTAAAATTCCTACAATACTATAAACTATATACTTCTTTTTCTTTACTTTTGCCATTCAAAAATCCTCCTAAAAACATAGTCTTAATTTATTATACCATAAAAAATATAAATGGTTTTTATGTTTTTTTCTGTGTTAAATTTTATATATTTTGGTTGAAAGATTAATAATTTGGTATATAATGAAATGAGCATGTCAAGTTCTAAAAATATAGGGGGTAAAAAATGTTAAAAAATATTAAGGTTAGGATAAAATTTTTGGTGGCATTTTTAATTATAGTTATACTATCAGGAGTTTCTAATTATATATCATTGTCAAAAATCGAGTACATAAATAAAAACCAAAAGATAAGTGAACACAATGAAGAAGAAGTAATAAGATTAGCTAAATTAGAGAAAAATTTATTAGAAATCAGAGGTGATTTGCAAGCTATAGCCTACAATGTGGGTTCAGAAGCGACTAGTTATTATCTTGGCAATATCAAAGTATTATTTGACAATATTGATGAATTGATTTTAGAGTATGAAAACAGTGAATTTGATTATCTAGAAGGAGAAGAAGAAATATTTAATGTTTTTAAAACTAATTATGATGAATATAAGAAAAATGTAGAATCTATTATTAAATTAAGTCAATCAGCAAATTATGATCTTGCAGGGAAGCAATATGGTGAGAGTATAAAAGTTAGGGATATAGCTATAAGTGAATTACATAAAATAGTTGATATGAATCAAAAAAGTTCTGAAGAAATAATTATTAAAAACGAAGAAATTTTCAATAAGTCTAAGAGAATAGTTAATACAATGTCTATTATTTCTTTAGTTATTACCATTGTTTTCGGCATGTATATGTCTAGTAGTATTATGGCATTACTTAAGAGAATTCAAAAATATGCAAATTCTTTAGCAAATTATGATCTTACAGAAGATATTCAAAATGACAGAAAAGATGAATTTGGAGATACTATAGAAGCAATGAAACATATACAGGAAAACTTAAGGATTCTTGTAGGAGATATAATCGGTGAAACTCAAAATTTAAGTGCTTCTAGCCAAGAACTTTCAGCTACTACTGAAGAAATCAATGCTAAGTTTATTGAAATAAATAACTCTGTAGATCAAATAGCACAAGGAATGCAAGATGCAAGTGCTGCTACGGAAGAGATGTCAGCTTCAGTAGAGGAAGTGACATCAAGTATGGAAATGCTTGCAACAAGTGCTTCTGAAGGAAATAATAAGTCTTTTGAAATAAGAGATGAAGCTGTAAAAACTAAAGAAGTAAGTGGTGCATCTAGGGATGCAGCTATAAAATTGTATGATGAAAAACAAAGAAATATTTTGAAGGCAATAGAAGATGTTAAGGTAGTTGAAGAAATAAAAGCTATGGCACAAGCAATATCAGATATTGCTGAGCAGACAAATTTATTGGCATTAAATGCAGCAATAGAGGCAGCTAGAGCAGGAGATAATGGTAGAGGATTTGCAGTAGTTGCAGAAGAGGTAAGGAAGTTGGCAGAACAATCATCAGAAACTGTAGGTGTAATAGAAAGTACTATATTGAAGGTTCAAGAAGCTACTGGAAATTTAGCAAGTAATACTAAAGAAGTACTAGAGTTTATGGATGAGAAAGTAATGAAGGATTATGATGCATTTATTACTACTTTGGATAATAATGTTGAGGATTCTAATTTTGTTAACAATATGTCACAAGATATTGCTTCAATGACACAAGAGATAACTGCTACTATGACTCAATTGAGTCAAGTTGTAGAAACCATAGCTAAAAATGCTGAAGGCTCAAGTGAAAATACAGTAGGTATAGCTGGTGGCATGAATGAAATAGCTCAAGGGGCAGATCAAATAGCTATTACTGCAGAGAATCAAGCTGAATTAGCTGAAAAGCTTAATAGTATGGTTGCAAAGTTTAAAATATAAGATAAGTAAAACCAGCCAATTTGGCTGGTTTTATTGTTTAATATTTTAATAATCTGATCTTCAGCACTGATAGTTTTAGTCGGCGTAGAAAGATTGTCCACCAGATTCTGTTCTGTTGCCACTTTTGTCCATGATAAAATCTGGCTTGTCTTTTATCATTATTCTATAAGAACCACTTTCTTTATTGTTTATTTTTATATTTATTGTACAGTAATCTCTACTTAGGCTAGTAGAGTAACTAGAATCCGAAAGTACATTTCCACTAGGATCTATGATGATTAAATCACGAGCGAATAGTGATTTTAGTTCATCTTGGAGTTTTTCAGTAAAAGTTAGTTCTATAGTACTATAATTAGTTCTTAGATGATAATTATCATCTTTAACTCTTGGTGCTACTTTGTCTAGTATATTTATTGTTCCACCTTGAACATCAAGCTCTATCATAGTTTTCATTTTGTTTGTATTTTTTATAGACAATGTAGGTGGTTCTGTACTATTTGAATTATCAAGTCTTAGGGTGATGACCTCGGAACCATCTACAATTACATCATATATGGTTCTTCCATGTATTGAAAAGTCATCTGGCTTAGCATCTACTATTGGTTGATCAAATTTTATCTTTATTTCATTAGGATCTTCATACACTGCTTGGTATCCTGGTTCAGTTTGATAGAAATCTATTGCTTTTCCCTTCATTGTTGTATATGAAGTAAAATTAAGCGTTATTGGTTCTATTAAATTTCCGGATATATCTTTAACTCCTAGTATTTGAATTTCTGTTAAATTACCAGATGTACCGACTTTTACTTCTTTTCCTTCAATAGTTTCTGGAAGAGTAATCATTAGCATTTTTCCATCACTTAAAGTGTCAAATTGAGTGTCTTGTGGCAAAAACATTCTGAAATTACCAAATTTAACTAAATAGTTGTTTGGATTTGTAATTGTACTCATGTCCATTATTTTGCTAAATTGAAGTGTTATTTGTCTATCTTTACCTGAGTGACTAATAACTCTTGGTGGTGTTAAGTCTTTCATGTCTATAGTTTTTGTATATGGATATATTACATTTTTTAGAGTTGTAGTGTCGTACACTCCTTGTATGGTTAATGTATTTGTACCTACTGGCAATGGTTGAAATAGTACAATCTTATATTCTCTACCAGAACCTGTTATATCCTTAATACTTATTAGTTTATTATCTTTATCTTTTATGGTATAGAAACTTCTGTTGTTAGCTACTACATTTTTGTTGTAGTATACATTTATTTCTTTTCCATTATCAGAAACCCTGATGCTTACTACTTCTGGAGTACTTAAATCTACTGCTGGTACTACGTTTATTTCTCCATATCTAAGCTTGTTTCCTGAGTAGTCTGCTACTCCATCTACGTATATGGTTTCTTTTTTGTTTGCTTGGAGTTTGTTGTTTGAAAAATCTAGTATAACTTCTTCGCCAGATACTTTTACTTGTGTTGGATATCTTTTTAATGACCCATATTTCCAATAGAAATTATTTCTTGAAGCTGTATTAGTATCTATTTCTTCATCAAATGTTAATGTTACTTCTTCTAGTGTTGCTCTTGCTTCTATTAGTTTTGGAGCTTCAGTGTCTTTGATTATTTCAAAAGGTATTGCTTCTTCAACGGATTTATATCCTACATAGTCTTCTATATAGTTAGTAGTTAGAGTATGCATTCCCTCATCTAATGTAGTATAGAAAGTCAAGTAAACAATATTGTCTTCATTTCTTACAGAACCAGAAAATCTTTTTCCATCAATGGTAAAGTTTGAATTCCTTGCAGGTTTTATAGGTTCTGAAAAATATATTTTTAACATTTTATTTCCAAGTTGTTTTACTTTTTCTACATTTGGTACTGCATTGTCAAAAACAGTGAATTCTTCATCTTTTATAGATAGTTCTTCTCCATTTAATGACTTGATTTTATAAATGGATAAGTTGTATTTTTTTTGATTGATCATAGTTGAATTATCAGCTAATGTCAAAACCACTTGTCTGTCTCCATCTTCAAGTCTTACTTTCTTTATATTGCCAGCATTTGTATAGTAGTTGCTAGTAAATAAAGCAGTACTTTTGTCTATAGCTTTTGAGAATGTTAACTTTATTTCCTTTAAGTTGTCAGCTTTTATATCTACTAGTTCAAGTGGAAGTTCTTTTATATTAAAGTTTTCATATTTTGTATAGTAGCTACCATTAGTGAAAGCATAACTATATTCACCACTTTCTAGGCCTTTAACTTCTACTGAAAATCTTCCGTCACTTTGAAGGGCTACATCTACTGATTTTTCTCCAGCTGTTATTCCTTTGGATATTGGCTTTATGTGTAGCTTTAGTGTGTTAGTACCAGTAGCTATACCTTCAACTTTTAGTGTATCTCTATTAATGGTATATGCACTTTCTACATTGAAAGGACTAGGTATATTTAAGTTAAGTGATTCAGCTAATGTTGTGTTAGTACCTTTTTTGTTTATTCTTAAGGCATTTACAGTCATAGAAGCCATTAGACCTCTTATTAAAACATCATTTGGTTGTACGTCAATATTGTCCATGATGCCTAATCCAGATGCAAATGTTGGTACATTTGCCCAATCTTTTGCTTCTTCGTTATAGCCTAGTGCTCTTAGAAGTACTGTTTGCAATTGTTGAACTGTTACAGTTTCATCAAAACCAAATTTTGTTTCAGTTTTACCAACTATAAGACCTTTATTTACAGACCAAGATATATATGGTTTGTAAAAAGAATTGGTTACATCTTTAAAAGGAATTTTTGCTGAACTATTTCTAGCTACAGATTCCTCTTTAAATAGTCTACTAACTAGAACTACCATGTCTTGCCTATTAAGATAATTATTTAGCATCAAGTCTCCGCTTGCATTACCTTGCAATACTTTTACATTACCTAGTATTTCGCCAGCTTGTTTATAGAAATCATCTTGTGAACTTGCTAGACTAGGTGTAAAAGTTGTTAGTAGTAGTGCAATCGACAATAATAGTGATATCGATTTTTTCATTGTTTATCTCTCCTTCCATAGAATAGTTTAAATAGATTATACTACAAAATTGGGTATTAATATATTACAATACGGTTACGATGTAGATATAGCCTATTTTTTAATAGTTTCATTTTGTTGACATATTATTACCGTTGCGATAAAATACTATAGTTAATGTACTAAAAATAAGGAGGTTTTTATATATGCCTACCAAGTATATATTTGTTACGGGCGGAGTTGTTTCATCACTAGGTAAAGGTATTACAGCTGCAAGCTTAGGGCAGCTTCTAAAAAGTAGGGGTCTTAAAGTTACTATACAAAAATTTGATCCATACATAAATGTAGACCCTGGAACTATGAGTCCCTATCAACATGGGGAAGTATTTGTTACAGATGATGGTGGAGAGACTGATTTAGATTTAGGCCACTATGAAAGATTTATAGATATTAACTTAAGTAAGAACAGTAATACTACCACAGGAAAAATTTATTGGTCAGTATTAAACAAAGAGAGAAAGGGAGAATACTTAGGAAGAACAGTTCAAGTAATTCCCCATATAACAAATGAAATAAAGGAAAGAATCAGAAGAGCTGAAAAAGAAAAAGAAGTAGATGTTGTTATCACAGAAATAGGTGGTACTGTAGGTGATATCGAAAGTTTACCTTTCTTAGAAGCTATAAGACAATTTAAAGGTGATGTTGGTAGAGGAAATTGCATGTATATTCATGTAACATTAGTTCCTTATCTAACAAAGGCAGGAGAACTAAAGACTAAACCAACTCAACACAGTGTAAAGGAACTTAGAAGTATAGGAATTCAACCAGATGTGCTTATTTGTAGAACAGAAAGACCTATTTCTGAGGATATGAAGGAAAAGATAGCTTTATTCTGTGATTTAGAACCAAATGAAGTTATTCAAAACTTAGATGCACAAACTCTTTATGAAGTACCACTAATGATGGAGGAAGAAGGACTTCCACAATTAGTTATCGATCACTTAAATCTTAAATGCAATAGCTTAGATTTAAGTGAATGGAGAAGCATAGTAGAAAAGGTAAAAAATCCTCAAGGAAAAGTAACTGTTGCCTTGGTAGGAAAATATGTAGAGTTAAAGGATGCCTATATGTCTGTAGCTGAATCATTAAGACATGGAGGTATTGAAAATGATGTAGATGTAGATATCAATTGGATTCAATCTGAGGATTTAACTGATGAAAATGCTCATGAGTTATTAGAAGATGCAGATGGAATATTGGTTCCAGGTGGCTTTGGAGATAGGGGAATTGAAGGGAAGATTTCTGCAGTGAAATATGCTAGGGAAAACAATATCCCTTATTTTGGAATATGCCTTGGAATGCAAATGGCTGTAGTGGAGTTTGCTAGAAATGTAGTGGGCCTTAAGGATGCTCATAGTTCAGAGTTAAAGCCAGATACAACTACTCCTGTTATAGATCTTATGCCAGAACAAAAGGATGTAGATGTATTAGGTGGAACTATGAGACTTGGTTTATATCCATGTAAATTAACTGAGGGAACTAAAGCTCAAGAAGCATATAAAGACGAACTAATATATGAAAGACATAGACATAGATATGAGTTCAATAATGAATATAGAGACAAGATGGTGGAAAATGGTCTTGTGATAAGTGGAATATCTCCAGATGAAAGGCTAGTAGAGGTAGTTGAACTAAAGGATCATCCTTGGTTTGTTGCTGTTCAATTCCACCCAGAATTCAAGTCTAGACCTACAAGATGTCATCCACTATTTAGAGAATTTATTGGAGCTTGTAAAGAATATAATAATAAATAGAGGAATAATTGTATTTTTGTAGAATATTATCTTAGGAAGAGAAAGGGGGATTTTTAGTGAAAAGGAAATTTTCTCGTGTTTTGACCCTAATATTGCTATTATCACTAGTGATATCAAATGTTTCACTTGCTCAGATAATGTTCACAGATGTAGATGAAAATCATTGGGCGAAGGAATATGTAGAAGATGTAGTGAAACAAGGTTTTATGTATGGATACAATGATGGAACGTTTAGACCTGGTGGAAATGTTAATAAAATACAGGCTTTGACTATGGTGTCAAAACTTATGGATTATACAAAAGAAGATTTGGATGTTGCTAGAAATAAATATGATAATTTTGTAAAACAATTTCCACTAAGCGAAGGGGAAAAAGATATTTTGTCTTTTGCATTGTATAAGGAAATAGTATATGAAGACCTTGTAACTAATACCTATTTCAAAGATGGAAAGGCTACTGATGCTGAAAAATTAGAAGTATGTGTTTATTTGGTACGTGCCATGGGTCTTGAAGAAGAGGCTAGAAAAGGTGGAGGAGTACTGTTGTTTAAGGATGCAGAGTGGATTCCTGACAAGGCTTGCCCATATTTGCATATACTTATTCAAAAGAAAATTCTAGACAGCAAGGGAGATAGTGAAGGGAAATTTAATCCATTTCAGCCTATTACTAGAGGTGCTATGGCTAAAATGCTTAGTTTAGCCAATGCAGATATGGATAAGAATCCTCAAAAGGAATTACCTGTTGTTGAACCTAAACCAGTACAACCCCCTGTAGAAGATACAGAAGTACAACCATTGCCTATAGAATTAAATGTAAAACCAGAAGGAAATGAAATTCTAGGAAATATTGTTGCAAAAGCAGGAGATTTTGTAATTATTGAAAGTATAGATAAAAAAGATTCTTATAAGATAGTTTCAAATACTAGTATTACTGTAAATGGCAATACAAGTACCAAAGAGAGTCTTGAAAAGGGAATGACTGTTAAGATTACAGTAAAAGAAGGTAATATCCTATCAAGCATTGAAAGTGAAAGTACCAATGATATTTTGTCAGGCAAAATTCTAGGAGTAAATTTAGGAGCTAATCCAAGCATAAAATTAGAGTCTGATGATAATACGGTTAAGACTGTTTATTTAGCTGAAGATACTAAAGTTTTGGTTAATGGAAAATCCTCTCTTTTATTTACACTAAGGGAGAATGATACTGTAAAAGTGGAAGTTATTAATAATTTAGGAATAAAAATTGTGGTTGAAAGCTTAAATGGCTCTCTAAAAGGGACTATAGTAGAGAAAAATATAGAAGATGATTATTTACTAGTAGTTGAAAGAGAAGATGGATCAGAACATGAATATACATTAGATAAAAATGTAAATATCATGAGAAATGGTAGTCAAGCTAATTTTGAACAATTAAGAAGAAAAGATGTTGTAAATATAAACCTTGCGAATGGTCTTGTTACAGATGTGGATGCAATGTCGGTAAAAGGCGAAGATGAAGGGTATATAAAAGGCATTTTAATTTCTGATGAGCCACAGTTAATTATAGGTATGGAAAATGGAAAAGAGGAAACCTATGATATAATGAAATCTGCTTTTATAAAAGTTGATGGAAAAATAGTTGATATTTATGGCTTGAGATTAGGTCAATATGCAAATGTAAAATTAGAAAGTGATGAAATAGTTGAATTAAAAATAGTTACAAAGAAGGGAAAATAGGAGACAGAATATATTCTGTCTCCTATTTTATTCTGTTCTTATTGCTTCTAGTGCACTTAAGTTCATTGCTCTTCTTGCTGGATAGTATCCTGATAATAGTCCTATAAAAGTTGCAAAACCTATAGATGCAAATATGAGCCATATAGGGATGATACTTATCTTTGTTTCAGCACCTGTTCCCACAAAATCTCCTAAGCGTGGGGCCAGTTTGTTTAGTAAAAAGGATAGTCCGCCGCTTAGAGTCACTCCGACTATACCACCTAATAGTCCGATCATTCCTGATTCAAATAGGAACAATCTCTTTATATCTCTAAGGGATGCACCTATTACTTTCATTACACCTATTTCTTTTGTTCTTTCGTATATACTCATGACCATGGTATTGGTTATACCTATGGCTGCTACTAAAAGGGACACTGCACCAATGCCACCCAGTATGGCTTGTATTACTCCTGAAGTCTTTTTCATACTTTCTAAGTAATCGGTTAAACTACTGGCGTTGTACCCCATATCTTTTAGCTGGTTTTGAACTTCGGTTACTTTATTTATATCTGGTACATATAAAAGTACTTGTTCATATCCTCTTTGACGTTTTCTTTCTTCTGGACTAATCTTATTTCCTTCTGCTTTGTTTTTTTCTTGAATAAGTTTTTTTACTTGGTCAATTGGCATATAAACAGAGTATGCTTTTTCCCAATCACCTTCAGCTAAAATTCCTACTGATTTAATTTTGTAAGTTTTATAGTCAGGTTTCTTTTGATTATCTACTTCTATAGAAGGGCCTCTTCTTTTGCTTCCATATTCCATGTCAAAGGTGAATATTATCTTGTCTTTCATAAGGTCGATATTAGGTTCTTTGGTACTTCCATATCTTGAATTCTCATCATTAAACATTTGTTTTATTTCTCCACCATATACAACTGAAAGTTCATCTCCACTTCTAAGAAGTCTACCATCTGCAAGCTTAAAGCCAAACTTATCCATGTTTTTAGGGTCAATACCTTTTATGCTAGTATAGGTTGTATATTTTCCATCTACTAGTTTTCCGTTTGTTTCTACCACAGGAGTTACAGCTTCTACACCGTCTAGTTTAGAGAATTTTCCTATGGCCTTGTCATCTAAATCTACTTGTTTCTTATTTCCCATACCAGGATCGTTGTATCCACCATAGTATCCTCGGTATACGGTTATGATATTTAAACTTCCCATTTCACTTATCTGTGCTTTAAAAGTTTCACTCATCCCAAATCCTAAGGAGAGCATTACTACTATGGAACTAGTTCCTATGACTACGCCTAAAATAGTAAGAAAGGTTCTGAGTTTTCTTCTCCATAGGCTTTTTACGCCCATGGAGATCAAATCAATACTACTCATCTAATGCCATACCTTCCTTTTTCTTTTTCCTCTTCTTATAGAAGAAAAATCCTCCTACCGAAAGGGCTATGATAACTGTAATCCAGAAACCTTTCTTTTTAAACAAACTTGTTTTTTCTGGAGGCATTTCTTCTAAGGAATCTTCCATAGGAGGAGCTTCTATTACATTCATAGAGAAGTCCTTCACTATTTCTACATGTTCTCCAGAGGTATCGTCATAGGAAAAGATGATCTTGCCTTTTAATTCTCCCATATCATTAGGGATTATTGTTCCCTCAAAATTTTCACTTGAACCTGATTCGAAATTTCCTACAAAATAATTTCCATTTTCAGTTTGGAAATTTCCTTCTATTCTAACCATAGTATTGTATAGAGTGACTTTACCAGTGTTGTAGAATTCCACAAACATTGGAGTTGGTTCACCAATAAATACTTCTGGAGGAATGCTTATTTCTCCAACATCTAGTTTAGACTGTTGTACTACTGGTACGCCGATTAATTCTGTTGCAGTAAATTCTTCTCCATCAGCATTTTCATATTCAAAATTAGCTGTTATGGTATAGGATTTTGGTTTTGCATCTGGAACGGTGAACATTGTTATAGATTTTGCTACTCTTCCCTTTGGTGGTATAGAGTCAATAAAGAAGGTATTACTGCTTCCTACTGGAGTAAATACATTTCCACTTTGCTCGGTTTTTTCATCTACAACTAGAGAAATTTTTATATTTTTAACTGCCTTTTTGCTATTTGTATTGAAAAATGATAGATTCATGGTGAAGTTTTCACCAGCTTTTGCAAGAGTAGGTTCAAAGCTATATTTATCTATTATTAGCTTTGGCTTTCCTTTAGCATTACCTTCTCCTTTCTTTTCCACATATACTCCTAAGTATTGGGTTACTATATATTTATCTTCGCCTGTACTTAATTCATCAGTGTATTCAATTGTTATATTGATAGGATAATTTTTGCTAGTTGCTTCATCAGTTGGAGATAGTACATATGTCAAATTTGCACTTTCTCCAAGGGCTAATTTATTTATTTTTTTTGTAGTTGCAGTTTTGGGTATTACTGCTGGGTCTGGACTTTCTACTACAACTTTCACATTATTTGCATCTATTTCTCCTACATTTTTCACGTCAAAGCCTATGGTGAAATTTGTTCCAGGCCTTACTGTACCTTCTGGATAGCTTATGTTTTCGATTAATATGTTTGAGTTTTTTCCTGACTTTTCGTCTATGTTTATGAAGAACTTTTGGCTATCTTCATATTCTTTGTTTTGGCTATCTTTGTAGGATATCTTAAGATCAAGACCGTGTCCGCCTCTAGGAATTTTTTTAGAAGCTTTTAAGTCAAATTTGATGTATCCAACTCCACTTCCTGATAGTTTTGGCTGATATTTAATGTTTGAACCAGTTGCCATCACGAAACCTTCATTAGATAGTCCATCAAGTGTAAACTTAATATCCTTTGCATCAATAGAGCCTTTGTTTTCAATGTTTAATCCTACAGTTACTTCATCTCCAGGATTAATGCTCTCAGGAGATATATCTACTTTGCTTATTACTATTCTTGGTGGTACATTTTTGTTAATGACTCTAACGTATATGATTTCGCTTGAAGAGCCTGGATTGTCCCAACCGTTAGTATAAGTATAGTTAAGCTTTATAGGATAATTTTTTTCAGTTGCTCCTGGCGCTATAGCAAGTTTTAGGTTAATACTTCTAGAACCTTTTCCATCTATTTTGTCAATAGTTTGTGTAAAGCTTAAGTCATTGAAAGTAAATGGATTATCTTCTGCTATAAATTCTGGAGTAATAACTACATTTCTAGCTGAATATGAACTTTTGTTTCTAATTGTAAGAGGAATGGTGATGGTACTTCCTGCATGACCTTGCGGTATAGAACTATTTTCTACATTTAATAAAGGCATGAGTTTTGTAGTATCAATTTTATCATCATCTCTATCAGCATTAGAAATATTAGGTAAAAAACTAACTACTAAAACAATTATAAGAAATAAATTCAAAAACTTTTTCATACTTGGGATTCCCCCTTAATAATATTTTCAGTAATTTTTTCAATGTTACCATCTCTAATATAGACAACTCTGTTGGCATAATCTGATATTTCCGTATCGTGGGTGACTATAATTAGAGTTTGATTATGTTCTTTTGCCATGGAAGTCATCAAATCCATTACTTCGAAAGTGGTCTTTGTATCTAAGTTTCCTGTAGGCTCATCAGCAAAGACTATCTTTGGATTTCCTACAAAGGCCCTAGCTATACTAACTCTCTGCTGTTGACCACCACTCATCTCAGAAGGTTTGTGATTTAGCCTACTACCTAGTCCAACGTTTTCTAACATCTTTTTTGCTCGCTTGTCCCTAACTTGTCTAGGTATTCCTCTGAAGGTAAGAGGAAGACTTACATTTTCCATGGCTGATAGGGTTGAAATCAAGTTGTAGGATTGAAATATAAAACCTATATACATTTGCCTAAATTTAGCTAGTTGTTTTTCGTTCATCTTTTCTATATGATTTTTGTCAATTATTATTTCTCCTTTTGTAGGCTTTTCTAGCCCAGCAACCATGTTCAAAAGGGTACTCTTACCAGAACCAGAAGTTCCTAAAAGACAGATGCATTCTTTTTCATCAATAGAAAGACTTATATTGTCTAATGCTACTATTTTTTCATCCCCCATCTTATATACTTTTCTTACATTATTTAAAACAATTAATCCACCCAAAAATTCACCCCCTACAGATAAGTATATAACAAAATTTTACCATAGTGTTAGAAATAAATAACTACAAAATGGTTACAATTTATCTTACCTTTGTTAAATAACAAACAATATCTATAGCCAAGAAATAATCCTTATGATATAATATTAATTGTTGAAATGCGATTATTAAAAAAATAGGAGGTAATACATATGGAAAAAGCTATGATTAGAGTAAGAATGAGTGCAGGGGATGCACATTACGGTGGAAATCTTGTTGACGGTGCTAAGATGTTACAATTATTCGGAGATGTTGCTACAGAATTACTTATTCAACATGATGGAGACGAAGGTCTATTTGTTGGATATGAAGATGTTCAATTTACAGCTCCAGTATTTGCAGGGGATTATATTGAAGCAGTAGGTGAAATAACTAAAGTTGGAAACAGCTCAAGAAAGATGGTATTTGAAGCAAGAAAGGTTATAGCTCCAAGACCAGATATTAATGATTCAGCTTGTGACATACTAGAAGAGCCAGTTGTAGTATGTAAGGCTGTAGGAACTTGTGTAGTACCAAAAGACAAACAAAGAAAGTAATTATAAAATAAATATTTTGTGAGGTGATATTATGGAAAAGTTAATCATAACAGCAGCTATATGTGGTGCTGAGGTAACAAAGGAAAACAATCCAGCGGTACCTTATACAGTTGAAGAAATAGGTAGAGAAGCAGAAGCTGCTTACAAAGCGGGAGCAAGCATTATCCACCTTCATGTTAGGGAAGATGATGGAACTCCAACACAAGATAGGGAAAGATTTAGAGCTTGTATTGAGGAAATAAGAAAGAGATGTCCTGATGTTATCATCCAACCATCAACAGGTGGAGCAGTAGGAATGACTGATGAAGAAAGACTTCAACCAGTAGAACTACTACCAGAAATGGCAACATTAGACTGTGGAACATTGAATTTTGGTGGAGACGAAATATTTGTTAACACTGAAACAACTATTAAGAATTTTGCAAAAGTTATGAATGAAAAAGGAGTTAAGCCTGAAATAGAAGTATTTGACAAGGGAATGGTTGACTTAGCAGTAAGATATCACAAACAAGGTCATATATTAGCTCCAATGCATTTTGATTTTGTACTTGGTGTACAAATGAATGCAACTGTAAGAGATCTATCTTATATGGTAGAAAGTATACCAGAAGGTTCAACTTGGACAGTAGCTGGAGTTGGTAGACACGAACTACCAATGGCTGTAGCTGCTATCATCATGGGTGGACATGCAAGAGTAGGATTTGAAGACAATGTATATTTAGAAAAAGGTGTATTGGCTAAATCAAATGCAGAATTAGTTGAAAAGGTAGCAAAGATTTCAAGAGAATTAGGCAGAGAAGTAGCAACACCTGCTGAAGCAAGAGAAATCCTTAGCCTAAAACCATTAAAATAAAATAATTAGGATCTAGTTAACTTGTTAACTAGATCTTTTTTTTTCTTTATATAACTTTTTTAAAATTATAGAAGGAATTAATAGTTTTATGGAGAATAAAATAAGTAGAGGAGGTGCTGAAATGGTAATTAATAGCAACAAAACTCTACTTGTTAGATGTAGTTCATGTGGAAAGATAGCAAAATACGATTTAAATTTGTTTAATATTTCCCGGGAAATAAATCATGAATTTAAATGCACCTGTGGCGAAACAAATGCTATTTTAAAAACTGTAGATCATAAAAAATATTATCTTGGAATAAAATGTTTTGCATGTGGCCAAAGACATTTCTATAGATTGAGTGCTAGAGAGCTTTTTTGTGAAGACCATTTGTATAGATGTATAGGGAATCTTAAGTCTTGTTATATAGGGAGTAATGAGGGGGCTAGTTCTCCTTTAAATATAAAAAATATAGGACTAGATGATTTGATTAGTAATGAAGAATATCAGGATAAATTCAATAACCTAGATATTGTTATTGCTTGTTTAAATAAATTGAAGGAATTAGATGAAAAGGGAAAGATATCCTGTGAGTGCGGAAACAAAAACATGACTTTGGAGTTTTTTTCTGATAGAATAGAACTGAAGTGTAGTGATTGTAATAGCGTTCAGATAATTTTTGCGGAAACTAATGAAGATTTAAATGTACTTAAGAGAAAAGAAAAAATACATTTACAATTACATAATATCACATTCATAGATTCACTATTTGAAAAAAATAAAGATATAAAGGGTTAGTAATCTTTTGTGTAAATAGTGGATAAAATGATATAATAGATGTGGAATATTAAAAGGAGGCTTTAAAATGCTAGTTACAGGAAATGAGATTTTACAAGAAGCGCATAAAAATGGTTATGCGGTAGGAGCTTTTAATATTAACAATATGGAGATAATTCAAGCTATTATAGCCGCAGCTGAAGAGACAAAATCACCAGTTATTCTTCAAGCTAGTCAAGGTGGAATTAAATATGCTGGTATAGAGTATATAGCAGCATTAGGCAAGGTAGCAGCTGAAAACGCAAGTGTTCCAGTTGCACTACATCTTGATCATGGTACAGATTTTGAAGAAGTAATCAAATGTATAAGACATGGATTTAGTTCAGTAATGGTAGATGCTTCAAAATTTCCATTGGAAGAAAATATCGCAAAGACAAAATTAATAGTTGATATTGCTCATTCAGTTGGAGTTTCTGTAGAAGCTGAGCTAGGCAAAATCGGAGGAACAGAGGATCATATAGTTGTAACTGAAAGGGAAGCAACATTTACAGACCCAGATGAAGCTGTAAGATTTGTTGAGGAAACTGGAGTTGATTCATTGGCTATTGCTGTTGGAACTGCTCATGGAGTATATAAGGGAGAACCAAAATTAGACTTTGATAGGATAAAAACTATAAAAGAGAAACTAAATATTCCTCTAGTACTACATGGTTCAAGTGGAGTTCCTGAAGAAAGTATTAAAAATGCTGTGTATCTAGGAATCAACAAGGTAAATATTGATACAGATATAAGAGCTGCTTTTGCTCAAGGAGTTAAAGACTTCTTAAAAGAAAATCCAGATAATATTGACCCAAGAAAGATTTTAGGACCAGCTAGACTTAGAATGCAAGAAATTATCATGGATAAGATGCATATATTTGGTTCAGCAGGAAGGGCGTAGGAGGTTAGAAATGAAGCTTTTTATTGATACAGCTAATGTAGAGGAAATAAAAGAGATAAATGAATGGGGAGTAATATGTGGAGTAACTACCAACCCATCTCTTATTGCTAAAGAAGGAAGAGATTTCGAAGAAGTAATAAAGGAAATAACTGATATTGTAGACGGACCAATTAGTGCTGAAGTCATATCTCTTGAAAGTGAAGGTATGATTAAAGAAGCAAGAGAATTAGCCAAAATTCATAAAAATATTGTTATCAAGATTCCAATGACTAGTGAGGGATTGAAGGCAGTAAGTGTGTTATCTAAGGAAAATATTAAGACCAATGTTACATTAGTGTTTTCTCCAAGCCAAGCATTATTAGCTGCTAGGGCAGGAGCAAGCTTTGTAAGTCCTTTTGTTGGAAGAATGGATGATATAGGAAATGAAGGAATGGCTATAATAAAAGATATAGTAGAGATATATAAAAACTATGACATGAAAACAGAGATAATTGCAGCTAGCATTAGACATCCTATGCATGTTCTTGAAGCTGCAAAGGCAGGAGCACATATAGCTACTGTACCTTATAAGATATTTAATCAAATGGTTAGTCATCCGATGACGGATGCAGGTATAGATAAGTTCTTAAAGGATTGGGAAGGATTAGTCCAAAAATAAGGAGTGGTTATATTGGATAGAAATCTAGCTTTAAATTTAGTTAGAGTAACAGAAGCTGCAGCATTGGAAAGTGCCAGATTTTTAGGTAGAGGAGATAAGAATGCCGCTGATCAAGCTGCTGTTGATGGTATGAGAAAGATGTTTGATACTTTAAATATTGATGGAACCGTTGTAATAGGTGAAGGAGAAATGGATGAAGCTCCTATGCTCTACATAGGTGAAAGGATAGGAAAAGCTGTTGAAGGTTGTCCAGAACTTGATATTGCAGTAGATCCACTTGATGGAACAAATTCAGTAGCAAAGGGGCTTTCAAATTCAATTTCAGTAGTGGCAGTAGGTCCTAAGGGCTGTTTGCTTCATGCACCTGATATGTATATGATGAAAATAGCAGTAGGTCCAAAGGCTAAAGGAAAAATAGATATAAATGCTTCAGTGGAAGAAAATCTTATGAATGTAGCAAAGGCACTAAACAAAGATATTTCAGATATAACTGTTACTATATTAGATAGACCTAGACACAAGGAATTAATTGAAAGTGTTAGAAAAGTAGGAGCTAGAATCAAACTTTTTGGAGATGGTGACGTTGCAGCTGCTATAGCTACATGTTTTGAACATTCTGGAGTAGATGTACTAATGGGTATAGGAGGAGCACCAGAAGGAGTGTTGGCAGCAGCAGCTCTTAAATGTATGGAAGGTGAACTTCAAGGAAAACTTACTCCAATGGATGATGAACAAAGAGAAAGATGTAAAGACATGGGTGTTGATGTAGAAAAAGTATTAACCCTTGAAGATTTAGTAAAAGGTGATGAAATACTATTTGCTGCAACAGGTATTTCTGATGGAGAATTATTAAAAGGTGTTGGATTCTATGAAAACAACATGGCTAAGACTTACTCTGTAGTCATGAGAGCAGAAACAGGTACAATTAGATTTGTTGAAGCACTTCACAAGCTAGATAAAAAACCTGAATATGCAAAATAGTTCCTGTGGGATTATCCTACAGGACTTCCCTTTCTTTTTTCTCATCTCGTTATTTTCCAAAACACAAAAACTTATAGATTAAATGTGGAGGTGTAATTTTGGTTAGCCAAAATGATTTAGAAGGTAAGAAGATTACCCAATTGAGAGAAATTGCAAATAAATTAGGGATTAAAAGCCCATACAAATACAAAAAAAATGAACTTATTGATTTAATACTTCAAAACAATGCGTTAAAACAGCAGGAAGCAGAAAGGGAAGCTGATTATGGATATGAAGAAAGAGAAGTAGATATTAAGGATATAAATATGGATGTATTGCCTGATAAGGTTAGCGAAGAAATAGAACAGATGGATAATATAAATCTTGCTGCAGGAATATTAGAAATTCATACAGATGGTTATGGTTTTTTAAGAAGAGAAAATTATCTTTCTGGAGATGAAGATATATATGTTTCCCCTTCTCAAATAAGGAGATTCAGACTAAAAACTGGTGACAAAATAACAGGTATTACAAGACCTCCTAAACAAGGAGAAAAGTACAAAGCTCTTCTATATGTGAAACAAGTAAATGGAGAACATCCTGAAACTTCAGTTAGGAGACCAGATTTTGATTCATTAACTCCAATATATCCTAATAAGAGGATAAAACTAGAGGTAAATTCTAGCGATTTATCTATGAGGATGATAGACTTAATAGCACCTATTGGGAAAGGTCAAAGAGGAATGATAGTTTCTCCACCAAAGGCAGGTAAGACTACTTTGCTTAAGATGATTGCTAATGCTATTGCTATGAATCATCCTGAAATGGAGATAATAGTTCTTTTGATAGATGAAAGACCTGAGGAAGTTACAGATATGCAAAGGAATGTGAAGGGTGATGTAGTTTATTCTACTTTTGATGAACAGCCTAAACACCATACAAAGGTAGCTGAAATTGTTCTTGAAAGAGCTAAGAGACTTGTGGAACATGGGAAGGATGTAGTAATACTTCTTGATAGTATTACAAGACTTGCAAGAGCTTATAACTTGACTATCCCTCCAACAGGTAGGACATTGTCAGGAGGATTAGACCCTGGAGCATTACATAGACCTAAGAGATTTTTTGGTGCTGCTAGAAACTTAGAGGAAGGTGGGAGTCTAACAATACTTGCCACAGCTCTAGTAGATACAGGCAGCCGTATGGACGATGTAATATTTGAAGAATTCAAGGGTACAGGAAATATGGAAATACATTTAGATAGAAAACTATCTGAAAAGAGAATATTCCCAGCTATAGATATCAACAAATCTGGTACTAGAAGAGAGGAACTTATTTTGACACAAAAAGAGTTAGAGACTATATGGACCATAAGAAAAGCCATGGGAAATGCTCCTACTCAAGATGTATTAGAACTTTTAATCGATGACTTGATTCAAACAAAAAATAATGATACATTTATAGATGTAATGAAAAAGAAAATTTATGTATAAAGTTGAAATAATTTTTATTCTATGCTATAATGTACGAGTTGAAATAGTAAATTGGAAAATTCCTATAAACTAGTTATTTAAAGAGAGGTGAGCATCATGAAGAAAGGTATTCATCCAGAATATCACGAAGCTACAGTATACTGTGCTTGTGGAAATACTTTTAAAACAGGTTCAACAAAAGAAGAATTAAAGGTTGAAGTATGTTCAGAATGTCATCCATTCTTTACAGGTCGTCAAAAATTCGCAGAAAAAGGTGGACGTGTAGAAAAGTTCAAGAAGAAATATGGATTGAAATAATTTCTTTAAAAAGACAGGTTAGATGCTTACATCTAGCCTTTATTTTTTATATAATAGTATTTGGAGGGAGACAGGGGACGGTTCTCTGTCTCCTAACTAAAATAGATAGGGGTTGATTATTTGAAAATAAAGGATGTAAATAGAGTTCCGAAGCATATGACCACTATAGGAGGGCAAGCCCTTATTGAAGGGGTTATGATGAAAGGACCTAAAGATATTGCAATAGCAGTTAGAAAGCCAAACAAAGAAATTGAAGTAAAAAAAGAAGCCCTTGATACTCCTAGTACCAAGCACAAATTCCTAAGACTTCCCTTTATAAGAGGAGTAGTAGGACTTGTTGAAGCTATGGTAATAGGTACAAAATCCCTAATGTATTCAGCTGAGTTTATAGAAGAAGAATATGAAAAGTCTAAATTTGAAGAATATGTTGAAAACAAGTATAAGGATAAAAAGAAGGCAGAGAATTTAGAAATGTTTTTTACATTGTTACTGTCATTACTAGTGGTTGTGGTTGTATTCATGATGATTCCAACTTTTTTGACTAATCTATTTAAGAAGGTCGTAGATAGCCCTATACTTTTGAATTTGATTGAAGGACTTATACGAATAATAATATTTTTAATATATGTAACGGCTATTTCTAAGATGGAAGATGTGGCAAGAGTATTTGAGTATCATGGTGCAGAACACAAGACTATCCACTGTTATGAAGCAGAGGAAGAGTTGACTGTAGAAAATGTGAAGAAGTATCCTATTCTTCACCCAAGATGTGGAACTAGCTTCTTGTTTATGGTAATGATAGTGAGTATTTTGGTATTAAGCTTTTTTGGATGGCCTAGTCCATTAAAGAGATTTTTAGTAAGAATACTAATGTTGCCTGTGATAGCAGGTATATCTTATGAGATAAATAGACTTATTGGTAGGAGCAATAGTAAACTTGCATACATGCTTTCCTACCCTGGACTTGGACTTCAAAAGTTGGCAACAACTAGAGAACCAGATGCAGAACAAATAGAAGTAGCAATTGCAGCATTAAAGGGAGTATTGGTAGATGATAAGGAGGCAGACATTTGGAAATAAAAAAGCTTTTGAAAATTGGAGTAGATAAATTAGGTAAAAGAGAATATTTAAATCCTACACTTGATGCACTACTTATACTTTCTTATCTACTGAATGTTGACAAAAGCTATCTTTATACACATGGGGATAGAATTGTTTCAGAGGAAATTGTGGATAAGTTTCTATATTATATAGATAATAGAAAAACAGGCTATCCTCTAAGCTATCTTTTAAATGAAAAGGATTTTTATGATCTCAGTTTTTATATTGAAGAAGGAGTATTAGTTCCCAGACCAGATACAGAAATATTGGTAGACTGGGTTATTAATACTGCTATAGAAAAGTATCAAGAAAAACCTATTAATATAGTAGATTTGGGGACGGGTAGTGGTTGTATTGCCTTGACTCTTGCATATCACTTAAAAAATTCTATAGTATATGCTGTTGATTTAGATGATGTGGCGTTAAAGGTAACAGAAAAAAACATCAATAAACACAATTTAAATGATAGAGTTGTACTATGTAAGGGAGATATGTTTTGTGGAATAAAACCTTTACAACTAGGTGGAAAAATAGATATAATAGTATCGAATCCTCCATATATACCTACTGAGGATATTGAAAAACTTCAAGTGGAAGTTAAGGATTATGAACCTAGAAGGGCATTAGATGGAGGAATGGATGGACTTGATTTTTATAATAAAATCATACCTGAGAGTAAAGACTATTTAATAAAGGGTGGAATATTAGCCTTTGAGATAGGATACGATCAAGGAGAAATTGTGAAGGATATTTTTATAAAAGAAGGTTTTAAAGATGTAAAGGTGATTAAAGATTTACAGGGCCTTGATAGAGTTGTAGCAGGGATTTTGCCTTAGGGGGTTTGTATATGCTTTTCAAGATGTTTATGACCTTTTTTAAAATAGGTGCTTTTACCATTGGTGGCGGATATGCTATGATTCCACTTATTCAAGATGAAGTTGTAGAGAGAAATAAATGGCTTACAATGGAAGAGTTTTTGGATATAATAGCTATTGCTGAGGCAACCCCAGGGCCTGTAGCAGTGAATACTAGCACTTATGTAGGGTATAAAATGTATGGACTTAAGGGTGCACTCATTTGCACATTGGGAACTATTCTCCCATCTTTTGTAATTATATTAACTATTGTCAAATTCTTGTGGAAGTACAGACAAAATGAAATTGCAGACAAAGTATTTTTAGGTATCAGACCAGCAGTAGCGGCTTTAATTTTTTCAGCTGTGTACAAAATAGGAAAGACTATGAAGATTACTAAAACTACTTTGGCGATTTCTGTGGCTACAGTATTATTGATTGTATTATTAGATATTAGCCCAATATATATAATATTAGTAGCGGCAATAGGATCTATTGGATATTTCAGAAGCAAGGAGAATAAATTATGACATTACTCAAACTTTTTCTTTCATTTCTAAAAATAGGAGCATTTAGTTTTGGTGGGGGATATGCAATGCTTCCCCTTATAGAAAAGGAGACAATAGAAATACATGGTTGGCTTACTACAAAAGAATTTATAGATATACTGGCGGTAGTAGAAATGACCCCAGGTCCAATAGCTATAAATTCAGCTACATTTTTAGGATATAAGGTGGCAGGAGTTTGGGGATCGGTAGTTGCCACTATAGGCGTAGTGCTTCCTTCTATTGTAATAATACTAATAATTGCTCATTTTTTATCTAAGTTTAAAGATTCTCCTTATGTTGATTGGGCTTTTAGAGGAATTAGACCGGTAGTATTAGGGCTTATAGTTTCTGCTAGTATTACAGTGGCTAGAAATGCATTTATAGATGTAAAAAGTGCAATAATAGCTGTGGTATTATTTTACTTTCTAGCATTTAAGAAATTGCATCCCATTCTTGCTATAGTAATTGCAGGAGTAATAGGAGCTTTTGTTTTTTGATAAATTTAAATAAATTATATGGAAATCAATTGTTGAGGTGATTATATGCTTGAAAAATTATCATTTATTGAAAATAAGTACAAAGAGTTAAGCAAAAAGATAATAGACCCAAAGGTAATGGAAGATATGGACGAGTGGCAAAAACTTGCCAAGGAACATGGGGAAATGGAACCTATAGTTCTAAAATACAAGGAATACAATGAAGCTATGACTACACTAGAAGAAGACAAGGAAATGTTAAAGGAAAAATTGGACGATGAATTCAAGGATATGCTAAAGGAAGAAATAAGTGAATTAGAAGAAAAGGTTGCAAAACTTGAAGAAGAGTTAAAGCTGTTATTGATCCCTAAGGACCCTAATGATCACAAAAACGTAATTGTTGAAATAAGAGCTGGAGCAGGTGGAGATGAAGCAGGATTGTTTGCAGGAGATCTTTTCAGAATGTACTCTAGATTTGCTGAAAGACAAGGCTGGAGAGTTGAAATCATGAGCACTAATGATCAAGGTATTGGTGGTTTCAAAGAAGTAATATTCATGATCAAAGGAAAAGGTGCTTATAGTAGACTAAAATATGAAAGTGGAGTTCACAGAGTACAAAGAGTTCCTGAAACAGAATCTGGTGGTAGAATTCACACTTCAACAGCAACAGTAGCAGTTCTACCTGAAGCAGAAGATATCGATATTGAAATCAATCAAAGTGACATAAGAGTGGATGTATTCCGTTCTTCAGGAAATGGTGGGCAAAGTGTTAATACCACTGACTCAGCTGTTAGAATCACTCATATTCCTACAGGAATGGTAATCTCTTGTCAAGATGAAAAGTCTCAACTTAAGAACAAAGACAAAGCTATGAAGATTCTTAAGACTAGACTTTATGACAAGATGATAACAGAGCAAAATGCAGAAATTGCACAAGAAAGAAGAAGTCAAGTTGGTTCTGGAGATAGAAGTGAGAGAATCAGAACATATAACTTCCCACAAGGAAGAATTACAGACCACAGGATCAATTTAACAGTATATAAACTTGAAAACTTCTTAGATGGAGATATAGACGAAATGGTGGCTGCACTAATAACCACTGATCAAGCAGAAAAATTAAAACAAGTTGGATAGGGAGACACGGAGACAAGGAGGCAAGGTTCTTTGTCTCCTTTATTGTCCATTATAATATTAGTCCTAAGGCAAATCCTATAACAATTCCAATGGTTGAGGCTTTTCCCCTATATAGAGCTTTGGCATTTGGTATCAAATCATCACATACTATATATAACATAGTTCCTCCAGCAATAGAGAGGCAAAGGGAGATATATAAATTAGAAATATTGCCAAGATAAGCACCTAAAAATGCACCTATTCCCATAGGAAATCCTGCAGCCATAGTGATTAATAATATTTTACCAAGTGATACTTTAGATAATTTTAAAGGTAATGCCATAGCCAATCCTTCAGGTAAATTGTGAAGAACCATTGCTATTGATAAGCTTAGTCCTAATTTGTTTGTTACCATAAATGCTGAACCTATAGCAAGTCCTTCAGGGAGATTATGAAGTCCAATACTTATTGCCATAATAATACTATTTCTAAGGATAGGATTGTAATTATCTTTGGGAATTTTCTCTTCTATAAAAACAATCAATAATACTCCTAATATAATGCCAAATAACTCTGGCCATATTCCTCCTAATACATAGGATTCAGGAAGTAATTGAAATGATGCAATACTTAACATAAATCCTCCAGTTAGTCCCAAAAGCATGCTTATAAAACGGTTGTTTGAAACTTTGATAAATGTAGACAGTATGCCTCCTAGGCTTGTTCCTACAACGCCTATAAAAAAACCTATAAATGTAATAGTATGAACGTTTATCATAATTACCTCCCTATCTTTTTACTATATGTTATTCTTATTTGATAAAATAAAGAACACCCTTATCTCCTAAAAAATTTCTAAATTTCCTATTTAAAAAGTGATTATTCATGTATAATATATATTTAGAAGAAAAAAGCTAATGAAGAAGAAGGGATACAATTGAAGACGATAATAAAAAAAGTAAATAGAGAAAATCCTAATGAGAAAATTATAATGATGGCTTCAGAGATTATAAAAAATGGAGGAGTTGTTGCTTTTCCTACTGAGACAGTTTACGGATTGGGTGGCAACTCTTTTGATGAAAATGCAATAGATAAAATATTTATAGCTAAAGGTAGGCCTCAGGACAATCCTCTCATACTTCATGTATCTAGTATAGATGAAGTATATCCACTGGTTGAGAGGGTAGATGAAAAGGCAAGGCTTTTAATGGAAAGATTTTGGCCTGGTCCTCTTACTTTGGTATTTAATAAAAGCGAAAAAGTGTCTTATAAATTGACAGGAGGATTAGATACTGTAGCTATAAGAATGCCTAAACACAATGTGGCACTTAGCCTTATTAAGCATTCGGGTGTCCCTATTGCTGCTCCAAGTGCTAATACTTCAGGAAGACCTAGTCCAACAGAGGCAAAGCATGTTATAGAAGATATGAGTGATAAGATTGACATGATAATAGATGGAGGTAGTACTGGAATAGGTGTGGAGTCAACAGTACTGGATGTTTCCATGGATGTGCCTGTTATATTAAGACCTGGTGGAATCACTATAGAAGACTTGCTTAAAATATTCCCTAAAGTAGAATATGACCAAAGTATATTAAAAGATAATGTTGTTCCCAAGTCTCCAGGACAAAAGTATAAGCATTATGCACCAAAGGCAAAAATGGTAGTATATAATGGAGAAGTTGAAAACATCACAACTGCTATAAAAAATCATGCCCATCAATTGGTTTTGGAAGGAAAAGTAGTAGGGATAATGGCTACTGAGGAGACAGTGGCTAATTATGATGAAGGTAGTGTACTTGTAGTGGGAAGTAGAAATAAAAGAGATACTATAGCACAAAACCTTTTTAGTGTATTGAGAGAATTCGATAGTTTAAATGTAGATGTAATATTAGCTGAAGGAATAGATACTAAAGGAATTGGAACTGCTATTATGAATAGAATGAAAAAAGCTTGTGGTGGTGATATAAGACATGTGTAATGAAGTTAAAAGAATTCTCTTTGTGTGTACAGGAAATACTTGCAGAAGTCCTATGGCAGAAGCTATACTTAAAGATATGCTAGAAAAAAACAATATAGAAAATGTAGAAGTACAATCTCGAGGGCTATATGCATCAGAGGGGCAAAGTGCAAGTGATGAAGCTATTGAAGTATTGAGTAGAGAAGGAATAGACCTAAGTGGTCACAGAGGAAAACAGATTAAGCAAAGTGTAATATTGGATTCAGATTTGATATTAACTATGACTAAAGGGCATAAGGAAATACTTCTTAAATATTTTCCGAATCTAAAGGAAAAAGTCTATACACTAAAAGAATATGCCTATGGCGTAGAATCTGATGTGATAGACCCTTTTGGAAGAGGAATAGTTGCCTATGAGGTAGCATTAGAAGATATAAAAAAAGCATTAGCAAAAATAATAGGACAAGGGGACAGGTTCACTGTCCCACAAAAAGGGACAATGAACCTGTCCCTCCGTCCTAATAAGGAGGAATGAAAATGAAAATTGGTATTGGTTCAGATCATGGTGGATATGAATTGAAGGAAATTATTGTGAAGTATTTAGAAGATGAAGGGATAGAGTATGTTGACTATGGAACAAATTCCCTAGATTCTGTAGATTATCCTGAGTTTGGACAAAAGGTTGCAGAGGCTGTTAAAAACAAAGAAGTAGATAGAGGTATTATTGTATGTGGAACTGGAATTGGAATATCTATATCTGCTAACAAGGTACCAGGTATTAGATGTGCTCTATGCGGTGATACTTATTCAGCTAGAATGAGTATAGAACACAACAATGCTAATATGTTAGCATTAGGTGGAAGAGTAGTGGGAAGGGATTTGGCTATCGAAATTGTTTCTACATGGCTTAAGGCAATTTTCCAAGGTGGAAGACATGAAAGAAGAATTAATAAAATTTCTGACATAGAGAGAAAGTATATGGTATAATGTATAAGGATTTTAATCTAGAAGGAAGGAGACTTGTGTATGGGTAGTGTAACAGTATTGGATCATCCTTTAATAAAGCATAAATTGACTTTTATAAGGGATAAAAACACAGGGTCTAAAGAGTTTAGGGAACTAGTAAAAGAAGTTTCTATGCTTATGGCCTATGAAGTGACAAGGGATCTTGCCCTTGAGGAAATAGAAATAGAAACGCCTGTTTCTAAGATGAAATCTGAAGTAATAGCTGGGAAAAAATTAGGTCTTGTACCTATTTTGAGAGCAGGTTTAGGTATGGTAGATGGTATGCTTAATTTACTGCCTGCAGCAAAAGTGGGTCATATTGGGCTTTATAGAGATCCTGAAACTTTTAAGCCTGTAGAATATTATTGTAAATTACCTCAAGATATTGATGAGAGAGATTTAATAGTTCTTGATCCTATGCTTGCAACAGGTGGTTCTGCAGTGGCAGCTATTCAGTTTTTAAAAGACAGAGGAGCAAATCATATTAAGTTGATGAATTTAATAGCTGCACCAGAAGGCGTTGAAGCAGTAAGAAAGGCTCATCCAGATGTGGATATTTATGTTGCTAGTATAGATGAAAAACTAAATGAACATGCCTACATAGTTCCCGGACTAGGAGATGCAGGAGACAGATTGTTTGGTACAAAATAATGGGTGGAGCTTGCTCCACCTTGTTTTGTATATTGAAGACTTTTACAATGGAATAAGTTGACTAATCTATAAAGATAATGTAAAATTTAGTGAAGAATAAAAGGAGCGAATCACATATGGAAAATTGTCTAATACCATTTATTACAGCAACAATCTTATCCTTTGTAATGACACCCATTGCAAGGAAAATTGCATATAGAGTAAAAGCCATAGACATACCAAAAGATGCAAGAAGAGTACACAAAAAACCTATTCCTCTATTGGGAGGACTTGCAATATACATTTCAACAATTATTACAATTCTAATTTTTTTGCCATTAGATAAGACTACATTTTCAATAATAATTGGAGGTAGTATTATTGTTATTTCAGGAATAATAGATGATACCAAAGATTTGAGTCCTAAGATGAAATTATTATTTCAAATACTCGCAGCTGTAGTCCTAGTTATAGGTGGTATAAAAATAGATTTTATAACCAATCCTTTCAAAGGGGGACTATTGTATCTTAAAGGCTTTTCTATACCATTGACTATATTTTGGATAGTGGGAATTACAAATACTGTTAATCTAATAGATGGACTAGATGGTTTAGCAGCAGGAGTATCTCTTATAGCTAGTATGTCGTTGTTCTTTGTGGCAAGTAGATTTATGTATGAACCTATTATGATTATGTCACTTGTTCTTGCTGGTTCTTGTTTAGGATTTTTACCATTCAATTTCAATCCAGCAAAGATATTCATGGGGGATACAGGAGCACTTTTTTTAGGATTTATGCTATCTATAATCTCTATTGAAGGTGTAATGAAAAGTGTAGCTACAATAGCCATAGTAGTTCCAATAATTATATTGGGATTACCAATATTTGATACTACTTTTGCCATATTTAGAAGGCTATTAAATGGAAGACCTATAATGGAAGCGGATAAAGGACATTTGCATCATAAGCTTCTTCAAAGGGGTCTTAGTCAAAGGCAAACAGTTCTTATATTGTATGCAATAAGTGCAGTATTTGGATTTTCAGCAGTATTAATAGCAAAGGCAAATAGCAAACAAGCTGTTATAATTGCGGGAATAGTGATTGTTTTAACTATACTTCTTGCTAGGAGATTAGGGCTTGTAGAAAAGAGAAAAAATGAAGAAAGGGAAGAAGAATAGGGAGGAATATAAATGAAAGTTTTGACCGTATTTGGTACGAGGCCAGAAGCTATCAAGATGGCACCTATAGTGAAGACTATGGAACAATATGAAGAAATAGAAAATATAGTATGTGTTACTGCTCAACATAGACAGATGTTAGATCAAGTACTTAATCTATTTGATATAAAACCTGATTATGATTTGAACATATTTAAACCTGGACAAACCTTAACTGAAATCACTACAAGGGCGTTAAAGGGCTTAGAAGAAGTTATTATTGAAACTAAACCAGATTTATTGCTAGTTCAAGGAGATACAACAACAGTATTTGCAGGAGCGTTGGCTGCATTTTATCAGAAGGTGAAAATAGGTCATGTAGAAGCAGGTCTAAGAAGCGGAAATATATATTCACCTTATCCAGAAGAAGCAAATAGAAAGCTTACAGGTATTATGACAGATTTTCATTTTGCTCCTACAGAGAGAAATAGGCAAAATTTACTTAGAGAAGGATATCCTGATGAAAAGATATTCGTAACTGGAAATACTGTAATTGATGCACTTTTTCATGTGATTAAAGAAGACTATGTATTTGAAGAAGAACTTTTAAATAATATAGATTTTAAAAACAAAAAGGTCATCTTAATGACTGCTCACAGAAGAGAAAATATTGGAAAGCCAATGGAAAACATATTTAATGCAGTTTTAAGAGCTGTAGAAAAATACGAAGAAGTAGAAGTTGTATTTCCAATACATTTAAATCCAAAGGTTAGAAATATTGCATACAAGGTATTTGACAATCATCCTAGAATCCATTTGGTTGAACCATTAGATTATGAACCTTTTACAAATTTAATGGCAAAATCTCATCTTGTTGTTACTGATTCAGGGGGACTTCAAGAAGAAGCTCCAAGCCTTGGAAAACCTGTATTGGTTGTAAGGGAAGAGACAGAAAGACCAGAGGGAATAATAGCAGGAACTGCAAAATTAGTTGGCACACTAGAAGAAAATATATTTAGAGAATTAGATCTATTGTTGTCAGATCATAATGAATATACAAAGATGGCAAACGCAGTAAATCCCTATGGGGATGGTAAAGCTTCTAAACACATAATTGACGTTATTTTACAAAACATTAGATAATATTAAGAGTTTCAAAGAAGGCTTCTATTTAAATATATTATAAGGAAGCCTTTTTTATTTATAATAAGTACTAGCTTTTAGTATAAATATATGTTAAAATATTATCAGAATGAGTTAAATATATAACGATGTTTGTTTAATTATTAACAAATCATATTTAATACATAGTACTAAACAATTGGCACTAAACTTGCATTAGATAGTATAGTGATACTCGAAAGCTGTTAATAAAATTAAAAACAAATAAATGGGAGGTATTTACTATGAGAGAAGTTGTTATTGCTAGTGCAGTTAGAACACCTATTGGAACATTTGGTGGAAGCTTTAAAAATGTTTCAGCTGTTGATTTAGGAACAGCTGCTGTAAAAGAAGCAATAAAAAGAGCAGGTATAGAAGCAAATCAAGTTGAAGAACTTATATTTGGAAATGTACTGCAAGCTGGTTTAGGTCAAAACGTAGCCAGACAAGTATCTGTTGCTGCAGGTATCCCTATAGAAGTACCATCTTTTACTGTAAACAAGGTATGTGGTTCAGGACTTAAAACTGTAGCTCTAGCAGCTCAAGCTATATTAGCTGGGGAATCTGACATAATTGTAGCTGGAGGAACAGAAAACATGAGCCGAGCTCCATATATACTTAATGACGCAAGATGGGGCCAAAGAATGGGCGATGGAAAATTAGTTGACTATATGATACATGATGGACTTTGGGATATTTTCAATGATTATCATATGGGTATTACTGCCGAAAATGTAGCGGAAAAATGGAATTTAACTAGAGAAGAACAAGATGAATTCTCACTACAAAGTCAACTTAGAGCTGAGGAAGCTATAAAAAGTGGAAGATTTAAAGATGAAATAGTGCCAATAGAAGTTCCACAGAGAAAGAAAGATCCAATCATAGTGGATACAGATGAACATCCAAGATTTGGTTCTACAATAGAAGGAATGGCTAAGTTAAGACCTGCTTTCAAAAAAGATGGAACCGTAACTGCTGGTAATGCCTCTGGAATAAATGACGGTGCTGCAGCACTTGTAATCATGTCAAAAGAAAAAGCAGATGAATTGGGAATAAAACCACTTGCAACTATAGTTTCCTATGCTTCAGCAGGAGTTGAACCAAGTTTAATGGGAACTGGTCCAATACCATCTTCAAGAAAAGCACTTCTAAAAGCTAATTTAACTATTGATGATATAGATTTAGTAGAAGCAAATGAAGCTTTTGCTGCCCAATCATTGGCGGTAGTTAAGGAATTAGGTTTAGATCCTGAAAAGACTAATGTAAATGGTGGAGCTATTGCTCTAGGTCATCCAATAGGAGCATCTGGTGCCAGAATATTAGTTACACTACTATATGAAATGGCAAAGAGAGATGCACATCAAGGTTTAGCTACACTATGTATTGGTGGAGGCCAAGGTATAGCACTAATAGTTAGAAGATAATTAAAAATCAAAATAATCACTAGGATACAATTTAGGGTTTGTATCCTAGTTTAGTTAATAAAATTTTTACAAAAGGGGAATAATTCAGAAAAAAACATTGAAAAAATATTAACAAGTGGTATAATAAAGTTGTAAGCTGAAAAAAACGGAGGTGTATATTATGAATAAGGTTGTAACTATTGATGAAGCTATTGGTCACATTAAAGATGGTATGACAATCATGATTGGTGGCTTCTTAGGTTGTGGAACTCCTCACAAACTTGTTGATGCATTGGTAGAAAAAGGAGTTAAAGATTTAACATTAATTTGTAATGATACAGGATTCGTTGATATTGGTTCAGGAAAATTGGTAGTTAACAAACAAATCAAAAAGCTATATGCTTCTCATATTGGAACAAACAAAGAAACTGGAAGACAAATGACAGAAGGAGAAATGGATGTAACTTTAATCCCTCAAGGTACACTTGCAGAAAGAATAAGAGCGGCAGGAGCAGGTCTTGGTGGAGTATTGACTCCAACTGGTGTAGGTACAGTTATTGAAGAAGGCAAACAAAAGATAGAGATCGATGGAAAAACTTACTTATTAGAACTACCACTAAAAGCAGATGTGGCATTAATCCTAGGTCACAAAGTGGACAAGAAGGGTAATGTTGTTTATAGAGGAGCTACTAGAAACTTCAATACACTAATGGCAACAGCTGCGGATTTAGTAATAGTTGAAGCTGAAAACATAGTTGAAGTTGGAGAAATAGATCAAAATGATGTAGTGACTCCAGGATTATTTGTTGATTACATTGTTGGAGGTGACAAGTAATGGATAAGAAACAAATAAAAGAGTTCATTGCTAAAAGGGTTGCACAGGAATTGAAAGATGGGGACGTAATAAACCTAGGTATTGGTTTACCAACTCTAGTTGCTAATTATGTTCCAGAAGATATGGATGTTACTTTCCAATCAGAAAATGGTTTTGTAGGATTAGGACCAGCTCCTGAAGAAGGAAAAGAAGATAAAGACATAGTAAATGCTGGTGGTCAATATGTAACTATAAAAGAAGGCGGAATGTTCTTTGATAGTGCTACATCCTTTGGAATTATTCGTGGCGGACATGTTGATGCAACTGTATTAGGAGCATTACAAGTAGACCAAAAGGGAAATCTAGCTAACTGGATGATTCCTGGAAAGATGGTACCAGGAATGGGCGGAGCTATGGATTTAGTTGTAGGAGCTAAGAAAGTTATAGTTGCAATGGAACATACTGTTAAAGGAAATCCAAAGATATTAAAAGAATGTAATCTTCCACTTACAGCAGCTGGTGAAGTAGACTTAATCATCACTGAAATGGGCGTAATGGAAGTAACTGACAATGGATTAGTACTAACTGAGATAAATCCAGAATATACTGTAGAAGATGTTAAAAATGCTACAGAAGCAGAATTTACTGTAGCAGATGATTTAAAGAAAATGGAAATATAATTAGGCTACAATAAGTAGCATCTAGGGATTTCCTAGGTGCTACTTAAAAAATATTTCAATTTGTTATATTATTAACAAGTTTAATTAAAGGGGGATTAAAATGTTTAAGAAATTTACTAATGGATGTGTTGCACTAGTACAAAAATTTCTACCTGATGCATTTATATTCGCAATTTTCTTAACTATCCTAACATTTATACTAGGGATTATATTCACCCATCAAGGGCCACTAGATATGATTGTCCATTGGGGAGAAGGTTTTTGGAGTTTGTTAGCATTTTCAATGCAAATGGCATTAGTACTTGTAACCGGTCATACATTAGCACTTTCAAAACCAGTTAAAAAAGGTCTTAGGAGTGCGGCCAGTTTAGCTAAAACACCAACCCAAGCTATATTTGCAGTTTCTCTTGTTTCAGCATTGGCTTGTTGGATCAACTGGGGATTTGGACTTGTAATAGGTGCATTATATGCTATGGAATTAGCTAGACAAATAAGAGATGTTGACTACAGGCTTTTGATTGCCAGTGCATATTCTGGTTTCTTAGTATGGCACGCTGGTATATCGGCATCTATCCCACTTACACTTTCAACTAGTACAGCAGATTTGCAAACTATGACAGCAGGAGCTGTAACTGAAGCAATACCTACAACACAAACTATTTTTGCACCATTTAATTTAATTATTTCTTTCGCAATTATTCTTACATTACCACTTATCAACAAAGCAATGCATCCTCAAGGAAGCGATGTTGTTGCTATAGATCCAGAACTTCTTAAGATGAACAATAAACAAGAAGAAGAAGCTGCTACAATTGAAGTTAATGAAACACCAGCAGATAGAATTGAAAATAGTAAAATTATATCTTTGATAACAGGAATTTTTGGATTGATTTATATCGTATATTATTTTTCAACTAAGGGATTTGACTTAAACTTAAATATTGTAAACTTTATATTCTTAATACTTGGGATACTATTCCATCAAACTCCTAGAAGATTTATAGCTGCTGTTGGAGAAGCTGTAAAGGGTGCTGGAGGAATCATACTTCAATTCCCATTCTATGCAGGTATCATGGGTATGATGGTTGGTAAAAATGCAGATGGAGCTAGTCTTGCTTCTCTAATATCTCATTGGTTTGTAAGTATTTCAACACCAAGGACATTCCCACTTTGGACTTTCTTAAGTGCAGGAATTGTAAACTTCTTCGTGCCATCTGGTGGAGGACAATGGGCAGTGCAAGCTCCAATCATGATGCCAGCAGGAGCAGCATTAGGTGTTCCAGCAGCAAAGACTGCTATGGCTATTGCATGGGGAGATGCTTGGACCAACATGATTCAACCATTCTGGGCATTACCAGCATTAGGTATTGCAGGACTTGGAGCAAGAGACATAATGGGATTCTGTTTAATTGACTTGATTTGGTCAGGTATAATAATAATATTAGGATTTTTATTTTTATAAAATTTTACAAAGACACAATAAATTATAGTTTTATTAAAAAATTAGTAAAGGCAACTTGATTTCAAGTTGCCTTTTTTGCATCTTACTATGGTACAATTAAATAAACAAATTCGATTATATATTGATTATTTGGGTAAAAAAAGTGACATACTAAAAATATAATACTAAGCACTTATATTGAAAAAAATTTAGAAGTAGTATATATTCTATATATGTACAAATTTAAATTTGGAGAGGTGTATTTTGAAAAAGAAAGATAATAAAAATATGCTTATAGGTCTTGCATATATCACACAAGTAGGCCTTTCTATAGTTACGCCAATCATATTAGGAGCATATTTGGGAAATTGGTTGGATAGGAAATTTCATACTGATATGATATTTTCTATAGTGTTTATTATAATAGGCACACTAGCTGGATTTTTAAATTTGTTTAAATTAGGGCCTAAAAATCCTGACAAAAAGGAGTGATAATATGCTAGGAGATAAGGTGATTTCAAAAATTATTAAGTTGACTATCGCAATTAGTATAGTTATTGTTGGACTCTTAGCTATATTCATAAAAGATGCTAAAAATTATATTTTAGGTATGATATTTGGTTCTAGTATTAGTGTATTGTCTTTTATACTTATGGGAATTACTACAAAAAGGGCAGTTCATATGGATTCGTCTAGGGCTTATGGTTATACTGTTAGAAATTATTTTTTAAGATATTTAATATATTTTATAGTGCTATTTGTAGCTGCAGTAGCAGATTATTTAAATTTATTTACTACAATTTTAGGACTCTTTATGATAAAAATTGTTATACTTTCCGGTGCTATTTATGATAATATAAAAGAGTGCTTTAAAAGAAAAGCAAATTAATATATTAGCACGTGGAAGTATATATTTTTATACATAGTTACTACAATAGTCTAGAGAAAGGAGGTAAATATTTTGAAAATAGAAATAGCTATGAAGTTATTTGGGAAAGATATTTTAATTCCAGACTCTATTGTCAATAGTTTTATAATAGTTATCATATTATCGATATTTGCAATAGTGGTCAATTCAAAAATCAAGAAAGCTAAATTAGATGATAAGCCTTCTGGATTATTGAATTTTATGGAAGCAGTAGTTGGAACAATAAATGGATTAGTTAAGGACACTATGGGACTTAAAAATATGTTCTTTGCACCATATATTACAACCTTGATTCTTTATTTAGCAGTAGCCAATTTATTTGGCTTGTTAGGGTTTACACCTCCAACTTCTGACTATAGTGTTACGCTTAGTTTAGCCTTAATTACATTTACATTAACTCAAATATTTAGATTTAAGTCATTAGGTTTTTTAGGCTATTTCAAGAGTTTTGCAGATCCTGCATTTTTAACTCCGCTAAATGTCATTGGAGAGTTGGCAAACCCTGTATCATTATCTTTCCGTTTATTTGGTAACATACTAAGTGGAGTTATTATTATGGGACTATTGTATAGTGCATTGGGATATTTTGCACCAATAATTACGCCTGTACTTCATGGATATTTTGATGTTTTTTCAGGTTTATTACAAACATTTATTTTTGCCATGCTCACTATGATATTTATTTCTAGTGCCATGGAATAATAACTAAATTAAAACTTTTAAAAACTGGGAGGAGGAAAATAACATGTTAGAAGGAATAACTAGTGAAGCTTTTATTTTGGGATGTTCAGCAATAGGAGCAGGTCTTGCTATGATAGCAGGTATAGGACCTGGAATTGGGCAAGGTCATGCTGCAGCTAGAGCTGCAGAAGCAGTAGGAAGACAACCAGAAGCACAAGGTGATATTGTTAGAACTATGCTTTTAGGTCAAGCCGTTGCAGAGACTACAGGTATTTACGGATTAGTTATAGCTATTATACTACTATTCGTAAGACCACTACTAACAGCTTATTTGAACCTATTATAATAGACGTGGTGGATGGGAAAACCCATACCACCATTTCTTAGAATAACCTTCGGGAAAAGGAGGTCCAGTAAATGGAATTTGATGTAAGAGTACTACCAGAACTTTCTTCAATGATATTGCAATGGGCATCTACAATTATATTGTATTTTATACTGAAACATTTTCTATACAAACCTGTTACTAAATTTATGAATGATAGAAGTGAAAAAATTCAAAATGATATAGATGGAGCTAAAGCTTTAAAAGGTGAAGCTATTCAATTGAAATCTGACTATGAAGAGAGAATAAGCAGCGCTAAAGCTGAAGGACAGGAAATAATAGAAAAATCTAGAAAGCGTGGAGAAGAAATAAAAGAGAGTATAGTAGCTGAAGCAAGAACAGAAGCTGATGGAATACTAAAAAAAGCTAGAACAGAAATAGAAAGAGAAAAAGAAAAGGCTTTAGAAGAAATAAAACTTCAAGCTGGAGAGATGGCTGTCCTAATAGCAGAAAAAGTTATAGAAAAAAATATAGATGCAAATATGCAAGGTGACTTGATTAACAAGTTTGTTAATGAGGTAGGTACAGAAAAATGGCAAAATTAGTCAGTAAGAGATATGCTTTAGCCCTATTTGAAACTGGTTTGGAATTGGAAAAATTGGAACAGTTTAAAGAAGAGATAAATTATGTGTCCAATGTACTTGATGCGGAACCAAAAATTGAAATGGTTCTTACTCATCCAAAAGTAACAAACAATGAAAAAAAGGAACTATTAGATAGTTTGTTTAAGAAAAATATCTCTCAGGAGATGTTGAATTTCTTATATGTGATCATTGATAAGAGAAGAGAAAGATATATAAAAGAAATATCTGAGTACTATGATTTTCTATACAATGAAGAGAAAAACATAGTACTAGCAACTGTTGTAACTGCTGTTCCTATTGGGAAAGCAGAAGAGGAAAAACTTAAAACTACATTGACAAAGAAGTTAAATAAGGATGTACAACTTAAAAATGTTATAGATGAGAGTATCATAGGTGGTGTGATGCTTAAAGTTGATAACAAAGTAATCGATGGCTCAATTAAGGGACAATTGGATTCTATGATGAAGAACTTAAAAGCCATGAGAGTATAAGGAAGTAGAGGTGATAAACTAATGGAACTAAGACCAGAAGAGATAAGTTCAGTTATAAAGGAACAAATTAAAAGATATGATAAGAAACTTCAGATGGTTGATGTGGGAACTGTTATCCAAGTTGGTGATGGAATAGCTAGAATCCATGGTCTTGAAGGCTGTATGGCTGGGGAACTTATAGAATTCCCTGGTGGTGTATATGGTATGGCACTAAACCTTGAGGAAGACAATGTTGGTTGCGTACTATTAGGTTCCGATAGAGATATTAAAGAGGGAGATACAGTTAAGAGGACTGAAAGAATAGTTGAAGTTCCTGTAGGAGATGTAATGATAGGAAGAGTAGTAAATGCTCTAGGTCAACCTATCGATGGAAAAGGACCTATAAATGCTAAAGAGTTTAGATCTATTGAAAAAATCGCTCCAGGAGTTATCACAAGAAAGAGCGTTTCAGAACCATTACAAACTGGAATAAAGGCTATTGACTCAATGTTCCCTATTGGTAGAGGTCAAAGGGAGTTAATCATTGGGGATAGACAAACAGGAAAAACAGCAATTGGAATAGATACAATCATCAACCAAGCAGATCAAGATGTAATATGTATTTATGTTGCTATTGGACAAAAGAGAAGTACAGTAGCTCAAATAGTTGACGTATTAGAAAAAAATGGCGCTATGGATTACACTATTGTAGTTTCAGCAACAGCTAGTGAATTGGCTCCATTACAATATATTGCACCTTATTCTGGTGTAACTATAGGAGAAGAGTTCATGGCTAAAGGCAAAGATGTCCTCATTATATATGATGACTTGTCTAAGCATGCTATTGCATACAGAGCCATGTCATTATTACTTCGTAGACCACCAGGACGTGAAGCTTTCCCTGGAGATGTTTTCTATCTTCACTCAAGACTTCTTGAAAGAAGTGCAAAATTAGACAAAAAATATGGTGGTGGATCTATTACGGCCCTACCAATTATCGAAACTTTGGCGGGAGATATCTCAGCATATATTCCTACTAATGTTATTTCAATTACTGATGGGCAAATTTTCCTTGAGACAGATCTATTCTTCTCAGGACAAAGACCAGCTATAAATACAGGATTATCTGTATCTAGGGTTGGCGGTGCTGCTCAAATTAAGGCCATGAAAAAGGTTGCTGGAAAGCTTAAACTTGACTTGGCTCAATATAGAGAGTTGGCAGCTTTTGCTCAATTTGGTTCAGAACTAGATAAGGATACTAAGGAAAGATTACATCAAGGTGAGCGAATGATGGAAATACTTAAACAGCCTCAATACTCTCCTGTAAAAGTAGAGCATCAGGTTGTTATACTATATGCTGTTACAAACAAATTCTTATCTGATATACCTGTTGAAAAGGTAAATGAATTTGAACGTGATTTTATTGTCTTTATGGACAATAATCATCCAGAGATATTGAAGAATATTGTAGATACAAAGGATTTAACTGAAGAAAATGAAAAAGCACTTAAAGCTGCTATTGAAGAATTTAGGGAGAGTTACCTACAATAATCCCATTAAGTTAGGTAGCAGGAGGTGAAATTTTGGCTGAATCAACAAGAGATATAAAAAGACGTATCAAAGGTATTACCAATACAAAACAAATAACAAAGGCCATGGAACTAGTTTCTTCTGCAAAGCTTAGGAAGGCAAGGGAAAAGCTTGAAAAAACTAGACCTTATTTCAATACAGTCTATGATAGTATAAATGAAATACTTTCAACTACAAAAAATATACATCATCCTTTCTTAGAGGTAAGAGAAGTTAAAAAATCTCTATATGTAGTTATCACAGCTGATAGAGGATTGGCAGGTGGATACAATTCCAATATCATAAGGCTTGTGGAAAATGAGATAAGGAATAAGAAGGATGAGGCTCTTTTGATTGTAATAGGATATAAGGGAAGAGACTATTTCAAGAGAAGAGGATACAATGTGGTAGGGGAGTTTGTTGGCATAACTGAGGAACCATATTTTAGTGATGCTCAAAAGATAGGTAAGATGGTTATGGATCTCTATAAAAATAAGGAAGTAGATGAGGTAAAGTTAGTTAGCACAACTTTTATCTCCACTATTTCCCAAGAATCAAAGCTTATTAAACTCCTTCCTAATGAAAATATGAAAGAAGTAGAAAAAGTAAAAACAAGTGTAGTTGATTACGAACCATCTCCAGAAGAAGTACTCAGCTACCTTATTCCTAAATATATTGAAAGTACTATTTATGGTGCATTGATCGAGTCATCCTGTAGTGAGCAAGGAGCTAGAAGAACAGCTATGGAATCAGCTACGGATAATGCTGAAGAGATGATTGATGAATTGACTTTAAGCTTTAACAGGGCTCGTCAAGCTGCTATAACCAGCGAATTGTCTGAGATTGTAGCTGGAGCAGAAGCTCTCAAGTAAGAGAGAAAGGAGTGTGGATATGGACAAAAATGTTGGAAAAATAGTTCAGGTAATTGGACCTGTTGTAGATATTAGATTTAGTGATGAAAACCTTCCAAACCTTTTAAATGCCATAGAGATTGATAACCATGGTACTAAGTTAATTGTCGAAGTAGCTCAACATATAGGAGATGACACAGTAAGATGTATAGCCATGGGTTCAACTGATGGACTTGTAAGAGGAATGGAAGCTGTAGATACAAAAGAAGCTATAAAAGTTCCTGTAGGAAGAGAAACCTTAGGAAGACTTTTCAATGTATTGGGAGAACCTATAGATGAAAAGGGAAAAGTAAAGACAAAACACTATTCTCCAATTCATAGACCAGCTCCAACTTTTGAAGAACAGGAGACTACAAAGGAAATATTTGAAACTGGAATAAAAGTAGTAGACCTTATTGCTCCTTATTCAAGAGGTGGAAAGATAGGACTATTTGGTGGTGCTGGAGTAGGAAAGACAGTACTTATACAAGAGCTAATAAATAATATTGCTACACAGCATGGTGGATTGTCTGTTTTTACAGGCGTTGGAGAAAGAACTAGAGAAGGAAATGATTTGTATTATGAAATGGCTGATTCTGGAGTAATAGATAAAACTGCTTTAGTATTTGGTCAGATGAATGAGCCACCAGGATCTAGAATGAGAGTAGCTCTAACAGGCTTAACTATGGCTGAGTACTTTAGAGATCAAGAACACCAAGACGTATTACTTTTTATTGACAATATATTTAGATTTACACAAGCTGGTTCAGAGGTATCAGCACTATTAGGAAGAATGCCTAGTGCGGTAGGTTATCAACCAACATTGGCTACTGAAATGGGACAATTGCAAGAGAGAATTACTTCTACAAAGAAAGGTTCCATAACATCAGTTCAAGCTGTATATGTACCAGCTGATGACTTGACAGACCCAGCTCCAGCAACAACTTTTGCACATTTGGATGCAACAACTGTACTTTCTCGTCAGTTGGTTGAATTAGGTATTTATCCTGCAGTGGATCCACTAGATTCCACATCAAGGATATTAGACCCAGAAGTTGTGGGAAAAGAGCATTATGAAGTAGCACGTAGAGTACAAGAATTATTGCAAAGGTATAAGGATCTTCAAGATATAATTGCAATACTTGGTATAGATGAACTTTCTGATGATGACAAATTAACAGTTGCTCGTGCAAGGAAGATTCAAAAATTCCTTTCACAACCATTCCATGTAGCTGAACCGTTTACCGGAATAGAAGGAAAATATGTACCTATCAGGGAAACGGTAAGAGGATTTAAGGAAATCCTTGATGGAAAACATGATGACTTACCAGAGCAAGCTTTTTATATGGTAGGAACTATCGAAGAAGCAATAGAAAAAGCTAAGGGGATGGAGGGTTAAACATGGCTAAATTTCCTCTTGAGATTGTAACTCCTGATAGAATGTTTTTTTCAGGTGAAGTGGATATGGTCATTGTGAGAGGTACAGAAGGGGATTTGGCAGTTCTTAAAAATAGAGCTCCCCTAGTTACACCATTAAAGATAGGAAAAATAAAAGTCGAAATTGACAATGAAGAAAAGATTGCAGCTGTATCCAGTGGCTATATAAAAGTAACAGATGAAGGAACTACTATTATTATAGATTCCGCAGAATGGCCTGAAGAAATAGATATAAAAAGGGCAGAGGAAGCTAAGAAAAGAGCTGAAGAAAGGCTTAAAAAAAGATCTGATGGTCTTGATGTGGCCAGAGCAGAAATGGCTCTTAAAAGAGCAATCAACAGACTTGATGTTGCAGATTTAAAATCGGGAAGAAACAAATAATTGAATACAATGTATAAAAGGTACCCTTTCATGGCAATACTCTTACCATGAGGAAAGGGTACCTTTATTTTGTAAAAATGTTTTGTCCCCCTTTACATTTTTTACATAGTACCTTTTCCTCCAATATTCTAAGGAGGTAGGGAAATGAAAAGAGTAGCGTTTTTAACTGGTTTTATTTTAATCTTATTTGCGTTTTCAAGTTGTAGTGGGAGTGAAAGTAAAAATGAAAATCTATTGATTGAAATGACAGAGAACATAGGAGCTGAGTTTCATCAAATGGATATTAACTATGGGGGAAAATTAAATGATTCATTTATGGGTATTAGGGATATAAATATATTTGGGCTTGGATTAAAAGATCAAATGGGAATAGTGGGAGAAAAACTAAATGCTAATACAGAGGAAATAGATGAAAAATCAAAGGGTTATATAGAAAAGACCATAACTCAAGAAAATTTTAATCAATATACTATCTTGGGAATAGATGAAATAGGTTCTCCTATTACCATTATTATTACTTCTTATAAAGATGATGAAACAGGCAAAGGGGAGACAACTGTTTTTGTGGATATGATGTTAAATAAGAAATATGAGGAAATAGATGATATAATTGAGAAAAAAAGGGAAATACTTAAGAAAAATGGAATAGAGGCGGAAATTACCACTTGCATAGTAGGTACTTTTAAAGGAAAATTGGATAGAGATGAAATTAATGATAAAATAACAATGACAATTAATAAGATAAATGGTAAAATAGTAGAAGACTATTATGATAACAGTTTAATAAGTGTTTCAGCTTATACACCACTTATTAATGAGCATATATTTATAGGAAATAAAAAGATGAATTTAAACGTAGCAATGAGGTATAATGAATATGAAGATGCGACATACATTTGGATTGGGACACCTATTATTGCTATTGGATACTAACAAAAAGAAAAACAGGAGGAGATTCATTTGAGCAAAATAGTGGTAGAGAAGAGTCCACCATTGAAAGGAACAGTTAGGGTTAGTGGGGCAAAGAACTCAGCATTACCAATTTTAGCAGCTTCTCTATTAGGCACAGAAGATATAGTACTTGAAGATGTACCAAATTTAAAAGATGTAGATGTTTTTTGTGAAGTACTGTCTTTATTGGGAGCTAAGGTTAATAGATATGACGGAGGAAAAATAGTCATAAATTCAGCAAATATAGATAAATATGAAAACCCTTATGAATTAATGAGCAAAATGAGGGCTTCTTTTTTGGTCATGGGGCCATTATTAGCCCGCTTAAAACATGCTAAAACATCTATGCCAGGTGGTTGTGCTATAGGCACTCGTCCTATTGATTTGCATTTAAAAGGATTTAAAGCATTGGGAGCAGATATTGATGTAGAGCATGGATATGTAGGAGCTTCTGCAGAAAAATTGGTAGGGGACAGGATTTATTTAGACTTCCCTAGTGTTGGCGCAACTGAAAATATCATGATGGCAGCAGCATTAGCAGAAGGTGAAACTGTACTAGACAATGCAGCTATGGAACCAGAAATAGTGGATTTAGCTAACTTTTTAAGTAAAATGGGAGCAGATATTAAAGGCGCAGGGACTAGCAGTATTAGAATTAGAGGAGTAGAGAAATTAGGTGGAGCAGTTCACTCTGTTATTCCAGATAGGATTGAAGCTGGGACTTATATGGTGGCTAGTGCCATAACGGGTGGAGATATCATCATTGAAAATGTAATACCTAGTCATATAAAGCCAGCTATTGCAAAGTTAAGAGAAACTGGTTGTGAGATTTGGGAAAATGGAGATAAGATAAGGGTTATTGGTAACAAACAACTAAAACCTATCGATATTAAGACTCTACCTTATCCAGGATTTCCCACAGATTTACAAGCTCAATTTATGGCATTGATGACTGTAACTGAGGGAACTAGTGTTATTATTGAAACTGTATTTGAAAATAGGTTTATGCATGTTGATGAATTGAAGAGAATGGGAGCAAATATTAAGATAGATGGAAGAAGTGCAATAGTTCAAGGAGTGGAAACTTTGGCCTCAGCCCCTGTAAAAGCTACAGATTTAAGAGCAGGAGCCGCACTTATATTAGCAGGATTAGTAGCAGATGGAAATACTGTTATTGACAATATCTATCATATAGATAGAGGTTATGATGGAATAGAAAAGAAATTAGCTACATTAGGTGCTAAAATTTCTAGAATAGAATAATTAACATAACATCTTTTTCTCTAGCATAGAATGTAATTAAGCAATTAAGAGATAAGTGAGGGGGAAAAGATGAAAAAGTTATTGATATACTTGAGTATTATTTTAGTTGTAACTGTGATTCTTCCTGCAATTATTGTAAAGACTGTTAAGCTAGTGTCTTTGGATGATAAGACTGGGACAAGAAATATGGAAGTAGAAGAAAAAAGTGAAGAAGAATTTATTGAAAATAAGTTTGACGGGTACATAAAAGTGTACGATACGAGGACTCAAGAGGTAGTGAAGATCCCTCTTGAGGACTATGTAAAAGGAGTTGTAGCTGCTGAAATGCCTGGGGAGTTTCATATAGAAGCCCTAAAGGCTCAGGCAGTGGCTAGTAGGACTTATGCTCTTTATAGAAGTGAGAAATTCAAGGAAGGGCATCCTGATCATCCTACAGCTCCCCTTTGTACAGGAGTCCATTGTCAAGCTTTTCTTTCGTTGGGGGAATTGGAAGAAATTCACTCTAAAAAGTGGGTAGATAAGTATTGGCCTAAGATTGAAGAAGCTGTAAATAGTACAAAAGGCGAAGTGATTTATTATGATGGAGAGATTATAGAGCCATTGTACCATTCCACCAGTGGAGGTATGACAGAAGATTCTATAAATGTATTTGCAAGTGATATCCCCTATTTAAAGTCAGTGACAAGTCCAGACGAAGAGGGAGCACCAAAGTTCAAGGAGATTTTCACATTTAGTGTAGCAGAGTTTATATCAAAAATAAGAGGAAAATACCCAGGAGTAAATGTAAACAAAGACAATCTCCCTGATAAGATAAAATTAATTGAAAAGAGTAATAGTGGAAGGGTAAAAAAGATTTTTATAGATGGGCAAGTAGTAGAGGGAAGAGATATAAGAGAATTATTTGGGCTTAACTCTACAAACTTTAAAATACTCTACAATCCCAGAACTGGGATTGTAGATATTGAAACGATAGGATATGGCCATGGTGTTGGAATGAGCCAATGGGGCGCCAATGGCATGGGCAAGAAAGGCAGTAGTTACAAAGAGATAATTGAACATTATTATACTGGAGTAGAAGTAAAAAAGTATAAATGAGAGTCGAGAAATTTTTCGACTCTCATTTTTTTCTTTAAAGTGTATTAAATATTTAAATATGGAAATACTAGCTAATGGAGGTGGAGATATGAGAGAAAAACTTAGAAAAATCATGGGGAAAGATGGATTTTATATTATTTTATTCATTTGTGTGTGCATAATTGCTACTACATCTGTATGGATATCTAGAAGTAAAGTGAACAAGCTAGAAAGCGAAGATGAACCTATAAAAGAAGAGGATTTCATAGTAGTAGACGATGAAGGTGAAGATAATGAGCCAAGTTTAGAGATTTCTAAGATGGAGGGAGGCAAACTAGAGGAAACTGAAGAGGAAGAGGTAAGTGAAACTGAAGAGGAAATGGATATTGTTGATGAAGAAGAAATAGAAGAGGAAGAAGAAAACCAAGAAGAGAAAAAAGTTCCTACTACAGAAACCATAGAGACTTTTGCTATGCCAGTTCAAGGAGAGATAATCAATGATTTTACAAATGAAAACTTAGTATATTCAAAGACTTTAGAAGAATGGACTAGTCATGGCGGTATAGATGTAGAAGGCAAAGTGGGAACAACTGTCAAGGCTTTTGCAGATGGAACGGTAACAGAGGTATACGAAGATGAATTATGGGGAATAGTAATAGTAATTGACCACGGCAATGATCTCATTAGTAAATATGCAAATCTCTCCACAAAGGAAATGGTCAAGGCAGGTTTAAATGTAAAAAAAGGTGATCCTATAAGTGGGATAGGAAATCCTAAGGGAATAGAGTTAAATGAAGTTCCACATCTTCACTTTGAAGTAATACAAAATGGGAAAAATGTAGATCCAAAAGAATATTTACCTGGATATTAGTAAATTTTAAGAATACTGAATATATAGTTCTATAAGACTAGTTAAATGCATAAGTATTTAAAAAGATTAAAATCCCAAAAAAGTAAAAAGGGGGTTATAATGAGTGAAGGATTATATTGAAGAAAGAGCCTTGGAAATAGCAAAGTATATAATAAGTGAAAAGGCCACTGTAAGACAAGCAGCAGGTGTATTTGGGGTGAGTAAGAGTACGGTACATAAGGACGTAACAGAGAGACTCCCAAAGATAAACCCTCTTATAGCAAATATGGTGAAAAGTGTTCTCGAACAAAACAAAGCTGAAAGGCATATTAGAGGTGGCAAAGCTACAAAGATGAAATATCAAGCTGTCAACGATTAAATAGGTCCCTAAGGGACCTTTTAAGCTTTTTTGCATAATTTTCTAAAAAAAACAGAGGAATTTTCCTAATTATATAGAATAATGTTATGATGCACTTATAATTTCTGATATAATGATTACAGGTATATATTGCTTTCACATATTAAGAAACAAAAGGAGGAAAAAGGGATGGCTGCATTGAGAACAGATATGGGGATAGATTTAGGTACTGCTAGTATACTTGTGTATGCAAAAGGTAAGGGTATTGTGCTAAATGAACCTTCAGTGGTAGCAATAGATCAGAATACGAATAAATTTTTGGCAGTTGGAGAAGAAGCAAGAAAGATGCTAGGAAGGACGCCGGGGAATATTATAGCTATAAGACCGTTGAAAGATGGAGTAATTTCAGACTATGATGTTACAGAAAGACTACTCAAATACTTTATACAAAAGGCAATAGGTAGAACCTTATTTAAACCTAGAATAATAGTTTGTGTACCTAGTGGAGTAACTGAGGTAGAAAGACGAGCAGTATTAGAAGCAAGTATACAAGCTGGTTCAAGGAAGACTTATCTTATAGAAGAACCTATTGCAGCAGCTATTGGAGCTGGAATAGATATAACTCAACCTGATGGGAATATGATAGTTGATATTGGTGGAGGAACTACAGATGTAGCGGTAATTTCTCTGGGAGGTATTGTAGTCAGCCGTTCACTTAGGATTGCTGGTGATGATTGTGATGATGCTATAACTAGATATATAAGGAAAAAACACAATATGATGATTGGTGAGAGAAGCGCTGAAGCACTAAAAATGAATATAGGAACAGCTTACAGAAGACAAAAAGAAGTATACATGGAAGTAAGGGGACGAAACTTGGTAACAGGTCTTCCAAAGACTATAAATGTTTCTTCTGATGAAATGTTAGAAGCACTAGAAGAGCCAGTTAATGCAATAGTAGAAACTGTACATGCAGTATTAGAAAGAACTCCCCCAGAACTAGCTGCAGATATTGGCAATACAGGAATCGTTATGACTGGTGGAGGAGCATTGCTATATGGATTAGATAAGTTGATACAAATAAAAACAGGCATACCTACAAGGATTGCAGATGATCCTATAGAATGTGTAGCTATAGGAACGGGTAAATCATTGGATTGGGTAGATATATTAGATAATAGTTTAATAGATTCAGAATCAATAAGAAGATAATACTAAAGTAAAACACAATTAATGTCGATATTAATTTACGAGTATATTTAAGGATGTGATGATTTTGAATAGAGGGCTTTATATAAGTGCTACTTCACTAATAGCAGATCAAAAGAGAATCGATGGTATAGCAAATAATCTAGCCAATGTAAACACCTCAGGATATAAAAAAGACATAGTTTTGGCAGAATCATTTCCAGAAGTATTGCTTTCAAAGATCAATGATAGGCCAGACTTTAGATCTCAACAAGACAATGAAATACAATATGAAACAGATGGTGAAGTACATACAGCTCACACTAAGAAAGGTTATTTTATGGTGGAGACAGCAAATGGTACAAGCTATGTTAAGGATATAAGATTTATTGTAGATGATGAAGGATATCTTAAAACCTTCTATAGAAATGAAAAAAATGAATACAATACAGATGTAGAGAACTACATACTTGGTCCTGGAGGCAACCGTATTCAAGGAGGAGGAGATATTGAAGGACTTCTTGAAGGTCTAGTATACAATCCAAAACCAAGAGTTATTGGGACTATGAGTGCGGGGGTCAATATTCAAAAAGTTGTAACAGATTTTTCTCAAGGAAATATGTTGGAAACAGGAGGAACATTTGATTTAGCTCTAAATGGAAGTGGGTTTTTTAAGATAGAAGGAGAAGACGGGAAAATCTATTATACTAGAGATGGTTCCTTTACTATGAACAATATTGGAGAATTGACAACACTAGAAGGATATAGAGTATTAGGTAATGGTGGCCCTATAGTTGTAAATGGAGGAGAGTTTTCAGTATCAACTAATGGTCAAGTTATAGTGGATGGTAGAATGGTATCTACATTGGACATTGTAGATTTGGACAATAAGGAATATTTAAGAAAGATAGGGAATAATCTATATCAAATGGTGGAAGGTGAAGACGGAGAATTTGAAAACGCAGAAGAGACACCTTTCCAAGGACAAGTAATTCAAGGATATTTAGAAGAATCAAATGTTGATAGTATCAGGGAAATGATTGAGATGATAACTTTACTTAGAAATTTTGAAGCAGGTCAAAAGGCTATCAGAGTTCAAGATGAGATGCTTGAAAAATCATCAAACGAAATAGGAAGAGTGTAGAGGAGGAGTACTAATGAGATCAATGTGGACTGCCGCTACTGGCATGAGAGCACAACAGCTTAATATAGATACTATTTCAAACAACTTGGCTAATGTAAACACTACTAGCTATAAGAGTCAAAGAGCTGAGTTTAAGGATTTATTTTATGCTACAATGAAAAAAAACAACTTAACTGATCAAGAAGGTAGCCCGGTAAATTTAGAAATAGGCCATGGAGTTATGCCTATTGCAACTAAAAAAGATTTTAAAACAGGAAGTTTTTTAGAAACTAACAATTCCTTTGATGTAGCTATAGATGGCACAGGCTTTTTTGCAATAGAACTTCCAAATGGAGAAGTTAAATACACAAGAGATGGAAGTTTTAAATTGAGTATAGATGGCGATGAGGGTATGTTAGTAACTTCAGAAGGTTATAGGGTTTTAAGTGAAGATGATGATGAGATAGTATTTGATTCTGGTGTTAGAGATATGACTATTGATGAATTTGGAAATATTACAGTTTGTGATGAAGATGGTGAAAAACTTGAAGTTGGAAGAATAAAAGTAGTTGATTTTATAAATCCAGAAGGGCTTTTAAGTGAAGGAATGAACCTTTACAGTGCAACAGTTGCTTCAGGAGAAGAAATACCTATGGAAACTGAAGAGATGAATAGTAGATTAGTGCAAGGATATCTAGAAAGTTCCAATGTTCAAGTAGTTGATGAAATGGTAAAGATGATAACTGCACAAAGAGCATACGAGATTAATTCTAAAACTATACAAACTTCAGATGAAATGTTACAGACAATAAACACTCTTAAGAGATAATTGAGGTGATAGAAGTGGAAATATTACCAACTTCCCTTCCACAAAGAAAAATAGAAGGGGCAAATGAGAACAAAAAGGATAAAGAACTAATGGATGTGTGTAAAGACTTTGAGTCTGTATTTATCCATATGATGCTCAAGGAAATGAGAAAAACCATACCTGAAGGTGGATTTGTAGAAAAAAGCACTGCTACCAAGATATTTGAAGATATGTTTGATGAAGAGATTTCAAAGGAAATATCAAATAAAGGCGATGGAATTGGCTTGGCAAAAGTGCTATATAATCAATTCAAAAGACAGAATGTAAATCTATAATTAGGGGGTTTAAGTTTCATGAGTAAAAAGATAGTCTCAATCCTTTTGGCACTCATGATAATGGTGGGAATTATTAGCGTAGGATATTGTGATGTAAACAAAAAATTGTCAAAAGCAGAAGTTGAAAAAATGATTGAAGAAGTAGCTAGGAAAAGGGGAATTCCAAGTGTTATTCTAAAATCTATAGCAAAAGCTGAAAGTTCATTGAAACAGTTTAACACAGATGGTTCAGTTGTAGCCAGCAGAGGTGGAAATCTAGGGATAATGCAAGTCCATAGATCAAGTGGCTACAATGAAAAAAAGCTAAAGGAAGACCCTATATACAATATTGAGTCCGGTGCAGATTTACTATTGAGCAAATGGAGATATGCAAATAGTCGAATGCCTCAAATAGGAGATATGGACCCAAATGTATTGGAAAATTGGTACTTTGCCCTTTGGGCTTACAATGGACTATTAGAGAGAAACAATCCAAATGTAAGAGAAAATACTTATCAATCTAAAATATATAGTATTGCCAATAAGGATTATGGTCAAAAGATCACACCAATAAGTAGAGGAAGTATACAATCTAGAGGAGTACCCAAAAAAGGCGGTAAGATAAAATCTCCAGATACTATTCACAAAGGAGATATAATCACCTATAATGTAGGGGATGTAGTAGTACCAGATGGAAAGAAGTTCTTAGTACTACAAAACACACCTTATGGCAAGGAAATAGGGAAAGTAAAACAAAACACTTCCATGACCATATTAGAAGGACCAAAACTAAAAAAAGGCTTTTATTTTTATAAAGTAAAAACACAGGACAATAAAACAGGTTGGATATTTGGAAATTGGCTAAAGTTAAAAGAAGAATAAAGATAAGAAAAAGAGCTGCTAATTAAAGCAGCTCTTTTCGTCTTTGTAGGACTAATTCCTACTGAATTTGAGGTTTTTGAAAAATAGTTTTTATTTGATATGTGATATTGTCGCCATTTACAGTAAATTCAGCAATACTCAAATTATATATATCTTCTGGATTAGTAATTCCCTTTGAATTTACTTGAATATATCTAATTCCATCCTTCAAATTTGCACTATTTTCATTTCCTCCATGAACAACCCATATGTCTTTTCCATTTAACTTGGTTTCTGATAATATTTCATGTAGTAGATTTGCCTCTAATTTGTCTGTAAATCCACCACTGCCAAATATAGGTTTTGGAAGAACAAGTACTATATTTTTTTCTTTAGAATTTTCCAAGTCATTTTTTAACCATAACCATTGTTCTGGATTAGATGCTCTCAAGCCATTTTTAGAGTCATCAGCTTTTATAATCAATAGATTATTGTTATACCTATATGGTTTGTATCCTTTAACTATATCGATATTAGCCTTTGCCTTAGATGCATTCTTGAACTCATTAGAACTACCACCTAAGTAAATAGCTACATTGTGCTTGTTTACATTAGCAAGTATTTTGTCACTAGCCTTATAGCCTACTACTTCGTCTAAATTTTGTGGTGCAGATGTAACTGCAAAGGAAAATCCATTCTTATTTTTAGCGACATTTACATTTCTTTCATCTTTCATAACACTTGCAGTTGGCAATTGAACATTTTCAAACTTAACAGGGTATTGAGCTACTAGTTCATCTAAGTATATTTCTCCAGTATATTTCTTAACTGAATCTATTTCAGTTAAATATATTCTATCCAATTTAATAGGATAAGATACATTAGAAGGTATATCTGCTACTACATGCTTCCAACCAGTCCAATCAATATTCTTTGCAAAGTCTATATAATATGATTGACCTTTGCTATCTGTGATATTTCCTCTAAGCCAGCCTGTTCCTTCATCACCATATACCCAAAGGCCTAGTTTAGAAGGATTTCCTTCAATTGATAATCCTTGTTCACCATTAGGTCTTAGATTTACATAACAAGCTCTAGTTCCTTCTCCACTAGTGAAGTCATACTTAAGAGCTATTGCCCCATTTCCTTCCTTAGCTTCTATAGCTGGATAAATACTTCCTGTTACTTCTTTAGGATAAGAGCTAAAGCTAAATCTACTTATATCATCAAGAGAATCCACCTTAGTTCCCTTACTTCCTACTGCTACTAATATATTTTCTACTCCAGTTCCAATTCTTGCTGTAATAGCACCAGAGGTAATAGTATTTCCGCTATAGAATATTCCATCTTGAACATGTCCAATATTTCCTGTAACTTCCCACTTCACATCTTCAGGATATACTAGTGCTTGAAAACCATCTTTATCTTTTGCATAGAATACTCCTAAGTTTTTCTGACTATTGATATCTACTGTGAAGCGTTCAGTTTCAGTTACAATATCAGCTACTTTATCCAATACAACCATATCAATATCAGCAGTAATACCATTATAATTTGCTCTTACTTTAGCTTTTCCAGGAGATAGGGCTTTTAGGGTATTGCCATTAATTTCTCCATTTACTCCTTCCACAGTAAATACTGCGTTGTTTTGATCTACTTCAATAGGATTGTGATATTGATCATATCCCTTTATCTTAAATCTTCTTGTAGTATTAGCAAACATGAATTTATCATCTGTAGAAATCTTAATACTTGCAAGTTCTCCCTTAGGTGCATTTGAAAAAAGTCCAACGCCATTGATTACCTTTCTTTCTCCACCATCAGAGGGTCTATTCACAAGTTTAGCTTGTGATTCATCTACATATTTTACAGCCATAGCTGTTGAGCCACCACCATCAAACATTATGGCATTATATGAACCAAGTTCTTTTAATATTGAACCAAAAGTTTTTTCATTAACACCTTTATAAGAAGTGTCTCTACCATCTATAGTTGCAATGATAAGTTCCTTCCCATCTTGAGAAACACCCATTCCAGTTCTAGGTGCTAGCCCTGGTGCGATATTGTGAGAATTCATAGGTACTCCATCTTTAAGGATAATACTTCCTCCACCGATGGCCATTTTGATGTTTTCAAGATTTGGTGTAGTAGTAAGATTTAATTGTACAGTATCTCCTACATGGAAGTTGTCTAAAAGTCTGTCCTTAACTCTCTCTCTACCTACAAGAACATATCCATTCTCTGGGATAGCTATAGGAGGTTGTCCGATTCTCACTTCTGTAACAACATCATCTATAACCACTATCTCAATAAGATCATTGTGTAGTTTGTTTCCAATAGATTGAGCTCCCCAATGTTTGTTGTAAAGCATAACTTCTGCATAAGCTTGACTAGCCTTATTTATAGCAGAAAGTATAACTTCTTTGCCTGTAGCTGATGATACAGCTGCCAATTTCTTATCAAAATATGCAATCTGCACATTCTTATTATTATCCAATACAAAAGCAGGTTTAGCATATTGTCTTTCCATAGGAGAGGATATTATTTCACCATCATTAATAAGAGTTCCAATTGGACTTGCAAAAGGTTTATAATTGAAAAAGTCTCCATTGACTCCTGCAATTGCATTTGATTCATTTACCATAGTGCTTACTTTTTCCCTTTTAGAGATTCCCTTATTGCTAAATAGTCCCTTTACTTCTGTGTACTCATCTTGTAAATCCACTCTAAGTACATTTATATTCCACCAACCTTTTGCAGTAAACCTCTGTACATGCTCATGTACTACTCCGCTTGAAAGATGTTCAGAATCTTTATTTTCATAGATGACAAAGGGAAGAGATTGTGCATTACTTGCCTTAGCGAATGGAAGCAAATTACTGCTTAGTATAATGGAGAGAGCTAATAAGCTTACTGCAAATTTTTTAATAAATTTGTTCATATTTTCTTCACCTCACTTAATATTAAAACCAAAGGTTTAAACCATCCTCGTTCTTTAAAGATGTAAGGAGTCTTTCTCTAGACCCAGGAACCTCTTTATATATCTCTGTTAGAAGGTTGTGAACATGTTCCCTTTTGGTTAATTTGTCTACATAACAAGGATTTTTTACTACAGGTATATCGTATTTTTGGATGGCTCCTATTATATCTTGTTCTGATAGGTATAGAAATGGACGTATTAAATATATATCTTTTCTAGATAGATAGGTAAGGGGTTTTAAGGTACTGATTCTTCCTTCATATAACATACTTAAGAAAAGTGTATCTAATGCATCGTCTGAATGATGGGCAAATGCTAATTTGTTGAATCCTCGTTCCTTTAGTGCATTGTGAATGGCACCCTTACGCATTTTAGCACATAGAGAACAAGGATTTTTTTCTTTTCTAACATTGAAAACAATCTCACTTATTCTAGTTTTACTTAAATTCAATGGTACGTCTAAACTATTGCAATAGGACCTAATGGTATCAGTGTCAAATCCATCAAAACCTAAATCCACAGTAAAGGCTTCCAATTGAAAATCCACTGGGCTAAAAGATTGATACTGTTTTAGGGCTTTTAACAGAACCATACTATCTTTTCCCCCGGACAATCCAACCCCTATCTTGTCTCCAGTTTCAATTAATTCAAAATCTTGTATAGCTCTTCGCATACATCCTAGTATTTTTTTCATCATACCAACCCTTCTAATAGAGAAACTATCTTCATTATATAATTTAAATATATCAATTAGGTTACAAATACATTACAATACATTGACAAAGGCAATAATCAAAAAATAAAAAAAGGATTGAAATTAATCAATCCTCTTTCGATGGTCGGGGTGGAGGGATTCGAACCCCCGGCCCCATGGTCCCAAACCACGTGCGCTACCAAACTGCGCTACACCCCGTCATCCCGTCGACTATTATAGTATAGGGGATTTTCTCTTTATATGCAACATATCAAAATAGGCCAAAAACCGTAATATATTTGATGTTTCTCGTTGTATCTACATTAATCTAACTTTTTCTCATTTTTTTAAATTATTTTTAAAACAATAAAGGTATTTATAATAATACATAGAATATAATTAACTAATAGCCAAAAGGAGGAGTGCAGAATGATTGAAATATTTGAAACAATAAAGGAAGAACTAATGGTAATGCTAGTTGCTGCTATGCCTCTTTCTGAATTGAGAGGAGCAATTCCTCTAGGGATAACCATGGGTTTTACTCCATGGGAAAGTACAGTTTTAAGCATCATAGGAAATATTATACCAGTACCTTTCTTGCTTAAGCTATTAGAACCAATAATGAACTATTTAGAAAACACCAAGCTCTTTTCAAAGACAATCCAATGGGTAAAGAGAAGAACCCTAAAAAGAAGTAGGGATAAAATCAAGAAATACTCTATATTTGGTCTATTCATACTAGTAGCAATACCCCTTCCAACTACAGGGGCTTGGACAGGATGCATAGCTGCAACACTACTAAAAATAGACTTCAAAAATGCACTAACATCCATAATATCTGGGGTAATAGCTGCTGGAATCATAGTATATACATTAAGCTCTAACATAATAGCCGTATTTTAGGGACATGGGGACAGGTTCACTGTCCTTTATCTTTTGTTGACATAAAACAAAACTTATGTTAAAATTAGTCTAAATTAATAAAAATCTTGATGCCTTATCAAGAGTGGTGGAGGGAATGGGCCCTATGAAACCCGGCAACCCACAGGTGAAGCTGTGACGGTGCTAAATCCCACAGAATATTAATTCTGGAAGATGAGGTAATGACAAAAATTGCCTTTTCCTTTTGGAAAAGGCTTTTAAATTTTAAGGAGGTACTTTTAATGAAAAAGTGGTTATTTACATCAGAATCAGTTACTGAGGGCCACCCAGATAAAGTTTGTGATCAAATTTCAGACGCCATATTAGACGCCATAATAGCACAAGATCCTTATGCTAGGGTAGCTTGTGAGACTGCTGTTACTACTGGAATGGTATTGGTAGCAGGAGAAATCACTACAAATTGTTATGTAGACATTCCTCATATTGTAAGGGAAACTGTAAAAGAAATCGGTTATACAAGGGCAAAATATGGATTTGACGGAGAAACTTGCGCTGTTCTTACATCAATAAACGAGCAATCACCAGATATCGCTATGGGAGTAAACGAAGCTCAAGAACACAAACAAAATAAAGAAGATGAATACAATAAAATAGGTGCTGGAGACCAAGGTATGATGTTTGGTTATGCTTGCAACGAAACAGAAGAACTTATGCCATTACCTATATCCTTAGCACATAGACTATCTAGAAGACTTACAGAAGTGAGAAAGAATGGCACACTTTCATATCTTAGACCAGATGGTAAGACTCAAGTAACTGTTGAATACCATGACAACAAGCCAGTGAGAATTGAAAGTATAGTAGTTTCATCACAACACTGTCCAGATGTAGAATTAGAGACTATCAGAGAAGATATCATAAGAGAAGTAATATCAAAGATAGTTCCAGAAGATATGCTAGATGAAAACACTAAATACTATGTAAATCCTACAGGAAGATTTGTTGTAGGTGGACCTATGGGCGATGCTGGACTTACAGGTAGAAAGATAATAGTAGATACCTATGGTGGTTATGGTAGACATGGTGGTGGAGCTTTTTCAGGAAAAGACCCAACAAAAGTAGACAGATCAGCTTGCTATGCTGCAAGATATGTAGCTAAAAACATCGTAGCAGCAGGATTAGCTGACAAATGTGAAGTAGGCCTTGCTTATGCTATAGGAGTAGCTAAACCACTTTCCATCTATGTTGATACCTTTGGAACTGGAAAGATTGATGACAATAGAATCGAAGAATTAGTAAGAAAACACTTTGACCTAAGACCTGCAGCTATTATAGACAAATTAGATTTAAGAAAACCTATATACAAACAAATTGCAAGCTATGGACACTTTGGTAGACTTGACTTAGATCTTACATGGGAAAGAACTGACAAAGCAGAAACACTAAGAAGTGAAGGATTAGGAAAATAACTAATTCTAAGTAAAACATAGGCAGAATTAGTACAATTCTAACAAAAAAAGAATAGAAAAGAAGAATTTCTTAAAAAGTAGAATGATGAAAAGGCGTCATTCTGCTTTTTTTTTATTCTATTTTCTGAGGTAATATCTAACTACCGGTAATAAACGAAAGCTAGCTTTCCTTGGAGGAAAACTATGTACAAAGAAATAGATGATTTGAGGATATTAAGTAAAAATGGAGACAATCTAGCAAAGCAAAATTTATTACAAAAGCTAAATCCCCTAATCATAAGCTCAATAAAGAGGTATTATAACAACTACAGCCAGTATGAAGACCTAATCCAAGAAGGCTATGAGGAGATACTAAAATGTATAGTTGACTATGATGAAAACAGAGGTGTGAACTTTTTAGGATATATAAAAGTTAAGTTGAAATTTCTATATCTAAATAAACACAAAGAAAAGAAGACTTTTTCTCTAAATGAAACATTAGGAGAAGATGGAGTCGAATTAATAGAACTATTAGAAGGAGAAGAAAACCCCCTAGAAGATTATCTAATGAAGGAATCAAATGAATCTCTAATAGATGCATTGTCTAAACTAACAGAAAGGCAAAGAGAAGTCTTAATATTATTCTATATAGATGAACTGTCCATAGGTGAAATATCCAAAAAACTAGGTATAAGCTACAGAACAGTAGTAAATACCAAAACCAGAGCCCTAGAACTATGTTTAAAAAATTGCCAATGGTAAAAATCATCTTCCACTTCTATATAAAGAGTATAAGGAGGTGATAACATGGCAGTTAAAGAAACTAGAGAAGCTAGAAAATTGAAGCTAGAACTAGACGGAGGAATGAAAGGTGATAAGCAAATCATCAAAAGCAAAACTTTCTCTAAAGTAAAAGTAGATGCAGCAAATGAAGACATTTATGCAGTAGGAACAACCCTAGCTGGTCTTCAAGAAAAAGCACTACTAAAAGTGAAAAAGATTGAGGAAGTTTATCTATCAGAAGAGTAATAGTTAAAAATAGTTAAAAGGAGGTGAGCAGATGGAAAAGTCAAAACTAGAATTGATCTTCAAAAATAATGCAGACAAAAAAATCACCCTATCTGTAGATGAGCCAAAAGCTGACTTAACCGGAGTAGAAGTGAAAACAGCAATGGATACATTAGTTGCTAAAAATATTTTCAACTACGATGGAGGTGGCATGGTTGCCACAGTAGGGGCTAGACTAGTGAAAACTACAGTTGAAGATTTGGAAATTTAGTGTAAAAGGAGACCATCATGGAAAATCTATATACTCAAATAGCAAATTTAGGCTTTCCAATAGTGATTTCAATATATCTTCTAGTTAGAATAGAAGGAAAACTCAATGAACTCACTAAAAGCATAAATGAGCTATCTAAAACAATAGCTAGCATGAACTAAAAAAACCCTTGACTTATTATAGCAAATATAAGTCAAGGGTTTTTTTCTATGGTATAATTATCATAATGATAAGGATAATGGAGGAATTGTTTTGATAAGCATCGAGGGAACTATAGAAGAAGTAATATTTAGAAATGAGACAAATGGATATACTGTAGCCATATTAGAGTCAACAGATGATGTAGTCACCATAGTTGGCTATATTCCCTTTGTAAATATAGGAGAGACCATAAAGGTAGAGGGGGAATGGATGAATCATCCTAATTATGGTGAACAAATAAAAATTGAAAACATCTCTACAGTAGTTCCTGCTACACTAAACGGTATAGAAAAATATCTCTCATCAGGACTCATCCCCTACATAGGACCCAAAACTGCAAAAAAGATAGTTGAAAGATTTGGAATGGAGTCCATAGACATTATAGAAATGAATCCAGAAAGGCTAAAAGAGATAGATGGAATCGGAGACAAAAAGATAGAAAAAATCCTTGAAGCCTTTCAAGAACAAAGAGAACTAAGAGAAATAATGATATTCTTGCAACAATATGACATCAGCCCATCCTATGGGGTGAGAATATATAAGAAATACGGAAATGAAACAGTAAAGATCATCTCAGAAAACCCATATAGACTCTCGGAAGATGTATTTGGCATAGGATTTAAAACAGCAGACAAAATAGCTCAAAGTATGGGAATTGAAAAAGACTCCCCCTATAGAATAAACGCAGGAATAAAATTTATTCTAATGGACTATGCAGGCAGTGGTCACAGTTTTGTACCAAAAAAAGAACTATTGAATAAGTCAAAAGAAATGCTAGAAGTAGAAGAAGAGTCTATAGAGGAATCCATCAGAGACTTGGCCATAAAAGGTGAAATCCAACTTGAAAATGGAGAAGAAGAGATATTAGTATACTATATGCCCTTTTACAGAGCAGAGGCTAATGTTAGTAAGAAAATAGTAGAACTCTCTAGAGTTGAGTTGGACTCATTGAATATAGATATAGAAAAGGGAATAGAAAAAATTGAAGAAGAAGAGGGAATAAGATTTGCAGCTAAACAAAAAGAAGCCATTAAAGAAGCTGTAGAAAATGGAATGGTAGTAATAACAGGAGGCCCTGGAACAGGGAAGACCACCACTATAAATGCCATAATACAGCTATTCGAAAGGGAAAATTTAACCATAGCATTGGCTGCACCTACAGGGAGAGCTGCAAAGAGGATGAGTCAAGCATCTAACAGAGAAGCCAAGACCATTCACAGACTATTAGAATATTCCTTTATGGAAGCAGAAATGGGCTTTGGCAGAGATGAAGACACTCCCCTAGAGGCAGATGTGGTCATAATAGATGAAACTTCTATGGTAGATATTATTCTTATGAATCATCTCATGAAGGCTATCATACCAGGGACAAGAGTAGTATTTGTAGGAGATATAGACCAACTTCCTTCTGTAGGACCAGGTAATGTACTAAGAGATATTATAGACAGTGGAATTGTAAAAGTAGTTATGCTAGATGAGATATTTCGACAGGCAGAAGAAAGTATGATAGTAGTAAACGCTCATAGGATTAACAAGGGAGAACCTCCATTTTTAAACGTAAAAGACAAGGACTTCTACTTTATTCCCAAAAGTGATCCCAAAGAAATAGTTTCAACTATATTGGATTTATGCAATAGAAGACTTCCTAACTTCAATGGATATGACTCATTGGCAGATATTCAAGTGCTTACTCCTATGAAAAAAGGAGAAGTGGGTATAAACTCCCTAAACAAGCATCTACAAGAAATACTCAATCCCAAAGGTTATGGAAAAGCAGAAAAAAAGATGGGCAATGAGCTATTTCGTGTAGGAGATAAGGTAATGCAGATAAAAAACAACTACACTACCGAGTGGAAAATATATGATGATAATAGAGTAATAGAAGAAGGAGAAGGAGTATATAATGGTGACTTTGGATTTATAACTCATATAGATGAAGAAGATAGAATAGTTAAGGTACTATTTGATGGAGAAAAAGAAGTAGAATATGAATTCAAACAACTGGATGAATTAAAACTAGCCTATGCTACTACAGTTCACAAAAGTCAAGGCAGTGAATTTCCAGTAGTCATCATGCCAATATCTTGGGGTCCACCAATGTTACTTACGAGAAATCTACTTTACACCGCCATTACAAGAGCAAAACAATTAGTAGTACTTGTAGGGCAAGAAAAATATCTTTATATGATGATCAAAAACAATAGGATTGCAAAGAGATACTCCGGCCTTGACAACAAACTTAGGCAGATATTCACTATGTTTTAGGAGGATATTATGGGACTATTTGATGGGCTCAATAGTTTGCTTTTCCCTGATAATAATATATGCCTTTTTTGTAGAGAAAAAATAGAAGTAGATGCTCCATACTTTCTATGCCAAGATTGTATAGATAAGCTTAAGTTTCTAAACAAGGAGATAAATATTGACTCTCCCTATATAGAAAGCGGGATATATTCACTATTCTTCAATGAATATGTTAGGGAAAAAATATATAAATACAAATACTATAGATGTAGTTATCTATATAAAACCTTTGGTGAAATTCTAAAACAAAGCATTGAAAGTGTAGAGCTTTTTAAAAATATAGATATAATAACCTATGTCCCAATACATAGGAAAAGAAAGGCCCAGAGAGGATTTGACCAATCAGAACTAGTGGCTCAATATATAGGACAATCACTGGATATCAAAGTTTCAGTGGGAAATCTAGTGAGAACTAAAAACACTATGGCTCAAAACAAATTATCAAGAAGTAGAAGACTTGAAAATATTAGTGGAGCTTTTAAAATTAAATATGAAGATGAATTTTTTGATAAAGAAATTCTTCTAATTGACGATATAATTACTACAGGAGTAACACTAAATGAATGTGGGAAAGTATTGTTAGAATCTGGAGGTAAGAAGGTTTATGCCTTGGCAATTACCTCTGGGAAAAATAGATAATAATAAATTAAGAAGGTGATTTGATGGATGTAAGAAATTGTACACGTTGTGGTAATATTTATGTATATGATAATTTTAAGATCTGTCCAAAATGTAGGAGAGAAGATGAAAAGGATTTTCAAACTATAAAAGAATATATAGATGAGTATCCTGATGCAAATATAACTGAAGTATCTGAAGAGACAGGAGTAGATACTCAAAAGATAATTGCTTTCCTAAAAGAAGGTAGATTAGAAATAAAAGGAGACAACAATATATTCTTAGCTTGCGAAAGATGTGGACAGCCTATTAAGACTGGGAGATTTTGTGACAAATGTACTCTAGAGATGCAAAAAGAGATGAGAGAAGCCATAGGTGGCAGAAAAGATCCAAGCGAACTTCATACTGGAGAACTAAAACAAAGGCTTGGAGTCAAGGATAGAAGACGTAATTAATAATAAAAATAAAATATTAAAGTAATACCCCATTGTTTCCGATAATAGTATTGAGAAAAGAAAGGAAAAATGGGGTGTTTTTATGAAAATTAATAAAGTGGATAAAATACTTCAAGTGTATAATACTCAAAACATAAAGAAAACAGAATTAGCAAAAGGCAATGGAAAAAAGGATGAATTGAAATTATCAGAAAAGGCAATTGAATTTCAAAATGCAGTCAATAGCCTAAAAGATATTCCAGATATCAGAAAAGATAAAGTTGAGAAGATTAAGCATGAGATAAAAACAGGAACTTATAAAGTAGATGGTGAAAAAATAGTAGAGAAGATGATGGGAAATATTAGCTTTGATAAAAGAGCTTAATATGGTGGTGATATTTTGACTTTTAAAGAAGAATTAGAAGCTGTTTTAACTCAGCAGCTAAAAACACTCATAGATTTAAAGGATATTACAGAAGAAAAGACTCAAGTATTGATAGATGAAGACTTAGAAACTCTAGAGAGAATAACTAGAGTCGAACAAGAGCTAATAAACAGAGTGGGAACATTAGAAGTAGAGAGGGAAAGGCTTCTTGACAGTTGGGGGCTAAAGACAAACACCTCTCTTTCTATTATCATATCCAATCTTCCAGAAGATGAAAAGGAAGACATAGGAAAACTAGGGGAAGAACTATATAAAATCATAGAGATAATAGATGAAAAAAACAAATTAAATAGTCAACTTTTAGCAGACAATATAGATTGGGTTGAGTTTAATTTAAACTTACTAACAAGCGTACAAACTCCTTCTACCTATAGTAAAGGAGAGGGAAATATGAAAAGCAATAATAGCTTATTTGATAGGAAGGTGTAGATATGTCATTTGGAGGACTGTATATTTCTATATCAGGATTATATGCAAACAAAAAAGCATTAGATACAATATCTCACAATATTTCCAATTCCAACAACCCTATATACGTGAGACAAAGTGCCATACATGCAAGTAATAGGTATTCAACAACTCAAGTTGGAAATATGCAAATGGGTACAGGAGTCCATGTAGAAGAAATCAGGCAAATTCGTGACGAATTTATTGACTTGAGACTTAGAAGAGAAATGGAGATACATGGATATTGGAGTGCTACTAGTGATGTACTTCACGAGGTAGAAATGATATTCAACGAACAAACCAACAGTGGACTACAAAAGGTAATGTCAAATTTTTGGGATAGCTGGTCTGAACTATATCAGAAGCCAGATAGCATTACAATGAGGGGTCTAGTCCATGAAAGTGCTGTAGCCTTTGTAGAAACTGTAAATCATATAGATACTCAGCTAGACAATCTTCAGCTGAATCTAAATAAAAAGATATTAAATGAAGTAGATGAAATAAACAATATTTTAGAAGATGTAATGTTTTTTAATGAAAAGATAAAACTAGGAGAAGGACAGGGAGAAAATATAAGAGCAAATGACTTTAGAGATAGTAGAAATGAATTGTTGGACAAACTATCTGAAAAACTCCCTATCACCTATTATGAAAAATACACTGGAGAAGTAGTAATCTCTCTAAATGGAAGAGACTTAATCAACGGAAACTATATGAATCCATTAAAAATTGTTAAAGACAATAAAGGCTATGGAAACATCTATTGGTCTGACACTAATGAGAAAATTGATTTACAAGGAAAAGGAGAACTTGGCGGATATATAGATGCAAGAGATGAAGCTGTGGAAAAGTATAGGAAGAGTTTGAATGAGTTAGTTAAGACTATGGCAGATGAGATAAATGAGGTACACAAGAATGGAAAAAGTTTGGATTGGGATGGAAAGACTAATGAAGAGATTGAATTTTTCATAGGTTCAGGTGGAGAAATCAATGCAGCCAATATCAGAGTCAATCCAGAACTAGGAAACTTCAACAAAATAGCAGTATCCAAGTCTGGAGCATTGGGAGATGGAGAGAACATCAAAGATATACTGAAACTTAGAGATGAGATTAATAAAGAATTAAAGGATATGACTTTCGATAATTTTTACAGAGACATAATATCCACCCTAGGTGTAGAAAGAAACAAAGCAAGAAGTATTACACTAAATCAAGAAATACTCATAAAACAAATAGAAGATAGAAAAGGTGCCATCTCAGCAGTATCCCTAGATGAAGAAATGGCAGACATGCTAAAATATCAACACTCCTACATAGCCAACTCCAGAGTAGTCAACGCCATAGATGAGATGGTAGAAAACATAGTAAATAGAATGGGAATAGTGGGAAGATAAAATGCAAAGCATTTTATCTTCCAATTGTGAATTGTAAATTATAAATTTTAAATTAAAAGAATAAATTCAACCAAATACAAATTAAGCTTTAGCTTAATTTGTATTTGCACCATAATTCACAGTTCAAAATTTACAATTTAACATTTTTTCGACCAAAAGGAGAAAATAAGATCGGAGTGAGAAAAATAGCTAATATTATTAGAGATAAAAGTTATGATTTTGCTCTTCGAATTGTAAAAATGAACAAGTATTTAATTAATGAAAAAAGGGAATATGTGCTATCTAATCAAGTGTTAAGAAGTGGTACAAGTATAGGAGCGAACATAGAAGAAGCATGTTCTGCACAAAGTAGAAAAGATTTCATACATAAGCTGTCAATAGCACAAAAAGAAGCATTTGAAACAAGATATTGGCTTAGATTATTAAAAGACAGTGGGGAACTAAAAGAAGACTACGCAAATAGTATTATAAAGGACTGTGATGAATTAATAAGTATATTAACAAAGATATTAATAACAACTAAGTCCAATTCAGAATAATTTACAATTCACAATTTAAAATTTAAAATTTTTACGACCGGAGGGAGTAAATATATGTTTGGATTCAATACAGCAGTTTCAGGACTTCTAGCAAGTCAAAGAGCATTATACATTACAAATCATAATATACAAAATATGACAACAGAAGGCTATTCAAGACAAGTTGCAAAACAAAGAGCCACAAATCCTATGAACCTACCAGGAATAGGATTCTTAGGAACAGGAACAGAAATATATGATGTAGTCAGGATAAGAGATTCCTATGTGGACTTTAAATATTGGAACGAAAATGCTCCAAAAGGAGAATGGGAAGTAAAAAAGGAAAAACTAATGGAAATAGAAAAATTATTTGGAGAACCTTCTAATAGTAGTTTTAGACAATATTTAGATGATTTCTTTACATCTATAAATGAACTATCAAAAAATCCATCTGATTTTTCCTATAGACAGCCAGTAAAAGAAGCTTCTCTAGCACTTACAAAACATATAAATGAAACAGCAAAGAGACTAGAAAATCTAAGGAAAGATACAATGTTTTCAATAGATACAAAAGTAAAACAAGCAAATGATATTGCATATCAAATATCTAGTTTAAACAAACAAATATATTCTCTAGAAATTGACGGTAAAAGTGCCAATGATTTGAGAGACAAAAGAGAACTACTAGTAGACAATCTATCAAAGATAGCCAATGTAAAAGTAGATGAATCACCAGAAGGAAAATACAGAGTAAGCATAAGTGGAGTATCCATAGTAGACCACGACTATGTAAGTGAAATTGAATATAAAAGAGAAGACCCAACGAATGCAGATAGCAAAAGAATACTTCAATGGGCAAATGGTGGAAAATTAAATCTAAAAGGTGGAGAACTCAAGGGACTTATAGAATTGGTAGATGAAAATGGAGAAAAAGGCAGCTATAGAGGTATACCTTTTTATCAGGAGAAGTTAGATGAGTTTGCGAGAGAATTTGCAAAGAGGATAAATGAAGTGCATAGAGAGGGATATGGGTATAAGAAGGAAGAAAAGAATAAGTTGTTTTTTGCAGTAGATGAAGCTACAGGGACAATTCCAGAAAAGACTGGCATGACTGATGAAGAATATAAGAAAGAATTAAATAAGTATTACGAACAGTTCAATGCTACTAATTTAACTATTTCAAAAGATATACTAGAAGATGTAGGCAATATTGCAGTAGCTAAGGATAATGGAAACAATGTAGAAGACAATACAAACATGCTAGAAATATTAGCCTTAAGAGAAGATAAAAACTTCTTCTCAGAAGGAATGTCCAAAGGAACTCCTGATGACTTCATCAAATCCCTGTTATCTAATTTAGCAGTAGACAGTATGCAAGCTCAAAGAATGGACAGCACCCAACAGTTGATCATAAACAATATCGTAAAAAGAAGACAATCAGAATCAGGAGTATCAGAAAATGAGGAAATGGGTAATATAGTTAAATTTCAACACGTATACACTGCCTCAGCAAGAATGATAACAACCCTTGATACCATACTTGATGTCACTATAAATAGGTTAGGACTAGTAGGAAGATAAGAGGCTTACGCCAATTGTGAATTGTGAATTGTGAATTTTAAATTAAAAACAAACAAATACAAATTAAGCTAAAGCTTAATTTGTATTTGCACCATAATTCACAATTTAAAATTTAAAATTCAAAATTTTTTCGAACGGAGTGAGAAAATATGCGTATTACCAATGGTATGATGATTACAAATATGTTATTTAATTTAAATCAGAATATGTTAAGATTTGATAAACTAAATCAACAGATGCACACACAGAAGAAATTCTCTGTTCCATCTGATGATCCAATAGGTGTAAGTAAAAGTTTGAAATATCACACTGATCTTTCTAAAATAGAACAATACAAAAGAAATGCAGAAGATGCCAACTCATGGATGAAAGAAACAGAATCAGCCTTAGTAGAAATAGGAGAAGTACTACATAGAGCAAATGTACTAGCAGTTCAAATGGCAAATGATACTTATTCAAAGGATGATCTTCTAAAGGTAAAAGAAGAGGTATCTCAACTAAGAGAAAGCCTTATAGAAATATCAAATTCCACCTATGCAGGAAGACACTTATTTAGTGGATATAAGACCGATAAGAAACTGTTGGATGGAGATGGGAAGTATAATGTAGATTTGAGTAAGGATGAAATAGTTGAATATAATATAGGAGTTTCTGAAACTATAAAGGTAAATACGGTGGGGATGAAGGTATTTGGTGTTGGAGAAGTGGATGATGCATTAGATACAAATTCAACTGAACCTTTTGAAAAAGATGCAGTTGATCAAAATAATAAAAGCTATATTATAGCTGTATTTGAAAAATTCGAAAAAGCTTTGGCTGGAGAAGTAAATAAAGAAGAAGTAGACAAATCCTTAACTAGAATCCAAACCTGTATGGATCAAGTATTAACAGTAAGATCAGAAATAGGTGCAAAGATGAAAAGACTAGAACTAACTATGAAAAAATTGAGTTCCCAAGATCTAAGTACCCAAGAACTAATCACTAACAACGAAGGTATAAACCCAGCAGAAGTAATAACAAAGTTAAAAACCGAAGAAAACATCTACAGAGCCAGCCTATCCATGGGAGCAAGAATCATACAACCAAGCCTAGCGGACTTCTTAAGGTAGGACCTTAAGAAGTCAATTTTAAATTGTGAATTGTGAATTTTAAATTAAAAGCTCAAATACAAATTTAGCTAAAGCTAAATTTGTATTTGTACCATAATTCACAATTCAAAATTTACAATTTAACATTTTTTCGACCGTAGGGAGAAAATAAGATCGGAGTGAGAAAACATGATCGGTTTAACACCATTAAGTATACAAACCACATATCCAAAAGTACAAATAGACAGACAACTTCCAAGAGTAACAATAGACCAATATCAATGCTTTGCAGAAGCAGGGCTTAAAAATGCCAAAGATTTTACAGCAGATTCAGTATCATACGCTTATTCAAAAGCAGCAGAAGGAATAGATACCATAGTATCAGAAGGAAATGCAATGGGAGCAATAGAAACAGGCAATTTCAATATCATCACAGACACGGCATTTGATAGTGGACTAGGGCAGAAAGAGTTCAATGTAGATATAATCCCTAAAAGCAGACCCAAAATAGAAGTAGAAGGCCACCTAAACATAGAATATGAAATGGGAAAAGTAAACTTCTACAAAGAAAGCATGCTAGAACAAAAATACAAAACCACAATGGGTGGATTAGTAGATGTGAAACTGTAACCCCACAATTCACAATTTAAAATTCACAATTGGCGTGAAGCACCTACATAAATTTAAAATGTTCACAAACTCATTAACAAATAAAAGGAGTGAAATAATATGAAATTACACACCTCAAGCTTTGGCGAAATTGAAATAAACGAAGAAGGCATCCTTACCTTCCCAGAAGGAATCCCTGGATTTGAAGACTTAAAAAAATACATAATTATCAACAATCCAGACGAAGAAAACCCATTTCATTGGCTTCAATCTGTGGATAACGGTGATTTAGCCTTTGTAATAATTAATCCTTTTTTCATAAAACCTGACTATGACATAGTCATTCCTCAATCAGCACTTGAAAAACTAAAAATCAAAGATGAAAGCGATGTTGTATTGTACTCCATAGTAGTAGTACCAGAAAAGATAGAGGACATGACAGTCAATCTAACAGGTCCAATTGTCATAAATATAAAAGAAAAATTAGCCAAACAAGTTATATTAGAAGACAAAAGATACACAACCAAGCACTATATATTTAAAACAGAAGAAAGTAGGGGTGAATAATATGCTCATACTTTCCAGAAAAAAAGACGAAAGCATCATCATAGGAAATGACATAGAAATCACCATAATAGAAATAGAAGACGGAAAAGTAAAACTAGGCATAGATGCCCCAAGAAACATAGACATACACAGAAAAGAAATATACCTACAAATCCAAGAAGAAAACCAAAAAGCTTCTCAAAGTAAAATAGATATGGAAAATTTAAAAAAATTATTAAAAAACCCTAAAGTTTAATGCTATACATCCGATATTAATATTAAGAAACAAAAAAATCCTTTTGGCCAAAGGAAAATATAAATTTTGTGATTGTAATTTATATAATTCACAATTCACAATTCACAATTCACAATTCACAATTTCGCCCATAGGGCGACTGGCAAGGATGCCGAAACAATAAAATTTCAGGGAGGAATATATAATGAGAATTAACAACAATCTTATGGCTATGAACACTCATAGACAATTAGGAATCAACAATGCAGCAACATCAAAATCATTAGAAAAATTATCATCAGGATTTAGAATTAACCGTGCTGGAGATGATGCAGCAGGACTAGCTATTAGTGAAAAGATGAGAGCACAAGTAAGAGGATTAAACATGGCTTCAAAGAATGCACAAGATGACATTTCACTTATTCAAACTGCAGAAGGTGCATTAACAGAAACTCATGCAATTCTTCAAAGAATGAGAGAATTAGCAGTACAATCAGCTAACGATACAAATGTTGGAGTAGACAGAGATAAAATACAAGCAGAAGTTGACCAACTTTCAAGAGAAATTACAAGAATTGCTGAAACAACAGAATTCAATACACAAAAGCTTTTAAATGGTGATAAAGCTACAAATACTGCTGCATTAACTTTCCATGTTGGTGCAAATCAAGGACAAAATGTTGAATTGACAATAAACAATATGGACGCAAAAGCATTGAAAGTTACTGAAGGAACATATACAGATGTAACTGCAGGTGCTGGTGTTAAAGCAAAAAATATTACTACTGGAACTTTAACAATGGATGTAAAAGTTTCAGCAGGTTCTACCACTGGTGTAGTTGTTAGCGTTGCTACAACTGGAGCTGTAAAAATAACTTTATCTTTGAAAACAGGAGCACAAACAGCACAAGATGCTCTTAATGCTTTAAAAGGTACCGATGCTGAGAAATATGCTTCTTTCGCACTTCAAGCTAAAGCTTCTACTGCAATGACAGCAACAACAGGAGCAACATTAACAGCTGCAACTTTCTCTGATGCAGATTCTAAAACTGGCGCTGGTATTAAAGTTAATACACAAGTAGCTGCAGATACTGCAATAACAGTAATCAACAATGCTATTAACTCTGTTTCAGAAGAAAGATCTAAACTTGGTGCTATGCAAAATAGATTAGAACATACAATTAAGAACTTAGACACATCAGCAGAAAACCTACAAGCATCAGAATCAAGAATCAGAGACGTAGATATGGCAAAAGAAATGATGGAATTCACAAAACAAAATATACTACAACAAGCAGCAACAGCTATGTTGGCTCAAGCAAATTCACTTCCTCAGGGAATACTTCAATTATTAAGATAGTTGAAGTAACTAGAAATTGTTAATGGCGAATTGTAAAATTTAAAATTAACAATTCCAACGGAAGTTGGTTTCGGGTCCATTAGAGAGTAATCTCTAATCGCAAATTGGGTGAATTGCTGGAACTTCCTAAAGATCTACTTCCTACAACGTAGTTGGAAACGACAAGCGTGAAAGGTTAAAAAGTAGTAGAGATGAAACAATGGATAATCAGCAGCCGAGCTCCTGTATCGAAAGGTTGGAGAAGGTTCAACGACTAGGATGTACCACCTAAAGCTTAATGCTATGGTGATGAGATCCATAGGGGCAGAGGTGCCCTCGAAGTACCCAACAACCATTATTATGGTTGAAGATATAGTCTGGCAGATAGTGAAAGCTATTTGATGGTCCGCAAGCAAACCAAGCACCTCAAACAGTGCTTCAATTATTAAGATAAGCAGAGAACCAATTTTAATGTTTTCCTAAAATTGTGTGAATCGCTTACTCAACGACCTTAGGGAGTCGAGTTACCTTTAAGTCTTGAGAAGATAATTAAATACAAAAATTGTACAAGCCGAGGAATTTTCCTCGGCTTAAATTTTACCTTCATTTCTATATTTATGTATATTATTATATACTTTATTCATGTAATTTTGATTTTTCTTCAATCTAAGTCTAGCGGCTTTTGTTCTTAAAGCTGATTCAGAAATGCCAAGTTTTGTAGCTAATTTACTATTATCTGAATGTGGATATTCACTTTTTATAATTTGAATCATTTTATCTGTATAATAGGTTGGCATATTATTTCACCTCGCAAAACATATGTTCATATTATATTATACCACATGACAATAAAACTTTCCTCGGTTTTTAAACTTTTTTGCTAAACATCCGATAATATATATGTGAAATCATATTATGAAAGGTTGATAAAATGAATGAATTGATATTAAAAAACAACTTGGAGATTTTAAAAGTATTAGGTTATGATGATTCATATATAGTAAAACCTTTAGAAATAGAAGACACAAAGGATGGTTTACATACTTATAGATATTTTGTAGAGGATAACAAAAAGATATATATTCATAGCAAATATAATATACAAAGAGAAGTGGATATTACTTTAGAAGAGATTGATTTTAATAAGGATGCAATCTATTTGGTTTATGGATTAGGGTTAGGCTATCACATAAAGGAACTAAAAAAGAAAATTAGCAGTAGGAGTTTTATTTTTGTAATAGAAAAGAATTGGGATATTATCTCAACATATTTAAATAATGAAGATTTTTCAGAAATAGCTAGTGGGAATATATTTTTCTTTTTTGGAGATGAAGATGAAATATTAACACGTTTTAATAATAGTATATTTGCTTTTAATACTATGCCCCTTTTAGGAAATTTAACTTATGTTATTTTACCTTCCTATGATAAGATTTATGGAAAATGGATTCATAATATGAATGAAAAGTTTAGAGCTACTATTGAGCATGCATTTTTTATGTTAGGAAATGATATGGATGATACTATTATTGGAATAGAAAATAATTTTGCAAATATGAAAGAACTTATAGAAAGTCCAAGTATAGAATGTGTAAAGGATAAATATAGAGATATCCCTGCTATTATAGTATCTGCAGGACCTTCATTAGATAAAAATATTTCTGAGTTAAAAAGTGCAGAGGGAAAAGCTCTTATTATTGCTACAGATGCAGTGCTAACTACATTAAAAAATAATGGCATTGTTCCAGATGCAGTTGTTAGTATTGAGAGAATATTATTGACGTATGAGAAGTTTTATAAAGATAAAGATATAGATAGCAATATAGTATTTTTGGGGCCTCCAGTAGTTAGAAAAGAAATATTTGATAAAATGAAAGATAATAAAAAGTTGATATTTTTAAAGCAAGGTGAAAAAATAAATGAATGGATAAATAATGATATATTAAATGAAAATAGATTATTACCAATGGGAACTTCTTGTGCCCATATAGCATTTTCATTTTCACAATATGTTGGTGCAAATCCTATTGTATTTATAGGACAAGATTTAGCTTATACACCTGATGGGATTACCCATTCTAAGGATGTTGAAGTTAGAGCTGAAATTAATGCTAAAGAAAAACCAGGAATTTGTTATGTAAAAGGAATAAATGGCGAAGACTTGCCTACAAGTGAGGCATTTAAGAACTTTTTAACATGGTATGAACTTCAGATTGCAAAAGATAGTAGCAGCCGAGAATATATAGATGCAACTGAAGGTGGGGCAATGATTAATGGAACTAAGTTAATGCCCCTTAGCAAAGTTATTGATGAATATTGTATTGAAACAAGTCCTAGACTAAATGATATATTGCCTGAAGAGAAATTTAATAAGCAGAAATATGATAGAGCTATTGAAGAAATAGAAAAATTATTTAAAGCATTTGATGAGATTAGAAAAGAAGCAGGACTTCAAATTCTTAGACTAGATAAATTACAAAAGAAAACAATAAAAGAAAAGAAGAAATTAAATGACAATGATACTGAGAAGATAATGGATGTGTTAAATAAAGCTTCTAAATTAGAAAATTTTATATTAGGCAATGATATAACTAGAACGTTTTTTCAAGCTCCATTAATGATGGCAGCTAGTGAAGTAAGAATGTTGGGCAATCAATTATCTGTAGAAACCTTAAAAGCAAATGTAAAAATACAGAAAAGAATGGTTGCGTCTATTATTGGTGGCTGCTATGCGGTACAAAAATCTCTAATTGAAATAAAGAACAATATGAAAACAAATCAGTAGTAATAATCATATTAAAAAAACCTCTATTCTTGTCGATAATACTTATAGATCATAAACTTGGAGGTATTAAAATGAAAATATATGTACTTGACAAAGTATTAGAATATCCAAATAGCGAAGACGAAATTAAGAATATATTTAATGAAATAGACGAAATCATTTCAAAATCTAAATATGCTTTTAGTCATTTAGAAGTAGATGGTTATGAAGTATATGAAGATTTTCAAAACTATTTTTTAGACAATATAAGAAACATAGAAGAAGTAAAGGTAATTGCAAAGACTTTCAAGGAATTTGTAATTGAAATACTAAACACCACTGCTGAGTATTTTGAAAATGCAATACCTGAGATAGAAATACTTTCAGATGAATTTTACAAGACTCCAACGGGAGAATCTTGGAACAAGTTATCAGATTTAATTCAAGGTGTTAAGTGGATTATGGATAGTTTTGTAATAATAGATCAAAGTGATGAAATCAAAGATATAGTTAAAAGCTATGAAACTTGGAATCTCTATGCAAAGGATATCTATTCCTTAAGAGAACTTTTAGAAGAATTCGAAGAGATTCTTGAAAATGAAGATTTAGTTTCCACAGCTGATATACTTTCCTATGAAATAGCACCATTATTTAATGAAATGCTTAATAAGTTAAATATTCTAGTGGATAGAAAGGTAGGCACAAGTGCTCTTAGTTGATAATATAAATATATTAAAAACTAGATATACAAAAACTTGGGACAGGATTAAAAACTATGAAGATAAGTTGGATGAAAACTATATAAAAGTAGAAGAAACCAAAAAAGGTTTTAAAACATTATCAGTAGACAAAGATGGCAAAATCATATATATGCATAGTAAATACAATCCCATAAGAGAAGCAGAGACCATAGTAGATGAATATGATGGTGTAGAAGATGGTGCAAATGTGATTTTCTATGGTATCGGATTGGGATATCATATTGATTCATTTTTAGAAAAATATCCAAATGTTAACTACTATATATATGAACCAATACCTGAAATTTTACATGCATATTTATCTAATAAATCACTAAAAGATCTACCTTCAAAAAATTTAATGGATATAATGGTAGGTTTAGATGAACAAGAAATAGCTACTTTTTTAAGTAGGTTTATAGATAAAAATAGAAGTGACGTGCAGATAGTAGAACTACCTATACACAAACAAATATTTCCTGATGAATATGAAAAGTTCCTAAAATTATTTAAAGATATGATAAATGATAAAAGAAGTGGGATTCACACTGATTATGCCTTTCAAAAAAGATGGATAATAAACAGCATGAGAAACTTTGGAGATGTTATATCTACTCCAAATATTATAATGGAAAAGAAAGACCAATTTAAAGGTAAGCCCGCAATACTTGTAGCAGCTGGTCCATCATTAAATGAAGAAATAGAGAACTTAAAATATATAAAAGAAAATGGACTTGCGTATATATTCAGTGTAGGTTCAGCTATCAACAGCCTTATACATCATGAGATTTATCCAGATGCTGCAACTACATATGATCCTACAGTTAATAATCAAAAGGTATTTGCAAAGGTGAAGGAAAAAGAAATTAAGGATATTCCTATGATATTTGGTTCTAGTGTTGGATATGAAACTCTTATAGATTATCCTGGAGAGAAGTATCATATGATTACAAGTCAAGATACAGTTGCAAACTATTTTTTAAAAATAGAAGAAAGTGACAACATAGCAATAGTTTTAGATGCTCCCTCAATAGCTGTTGTTACATTGCAGTTGTTATATACCTTAGGATTTGGTCCAATAATTCTTGTAGGCCAAAACCTAGCATATAGAGGAAAAGAAAGACATTCTGAAGGAGTATATTACAGTAGTGAAGTTTCAGAACAAGAGATGGAGAATGGTATATGGGTCAAAGATGTATATGGAAATGAAGTTCTTACAAATGAAGGTTTCAATAATATGAGAAGTCAAATGGAATTATATATAAAGGGATTTCCTAATATTAATGTAATAAATACCACTAAAGGTGGAGCTCATATTGAAGGAACTAGCTTCATGGAATTTGAAGAGGTAATGAATAGTTATTTGAAAGAAAAAGTGGTTGAAGACAATTGGCTTGAAGGAAATAAAACTAATTATGATAGGGATTATGTAAAATCTCAAACAGAAAACATGGATCGAGCTTTAAAAAGAGCCAAAAAGTTAATAGGTGAGTATCATGATATATTGGACAAGATTGAAAGACTAATAAACAATAGAAATTTCAATGAAGTAGAAAAGAAATATACAGAATTAGACAAAGTATTTGGTAAATTAGAAAGAAACAAGTTCTTCATTACTTTCATACTACCTATGAATAGGGTACAGTACAAAATATTAGCAAATAGTATAGACAATCTAAACGCAGAAAAGAATTCTACTGTGAAGGGGAGAAGGATTGTTGATAGCTTTAGAGGATTTATAGAACTGTGTAATAGAGATATAAATATGATTGAGCCAATATATGAGGAAATGAAGGATGAAATAAAAAGTTTTATAGTATAGCGAGGGATGAAAATGCTGGATGACAAAACAATACTAATAACAGGTGGTACAGGTTCTTTTGGAAATAAATTTGTAGAAATGGTTTTTAAGAAATATAAACCTAAAAAGGTCATTATATATTCAAGAGATGAATATAAACAAGATGTTATGAAGAAAAAACTTAAAGAACACCAAAAGGATTTAAGATTTTTTATAGGTGATGTTAGAGATAAAGAGAGATTATATAGAGCTTTTGATGGTGTTGATTATGTTATACATGCTGCAGCTATGAAGCAAGTACCTGCTTGTGAATACAACCCATTTGAAGCTATAAAAACTAACATTCATGGAGCACAAAATGTAATAGATGCTGCTTTAGATAGAGGTGTTAAGAAGGTTATTGCATTATCTACAGATAAAGCTGTAAATCCTATAAATTTATATGGTGGTACAAAGTTAGTTTCAGATAAATTATTTATATCTGCAAATGCATATTCTGGTGGAAAAGGGACAAGATTTGCAGTAGTTAGATATGGAAATGTTGCTGGTAGTAGAGGATCTGTAATACCATTTTTCAAACAACTTATAGAAGATGGAGAAAAAGAACTTCCTATAACAGATTTTCGTATGACAAGGTTTTGGATAACATTAGAGCAAGGTGTAGAATTAGTATTTAAGGCGTTAGAAGAAGCAAAAGGTGGAGAAACTTATATATCCAAAATACCATCATTTAAAATAACAGATTTAGCAAAAGCAATGTCTCCAAGTGTAAAACTTAAAGAAGTAGGTATTAGAGAAGGAGAAAAATTACATGAAGTAATGGTTACTAAAGATGACTCAAGAACTACTTATGAATATGAAAAACATTATATAATATATCCACATTTTGATTGGTGGAGTTCAGAAAGGTATTTTACACCAGGTGGACAACCTATTGAAGAAGGATTTGAATATAATTCTGGAACAAATAGTGAATGGTTAAGTATTGAAGAATTGAGAAAAGCTTTGAAACAATTAGATATGATGCCTTATGTACAAGATTATTTTGAAGAAGTAGCAGTGACTAGAGAATAATATTTTATAATAACATAATATATTTTTAGATGGTGAACTAGGTTTTGATGAACCTAAGTTAATTAAGGCTTTTTAAGTGACTATTCTTAAATTTAATATGTTATAGGCACTGGATAGAATTAGTATTTAAGGTATTAAAAGAAGTAAATAAAGAGTTTGCAAAGTTATTTTACATCAGTTTAATAAGTAATAGGGTAAGGGTTTAAACATAATTATAGAATTAATAAGGCAAATAAGAAATATATAAATTTATATTATATAATGTTGGAGAAGTTAAGATGGATTTTTAAGCATTTATTACTGTGTAGAAGGGAAGTTAATTATATGATGATATGGGAAAGAACTACAAGTTTTAGTTATGACAATAATAAAAATGAAAAATGGATGTTTAAAGATGATGATTTTATAAAAGAATTTGATGTTCAAGTTTTTTTTAGTAAGCCAATGGATGTATTTTCTCTAAAAGGATCAAGTGCTAATTTTTTCAAAGAGAGTATTAAAAAAATAAAAAGTTCTAGGGAGGAGTTGTATTTTAAGGAACTTGAATCATTAGACAAATGTCCAATATGTAATAATGCGGTTGAGAATTGTGAATTCCAACTAAAGATATATAATGCTGATTATGTTAAGTGTACGAATTGCAATCATGTATTTATAAAGAGAAGGCCTTCTAAAGAAAAAATCCAAGAGTTTTATAAAAATGATTCTATATATCAATCAACATATGCTGATGTAGATACAATTATGAATAGGGTTAAAGAAGTTGCTATTCCAAAAGTAGAATTTATAACAAAACTTTATAAAGAAAGATTTGGGGAAAGATGCCCAAAAATATTGGACATAGGTGCAGGAAGCGGCCATTTTGTATATGCTTGTAGAAAATTGGGATTTGAAGCCGATGGCATTGAAATAAGTACTTATGGTAGAAAATTTGCTAAACAAAATTTTAATGTGAATTTGCTAGACGGTGATTTTGTTAAAGATTATAATCGATTAGAGGGTTATGATATAATTACTTTTTGGGGAGTAATAGAACATGTTACTAATCCGTTAGAAATGTTAGTAGCTGCAAGGAAAACTTTAGGGAATAATAAAGGGCTTATAGTTGCAGAAGTGCCACGTTGGGAGTCAATAAGCACGTGCATTCAGAGCCAAACACCTAATACAATAATAAGACATTTAGATCCATTAGGACATATAAATTGTTTTTCAGATATGTCTATTGCAACATCTTTTGTTAAAAGTGGATTAGATATAATTGGGGCATGGTATTTTGGTATGGATGCTTTTGAATTAGTAAATCAATTAAACTATTACATGGAAGATAATCAACTTATTTCACAGTTTCAAAAATTTGTACCAAAATTGCAAGAACAATGTGATTTATCTAGATTATCTGATGAAATGGTATTGATAGGAATGAATTAAAAAATGTTGAGTATAGAATTGATATAAGTTTAAAGGGATGTGAAAAAAGTGAATGTAGTTTGCATTGTACAAGCAAGAGTAGGTTCTACTAGATTACCTGAAAAGGTTTTAAAAAAAATTTGTGGTAAAACTGTTTTAGAGCATGATATTGATAGATTAAAACAAGTTAAAAACTTAAATAATCTAGTAATAGCAACTACAACATTAGAGGACGATAATAAAATTGAAAAATTAGTGACAAAGCTAGGGGTTGATTGTTTTAGAGGATCCTCTGAAGATGTCTTATCTAGGTATTACTTTGCTGCTAAAAAATACAAAGCAGATGTTATAGTAAGAGTTACTAGTGATTGTCCATTAATTGATTATGATACAAGTGATAAAATTATTAAATATTACTTAGATAATTTAGATAAATATGACTATGTAAGCAATACTATTGAAAGAACATATCCTAGAGGATTAGATACAGAAGTGTTTAGTTTTCAAGCTTTAGAAAAAAGTCATATGGAAGCTAAAAAGAAATATGAAAGAGAACATGTAACTCCATATATTTATCAAAACACAGATATGTTTAGAGTAGCTCAATATAAAAATGAAGATGATTATTCTAATTATAGATGGACGTTAGATACTGAAGAAGATTATAAATTAATAAGTATAATTTATAATAATTTGTACAAGAAAGATAAATTATTCTCTTTCGATAATATATTAAAATTTATAGATGAAAATCCTTATTTAATTAAAATAAATGAACATGTTCAACAAAAAAAGTTAGGAGAATAGTGGAGGGAGAATAATTGAAACAAAGGATACTTATTACTGGTGCTACCGGTATGTTAGGAATAAGTATTATTAATGCGTTTAAAGATGACAATAGGTTTGAAGTATATGGTATTAGCAGAAGAGTTAATGAAAAAGTAAATGATTATAATAGGGTTATTGCAGATATTACAGATAATAATGAATTATTGATAATTTTAAATGATATTAAACCAGATGTAATAATACACTGTGCTGCTAATACTAATGTAGACAGTTGTAACCACAATAAAGAATATGCATATAAATTACATGTAGAGGCTACTCATACTTTAGCAAAATTTGATTCTAGATATATATATATATCTACAGATTCTGTTTTTGATGGTCAGAAGGGTGACTATTATGAAGAGGATGAGACAAATCCATTGAATTATTATGCAGTTACAAAATTAAAAGGTGAAAAGGTAAGTTTAAATAGTAATTCTAAAGCATTAATTTTAAGGACAAATATATATGGTTTTCATTTAGAGAAAAAAAATTCACTGGTGGAATGGGCTTTAGATAATTTATTATTAAATAAAAAAATTAATGGGTTCAATGATGTATATTTTAATCCTGTATATGTGAATCAATTAGCAAGAATAATAAAAAAGATTGTTATTATAAAAGATATTTCGGGGATTTTAAATGTTGGTAGCAAGGAATATATAAGTAAATACAAGTTCCTTATAAAGTTGGCAGAAGTATTTAGTATATCTAAAAGTTTAATAATACCTAAATCTATAGATGATATTAAATTTGATGCTATAAGACCTAGAAACACAACTTTAAATCTAGACAAATTTGAATATGTATTTAAAGAAATTCCTAGTATAGATGAAGGAATAATGGAATTAAGAAATGATTATGATAATTTTTTTAGCAATAAGGAGGTATTTTAACTATGAGTTTTAATTCTAAAATTAGGATAGGTGACAGAACAATAGAAAAAGGTGGGAAACCTTATTTTATTGCAGACATTGCTGCTAATCATGATGGTTCAATTGATAGGGCTTTTAAATTAATAGAATTAGCAAAAGAAGCTGGAGCAGATGTAGCTAAATTTCAAAATTTTAGTGCGAATAAAATTGTAAGTAGAAATGGATTTGATTCATTAGGGGGTCAATTGTCGCATCAGGCAAATTGGGAAAAATCAGTTTATGATGTTTATGAAGATGCAAGTATCCCTGAAGAATGGACAAGACGTTTAAAAGAAAAATGTGATGAAGTAGGAATAGAATATATGACTAGTCCATATGATTTTGATTCTGTTGATTTAGTTGAGCCTTATGTAAATGCTTATAAGATAGGTTCAGGAGATATAACTTGGAGCGAGATATTAAAACATATAGCAAAAAAAGGTAAACCTGTATTATTAGCTACAGGAGCTTCTGATTTGGATGATGTAAAAAGGGCTGTGGATGAAATAAAATGTATTAATAAAGATATTGTTTTAATGCAATGTAACACAAATTATACAGCTAGTAAAGAAAACTTTAAATATATAAACTTAAATGTATTAAATACATATAGGAAAATGTATCCTAATATAATATTAGGTTTGTCAGACCATACTTTAGGGTATTCTACAGTATTAGGTGCTATAGCTTTTGGAGCTACTATAATAGAAAAACATTTTACTGATGATAATGATAGAATTGGTCCAGATCATAAGTTTTCTATGAATCCAACCACATGGAGAAAAATGGTGGAGGCAGCTAATGAATTATATTTATCTTTAGGAGATGGAGTAAAAAGAATAGAAGAAAACGAGCAACAAACAGCTATAGTTCAAAGAAGATCTTTATATTATAGAAAAGATTTAAAAGCTGGGCATGTAATTGACAAAAAAGATTTATTTCCAGTAAGACCTATAAAACAAGATGGCATACCACCATATGAAATAGATAGAATTGTAGGCAAAAAGATTTCAATAGACGTAAAAAGTGATGATTATGTAAAATGGAGTGATTTTGAGTAATGGTTATGGGGAAAAAGGTTTATTTGAAAGCGATTGAGAGAGAAGATTTACCCTATCTTATGAATTGGAGAAATAGACCTGATTTTAGAAAATATTTTAGAGAATATAGAGAAATTAATTCAGATATGCAAGAAAAATGGTATGAAAATAAAGTGATTAATGATAATTCTACAATAATGTTTTCTATTAAAGATATAGAAAATAATCAATTACTAGGATGTTGTGGGTTATGTTATATAAATTGGATACATAGGTATGCAGATTTATCTTTATATATAGGGTGGAATAATGAATATATAGACAATAAGGGATATGCATTAGAAGCATGTGAACTTCTTTTTAATTATGCCTTTAATGAATTGAATCTAAATAAAATTTGGACTGAGATATACGAGTTTGACAATAAAAAGAAAAAATTATATGAATCAATGGGGTTTAAGGTAGATGGAATATTAAGACAGAATTATTTTTATGACGGAAAGTGGTGGAATTCATATATTTTGTCTTTATTGAAGGATGAAATATATGAATTTAATGAGGGAGATTAGTGTATAATGCTAGAAGAAGATATTGAATCTAAACTTAAGAAAGCTTTTGAAATGTTAAGAAAACGGGATAAAATATTGCTTGAAATAGATATAAATGAAAGGACATTATGCCATAGATTAGCAATTTATTTAGAACAAATTTTTGCAGGGTATGATGTAGATTGTGAATATAATAGAATTGGTTCAAATGATCCAAAAAAGCTAATATTTAAAGATTTGAAAAAAGATTTCAAAGATGCAAAACTTGATAATTCAGCAGCTGATGATACAGTTGCAAGGACTGTATACCCAGATATAGTAGTTCATAAAAGAACTACGGAAGAAAATTTACTTATAATTGAGATTAAAAAATCTACAAATAATACGGATAGAAATATTGATATTAACAAAATAAAAAAATACAAAAGTCAATTAGGGTATAAACACGGTGTATTTATTGAAATAGAAGTTAAAAATAAAATTGATAGTGATGAGGATTTTTATGAACTGTCGTTTATACATGATAATGTAAATTGTATTAATTAACAAATTTAAACCTTGACATTATACAATTAGTAAATCTAAATTATACAGACTGGAGATTTTTCCAGTTTTTTTTGTTGCTTTTTATAGGGAACTAGATACAATTATATTATAACATATATAAAATACTCAGAGGATTCATGAATTATGATTTTCTTAATAAGAATCATTATATGAAAGGAGTGAAATGTATGCCTTCAAAGATTGATTTATTATTAAAAGAAATAGGAAATATCAAAAAAAGTTTATCAATAATAGAGGAAGAACTTATACAGATGCAAAATCTAAGACAAGAAACAAAAACAAACATGGGAAAAGTAGATGAAGAAACATCAGATATTTGGAGTCAGGTTATCAAAGTTATTAAAAATGAATTAACAGAAGTTAGTTTCAACACTTGGATAAGAGATATAAAATTAGTATCTAAGGATAATAATTATTTCTATATTTCCGTGCCAAATGCTTTTCATCAAAATATAATCGAGGGAAGATATCTTAAAATAATTGAAAATGCTCTTATGTTTGTAACTAATAAAAATTATACGGCAAAAGTTTTAGTAGAAGAAACCTATGAAGATTGTAGTGAAAAATGGGGAGCAATTGAAAGGATAGAGAAAACCGATAATAAATATAATTTTGATAATCTTATAAAATGAAGTTGAAAAGAATCACTTTAGAATTGTGTAGTAAAATATATCAATAAGATTATGACATTGATTGATAGTTTTTTTGTTCAAGTAGTTGATGAAATGTATGTATCTAAAAATTGTAATGAATTGAAATTCACATATAGGGTTTAATTTGATGGTTAGTGTCTTATTTAATTTCAAAGATCATGAGAAGGGTCTTTTTCTATAACAAAATATGGTAGTTAGAATTACTTATATTTCTCCATTCGAATATAATTAAGATGAAAATAGAATATGTGACTACCGAAAAAGCAAAGGGGCCAATGAGGATAATAATGATAGATTGGATGAAAATGAACCAATGGAAAGAACCAATATGAACTCACCATTACCAGAGATTACTTTAAAGACTACTACAGATATTTCTAATCAATCTATCAGTCAATCAGGAAATAGGAGAGTTGAAAGTATAAAAGATGATAGATTGATAGAGAAAACATATCTTATGAGAATTTTCAAGATATGTATGAAAAGATTATCAGTAATTGTGAGCTTTATGCTATAGATGAAAAATATAGAGAAGCAGTGGCTCATGCTATAAAACTATTGTTACTTGATATTGAGAAAAGTAATAATATTAAGGTAGGGGATAATTATATACCTGTTCAAATAGCCAAAAAGGTGCTTATATACAATTCTATAAATGAAATAGATATAGATATGGATTCAAAACTTAGATATGAGGATTTGATTGAATAAGTTAGTGCCGGGGGCGAATATTTTATGTTTGTATATTTTATATCCTATAAGTAAATAATATTTATTGTCATTTGTGAAAAAATCACATATAATATATACAGAGGAGGGATAGATATGCTTGTTAGGTTTATATTAGAGAATTTTTTGTCATACAAGGAAAGAACAGAATTTGCTATGATTCCAGGTAATGTTAGAAGAATGAAGGATCATTTGATTGATTCAGGTGACATTAACGTGCTTAGATGTGGGACAGTTTATGGAGCTAATGCATCTGGAAAGTCTAATTTAGTTAAAGCTATAAAATTTTCATCTGATATAATAGTTAAAGGTATTGAAAATGTTGATGCTACCAATAAACATTTTAGACTTGATGATTTATCTGCAAATAAACCAAGTATTTTTGAATATGAGATATCTATAGAAAATAAAATTTATTCATATGGTTATGCGACTACGTTATCCAATAAAGAAATTATTGAAGAATGGTTATATTTAAAGAAGAGTAATGGAGAAGAATGTATTTTTGATAGGGAATGTTTACATGGTGAAACAAAAATTGAAACAGATATTAAATTTAAAGATAAAGAATCTAAAACTAGATTTGGAGTTTATATGAAAGACATTGAACGTATGCCAAAAACATTATTTTTAACTGAAATAGCAAATAAAAATATTAAAAGTAAAGAACTTGATATTTTTAAACAAGTTTATGATTGGTTTAAGAATAAGCTTGTGGTTATATTTCCTACATCAAAGTTTTTGGGAGTTAACAGAATACCAACTGATTCAAGAATAAAAGAACAATTTAGTGAGTATTTAGAGTATTTTGATACAGGAATTACTAATGTGGAGATAAAGGAGATAGATTCGAATAGATTTTTAAAACAATTACCTGATGATTTAAAGTTAGAATTTAATAATATGGAACGTAATAAAAGTACTGTATTAATTATTGAAAATAAAATTTTTTCTATTGAAAAAGACAATAAAGGTCAAATTATTATTAGCAGAATAGGGATTGAACATAATTATTCTAAAGATTTATTCGATCTTGAAGATGAATCAGATGGTACTGTAAGACTTTTTGACTTAATTCCTCTTTTGGCATTAATACCGAAGGATAAGGTAGTATTTATTGATGAAATAGATAGAAGTTTTCATCCTAAATTAACAGTAGAGTTTATAAAATTGTTTTACAAACTTTCTTTAAGAACTAAAGCTCAATTGATAGTGACTACACATGAATCTCATTTGTTAGATCTTAATTTATTTAGAAGAGATGAGATTTGGTTTGTAGAGAGGAATAAAGAAGGTAGTTCAGAAATATATTCTCTTGATATTTTTAAAGATAGATATGATAAAAAAATAGAAAAAGATTATTTGATTGGTAGATATGGAGCTATACCAATTTTTGAACATTTAAATTCTATTGATTGTGGGGGAAATAAAAATGGGAAGGCTGAGAACACGGACAAGATACAATAAGAGGAGCTATGAAAGTGAATCTAAAGATCCAAATAAAGTTTTTATTATAGCTGTTGAAGGTAATGAAACTGAAGCACAGTATTTTTGTGGCCTTGAGAACAATAGTAAGTATTTGGGAATACCTAGTACGGTGAGAATTGAAGTTCTGGATAGATATGATACCAAAAGTGCACCTAAGTATGTGGTAGAGTTATTAGAAGAATACATAAGAGAAGGATATACTACTACTTTTATTGACAAATTTAAAGATACTATTGAAAATGCAGGGCTAGGGGATACTGCTGAAAACCTTATTAGAAAATATTTTGAGGATAAAATATCTTCGGAAACAAGAAAAGAGATGGAGAGGCTTATATATGAGGCTGATCGAGATAGAATATATTATCAGTATTTAGAAACTTGGAATATAGATAAAAAAGAATTTTGTGTTGTCTTTGATAGAGATAAACAGAGTACAAAACCTTGGGATTTTTCTCAAGTAGTTAAAGATTCTATAGAAAAGGGCTATAGAGTAGTTATTACTAATCCTTGTTTTGAGTTTTGGCTTTTATTGCATGTATGTGATGTACAAAAGGAATATTCCTTAGATGAAATAATACAAAATAGGTCAGTTAGTAGGGATAAAAATTTTGTTGATAGTAAACTATCTGAGATTTTAGGTGGATACAATAAGTCTAATATAAAATTTGAAGAAATATTTATGAATAAAATTGATATTGCTATAAAAAGAGAAAAAGAATATGCAACTTATTGGAAAGATATTATTAATAATGTTGGTAGCAATGTTGGGAGTTTTATTGAGGATATAAGGAAGAGATGATTTTGTGAATAGTATGAAGGGACAAAGTGTTGCTATAGGCTCTACAAAAGTAGGGCTTATTTTTTTAGATTTAAAATTTGATTGAATAAGTTAGTAAGTTAGTGCCGGGGTCGAATATTAAGAATTGCTTATATTTCTCCATTCGAATATAATTAAGATAAAAACATAATATATAGCTACTAGAGAAGAAAAGGGGAGTATAAGTTATGGACAATGGTATTATCTTAGTTTAAATTAAGGGAGGTAATTATGTGGATCAAGATGTCCGTTGGATTCAAAGATTCAATAACTATAAAAAGGCACTGAAGCAACTTCAAGGGGCAGTAGAATTAATGAAAAAAAGAGAACTTTCAATACTTGAGAAACAAGGAGTTATACAGGCTTTTGAATATACTCATGAATTAGCATGGAAGACTTTAAAGGATTTTCTCGAAAGTAAAGGAAATACAGACATATATGGCTCAAGGGATGCTACCAAAAAAGCTTTTTTACTAGACTTGATAGAAGATGGAGACATATGGATGCAAATGATAAAAAGCCGTAACTTAACTAGTCACACATATGACGAAAGTACAGCTGATGATATTATTACCCTTGTAAAAGATTTATATTTTGAACAATTTGAAAATTTAAGAATCAAAATGGAACGATTGGAAAAGGAAGAGAGTAAAAAGATATGAAATATGGGTTAAATGAGAATACATTAGAAAGTATAATTAGTATTTTTGCTAATCATTCAAAAATAGAAAAAGTATTGCTTTATGGTTCCAGGGCAAAAGGAAATTATAGAAAATTAGGATTTGATTAATCATATCAATAGAATAGGGATTATGATATACCAAAGAAGTTAATAAGTTCTATTTAGCTAAAAGCTCTACATAAAATAGGGCTTTTTTAAAATATTCTCCTATTGAAACATATGTTTGGCTAGTGTATAATTATATTATTAAAGGGTTAAGGGAGAGATAATATGGATTGGGAACCTAGGGATTATAAAATGGAAACTACTACATTATGGAGTTTTCCAGAAAGAGGAAAATGGGCTACTCATAATGGAGAATATAGAGGAAATTGGTCACCATATATACCTAGAAATATTATCGAAAGGTATTCTTGTAAAGATGATATTGTACTAGATCAGTTTATGGGAAGTGGTACTACTTTGATAGAGACGAAATTGTTGGAAAGAAAAGGGATTGGAGTTGACATTAATCCTATAGCTATAAAAATAGCAAAAAGGAATTTGAGTTTTGATAAAAATAGAGAGTATGAACCTAGAATTTTCAATGGAGATGCAAGGAATTTATACTTTATACCTGATAATAAAATTGATTTGATTTGCACTCATCCACCATATTCAAATATAATTAGATATAGTCAAGGAATAAAAGGAGATTTATCTAATTGTGACATTGATAAGTTTGTAGATGAAATGAGTATTGTTGCTAAAGAATCGTTTAGAGTATTAAAGGAAAATAAGTATTGTGCAATATTGATAGGAGATACGAGAAAGTCTAAACACATAGTACCACTTGGATTTAAGGTGATGGAAAAGTATTTGGAAGCAGGTTTTGTGTTAAAAGAGATAATTATTAAAGAACAGCATAATTGCAAAACAACAGATTATTGGTATGAAAAGAGTGTAAAACATAATTTTTTGCTAATTGCTCATGAGTATTTGTTTGTATTTAGGAAACCTAATTTTTAGTAATCAGCATTTTGTTAGGAGAGGATTTTCGTGAAAAATGATGAATTAGTGATGCCAGTTGTTAAATGGGTAGGAGGAAAAAGACAGTTACTTACTGAGATTGATAAATATATACCTTCTCATTTTTCTACTTATTATGAGCCATTTTTAGGTGGAGGAGCTGTGTTTTTTTATTTACAACCCCAAAAAGCAATAGTAAATGATATAAATGAAGAACTAATTAATTTATATAAAGTTATAAAGGATAATGTTGAAGAATTAATAGTGGATTTAAAAAAACATAAAAATGAACCTGATTATTTTTATAGCATAAGGGAGTTAGATAGGGATATAGAGGTGTATAAGAAATTAAATCTTGTTGAAAGGGCTTCTAGAATACATTATTTAAACAAAACTTGTTATAATGGATTATTTAGAGTAAATTCTCAAGGACAGTTTAATGTACCTTTTGGAAGATATAAAAACCCTAATATTGTAAATGAGACAACTTTGAGAGCGGTTAGTAATTATTTTAATAGTTCTAATATAATATTTAAATGTTGTGATTTTGAAGAGGCGGTTAAAGGAGCTAGGAAAGGTAGTTTTATATATTTTGATCCACCTTATGATCCAGTTAGTGATACTAGTAGTTTTACAGGTTATGATAAAGGTGGCTTTAGTAGGGAAGAACAAATAAGGCTAAAAAAGCTATGTGACAAATTGAATGATAGAGGTATTAAGTTTTTACTTTCAAATTCTGAAACGGACTTTATATTAGATTTATATAGAGATTATAAGATAGAAATTGTTCAAGCCAAGAGAACCATTAATTCAAAAGGAAATAAGAGGGGAGAAGTGAATGAGGTGTTGGTGATGAATTATGAGTAAAACAAAGAATGATCTAGCTTGGGACAAGTTATTTGATAAATATAATATATTAACTGAAATAGATAGAAAAGGTTTTTTTGAGATTTCATCAGCTCAAATTAATGAGTATAGAGAGGCTAGATTAGCGACTAAGTTTGATCACAAGATCAATTTGCCAAAGCTATTTAAGGATAACCATTTATCAATATTACCAATAACTAGGGGGAGTTATATAATATCTTCTTTCGAAGCTTACAAAGAGTTTGATGAAATAAATGCAGAAATAACAAAATTTACTTTTCCGGGAAATATAGAAAGTATTGACTATGAAAATATAACATCTGAAGCTATGGCAATTAATTGTGCCTATGTGTCAGGGATATTATCTGATTTTCTTCAAGAAAAGAGCCTATTACCTACAGTTAGTGGTAGAATGAGTTCAGAAGAGTTTTCATTTTATATTAATAATTCTAATATCAAGAGAAATGTAGAGGTCATGGTTTCAAATTCTCAAATAGAAATCGATGGTGGATATGAGGGTTTAGATAGTCTTGCTTTAATAGAGGCTAAAAACTCAATTTCAGATGATTTTTTGGTAAGGCAATTGTATTATCCTTTTAGATTATGGGACAATAAGATAACAAAGACGATTAGACCAATTTTCATGGTATATTCTAATGGTATATTTACATTATATGAGTACGATTTTAAAGTACCCAATAATTATAATTCATTAGTTTTATTAAAGCAAAAAAATTATACTCTAGAACAAGATACTATTAGCTTAGATGATATAAAATGTATATTAAAAAGTGTAAAAGTAATTGAGGAACCAAGAATTCAATTTCCACAAGCAGACAATATGAAAAGATTAATAAATTTAATTGAACTATTATATAACAATGAAATGACAAGAGAAGAAATAACGACTACCTATGATTTTGATCCAAGACAAACCAACTACTATGCGGATGCTGGCAGGTACTTGGGAATAATAGGTAAAAGGAAAGAAGATAGAGAAACAATTTACTATTTAACTGATGAAGGTGAGAAACTTTTTAAAATGAACTTAAAGGAAAGGCAACTTAAATTTGTTGAAACAATACTTAAATACAATGTTTTTAACGGCACATTAAAAGAATATTTTAAAACAGGTGAAATGCCAAATAAGGAAAAGATAGTTAAAATAATGAAGGTATCAAATTTATATAGAATAGGATCTGATAGTACATTTGAGAGGCGAGCACAGACTGTTTCAAGTTGGATAAACTGGATTTTACAACTAACCTAAACATTCTCTCAGCACTAATAAAATCAAAACCTAGCCATGGTTTTGAACTGACCTTTGTCAAGTAGACAGATAAATTAATTAAAAAATGCAAGTATAACTATTAAATATTGTGGAGCTTGGTAGTGAATGTGCAGAAGATGAGGATTTGATTGCAAAAGTTAGTAAGTTAGTGCTGGGGGTTTTAAAACAGTATACTTAAAACTAACTAAAATTACTTAAAAACATTGCATATTAAATAAATTTATACTATACTTTATAGTAAGGGGTGATTATCATAAAACTTACTATAAAAGAAGCAAGTGAATATTTAGGAGTTGCAAAATCAACTCTAAGAAGATGGGAAGATGAACTATTCAAATAGCCAAAGGCGGTGAATGAATGTAATGATATTCAATAGAAAAATAGAAGTTATCTTTACAAAACAAGATGAATTAATTCTAGATGGACAATCTAAAATATGTAATTGGCTATACAATCACCTATTGGAAATGACAATAAAAGATTATAAAGAAAATAATAATGACAAAAAACTCTTGACAGGAAGGAACTTAAGAAATCAAGTTCCAATACTAAAACAAGAGTTTATTTTTTTATACTCAGTACATTCATCACCACTCAAAAACACAGCAATAAGACTGAAAGAAACATACAAAAAATTTTTCAACAATGAAACAGGATATCCTAAATTCAAATCATGGAAAAAACATTGGTTTTCACTATATTATGATGAACCAAACAAAGGCTTTAAACTAATAGAAAACAAAAATTTACAAATATCCTTAGGAATAAATAAAGAAAATAAAAGAATAAAAGTAATAGGAAAACTAAAAGAAAATTTAAATTTAAGAAACACAGACAAAATAAAAAACTTCAGATTATGCAAACAACAAGGCAACAAATTCTATGCAATATTTTGTATAGAAAGAAAAGACATAGACAAAAAAGAAACAAACAAATGGATAGCAATAGACCAAAATCATAAAAACTTCTTTGTAGCCATAGATAATACTGGAGTAAGTTATGAATTTGAAAAACTGCCACAAACAAAATATTGGGACAAAGTAATAGATGAAATAAAATCAAAGAGAGATTTATGCAGCAGAAAATCAAAACTAATAGAAACAGAAACAGGGAGAAGCTATTACCTACCAAGCAAAAGATGGACAAAGCTAAACAAAGCATTAGACAATGCTTACCACAAGAGACGAGAACAAATAAAGTCAAGTTGTTATAGCATTGCTAATTGGATAGCAAAAAACTATGACTATGTAGCAATAAGAGACTATACTCCTAGTCTTAATACTGCAACTTATGATAATATGCATAGAAGCATGTTAAATCAAGAAATAATAGGAGAATTTAGAAACATACTAAAATGGGTAATGGAAAGAAGCGGTAAACACTATTCAAAAGTAGACGAAAAAGATACAACTAAAAATTGTTGTATATGTGGAAATAAAGAAAAGAAAGATCCACAGATAAGAGAATTTACATGTCAAAAATGTAAAACTAAATTATCAAGAGATATAAACAGTAGTGTTAATATAGCTAAAAAAGATAAATTATTGTCTGGTTCGGACTATGTTGATTGGGATTTATACAACTCAACATATACAGCTAAATGGAATTTTAAAAAAAGTAAAATTCTATTTACTGGCCATACGTTAGAGAAATCTAATATATGGATGAATTAAATCGAGAAGGTGATACTTCTTGAGCAAAATCTATTTGTATAAATATATTTTGATATATTTGAGTAGGTTTTGTAGAACGGCGAATATTTACACATAATATGATATAATCTATATAACTTAAATATTAATACAGGAGGTGATAATATGGATTTAGCTGAATTACAAGCAATTGTACGACTAGGAGATGATAGCAAAACTCAGTTTAAGCAATCTATAAATAGTTCTGATGCACTTGCAGCAGAGATTTCAGCTTTTGCCAATACTAAAGGTGGCAAATTAATAATTGGAGTAAATGATGATGGTGATATTGTTGGTTTATCTTCTGATGAAGTAAAAGTGTTAAACCAGATGATATCTAATGTATGTTCTCAAAAAATAGATCCATCTATTTCTGTGACTACTGAGAACATTGGATACGGAGAGAAAATAGTTGTTGTTATTAATGTGCCAATGGGAACTAATAAGTTTTATATGGCTAATGGCAAAGATATATGGATAAAGATGGGTTCGGATAAGAGAAGAGCAAAACGTGAAGAATTAAAGCGATTATTACAAGAGTCAGCTCACTTATTTGCTGATGAACAGCCAGTTGAATTTACAAATATTAAGGATTTAGATATGGATTTGATAAATAGTTTTATTGAAACGAGATTTAGAGAAAACATTGAAAAAATTTCGATTCCTTTAGATAAAGTATTGAATAATATGAAGGTAATGCATGATGATAAATGTACATTAGCTGGATTACTTTTATTTGGGAAAAACTACAATCCTATTTTGTCTCAATATGGAATTGGCGCTGTATCTTGGTACGGAAATGATTTAAGTGGAACTGAATATAGAGACAGTGAAGATATTAAGGGAAATGTTTTAAAGCAGTATAAGGATGGTATGGCCTTTTTAAAAAGGCAACTTAGAAAAATTCAGAAGGGACAAAGCTTCAATAGTTTAGGAATTCTTGAAATTCCTGAAATTGCATTAGAAGAGGCATTAGTGAATGCAATTGTACACAGAAACTATTATATTAGTAGTAATATAAGGTTGTTAGTTTTTGATAATAGAGTTGAAATAATTAGTCCCGGGACATTGCCAAATACATTAGATGTTGAAGTTATAAAGATGGGAGTTCATGTAGTTAGAAATCCTATATTATTATCTCATATAAAGGATATTAAAGGTATACCTTATAGAGGCATGGGTACGGGAGTTTCAAGAATTATAAAGAGTTGTAATGAAGTAAATGTATCTGTTGAATTTTTCAATGAAGTTGAAAAAAATCAATTTAGAATTGTGTTTTGGAGGGAGTAAGTGATCAAAACCCAGCCAACATTACTTTTGGCTGGGTTTTTAAAACAAGGTTTTTTTATTTTACGGATTTTAGTTTAGCTATATCAAAAGCATTTTTTGTAGTAATTATCTCCATTGTATTCAAATCATGTCGAAGTTCTTTTACTTCATTTAATACTGCTTGTATTTCAGTATGAAGTTCATCAGCTAAAAGGTTGATTTCATCTTTAGTAGCTAAATTAGTAATCTCATCCTTAGTAACTAAATTAGCGATTTCATCCTTAGTAACCAAATTAGTAATTTCATCCTTAGTAACTAAATTAGCGATTTCATCTTTGGTAACCAAGTTGGCAATCTCATCTTTAGTAACCATGTTATTTTGTATTTGTTCTAGTTGTCCGTTCAAATTCTCTAGTAACTTTAACACCTTATCATCCATGCATTTTCACCCCTTGATTTTTTGTTTTAATAGTTCTTTAGTATTTGACAAATGAAATACCGTCCTTATAAATTGAGTTTCTGTCAGATCATATATGTAAATATATATTATCATTTATTATTTATAATGACAATAATAGTTTTCTACCAAGCTAAATATTCTCCCATGGAGCTAACTTACTAACTTAACAGTTGACACCAATATTTTCCAATTGAAACAAAGTAAAAAAAAACATATAATATTTACGTTAAATTAGCTTTAAAACGGAAGGGAAATTTAAATATGTATAAAAATAAGTATATAAGTGTTAATGAAAAGTTTTGGTTAAGTCATCTGTTTGCTTTTTTATGGATGGTGTTTTCTATTGTAGTATCTATACCTTGGTTAAATGATTTAGCTAGTATAGTAGGTAAACCTATTGCTTTATTAATTATTGCAGGTATAGGGTACATACCTGGGTATATCAATTTGTTTACGTTAGCAAGTTTACTTTTAGATCGTCAACCTGGTTTTAAGACAATAAACCCCTTAGATCCTGTAACAATTATAATAGCTTGTAGAAATGAAGAAAAATGTATAGCGGATACATTATACTATATTAAAAAACAAGATTATGAAGGAGAAATTCATGTTATTATAGTAGATAATGGATCAACTGATAAAACATCAGATATAGCATTGAATACTGGAAGGGATTTAAATTTAAGTTTTGAGATATTATTTGAGGACAACCTTGGCAAATATAATGCTTTAAATAAAGCTTTAGAATATGTAAAAACTGATTATGTAATTACACTCGATGCTGATACATTGCTTCATAAGTCAGCTGTACGTTATATTATTTCACGTATTACATCTTCTCCAGAAGATGTTTGTGCCGTCGCTGGTGCAGTATTAGTACGAAATGGCAGGCGAAATTTGGTAACAAGGCTTCAGGAATGGGATTATTTTTTAGGTATTGCAAGTATAAAGAGAATGCAAGGCTTATACCAAGGTACATTAGTTGCTCAAGGGGCCTATTCTGTTTATAAAACAGAAGCATTAAAAATTGTCGGTGGTTGGTCTAATGCTATTGGAGAAGATATTATATTGACTTGGAATTTTTTAAAAGAAGATATGAAGGTATATTTTGAACCTTTAGCTGTAGCATTTACAGAAGTGCCAACTACTTTAAGGCATCTATATAGACAGAGAAGCCGTTGGGCAAGAGGTATGATTGAGGCTTTAAAGATTATTATGCCATGGAATCATCCAATAAAATATGTACGGTATTTAACAGGTGTGAATCTTGTTATGCCTTATTTAGATATAGTTTATACTTTTTGCTGGATTCCTGGATTGATTTTTGCGTTTTTTGGTAAGTTTTGGATCGTTGGTCCAATGACATTATTCGTTATTCCTATAGCTTTATTACAAAATTACATTCTCTATAGATATCAAAGTGAAGTATTTAAAAATCTCAAATTAAAAATTCGCAAAAATCATTTTGGTTTTATTTTGTATGTTCTAACTTATCAAATGCTTATGAGTCCAATGTCCTTGTTAGGATATATTCAAGAAATATTTCTTTTAAAACGTAATTGGAAGTAAATATTGTTTCAAAAACCAGTCAATGTGAACTTTGACTGGTTTTTGTGTTTTCATTGCAACCTTTTTTGAATATAATAGTCTAAAGGTATAGGGAGGACAAAATGGAGAGGTATATAGAAAAAGAGCTAATAAAAAAACTTAAGAAGGGTAAAGAAGAAGGTTATCAAATAGTGCTAGATACATATGGAGATAGACTTATGAAGACTTGCTATCTAATCCTTAATGATGAAAGAGAATGTGAAGATGTGGTACAGGAAACTTTCTTAAGGGTTTTTAAAAACATTCACAGTTTTAATGAAAAAGCCTCTCTTTATACTTGGATTTACAGGATTGCTATTAATCTATGTAAAGATAGTTTAAGAAAAAGGACCTTCAATCTTCCTTATGATGATGGTCTAGAGATAGAAACATTAGAAACAGTTGAGGATGCTATATCTGATAGCATTGATAGAAAAGTGTTAAGGCAAGAACTATTGAAATTACCACCAATATATAAAGAGGTATTAGTATTATTTTATTTTGAAGGATTGTCCATAAAGGAAATAAGTGAAATTAATGGTGAAAAGGAAGGTACTATTAAGAGTAAATTATCAAGAGGAAGAAATAAGCTTAAAGAATCTCTATTGAAGGGAGGACATTTTGTTGAAGGATAAATTTGATTTAGAACTGAAATCTATAATGGATGAAGAAACTAAAAATGTTTTTATGCCAGATGAACTTAAAAACAGGATTATGGAAGACACCAAAGGTAAAAGTTTAAAAGAAAAGATATCTGCTTTTTTAAATAGATATATAGAGATCCCACTGCCAGCAATACTAGGAGGATTGGCAGCGGTAATGATTATTAATTTAATGCCACTAGTTAAGTTAAATAAAGATATTAATTATAGCGATGGAAAAGTAATTAAAGTTGGCTATTCTGAGATTATAGTTAGGAATGTAAAGGATGTGGATTTACATGAAAAGGATTAGGGTCAAAGTTAAAACTCTAATAATAGTATTGGTTTCTGTAGTTATGATATTTGGACTTATTTTACCTCAAGTTATGTTTAAGATATCTGGTTATATTAGCGATAAGGATAGGGAAAAAGCCATTAAATTTTATAATGTATATTTAAATACCCTATCATTTGGCAAAAAAGATGAAGCACTATACAATATGGCTACTCTTATGGCACCGTGTATAGATACTTATAATATATTTATGGGAATGAGAGGGGGAGAAGGCTACAATATAACCAAAGATAGAGTTGAAGAAGTCATAGGATATTATGAAAATATATTGGACAAATATGGGAAAAGCAAATATTATGCTAAATCTTATAATAATTTGTTGGATATATACACTGGATTAGGGGATATTGATAGTGCTTATGAGTTAATGGACTGGGGAAAGAAATCTTCCAATGAAAAGATAAGATATATTAGCGATTTATTCAGAGCTTTCTATTATTTTGTGGATAAAGAGTATGATAAATCATTAAGTATTGTGGATTATTATATAGATAAAGGTGAGGAAGATAGCAAACTTTATGTTTTAAAAGGACATATATACTTTGCTAAGGAAGAATATGATAAGGCTAAGGAACTTTATAAATTAGTAGACGATATGCCTTATATATATGAAGAAGATAATATTTTGTTTGGCAATCTAAAAAAGCTTTATAGAAGCCGATGGATTGATGAGTTTTCAAAGTATAAGGGAGAACATAAAATAAGAGGTAAGGTTGTAATTGATGGGAAGGGGATACCCTTTGCTCAAATATATGTAAAAGATATATCTAAATCTGGAATTTATGGTTCAGCGGGTAATGAATTTGTTGCAATTACAGATTCCAATGGAGAGTTTGAAACGGTAGGGTTCAAGGAAGGGGAATATGAAATAGGTATAGGGATTAGCCAGCCTTTAGTCTATGATATGGTATATATGGAACAGAATATAAGACGTTTGGATGTATATGAGGACACTGAATATGATTTTAATTTTACTTCTCCTATGGAAATGATAAGTCCTAAGGGTCAATTTGTATTAAAGGATAAGGAAATTACTCTAAAATGGGAGAAAATAGAGGGAGTAGAGTATTACAGAGTTCAAGCTGTAAGCTTTGAAGATTCGAAGGAAAGTAGTGTTACTTTTGCAATTCCTGATAAGTATGGAGAATATGATATAGTAGAAAATCAAGCTACATTAAATTTAGATGTTTTAAAATTAAGTAGTAGAGCGATGTCTTATTCAGGAGAGGAAATGATTGCAAGTCCTCAGAATATATTAGGTACTTTTTATCCACAGAGTAGTGTACCAATAGTAATATCGGCTTATGATAAAGACGGCAATCTTATAAATAGTACATTGCCTATAAAATCTTTCTACGATGATATTACTGTAATAAAAGTTAATGATAGAGAATTGACAAAAGGAGAAAATCTGATACTTCATAAGAAATATGAAGAAGCTGTTAAATATTATGAAGAATTATTGAAGGAAGATACGAATAATAAAGAAGCACTTATGTATCTTTCTAGGATGTATGTTGAAGGATGGAAAAAGGGTACTAAAGATTTGGCTAAAGGAGCAGAGTATTCTTTTAGACTATATGAGCTAACAGAGGAAAAAGATATACTTGGACGTTTGTTATTTAGCTTTGATAGAGATGAGATGGAAAAACATTTAGAAATATTTGAAAAGGTATTTGAAATAATACCTGATGAAGAATTAAATAATGACTTACTTTGGGAAAAAGGTAGATACTATGCCACTAAGGATGATTTCAATAGGAGTAGAGAATACTATGAAAGAGCAGAGACAGACTATATAGACTTAGATGTTATCTATATAGATTTATATAATAGAGAATTTGACAGAGCATTAAACAAACTAAAAGATAATAAACTTAATTTATGGTCAATGAACAAAAGAAATTTAATAACTGGTATAGAAGGACTTAAAGGTATAGATGAAAATTCTAAAGAGTGGATAGAATTTAGTGAATTTCTATACAAGAGCATAAAAAGAAAAGATGAAGAAGATGACTTCAACAAAATTTACAAAAATATAACAAATCCATTCATAAAGATAATCTTAAAAGAAATAGGAATATATTATAGATGGTTATTATAAGTTAGAGGAAGTACTGTTATATTGGGAAAATATTGTGACAGAAGTCGGAGAAAAATTAGATATAGATAATGATGTAATTGATATTTTTAAAACCAACAAAGAATTTAAAACATACATACTTTTAGCTGTGAACCAATATATTCCTTCATTGGATCATTTAATTATTATTGCTATATTATCTTGTGGTGACTACATTAATAAGTGTATGCCCCCGGCACTAACTTACTAACTTTTGGATGAGTTTTAAAAAAACTTAACAAACTTAACACAAATCAATGAAAAATGTATAAAATCCTCGAATATTAGAGGATTTTATATTTTTTTGTAGAATAACATAGGGTGATAAAGTATTATAAAAAAGGCTTTTATCAAAACATTATAAGGAAGCCTTTTTTGAAACCCATTTCGGAAAGTTTTATATTAAGGAAAACTAGAACTTTCCTATGGGTTATAAAAAAACTAAGGGGATGGTTAAATGAAGTTAAAGGGTAAAATTGTATTGTTTACCGTATTGATTTGTATTTTTAGTATTTTATCTGTTTCAATAATTGATTATATGGGATCAATTAAGAAACTAGAAGAAGAAGTTAATGAAAAAGTACAGCTTGAAACTATGAGTATAGCTAAGGATATAGACAAATGGATGGCTATACAAAAAGATACGCTTTATGATGTAGTAGATAGTATAGTTTTTAACAATAATTATGAATATGATTATCTTCATAATTATTTAATAAAAGCTAATGATAGATATCCTGAAAAGGATCATTACATACTTCTTTCGGATGGTTTTTATGCAGATGCAATTGGCTGGGTACCAGATGATGTTAATGATATAGCTACACAAAGCTGGTATACAGAATCCATTGGAAATGATCAGGTTTTTGTATCAGAACCATACTTTGGTCTTGCATTATCTAAGATGGTTGTTACTATTTCCAAATCTTTCAAAACACTTGATGGAAGAGAAGGTTCTGTAGGTTGTGATATTCTTCTCGATAGTTTAGTTAATTTAATATCTTCAGTAGAGGTAGGAGAAGGTTCATATGCATTTTTAATTGATAATGAGGGAAATATTGTTACTCACTTGAATGAGGAATTTAATGCAGGTGAAAATAAATCTACTAATATAAACGATATACTAGGTGGAAAACTTAATAATATACTGGAAAAAGAAAATATGGGTATTAAGGATAGAAAAATTAAAGACTATGATGGAGTCGATAGGTTTTTCTTCTTTGAAGATGTTAAAGAATCTGATTGGAAAGTAGGAGTTGCTGTTTCAGTAGACCATACTGTAGGAGCTATTGACAATACTATTCACAATACAATATTGGCAACAATAATAGTGTTGATAGTAACTATTATTTTATCTTTGTATATTTCCAATTCAATCACAAAACCAATAGTTAAAACAGTAGCAATTGCTGAAAACATAGGAAATTTGAATCTATTAGACAAAATAGATGAAAAGGATCTAAACAGAAAAGATGAAATAGGTCAAATGTACAAATCCTATCAAAATATAATTGATAAACTAAAGGTATTTATGAAGGATATGGAAGAATCTATTCTCACTAACCAACAGGTATATGAAAATACTATAGAAAAATTAAACTATTTAGTAAATCAAGCAGAAGACACCTCAGCAACTACGGAAGAATTGTCAGCAGGAATGGAAGAGACATCGGCAACGGTCATATCTATAAATGAATCTGCCAATGAAGTAGATAATGCTATTTCAGATTTTACAGAAAAAGTAGAAGAAGGTGCAATTACTTCAAGTGAAATAAGCTCAAAGGCAGATGTGTTAAGTAGTCAATTCAATAAAGCAAGGAACAATACCAAGGGTGTATATGCAAGTACAAGGAAAGAAATAGAAAATGCTATAAAGTCTTCAAAAGAAGTAGAAAAGATAAATGTATTATCAAATGCCATATTAGAGATAACCGATCAAACAAGCCTACTTGCATTAAATGCAGCTATAGAGGCGGCAAGAGCAGGAGAATCAGGAAGAGGGTTTGCAGTTGTAGCAGATGAGATTAGAAAGCTAGCAGAAAACTCCAATTCAACTGTAGTAGAAATCCAAGCTGTAACTGAAAGTATAACAAAGGTTGTAAGCCAATTGGTAAACAATACTACTAAATTAATAAACTTCTTAGAAAGTGATATAATGGGTGACTATGAAATGGCAGTAGATGCTGTAGCACAATACAAGGATGATGGTTCTTCACTTAACAATATTATCTCAGATGTGTCAGCAACATCAGAAGAATTAGCAGCTTCAATAAATCAAATATCCATGTCCATGAACGATATATCTATAACAGTAGAAGAATCAACAACTGCAACAACCAATATAGCGAATATGAATATGAACATAGTAGAAGCTATAAATAATATAAATGACATAATGGAAAAGAACAAAGAAGTATCAGACAAGCTAGAGGAAATAGTTTCTCAAGTTAAATTTTAACAATTTAAGTATATGCCCCCCGCACTAACTTACTAACTTTTGATTCAAATTAAATAATAGTAATTAAACCCAGCGTGGAGATATCTAGTGAGAGGTTTATTTCCTTAGTTGGGTTTTTTTATGTAATTAATTAATGAATTTTAGCTAGATGTCGATATATATTAACAGAGTATATTTTTTATATTAAAAGAAAGGATGGTTAAATGAAACTGAAAGGAAAAATAGTATTATTCACCGTACTAATATGCGTTATTAGTATTTTATCTGTATCTATTATTAACTATGAATTGTCAATTAAAAAATTAGAGGAGGAGGTTAATGACAAAGTTCAACTTGAAGCTATGGGTATAGCCAAAGATGTTGACAAGTGGATGGCATTGCAAAAGGATTCTATTTATGAAGTAATAGAAAGTATGGTTATTAGTAATGATTTAGAATATGAATTTATTCGAAATTTTTTAGACAAGGCTGTTCAGAGAAATGCAGGAAATGCTTACTTTTTATCATTTTCTGACAAATCTTTTGTATCTGCATCAGGATGGATTCCTGACAGTAGCTATGATCCTACATCTAAGGACTGGTTTATTGAAGCTATTGATAATGATGATTTTTACATATCTGAGCCCGCTATAGATGCGAGGACCGGAGAAATGGTTATCACTATATCTAAGTCTTTCAAGACCCTTGATGGAAGAACTGGCGTTGTAGGTAGTGATATTAATATTGATTATTTAGTTGATCTTATCTCTTCAGTAGAAGTTGGAGAAGGTTCATATGCGTTTTTAATGGATGATAAAGGGAATATTGTCACTCATGAGAATGAAGAGTTTAAGCCTAGCGAAGATGCTTCTATAAATGTTAATGATGTTCTAGGTGGAAAACTTAATAATATAATTGAAAAAGAAAATATGGGTATAAGAAGTAGAAAAGTTAAAGACTATGATAAAGTAGATAGATTTTTCTTCTTTAACGATGCATTTGAATCTAATTGGAAAGTAGGAGTTGCTGTTTCTGTAGACCATACTGTAGGAGCTATTGACAATGCTATTCACTACACAATATTGGCAACAATAATAGTATTGATAGTAACTATAATTTTATCTTTGTATATTTCCAATTCAATCACAAAACCAATAGTTAAAACAGTTGCAATTGCTGAAAACATAGGAAATTTAAATCTATTAGATGAAATAGATGAAAAGGATCTAAAGAGAAAAGATGAAATAGGACAAATGTACAATTCCTATCAAAATATAATTGATAAACTAAAGGTATTTATGAAGGATATGGAAGAATCTATCCGCACTAACCAACAGGTATATGAAAATACTATAGAAAAATTGAACTACTTAGTAAATCAAGCAGAAGATACCTCAGCAACTACAGAAGAATTGTCAGCAGGAATGGAAGAAACTTCAGCAACAACTATATCCATAAATGAATCAGCAACTGAAATAGACAAGGCTATTGCAGATTTTGCAGAAAAAGTAGAAGAAGGGGCAACTACCTCAAGTGAAATAAGTACTAAGGCAGATACATTAAGTAATCAGTTCAATGAAGCTAAAGATAATACCAAGGAAATATATGCTAGTACAAGAAAAGAAATAGAAGATGCAATAGAATCCTCCAAGGAAGTAGAAAAGATAAATGTATTATCAAATGCCATATTAGAGATAACCGACCAAACAAGCCTACTTGCATTAAATGCAGCTATAGAGGCAGCAAGAGCAGGCGAAACAGGAAGAGGATTTGCAGTTGTAGCAGATGAGATTAGAAAGCTTGCAGAAAACTCCAATTCAACTGTAGTAGAAATTCAGTCTGTAACTGAAAGCATAACTAGAGTTGTAAGTCAATTAGTAAACAATACTACTAAATTAATAAACTTCTTAGAAAGTGATATAATGGGTGACTATGAAATGATGGTAGAGGCTGTAGAACATTATAAGGATGATGGTTCTTCACTTAACAATATTATCTCAGATTTGTCAGCAACATCAGAAGAATTAGCAGCTTCAATAAATCAAATATCCATGTCCATGAACGATATATCTATAACAGTAGAAGAATCAACAACTGCAACAACCAATATAGCGAATATGAATATGAACATAGTAGAAGCTATAAATAATATAAATGACATAATGGAAAAGAACAAAGAAGTATCAGACAAGCTAGAGGAAATAGTTTCTCAAGTGAAATACTAGTAGAGTAACCCAGCTAAGGGATGTAAACTTTGGCTGGGTTTTGATATCTAAAAAAACAATAATAAAACAATATCTTATTGAATTTTTCTATAGTAGTTATTTAAGTTAATCTATAATGATATAATATCCTTGGAAAATTAATATGAGGGGGATATGATAATGGCTGACTACAGAGATATGTGGAAAGATTTAAATGTGGATTTAGAGAAACATGATCAATTATGTGAGATCCTTCCAGAATTATATGGAGAAACCTATTTGACACAGGAAAATAGGCCAGAAGGGATGAACTATTTTAATTATGTAGTAGCAGAAGTTCATGGCGCAAGAATTCAAGAACTTGAAGAACATAAGAAAAATGGTCGTAAGATAATAGGTACATTTTGCGTATTTGTTCCTGATGAAGTAATATTAGCAGCTAATGCTGTTAGTGTAGGACTATGTGCAGGAAGTCAATTCTGGATTGAAGATGGAGAAAGAGTACTACCAAGGAATCTATGTCCATTAATCAAAGCTTTTACTGGTGCAAAGATAGGCAGGACTTGCCCATATTTCCAATCTTGTGATTTATTGGTTGGGGAAACTACTTGTGATGGAAAGAAAAAAGCTTGGGAAGTGTTAAAGGATTATACTCCTGTTCATGTAATGGAATTGCCTCAAATGAAGAGACCCCAAAACTATGAACAATGGGCAGAAGAGATAAAATTATTTATTGAAAGAATAGAAGAACTTACAGGGAACAAGGTAACAGTTGAAGGATTACAAAAGGCTATAAAGTTAAACAATAGAAAGAGAAGAGCATTAAAGAGATTGTATGATCTAAGAAAAAATACTCCAACTCCTATTAGTGGATTAGATGTGTTACTAATTTCACAAATAGCATTTTATGATGAACCTGAAAGATTTATAGAAAAGGTAAATGAATTATGTGATGAATTAGAAGAAAGAGTTAAAACTATGAAACCTAATGGAAAGAAGAGAATAATGATAACTGGTACACCTATGGCATTACCAAACTGGAAGATGCATTCAATAGTGGAAGGATTAGATGCTGAAATAGTATTAGAAGAAACTTGTACAGGTACTAGATATTTTGAAAATGAAGTAGCTGAAGATGGAGAAACATTAGATGAAATCCTTAAGAATTTGGCAGATAGATACATGGGTGTAAACTGTGCCTGTTTCACTCCTAATGATGGAAGAATAGATGATATATTGAAATATGCAAAAGAATATAATGTTGATGGAGTAATAAACTATAACCTATCTTTCTGTCATACTTATGCAATTGAATACAGCCAAGTAGAAAAAGCATTGAAAGAAAAAAATATACCAGTAATGATGATAGAAACAGATTATTCAACGGAAGATACTGGTCAAATTAAAACAAGGGTTGAAGCATTTTTGGAGATGATTTAATTTGCAAAGAAACTACATTCTTTTTAATAATCACACCAATGGATTGAAGCTAGAATCATTTCTTAAGAAGAATAATATAAAATATACCATATCACCTACCCCGAGAAAACTATCGACAAGCTGTGGTATATCGATTATGTATAAAAAGGAAGATGAACAAAAGATAAAAAAGATAGTCAAAGAAAATGATATAGAAGTAAAAGGATTTTATACAATATAAAAAAGACTCAGCCGCATGAACATAATTGTGGCTGGGTTTTGATATTTTTATTTATCAAATTTTTGAGAAAAAAGAAGGATTATATATATTAATGTAGAATAATATATTAAGAATAAAAATCAGAAAATTCTTTAAAATCAGAAAGGAGTGATATATATGAAGTTAAAGGGGAAAATAGTATTATTTACAGTACTAATATGTGTTGTTAGTATTTTATCTGTATCTATTATTAACTATGAATTGTCAATTAAAAAATTAGAGGAGGAGGTTAATGAAAAGGTTCAAATTGAAACTATTGGCGTTGCTAAAGATATAGATAAGTGGATGGCAATGCAAAAAGATTCATTATATGAAATATCAGAGAATATGATTGTTAATAATAATTTTGAATATGATTTTGCTCGTGATTATTTAAAGAAAGCTGGCGAAAGAAATTCTGGCAATTTATATTATATGTCTTTTTCTGATAAAGAGTTTATAGATGGGTCAGGGTGGATACCAGATAGTAGCTTTGATCCTACATCTAGGGATTGGTATGTTGAGGCTATTGGAAATAATGATTTCTATATATCAGAACCTTATGTAGATGCGAGAACAAAAGGTATGGTTATTACTATTTCAAAGGCTTTTAAAACACTTAGTGGAAGAACTGGTGTTGTAGCTAGTGATATTCAAATTGATTATTTAGTTGATCTTATTTCTTCAGTAGAAGTTGGAGAAGGTTCATATGCGTTTTTAATGGATGATAAAGGTAATATTGTCACTCATCAAAATGAAGAGTTTAAAGCTAGTGAAGATGCTTCTATAAATGTTAATGATGTTCTAGATGGGAAACTTAATAATATAATTGAAAAAGAAAATATGGGTATAAGAAGTAGAAAAGTTAAAGACTATGATAAAGTAGATAGATTTTTCTTCTTTGGAGATGTTAAAGAATCTAATTGGAAAGTAGGAGTTGCTGTTTCTGTAGACTATACTGTAGGAGCTATTGACAATGCTATTCACTACACAATATTGGCAACAATAATAGTATTGATAGTAACTATAATTTTATCTTTGTATATTTCCAATTCAATCACAAAACCAATAGTTAAAACAGTTGCAATTGCTGAAAACATAGGAAATTTAAATCTATTAGATGAAATAGATGAAAAGGATCTAAAGAGAAAAGATGAAATAGGACAAATGTACAATTCCTATCAAAATATAATTGATAAACTAAAGGTATTTATGAAGGATATGGAAGAATCTATCCGCACTAACCAACAGGTATATGAAAATACTATAGAAAAATTGAACTACTTAGTAAATCAAGCAGAAGATACCTCAGCAACTACAGAAGAATTGTCAGCAGGAATGGAAGAAACTTCAGCAACAACTATATCCATAAATGAATCAGCAACTGAAATAGACAAGGCTATTGCAGATTTTGCAGAAAAAGTAGAAGAAGGGGCAACTACCTCAAGTGAAATAAGTACTAAGGCAGATACATTAAGTAATCAGTTCAATGAAGCTAAAGATAATACCAAGGAAATATATGCTAGTACAAGAAAAGAAATAGAAGATGCAATAGAATCCTCCAAGGAAGTAGAAAAGATAAATGTATTATCAAATGCAATATTAGAGATAACCGACCAAACAAGCTTACTTGCATTAAATGCAGCTATAGAGGCAGCAAGAGCAGGGGAAACAGGAAGAGGATTTGCAGTTGTAGCAGATGAGATTAGAAAGCTTGCAGAAAACTCCAATGCAACAGTAGTAGAAATCCAAGCTGTAACCGAAGGAATAACTAAAGCAGTAAGTCAATTAGTAAACAATACCACTAAATTAGTGAACTTCTTAGAAAGTGATATAATGGGTGACTATGAAATGATGGTAGAGGCTATAAGTCAATACAAAGATGATGGTTCTTCACTTAACAATATTATCTCAGATTTGTCAGCAACATCAGAAGAATTAGCAGCTTCAATAAATCAAATATCCATGTCCATGAACGATATATCTATAACAGTAGAAGAATCAACAACTGCAACAACCAATATAGCAAATATGAATATGAACATAGTAGAAGCTATAAATAATATAAATGACATAATGGAAAAGAACAAAGAAGTATCAGATAAGTTAGAAGAAATAGTTTCACAAGTGAAATTTTAACAACTTAAGTATATGCCCCCGGCACTAACTTACTAACTTTTGATTCATAACTTAAACAAGATTAAGTATGTTTTAAATAACTTAATCTTGTTTAAGTTATTTATATTAGGATATAATAAAGATAAAAGTAATTGAAGATGGTGATAAAATGGAATTTATAGGTAGGGAATATGAACTAAATAGTCTTGAAAAATTATATAGAGAAGATACTTTTCAATTTGTAGTTATGTACGGAAGAAGAAGGGTTGGAAAAACTAGACTACTAATGGAGTTTTGCAAAGATAAAAATTCTATATTTTTTGTAGCAGAAGAATACAATGACAAAGTCGCTTTGGAAAAGTTCTCAAAAAAAATATTAGAACATTTCCACATGGATAAATGGGTTCAAGGTTTTGACTCTTGGGAGAAGGCTTTTTTATTTCTTAATGAAAAAGCAAAAGAAGAACCATTAGTACTTATAATAGACGAATTTCCATATATAGTTTCAGCAAATCATTCTATTCCTTCTCTTATGCAAAATTTAATAGATCATCAATTAAAGGATAGAAAATTGTTTATAGTTGTATGTGGTTCTTCTATGAGTTTTATGGAAAAAGAGATTCTTTCTTATAAAAGTCCTCTTTATGGAAGAAGAACAGCTCAAATTAAAATAGAACCTTTTAATTTTTTTGATAGTATAAAATTTTTCCCTGATTATGGTCTAGAAGATAAAGTAATAGCTTATGGGATTGTTGGAGGTATACCACAGTATTTATTGAAGTTTAAGGATGTATTTTCTATTGAACAAAATATAAAAGAACAAATATTAGATAAATCAAGCTATCTTTATGAAGAACCAGCTACTCTTTTGAAGCAAGAACTTAGGGAGCCAGCTTTGTATAATTCAATTATCGAAGCTATTGCTACAGGAAGTTCTAAGCTAAATGAAATAGCTACAAAGGTTGGAGAGGATAGTTCAAAAACTTCTAATTATATAAAATCACTTATTGAACTTGAGATTGTAGAAAAGGAAGTTCCTGTAGGAGAAAAGAAAAACAGTAGAAAAACAATTTATTCTATAAAGGATCCCCTTTTTAGATTTTGGTATAGATTTATTTTTAATAATATAGGACTTATAGAGCAAGAAATGATTGACTATGTATATGAAGAAAAAATTTCACCTCAATTAAATGATTTTTTAGGAAATACATTTGAAAGTATCTGTGTAGATATTTTAAAGTCTAAAAACAAAAGTATGGAATTGCCTTTTGTTTTCGAAAATATAGGGAGATGGTGGGGGAATAATCCTATTATGAAGAGAGAAGAAGAAATAGATATACTGGCAATATCTAAAGATAATGCATTAATTGGTGAGTGTAAGTGGAGAAATCAGCTTTTAGATATGAGTGTTGTCAACTCATTAATAGAAAAATCTCAAGCATTAAGGTATAAAAACAAATATTATGTATTTTTTTCAAAATCAGGATTTACAGAAGAGGTTATAAGTTTTTCAAAGCATAATAAAAAAATTATGTTGATAAACAATATTCTCACCTAGCACTAAATTACTAACTTTTGAAAAGGGCGATTTATATGACTGTAGAATATTTTGAACTAAATAATAGAAGATATCTTGGTAACAAATATAGACTTATACCTTTTATTAAAAAGCTTGTTAAGGAAAACTGTAAAAATTGCAACTCTTTTTTTGATGTTTTTAGCGGAACTGGAGTGGTGGCAGAAGCTTTTAGTGAATATAATTTGATTACCAATGATTTGCTATATAGTAATTTCATAAATCACTATGCTTTCTTTTCTAGTGATGATTTTGATAAAGAAAAGCTTATTAGATTTATTGATAAATGGAACAATATTTCCAATATTAAAGAAGAAAATTATATGTCTATTAATTTTGGAAATAAATATTTTAGCAATGAGGTTGCTAGAAAGATTGGCTATATTAGAGAGGAAATTTCTAAATTAGGTAAAGATAAGGAGATCAATAAAAGGGAAGAGTGTATACTTATCACTTCATTGATATATGCAATGGATAAAATTGCAAACACTTGTGGTCATTATGATGCCTATAGAAAGTCTAAAAAATATAATGATGATTTAGTGTTGAAATTCCCAAATATTAAGAAGTGCAAGGACAACAATAAGATTTATAATACTGATTCAAATAAACTTGTTAGAAAAGTTAAAGCTGATATAGCATATATTGATCCACCATATAATTCAAGACAATATTCAGACACATATCATCTACTAGAAAATGTGGCAAGGTGGGAAAAGCCAGAAGTATATGGTGTAGCTGCTAAGATGGATAGGACTAATATCAAGAGTGATTATTGTACAAATAAGGCTTTCGAAACATTTAAAGATTTAATTGACAAAATAGATGCAAAATACATTATTGTCTCCTACAACAATATGGGTAAAAAAGGGGATAGCAGGTCAAATGCAAGGATTACAGATGAAGAAATATTATCTATTTTGAGAGAAAAGGGAGAAGTTCAAGTGTTTGAAAAAGAGTACAAAGCATTTACAACCGGAAAATCTGAAATTGATAATAACAAAGAAAGGTTATTCTTATGTAAAAAATTAGTTGATATAGCTTCTCCATTAAATTATACTGGTGGTAAGTACAAACTATTAGAACAAATAAAACCACTATTTCCTCAAAAATTTGACACTATGATTGATCTATTTTGTGGGGGCTGTAATGTTGGCATTAATGTAGAGTGCAATAATGTGAAGTTTATTGATAGTGAGCCACGATTAATAAGATTATTTAATGCATTTAAAACACATTCGAAAGAAGAAATACTAAGTCAAATAGATAGTATAATCAGTGACTTTCAATTATCTAATTCTCGCAAATATGGTTATGGCTATTATAATTGTAATAGTAGCAGTGGATTGGGGAAATATAACAAGGAAAAATATATGCTGTTGAGAGATAAGTATAATAGTAGGCAGGAAGATAACTTTTATCATGATATGGTATTATATGTTTTGATAGTATTTGGTTTCAATAATCAAATGAGATTTAATAAAAGTGGTGAATTTAATCTTCCTGTTGGGAAGAGAGATTTTAATTCAAGGATGAGAGAAAAACTTATCAATTTTATTGATAGAATTCAAAGTAATAATTATGAATTTATAGCAAAAGATTTTTCAAATATTAAGGCTCAAAATATTGAAAAGTCAACTTTTGTATATGCTGACCCCCCTTATCTAATAACTACTGCTAGTTACAATGAACAAGGTAAATGGAATGAAAAACATGAAAAAAAGTTACTACGATTTTTAGATGATTTAAATGATAGGGGCATTAAATTTGCACTATCTAATGTAGTTGAAAATAAGGGTAAACGCAATGAAATTCTAATAAATTGGACTATTTCAAATAGAGATAAATATATAGTTCATTATTTAAACAATGACTATTCAAATTCCAATTATCAAACTAAAAATAAAGATAAAAATGCTACAGTAGAAGTATTGATTACAAACTATTAGCCCCCGGCACTAACTTACTAACTTTTGACTTAATAAATAAATGAAAGGATTTGATAAATATGAATAAAAACAGTACAGAAGTTGCAAAGGCTGCTATTAGATTGGCAGTATCTACTAGAGAAGAGGAAAAAGCTATAATAGAAGAGCTTGAAAGCAAAGGTGTAAAATCTGCAGCGGTAGACATAGGTGGAGATTTGGTCAATTCTATACCTAAGATTATTGAAAGAGCATTAGTTGCTTCAAAGAAAACTGGAATTATCAAAGATGTACATGTTCATGAAGGAGCAGTGGCTGGAGCAGCAAAGGATGCTATTAGTCAAGTTAATTCAAAGGCACTTGGCCTTAACTTTGGAGGAAAATTAGGTATAGCTAGATCAGGGGAACATGTGGTAGTATGCCTATTTATTAGCATAGGCCTTCTTCATTTGAATGATTTAGCAATAGCAATAGGACATAGATCTATTCCAATAATAGATTAAAGTGATAAATTAGTATTGACAATTACTAATTTTCTTATTATAATCAAATCATTATATTTTTGTAGATAGCCATGAGGCTAAGGGTAGCAAGGTAGATTAGTAGGATGTAGTTTAAAAAACAATATTAGGAGGATGGTAGCATGGTAGGGAAAAAATACCACACCAGTCTAAGTACATGCTTAGGCTTTATTTTGTTATTTGCAATTGTCTTATCTTTAAGTGGATGTGAAAAATCAAATTCCACAGAAAGTTCCAAGGAAATGATTTCAATTGGCATTAGTCAAATCATTGAAAATCCCGTGCTGGATTTAGCTAGGGATGGATTTGTTGATGCCCTAAATGAAAATGGCTATGAAGATGGTAAAAACATTAAAATTGATACTCAGTTTGCTCAAGGGGATATGGCGTTGACTATAACAATATCCCAAAACTTTGTATCTCAAAACAAAGATTTAATCCTTGCAATTTCTACCCCATCAGCTCAAGCAGCTCTACAATCAACTAACAAAACACCAATTTTATTTACAGCAGTTACAGATCCTGTGTCATCAGGATTAGTAAAGGATTTAGAATCTCCAGAGGCCAATATAACAGGAACTACTGATTTGGTTCCTATGGAAAAACAGCTTAAATTAGGAAAAACACTTTTCCCTAATGCAAAAAAAGTAGGGGTTCCATACAATACTAGTGAGATAAATTCTCAAGTTCAAGTAGAATTGGCCATAAAAGCAGCTAAAACTTTAGATCTTGAAATAGTAGAAATACCTGTCACAGTTTCTTCAGAGATAGAGCCAGCTCTTAGTGGAAAGATCAAAGATGTAGATTTTTTATTTCTCCCATCAGATAATTTAATAGCATCTAGTATGTCTATTATTACTAAGGTAGCACTAGATAATAGTGTGGGAACTATTGGTGTAGATGAACCTATGGTTAAAAATGGCGCATTAGCTTGTGAGGGACTTAATTATTACAAATTGGGATACCAAACAGGGCTTATGGCTATAGAAATAATAGAAGGAAAAGATGTTAGAGATATACCTGTTTCTAATATAGAGGAAACTGAACTTACTATAAATAGTGAAATGGCAGAGAAGCTAGGAATTACATTGCCAGAAAATATTTCAAATGAAGCAGTAATTGTTGAAGGAGGTAACTAATATGAGTAGTTTTGCAATTGGAATCCTTCAACAAAGTTTAATATTTTCTATTGCGGTTATGGGAATATATATAAGCTATAGCATACTAAAATTTGCTGACCTCTCTGCTGATGGTAGCTTTACTTTAGGTGCAAGTGTATCAGCAATACTTATTACCAGAGGAATGAATCCTTATATTTCATTAATTTGTGCTATGCTGGCAGGTTTTGCAGCTGGAATGGTTACAGGATTATTAAATGTTAAGCTAAAAATACAAGATATACTTTCAAGTATTTTGGTAATGGTAGGGCTCTATTCTATAAACTTAAGAATAATGGGAAAAGCAAATCTTCCGCTTTTCAATCAAGATAGTATTTTTAAAGATAAAAATGCTTTATTAGTAGCTATTATAATTGCAGCTATTTGTGGATTGTTCTTTACATTATTCTATAAGACTAAGTTAGGATATCTACTGAAAGGCATTGGGGACAATGAAAATATGATTGTATCTTTAGGGATCAATACAGGAACTATAAAGATATTTGCCCTAGCCCTTTCAAATGGATTTATAGCACTGTCTGGAGGAATATTGGCTCAATATCAAGGATTTAGCGACATTAACATGGGAACTGGGACTATGATTATGGGACTTGCTTCTATTATTATCGGTTATAATATATTGTTTAAAAATGTAAGGGTTTTAAATAGTAGTCTAATGTGCATAATGGGCACTATCATATATAGAACAAGTATAGCACTAAGTTTGAAGGTAGGGTTTAACCCTAGTGATTTAAAGCTAATTAGTTCAGTTATTGTTATTATTGCTTTGACTATTGGTAATGGAAAACAAATTATAAAAGATTCATTGAAGTTAAAAGAGGTAGGTGGGAATAATGCTTAAACTTGAAAATATATCAAAAACCTTTAATAGAGGAAGTATTAATGAACAATGTGTATTTGAGGATTTCTCTATAGATATTAATGATGAAGAATTTATAACTATAATAGGAAGTAATGGAGCAGGGAAATCTACCCTTTTAAACATTATTTCAGGAAAGACTAAGGTTGATAGTGGGAGAATAATGTTAAATGGTTCTGATATTACAGAAGAAAGGGAATATGAAAAATGTAAGATTATATCTAGAATTTTTCAAGATCCGTCTCTGGGAACGAATCCATCTATGACTATTTATGAAAATTTATCTATGGCAAAAAACAAAGGGGAAAAATTTGGATTAAGTTTTCTCGTAGATAAAGGTGACGAGGAGTACTTTAAGGAAATATTGGGAGTTCTTCATTTAGGTCTTGAGGATAAGCTGCATACTCCTGTATCACAACTTTCGGGAGGACAAAGACAATCCTTAGCACTTATCATGGCAGTATTAGGAGAGCCAAAGCTATTATTGCTTGATGAACATACAGCAGCTTTAGACCCAAAGACTAGTGAAATAGTAATGGATACAACAGAGAGAATAGTTAAGGAAAAGGGACTTACTACATTGATGATTACCCACAATATAGATCATGCTATTAAATACGGAAACAGACTAATAATGCTCCATAGAGGAAATATAGTAATAGATATATCGGGAGATATGAAAAAATCTATAACAAAAGAGGAGTTATTATCACTTTTTAAAGATATAAGTGATAAAAACTTGTTTAGCTAACTTTTAGCCATGGTAATTTTACTAATTTTACCGTGGCTATTTTCATGTTATAATAAGTTAAAGAATGAGGTGATAATGTGTACAAGATTCTTATAATTGAGGATGACAGGGCTCTTTGTGACAATGTAAAAGAGGGAATTATTAAATGGGGTTTTGATACGGTTTCTATAGAAAATTTTGAGAATATATTAGAAGAGTTTGCAAAACTCAATCCTCATTTAGTATTAATGGATATAAATCTTCCACATTTTGATGGGTTTTATTGGTGCAAAAAGATAAGGAATATGTCAAAAGTTCCAATTATATTTTTATCTTCAAGGGATAGTAATATGGATATAATAATGGCAGTGAATATGGGCGGTGATGATTTTGTCACAAAACCATTTTCTATGGACATATTGTTAGCAAAAATCCAAGCTATACTTAGAAGGACTTATTCCTATGGAGAAAATGAAGGTCAAATAATAGAGTGTGATGGAGCTATTTTAAATATAAATGATGGAACATTGACCTATGACAACAAAAAAATAGAGCTTACTAAAAATGAGTTTAAAATACTTCAATTACTTATGAAAAATAGAGGGAAAATAATATCAAGGGATAGGATTATGAGAGTGCTTTGGGAAAGTGAGTATTTTATAAGTGAAAATACATTGACGGTAAATGTAAATAGGCTTAGAAAAAGGCTTGAAAATGTGGGACTTAAAGATTTCATAGTCACTAAAAAATCTCAAGGATATATGATACCATGAGCTTCTTTAAATATCTAAAAGACTCACTTTGGAGAATTCTATATTTCATAGTAATAATATTAATAATTAACTTGATACTATTAAGTAGTACAGCTTTGAATAGATCTATATCTGATATTATTTATATGAATATACTCATATTTTCTGTTTCATTAATATTTTTAATAATAGCTTATATAAAATGGAGAAATACTTATAAAGATATTAGAAAGGCTCTCTGTAATAAGGAAAATATTGATAGATTACTCCCAAATGGCAATAAACTAGAACAAGCACTTATGAGGGAAATAATAGATTTCAAAAATGAAGAAAAGACAATAGAAACTAGTAAACTGAAAGAGGATTTACAAGAGATACATGACTATATAACAAAATGGGTTCATGAAATAAAAATACCCCTATCAGTATGTGAGCTCATAGCTGACAAAATTGAGGAAGAAGAACTATATGATATATCAGGGGAACTTAGGCAGGAACTAGAGCGGATAAATTTTCTTACTAGCCAAGTATTATATACTAGCAGGGTTTCAAGTTATTCTGAGGATTTTATAATAGAAGAAATAAATATTGATGGATTAGTCAAAAGTGTAATCAAAAATAATATTAATGCTTTTTTATCAAAAAAGATAGAAGTCGTAATAGATGACTTGAATTATAATGTATTTACCGATAGCAAATGGACTTTTTATATATTAGATCAAATAATCAATAATGCTTGTAAATATGTAGATATCCATGGGAAAATTGAAATCTCTGCAGAAGAAGATGATGAAAGTGTTATACTTTCTATAAAGGATAATGGAATGGGTATTCCTACTAAAGATATAGAAAGAATTTTTGACAGAGGATTTACAGGGGACAATGGAAGAAAAACTACAAAATCTACAGGCATGGGACTTTATATAGTAAGAAAGATTGCAATTAAGCTTAATATAAAAATAGAAGTAAGTTCTAAAGTTTCACAGTACACAGAGTTCAAAATAATATTTTATAAAATAGCTGATTATTTCAATGTGACAAAGATGTAATATTGCTATCCATATTGTCACCATAAGTGATGGCGTGGGGCTAAAGAAAATATTAGAATATAGATGAACAATAAATATTATTCTCTCTTTATTAAGAGAGAATTTTTAATACATAGGAGGGAATACCATGGAAATTGTACTTGAAACTAAAAATTTGAGAAAAGAATATGGTTCAAAGGGAATAATATTTACAGCAATAGAAGATATAGATTTAAGCGTAAATAAGGGTGAGTTTTTAGGAATAATGGGACCATCAGGAGCTGGAAAGACAACACTTTTAAATATGTTATCTACAATTGATAGACCTACTTCTGGAGAAATATATTATGAAGGTAAGAATATTGGTAATATGAAAAATAGGGAGCTTTCATTATTTAGACGAAATAATATAGGTTTTATATTTCAAGATTTTAATTTGTTAGACAGTATGTCAGTTGAGGATAATATGGCACTACCCCTTGCTCTTTCGAAAGTTAATGTAAGAGAGATAAATGAAAAAGTAGAAAAGTTGAGTAAGTTCTTTGGATTAAAAGAGCAACTAAAGAAATATCCTTATCAACTATCAGGGGGACAAAAGCAGAGAGTGGCAGCAGCAAGGGCTCTTATTACTTCTCCATCTATAGTTTTTGCAGATGAACCTACTGGAGCATTGGATTCTAAATCTTCACAAGAGTTGTTGCAATGTTTATCTCAAATGAATGAAGAGTTCAACACAACCATAATAATGGTCACTCATGATGCATTTGCAGCAAGTTATTGTAAGAGGATTTTGTTTATTAAAGATGGAAAAATCCATGCAAGAATAGACAAGGATTCATCTAGGAAAGAATTCTTTAAGAGGATCATTGATTTCCTTGGTTCTATGGGAGGTGGAACGGATGAACTCTTTTAAAATAGCTATTATTAATTTCAAGAGAAATATAAAGACTTATGGATTGTATCTAATGGCAATGATTTTTTCCGTAGCAGCTTATTACAACTTTTTATCTATGAGGTATAATCCACAGTTTTTAGAGTCAAAAGATGTATCAATTTATATAGAAGGTACATCCCATATAGCTTCTATGCTTATGATAATGTTTTTAGTATTTTTCATAGTGTATTCTAGCAACTTTTTCTTAAATCAGAGAAAAAGAGAAATAGGAGTCTATGCTTTTATGGGAATTGACAACTACAAAATAGCATTTATCTTTGCGTCAGAAGGATTATTGCTTGGAGTATTGTCATTAGCTATTGGATTAATCATTGGAATACTATTTAGCAAATTGTTTATGATGATACTGGCAAAGGCAGCTCTTTTAGATATTACAATTAAGTTTTATTTATCAAAAAAAGCTATTTTGGGTACTGTAATTGCCTATTCAATTATTTTAATTATTACATTTTTAAAAGGATATTTGGATATTATTAGAACAAATTTGATTGACTTAATGAATTCACTAAAAAAAGAAGAAGAACTTCCAAAAGTTAATTATTTTAAGGGAATTGCTTCAATAATAATTATTGGTGTAGCATATTTTATTGCAATTAACTATAAAAAGGTAGGTTTTGAAACAGCTTTTATGGTTACAGTTCTTCTTATAATATGGGGAACTTATTGGCTATTTGGTTCTTTTTTCTCTATGGTTGTAAGGCATTATATTAACAAAAAATCTTATCTATATAAAGGAGTAAATATTATTAGTGTTTCAAATATAGCATTTAGAATTAAGAACAACTATAGAACCCTTGCAGCAGTAGCAGTATTGATAACCACTTGTATAACTTGTTTTGGCACAGTTAGTTCTCTTAAATACTATGTGGAAAAGAACCATAAAGTTGAAGTTCCTTATACTATTTCCTATATTTCCAATAATGAAGAGGAAATTGGGAAAGTAAATGAAATTGCGGAAAGTTCAAATCATAAAATTGAGCTTATGGAAAAGGCAAACTTCCTTTATGTACCTGAAAATGAAGTTGTATTGATGAAGTTATCTACTTTTGAAAATGTAATATCAGATTTAAAAGTAGAAGATATGGTATCTAAATTTAAATTATCAAAAGATGAAGTTGTTTATATAGAAAGACCTGGGACAATGATGTCTATATTAGGAAAACAGAATAGTATCAATATAGGTGATAAGAAATATGATATAAAGCTCAAAACTAAAATTCCCCTTTTAGGAAATGGAGTAAATTTTCCTTGTATAGTTGTTAATGACGAGGAATATGAGGTATTGAAATCACAATTTGATGAAAATCAGTTTAATGGAATTATCCTAGATAATCCAGATGATACAAAGGATTTAACATTTGATTTAGCCAAAGTATTATCAGAGGATTCTAGACTATTTACTTATTGGATAGCTGGTGTAACATTTTATGATTTTGCAGGGATTGTCTATTTTATAGGTGCTTTTTTATCATTGGTATTTGTATTTGCAACAGGTAGTATAATCTATTTCAAGACTTTAAGTGAATCCTTTAGAGATAAAAACAAATATGAAATACTTAAGAAATTGGGAACTACGGATTTAGAAATATATAGTTCAGTTTCAAAACAGGTAGGCATATTCTTTATACTTCCACTAATAGTTGGAATAGTTCACAGTATAGTTGCCATTTCAGTATTGAGCGATATGATGAATTATGGTTTAGTTGTGCCAACAGCAATAAGCATAGGTGTATTTGCACTTGTTTATGGGATATTTTATATATTTACTACAAAAAAGTTTATAGCAGTGGTTGACTAGCCAAATCAAATATATGCCCCCGGCACTAACTTACTAACTTTTGCCCTTATTTTATTTGAGACATCTATCAAATATTAGGGTATAATATTAAATAATAGACTAAATAGTAAGGGTGAAGAATTATGCCAAAATTTATAGAAGTAAATAATGTGGAAAAGATATATAAAATGGGGGAAGTTGAAATAAGGGCATTGGATAATATATCTTTTTCCATAGAAAAAGGTGAGTTTGTTGTAGTGGTTGGACCTAGTGGAGCGGGAAAGAGTACTGTATTAAATTTATTAGGGGGCATGGACACTCCAACTCATGGGGAACTAATAGTTGATGAAAGCAATGTAAGTAATTATTCTTCTAGAGAATTAATTACTTATAGAAGAGAAGATATAGGTTTTGTATTTCAATTTTATAATTTAGTACAGAATTTAACTGCATTAGAAAATATAGAATTGGCAACAGAAATATGTAAAAATCCTTTTGAACCAGAGATAGTGTTAGAACAAGTAGGTTTAAAGGATAGAAGAGATAATTTCCCTAGTCAATTGTCTGGGGGAGAACAGCAAAGGGTAGCCATAGCTAGAGCATTGGCCAAAAATCCTAAGCTATTACTATGTGATGAACCTACTGGAGCATTAGACTATAATACTGGAAAATCAATACTTAAACTATTGCAAGACACTAGCAAAAATAATAATATGACAGTGATTGTAGTTACTCACAATTTAGCTATTGCACCTATGGCAGATAAGGTAATAAAGATAAAGAATGGAAAAGTAGAAGAAGAATTGAAAAATAAAAATCCACTACCAGTAGAAAGGATTGAGTGGTAATATGAAACGTTCCTTAATGAAAGATACCTTTAGAGAAATTAAAAATTCCCTAGGACGTTTCCTAGCTATATTTGCTATAGTAGCATTGGGAGTAGGTTTTTTTGCAGGTGTTAAGGCTACTGCACCAGATATGAAAATTACTGCAGATGCTTATTTCGATGATTATAGACTGATGGATTTCTATTTGATTTCTACTTTGGGATTTAATGAAAAGGATATAGAGGAAATTTCAAAACTTGAAGAAATCCAAGGATTATCTCCAAGCTATTCTATGGATGCAATATTTCAAGATGGAGATAATGAAAAGGTAATAAAGCTAATATCTTTACCTATAGAAAAAGCAAAGGACAATGATGAAGATTATATAAATAGAGTCAAATTAATAGAAGGAAGACTACCAGAAAACCCTGGAGAGTGCTTGGCGGAAAGTGGCAGTATCAAAGAAGAATCATTATCTTTGGGTGATAAAATCAAATTAGGTTCTGGAACAGAGGAAGATATTTTAGATAGCTTAAAAAGAGACGAATATACTGTAGTTGGATTGATTGAAAATCCTCTTTATATAGCTTTTGACAGAGGAAGTAGTAATATTGGAAATGGTAAAGTACACAGTTATGTTATGATTCCAGAAGAAGATTTTGATTTGCCTGTTTATACTCAAGTATATTTAACAATAAAAGGGGCTAGAGAACTTCAAACATTTGATGAAGAATATGATAAACTACTAAGTCATATTAAAAAAAGCTTAGAGGATGTAGGGAAATTAAGAAAAGATTTAAGATATGATGAAATAGTTCATGAGGCCAATGAAAAGCTAGATGAAGGAAGAAAAGAATTAAAAGAAGGAGAAGAAAAACAAAAAGAAGAATTATCTAAAGCAGAAAGTGAGCTAAACGATGCAAAGAAAAAAATAGAAAAAGGTGAAAGTGAATTAAGGGACAAAGAAACCAAATTTTACAATACCATTAAATCAGCAGAAAATAGAATAAAAGAAGAAGAAAACAAACTTAAATTAGGTGAAGAAGAATATTATGCAAATATTAGTTCTTTTAAAGATAAAAAAGAAAAGGCAAATGAGGAATTCAAGCTAGCAGAAGAAAAAATAGCCAATGGAGAAAGGGAATTAGCAACAAAAGAAAAAGAAATAGAACAGGTAAGGCTGGGATTAGACTATATTGAGTCTGAAGCAGAAAAAGCGAAAACCTTCGCTATGATCGAATCTTATGAGAAGGAAATAGAAAAGGCAAAAGAGGAAATTTCCATATCTAAGATGGAGCTAAATAAGGGGAAAGAAGAGTTAAGGCAAGGAGAATTAGAACTAGAAAAGGCTAAAAAGGCTATAGATGAAGGTAAGAATAAATTAGAAAATGAAAAGGTTAAATTAGAAGCTTCCAAAAAAACTGCCTTAAAAGAATTTGAAAGTGGTCATAGGGAATTGGAAGATGCAAAAAAAGAATACAAGGAAGGCTATGAGGAATATCTAAAAGCTAAAAGAGAATCTGATGAGGAAATAACTAATGCTAAAAAGAAAATAGCCGATGGTGAAGAGGATTTAAAGAATTTAGAAAAGCCTAAATGGTATATTTTAAAAAGAAATCAAACTAAAGATTTTATTGAATATGAAATGGCTGCTGACAGGATAGATGCAGTAGCAAGTGTGTTTCCTGTGTTTTTCTTAGCTATTGCTATTTTAGTGTGTTTAACTACTATGACACGTATGGTAGATGAGCAAAGAGCATATATAGGTAGTTTAAAGGCCATGGGGTATTCAAATATGTCCATAGCATCAAAATACCTTATATATGCACTTATGGCGAGTATAAGTGGTAGCATAGTAGGATTAATCATAGGATTTAGAGTATTACCTACTGTAATATTTAATGCCTATAGGATAATGTATATCATGCCTCCTATCATAATAGGGTACAATTTAAGTTATGCTATATTATCCACTTTGGTAGCAGTACTAGCTACAACATTGGCAGCACTAATAGCTTGTTATGGAGAATTAAGACAGACACCTGCTAATCTTTTAAGACCAAAAGCTCCAAAACCAGGGAAGAGGATTTTGTTAGAGAAAATAAATTTTATTTGGTCGAGATTAAAGTTTTCTCAAAAGGTTACAGCAAGGAATTTATTTAGATACAAAAGAAGATTTTTTATGACCATTATAGGAATAGCTGGTTGTACTGCATTATTATTAGCAGGATTTGGGCTTAAAGATTCTATAATGGCTGTTGCTACTAAACAATTTGATGAGATAAATAGATATCAGATGATTATAGATCTAAAGGATGCTATAGGAGTAGGGGATAGTAGCAAGTCCTTAGATGTATTAAAAGATGACGAAAGAATAAAAGAATATATATTGGTAAAAGAACAGACCTTGGATATAGGTAAAGGAAATAAAGAGGAGTCTATCAATATAATAGTTACGGAAAACCCAGATGATATTGGAAAGTTTATTATACTTAGAGACAGGGTTACTGGTGAAAGTTTATCAATAGAAGAAGATGGAGTAATACTTTCAGAAAAAGTGTCTGAACTAATTGATGCTAATATTGGAGATGAAATATATATAATAGATGAAAATGATAAAAAAGTAAATGTGAAAATTACAGGTATCACGGAAAACTATGCCAATCATTATCTATATATGTCTCCTACTTTGTATGAAAAAACATTTGCTAAAGATATAGAATATAAAAGAATTTTGGTTAATACCACTGACACCGAAAAATCATTTGAAAATAAGCTCTCTAGGGATTTGCTGAAAAATAAAGATATAAGTTCTATAGATTTTATTACTAGTTTAAGTAAAGATTTTAATAATGCGCTAGATAGCCTAGATTATGTGATTATGGTATTGATATTTTCCGCTGGGGCTTTAGCTTTTGTAGTATTGTATAATTTAACCAATATAAATATTTCTGAGAGGATTAGGGAGATAGCTACTATAAAAGTATTAGGTTTTTATGATGAGGAAGTTTCAAAATATGTCTACAGGGAAAATACAATTTTAACCATAATAGGGACAATATTCGGGCTAATATCGGGAATATTTCTCCACAAGTTTATTATAATCACTACAGAAATTGAGTTTATAATGTTTGGAAGAGAAATAAGGGCTATTTCTTTTGTATACTCAGCTATTTTAACATTAGTGTTTGCAGCATTGGTTAATTTGGTAATGCATTTCAAACTGAAGAAGATAGATATGGTTGAATCATTGAAATCAATAGACTAAGCCAACTTAAATATAAGCCCCCGGCACTAACTTACTAACTTTTGACCACGGTAATTTTCCGTGGTTTTTTCTTTTTGTTTGTCAAACAAAAAGAACCGTCCCCGCTGTTCGTCCCCGCTGTTCGTTCGTTGTCGTTGCATTTTACATTTTACATGGATTTTACATACACCAAATTCTAGATTTTACATTCATGCCTTATTATTAAACATGTAAACAAAATATATGTAAAGGCGGGATATGATGAAAAAGTTGATTAGTAAAAGGTGGATTAGTATTATGATGATTACAATTTTAGTTGCAGCTATTGCAACTGGCTGTACAGGTAATAGTAATGCAAGTACAACAGATGATAAATCATTTAACTTAGAAAATGAAATAGTAGTTGTAACAAGAGAGGAAGGTTCAGGTACTAGGGGAGCTTTTGTAGAATTGTTTGGTATAGAAGTAAAAAATGAAGATGGGACAAAGACTGATAGGACTACAAAAGAGGCAATTACTCAAATGAAAACTGACACAGTTTTAACCACTGTTGCAGGCAATGAATATGCAATAGGTTATGTATCCACAGGTTCACTAAATGATACAGTTAAGGCAATCAAAATTGAAGGGGCTGAACCTACTACAGATAATATTAAAAATGGCAGTTACAAAATAGCAAGACCATTTAATATTGCTACTAAAGGTGAGATGAATGAATTAACTAAAGATTTTATTGATTTCATAATGAGTAAAGAAGGCCAAGAGGTAGTTTCAAAGAGCTATATATCAGTAGATGATAGTGCAAATTCATATAGTGGGACAAAACCTTCAGGGAAAATAGTTGTTGCAGGTTCATCTTCAGTTACACCACTTATGGAAAAGCTTAGAGAAGCATATTTAGAAATAAATCCAAATGCTGAAATAGAAGTACAACAAAGTGATTCATCTTCAGGTATGAAAGCTGCAATAGATGGAACTGCTGATATAGGCATGGCTTCAAGAGAACTAAAGGATAGTGAAAAAGAAGAACTTGATGATATTGCCATAGCATTAGATGGAATAGCAGTAATCACTAATAATGCTAACAGTATTTCAGAACTAACAGTAGATGATGTACAACAAATATTTATAGGTGAAAAAACTAAATGGAGTGAAATTGAAGAAAAGTAGGGATGATATGATATCAAAACTAAAAGAAAAAACAATGGAAATAGTATTTTTCATAACAGCTTGTGTTTCTATATTATCATTGATATTGATATGTATATTTATGTTTGCAAATGGTGTACCTGCAATTAGAGAAATTGGGTTAATGAAGTTTTTACTAGGTAGAGATTGGTCCCCTAGTAATATTCCCCCTTCATTTGGCATATTTCCAATGATACTTGGCTCCCTATATGTAACTGGGGGAGCCATATTATTAGGAGTGCCAATAGGAATACTAACAGCTATTTATTTGGCAAAATTTTGTCCTGAAAGATATCATAAATATTTAAAGCCAGCAGTGAATTTAATGGCAGGCATACCTTCAATTGTATATGGCTTTTTTGGACTTATAGTTTTGGTTCCAGTAACTAGAGAAATATTTGGAGGAACGGGAAATAGCATATTAACTGCCTCAATTCTATTAGCTATTATGATATTACCAACTATTATAAGTTTGTCGGAATCTGCAATACGAGCAGTTCCCAAAGATTATTATGAGGGAGCAATTGCCCTTGGTGCAACTCATGAACGTGCTGTTATTTTTGCAATGTTGCCTGCTGCAAAGTCAGGGGTTATGTCATCCATAGTACTTGGAATAGGTAGAGCCATTGGAGAGACTATGGCTGTGGTAATGGTTGCAGGAAATCAAGCTAGAATGCCAAATGGAATTCTTAAGGGAGTGCGTACTCTTACTTCAAATATTGTTATAGAAATGGGCTATGCTGCTGATTTGCATAGGGAAGCTTTAATTGCAACAGGTGTTGTATTATTTGTATTTATTTTGATTATAAATGGGCTGTTTTCAGTATTAAAAAGGAAGGTGGTTTAGATGAGTAAGTTTATTAGATTTATGGTTAAGCTATCTGCTTTTATTACCTTTTCAATACTATTTTTTATCATTGTATATATCTTAATTAAGGGTGTACCTTATCTTAAGCCATCATTATTTTCACTAGAGTATAATACCGAAAATGTATCACTTTTCCCTGCAATTATTTCTACAATAATAATGACATTTTTATCATTGTTAATTGCAGCTCCAATAGGTATATTTACAGGCTTTTATTTAGTCGAATATTCTAGTAGTGAAAATAGATTAGTTAAGATAATAAGGCTAACAACTGAAACTCTATCTGGAATACCTTCTATTGTATATGGACTATTTGGTTTACTGTTTTTCGTAACTTATTTAGGTTGGGGTTTTTCTATTTTAGCTGGAGCTTTTACCCTTGCTATTATGATTTTACCGCTAATAATTAGAGCTACTGAAGAAGCTCTATTGGCTGTAGACGATAGTTTAAGAGAGGCTAGTTTTGGTCTAGGGGCAGGGAAACTTCGTACAGTGTTTAAAATTGTACTACCAGTTGCTATTCCTGGAATATTGTCAGGAATAATACTAGGGGTAGGTAGGATAGTGGGAGAAACTGCAGCTTTGGTGTATACTGCTGGTACAGTACCACAGATACCTAAAAATTTATTTTCCTCTGCCAGGACTCTTTCTATTCATATGTATGCTCTCTCAAGTGAAGGATTATACACAAATGAAGCTAATGCAACAGCAGTAATTCTTTTGATTGTGATTATAGGAATAAATGGACTATCATCCTATTTGACTAAAAAATTGTTAAAGGGGAATATAAATGGATAAGATTAAAATTGATAATATGGATTTGCACTATGGAGAATTTCATGCTCTAAAGGGTATAAATATGAATATTGAAGAAAAATGTATTACATCTTTTATCGGTCCTTCTGGTAGTGGTAAATCTACACTGCTAAAATCTCTAAACCGTATGAATGATTTAATAGATGGTTGTAAGATTACGGGAAATATTTTTTTAGATGGAAAGGATATTTATGATAATATTGACGTAAATAATTTGAGAAAACGAGTAGGCATGGTATTTCAAAAGCCAAATCCCTTTCCCATGAGCATATATGACAATATAGCTTTTGGCCCTCGTACTCATGGGATCAAGGCTAAATCAAAACTAGATGATATAGTGGAGAAAAGTTTAAGAGATAGTGCAATATGGGATGAAGTAAAAGATAGACTTAAAAAAAATGCATTGTCATTATCTGGAGGACAGCAACAGAGGATTTGCATAGCTAGGGCATTGGCAGTAAATCCAGAAGTACTTCTAATGGACGAACCAACAAGTGCCTTAGACCCTATATCTACAGGGAAAATAGAGGATTTAATTCAGGAATTAAAAAAGGATTATACTATTATCATTGTAACTCACAATATGCAACAAGCAGCAAGGGCTTCTGATAAAACTGCCTTTTTTCTAGCGGGAGATTTAATAGAATTTACTGACACAGAAAAGCTGTTTTCACTGCCAAGGGATAAGCGAACTGAAGATTATATTACTGGGAGATTTGGTTAAACCATTATGGAAGGATGATAATTGTGAGAAATAAGTTTTATAGGGAATTAGAGGTTCTTAACAATGAACTTATACAGATGGGTTCAATTGTGGAAAATGCAATAGAAAATGCTATAATAGCATTGAGAGAAAAAGATATGGAATTGGCACAGAAGATTATTGATAATGATGATGAAATTGACAATATGGAAAAGGCTATTGAAAGCAGATGTTTAAAATTATTAGTTCAACAACAACCAGTAGCAGGAAATCTTCGTTTGATTTCATCTATTTTTAAGATGATAACCGATTTAGAAAGAATTGGAGATCAAGTAGAAGATATATCAGAGATAACTTTGAGAATAGGAAATAGCAAATTGATAAAAGAGCTTACTCATATACCTCAAATGGCAGAAGCTACAATGAAAATGGTCAATGATAGCGTAGATGCCTTTGTGAATAGGGATATGGAATTAGCAAAATCAGTTATTGTACATGATGATGTAGTGGATAATCTATTTACAATAATAAGAGATGAGTTAATAGATTTGATCAGAAATGATATAGACAATAGAGAACAGGCTATTGATTTGTTAATGATAGCAAAGTATCTTGAGCGAATTGGAGATCATGCTGAAAATATAGCTGAATGGGTATTGTTTTCAATAACTGGAAAGCATGAATTTCAAGAAAACATATAGAGGTGAGCATATGCCTAAAATTTATTGTGTGGAAGATGATGAGAGTATTAGAGAACTTATAATCTATGCGTTAAAAAATAGTGGATTTGAAGCAGAAGGTTTTGAAGAAGGAGAGGAGTTTTTTTCTAGACTTAATTTTTCTAAGCCAGATTTAGTCATACTAGATCTTATGCTTCCCGGGGAAGATGGCCTTACTATTTTGCGAAAGATAAGAAACGATGCAGATACTAGAGAAATGCCAGTTATTATACTAACAGCAAAATCAACTGAATATGACAAGGTAAAAGGTCTAGATATGGGCTCAGATGACTATGTTACAAAACCCTTTGGCGTAATGGAGTTGATATCAAGAATAAAGGCTGTTTTAAGACGAACTTCAATGAAAGAAAAAGATGAGAATGTATTGATATTAGAAGGAATTTGTCTTGATTATCATAAGAGAATAGTAACAGTAGATGATGAGCCTATTAATTTAACTTACAAAGAATTTGAACTACTATACTATTTACTAAAGAACAAAGATATAGTTCACACAAGAGAAAATTTGATGAATCAAATATGGGGATTTGATTTTGAAGGAGAAACTAGGACAGTTGATGTACACATAGGAACCCTTAGAAAAAAATTAGGTGATTATGGGGAATTAATACAGACTGTAAGAAATGTGGGTTACAAAGTAGGTGAACTAAATTGAAAAAGAGGATATTTAAAAACTTTTCTATTTTAGCAATTATAACAGCTATATTAACAGCAGTTCTCATAAGTGTTATTTTTTATAATTTTTATATTACTTCAGAATGGGAATCACTAAGAAATACAGGATATATTCTAGCTAATACAATGACAAATGAAAAATATAGGGATTTTAATTATTTAAATAAGATAAAAGATCAAAACTCAAATCTTAGATTGACAGTAGTAGATTCTAAGGGAGTTGTATTATTTGATTCAGATACTGATGAAAGCAAAATGGAAAATCATTTAGAAAGGCCTGAAATAAAAAGTGCAATTGAAAATGGAAGTGGGGAATCAACAAGGTATTCTTCAACACTGGGAAAGGATACTCATTATTTTTCTATACTACTTTCCAATGATCTGGTGTTGAGAATTGCTAGGGATTCAGAAAATATGTTTTCTGCATTAAGTAATATATTACCATGGATATTGGTAATTCTCATACTTGTAATATCATTATCATTTCTCATGTCATCATTACTAACTAAGAAAATACTTAAACCAATTCAAGGAGTAACAGAAAATATTGATCAGCTTATTAAAGGAGTAGAATTAAAAGAAGTGGAGATTTATGATGAGTTACTGCCTTTTACTAAAGCTGTTAATAGACAAAGTTTGGAGATCAAAGAATATATAAAAAAATTAAAAGAAAAGGCAGATACAATACAGGTGATAACTCAAAATATGAGTGAAGGATTTATGATAATTGAAAAAAATAAGAAGATTGTTTTAGTTAACAATAGTGCTATAAGATTATTGGAAGCTAGAGATGATAGGGATTATTATGGGGAAAATTTCATAGTATTATCTAGGGATATGGAGATAAATAAAGTATTAGAAAAGGTATTGGAAAATGGAGAAAATAAGGATATATTTATTCATTTGGCGGACAGATATCTAAATATTTATATAAATCCAGTAATGAATGATGGTGTGGTTATAGGGGCGATGATGTTAATAGTGGACAATACAGATAAATATAAGGCAGAGAAAATGAGAAAAGAGTTTTCTGCAAATGTATCTCACGAATTAAAAACACCACTAACATCAATAAACGGATATGCAGAAATTATAGAATCAGGTTTAACGAGTAGAGAAGATACTATTAAATTTGCAGGAACAATAAGAAAAGAGGGAAATAGACTTCTTGAATTAATTGATTCAATTATAAAATTGTCAAAACTTGATGAGGATTTTGAAGAGAAAGAATTTGAATTAGTAGATTTGTATGAATTGGCAAATAACACTGTTGAAAATTTTTCTATAGTTGCAGAAGAGAAAAATATAAGTCTTAATGTTGAGGGAAGCCACAATCAAATACAAGCCAATAAAAGTATGATGGAAGAACTTCTATACAATTTAATAGACAATGGAATAAAATACAATAAAACAGGTGGCAGTGTAAATGTGAAAATTGAATATACACCAAGCTCAACGATATTGACGGTAACTGATACAGGTATAGGAATATCAAAAGTAGATCAAGAAAGAGTGTTTGAAAGATTCTACATGGCAGACAAGAGTAGAGGTAAACAAAGCACAGGTTTAGGACTTTCCATAGTAAAACATATAGTAGAATACCATAATGGCAAAATTACACTAAAAAGTGAAAAAGACAAAGGAACAGAAATAACAATAGAGCTAAATATATGCCCCCGGCACTAACTTACTAACTTATTGTCGCAAGGTGACAGAAGAATTCTCCTGTCACTTTTTGGGTTATCTCAAGGCAAGATGGAAAGGTAAGGTGGATATTGTTTAGATTCTATTTTTGGGAGAAAGAATGAAATTAAAAATATTTGTAGAATAAGCAAACCTAGTAAGAATTTTCATGTATGAAAACAAAGATTAAGTCGAGGTATATGTTTATAAGGTGTTGACTTAAGATATATACAAGAATTATTAGGATATTCTAGTTCAAAGACTACAGAAATATATACCCATGTAACCCTGAAAAGCATACAAAATATTTCTAGTCCACTTGATATGATAGTTAGCAGGGATAACCAAGTTTAATCTGAAGGTTATGTTATAAGTATTAACGACAGTTAGAAACAATGACTATAAGGGATATTAGACGACGTATGTCGTGAAAGCGATAGTTAGGTGAAATAAAAACTTTCTGTGTAGAATGCAATTTGTTGATACCAGATTGTTTATTTAAAGTAAATATTGCATAGCAATAATTACATAAATGATAGGAGGGTTTGCATTAATGGATTTTGTTAAACAAATTATTGACTACATTCCGATTAATGAGCAAGAAACACAAGACAAGAAAATAATTCTAGATTATATTAAGTTGTTTCCTAAAACTGTATTATTAAGAGATAATGAAGTTGCTCATATTAAGTCCTTGTCATCATATATACACAAATGATCTCTAACAAATTTTTCAGCAGTATAATTAGTATTTTGTATGTCCTTAGGATATTTTAGTGATGTCACTATTTTTATTTTTATATTCTTTAAGTTCATTTTCTGTCCACTCAAAATTTTGTTTAATTATTACATTAGTGCCATTTATGTTAGAAAGACACAGTGGTTTTGCATCTAATTTTATATTAGTTTTCGAATCCTTCTGTATTGCATTATGCTGCTCTTTTAGTTTTTTTATCATATCATCTTGAGAAATTAATAAGGAAAAGCTATGTGTATGGTTATTTTCATTTTTTTCAAAATTAATATCTATGACATTTTTCTCATTAATATTTATTCTAAAAAATTTATAGCCTTCAGGTATATTATCAGGTACTTTAAATTTAAAATCAATGAAGTCCATTGCCCTATCTAGAGTAGTAAAGTGTTTAGTGGGGGAATAGAATGAAAATTCGCTATTTTTATCTTTTAAGTTTGTAGCATTTGTCAATGTTGTGGTTCCAAGTACTATAAATAGCACAACAGCTATTATAGATATTTTATAGGAATCTTTTTTAAACCTTTTTATCATTGTAATTCTCCTTTCAATTTGAGATTTACTTTCATAAAAGTTCACAGGAAGTATATCAATGGATTGGCTGTTCTTGTACAGGAAAGTTTCAATCTTGATCCTTTTTCAAGAAGTCTATTTATCTTTCTACAGTTCCTTTGTTATGTAGAAGAACGCCTTCTTATCCTATTGTATCTATACAGGAAATGATTATGTCCTGTAATCTTTACGCATCTTTCTAGTTCTATACGAAAAGTATTATATAGCGAATCATCTGACATATAAATAAAAATTGGACGAATTTTTTTAAAAATATAATTTTCTAATTCTTCAAAGGAGGCATTACTGTTTTTTAATAGATAGAATTTATAGATAACATTAAATACATCTGGATAATTCTCTTCATTATAGTTTGCTTCCTTTGCTTCTAATGGGACATCTATTCCTGTAATGGTAGAAATCACATTCAAATAAATTGCTGTGGGTAAAAAGAGTTCTTTAGATTCATTCAGTACAAACAATAGAAGCTCAAATGCAAATTCATATTCTTTCCTTTTTAAATAACCTATAGCAGTATTGTATATGTATATAATTATTTGTTTCTTATCTTTATGTATATGTTTTTTGAAGAGAGGCAATATTTGTTTTACTTCATCATTCCATTCATTTGACTTCATTTCATCTATTAAGTCTAATTTAATAGAGTAAGTTCTTAATAATCCAAGAATATTATCTTTTTCCATATAGATTTTTTGGACTTTTAATAAATTCTCTGTGGCTTCAAGATAGTATTTTTTTCTTATGAGAGTATTTATATAATTACATTGAAGTCGAAGAGATTTAATGTTTTGCAAACTGACAACTTGGTTTATTTCTTCTAAGTCTTTTAAATTGCCAAAATTATAAAAGTAACTATGTATTCTATCGGCTAGTATTAGCTGTATGCTGGATTCATATATTGGGAGTAGTTCTAAGCATTTTTTTATATCCTCTTCTAAATCAACTGTCAAAAAATTTTGTATAAGATTAATTACGTATATGAGTTCCTTTTCGAGTACAAAGTTTTCGTAAGGGGTAAGAGCTTTCGTATAATCAATAATTAAGTTATTTAATAATTCATCATTATAATTTTCAAAAGCATCGATGATCTTTTTATGAAACTTCTCATGTATTACTGATAGGTCTTTTTCATAATTGTATTCTAGTCCCAATTTTTTAAGTAGTTCATCATATATGTCATCATTTTTAATGATTTTTGTATTTTCTATGGCAGAAAGAGTAGTAGGAGAACATATATACTCTTCATCGTCTTTGACGAAGTCATTTATACCCCATGAATCAGGATGGCTCTCTTTATAGTAATTTGTTCTATAAAATTTAATTACAAGACCTAATTTCATTTTATGATCATTAGGAATATCTAGAAAAACCATTTAAACACCCCTCTTATAAACATATGTTTTATAAATTGAATATAAAAATATTACAAAGGTTTTAATAAAATAATATGTCAATTACGTAATTATATTTATGCAGTCAAAAAAGTCAAGAATGTTTGCAAAATTAGCAACGAAAAAAAAGTTATGCTAATTTCAACATATGTAACTCTAAAATTGCTAAACTCTATATAGAATAAAAAACTCAATTCAAATATCATGAAAGGAGGTTTAAGTATGACTATTGTTAGAACTGGTAAGGCTTATAATCAACCATGTGATGTTAACTTCTTCTGTAAAATAAAAAAATAACAATTAAAAATTGAGTGTACATTACATTAAAATCATATTACAAATAGGTAAAAAAGTCAAAATGTTTGAAAAATTAACAATGAAAAAAAGTTATAATCAACCATGTGATGTTAACTTCTTCTGTAAAATAAAAGGGTAAAAGAATGGAGTACTAAATAATACATCATTGAAAGCATTTTTTTATGTTGATTGAGTAGTATCTATGCTTGTTATATCTTTATAACAAGCATAGATGGTTTACTAGGAGGTGGTTATATGGAATTAAGTCAATATAGTATATTAACGAAAAAAGGAAATGATTATTTATTAATTAATACTAAAACTGGCTATGTCGTGAAAATATATGGTGACATTGAAAAGTTGAAATTTGAAAAAATTATAAATACGAAATTTGATTTCGATGATTCTGATAATTTCTATTCTGAATTATTAGAAATGGGTTTTATCGTTGAAGATTTTAAAAATGAGTTTAAACAAGTGAAAAGTAATTTTGATTATTATTTTTCATCAGATTATTTTTTAAGGTTAACTTTAATAGTGACAGAAAATTGTAATTTTAAATGTAAATATTGTTATGAGGAACATAATAATATTTCTTTTACTAAAGAATTATATAATGCAATATATAATACTATCGAAACTGGTATTGTTAATGGTAGATATAAGAATATAGAAATTAATTTTTTTGGTGGTGAGCCAATGCTTCAATATTCACCTATAATAGATTTTTTAAAAAAATTAAACGAACTAATTTTAGAACATAGAGATGTAAACCTTTCATGTACTATGGTTACAAATGGATATTTTTTAACATTACCTAAATACGAAATTTTATCTAAATTAGGAATAAAAAATTACCAAATAACAGTTGATGGTATGCAAAAAGACCATGATTTATATAGACCATTAGTAAATGGTGAAGGAACTTGGAGTATAATTATAAACAATTTAAAAGATATATTAAAAAGCAAGGTGAAATCAAACATTTATTTACGTAGCAACATTAATAGTGATATATCAAAAAAATATTTTGACTTTCTATATTATATTAAGAAAAACTTAGACAATAATTTTATATTGCAACTAAGTCCTATTAAAAAGTTTAGTGAAAATGTAATTGGATGTAGTAATGATGAAAATATTGATGAAATTATTACTTCAATATACGATAAAAGCAAAGAATTAAATATAAAAACTATGATGCAACATGGATTAGATTTTGGTTGTATGGCATGTAAAATGGCATTACCTAATAGCTATGTTATTGATCCTTATGGGAATCTTTCTAAATGTAGTGTTTATTTTAAAGATGATATAACAAAAGTCGGTAAAATTATGGAAGATGGGTTATTACTTTTTAATGAAAAATTATCTTTATGGGATAATGATAAATTAGATTCGAAATGTGAGAACTGCAAACTATTTCCACTTTGTGGGAATAGAAGTTGTCCATACGTAAAAATAAAAAGTCTCAATTCTGAAAGTTGTGAACCGAATAAGAATATAGATACGATTAAAAAATTAGCTATGAAAGGATTGATATAATGAAAAAAAATAATAGTTATTTAAGTCTAAAAAGAAATATAGAAGGAATTTTCCCTCATCAAGTTGCTTCTTATTTTTTATCTGTGATAAACGCTCTATTAAACACCTATTTAATACTGTTAATGCAAAAATTAATTGATTCAGTATCAACTAATAGCGATATTACTCCTATTTTAAAGAGATTTGGGATAGTAATTTTACTATTCCTTATAGAAACATTTATAAATCAGTATTTTTTCAGAGAAACAACTATATTAGGTAGTAATAAAGTACAAACAATCTTATTTGATAAATTATTAAATAAAGATATAAGTTTTTTCTCAAAACAACAAACCGGAGCTCTCAATTCTTTGCTGACTAATGATGCTGAAAATGTTGCAGATTGGATGTCTTCTGGAGTGTTAATAATGCTGATACAATCAACATCTTTTATAATAACATTAGGACTAATGGTTAGATATAGTTTAATCGTAACTTCTATTTTGGTAGTACTTATTGTAGTTTGTTTTTTAGGGACAAATATTGTATCTAATTCCATATCAAAAGCTACTGAAAAATCCTATGAAATTAAAGGTGAGGTAAATCAATTTATATTAGAAAGTTTAAAAACAGTAAATGTTATAAAGGTGCTTAAAAAAGAAGGTTATTTTTATAATAGATTTAGCCAATTAGTCAATGAGAAAAAATTTAAAGTTGATAGAAAGGTAGCTGCACTTTATGCTGTATATATTTCTATTTATGCTATGCTTTCGTGGATAGTGCCTTTTGTGGCTATTGGTCTAGGTGTTTGGTTGACGGCTCAAGGGAAATTAACAATAGGTACTGTAATAGCACTTTATGCATTGGTAGGCAGACTTCAAGAACCAGTTCGAATTTTAGCTGAATCCATTAGCGATAAAAAGGTCGCAATGAAACTAGCAGACAGACTAAATATAATATTAAATAATGACAGAAAAAAGGAAGGAGAAAGAGAAATTTCAGGTTTTGAAGTATTAGATGTCAACATACCTTCTTTTTCATATGACGAGAAGGAGATATTAAAGGATTTAAACATTGAAATCAAGCCTAGTGATGTATTAATTGTAAAAGGTGAAAGTGGTAGCGGAAAATCAACTTTAGCAAATCTTATAATGGGAATTTTGCCTTTTGATAAAGGAAATATTAAAATAAATGGTGATAATATTAAAAGTATTAATAAAAGTTCATGGTGGGAACATGCTTTAATCCAAGGACAAGATCAATTAATATTAGAAGGTACCTTATATGAAAACTTAACATTAGGTGATGAGTATACAGACAATGAAATTAACGAAGTCATTTCTATAGTTTGTCTAGATGATTTTGTAAATGAATATGGTTTAAATTACAAAATTGATGAAAGTGGTAAAAATATAAGTGGAGGTCAGAAACAACGTATTTCTTTGGCGAGAATTTTATTGAGGAAGCCAAAATTATTGATAATGGATGAGCCAACATCTGCTCTCGATGCTGAAACATCTAATCGATTAGTTCAAAACATTATAGAGTTTGCAAATGAAAATGATATGGCTCTATTAATAATATCTCATGGAGATGAATTTGATAAATATGCCACTTCCCAATTAAACTTAGCATATTAAAAGAATCAATAAATATAGCCCCCGGCACTAACTTACTAACCTTTGGTGACAAAAGTAACCTTATCAACTGTTGACATTGTCGACAAAATATGATAACATTTGCAATGGAAATTAAGCCATGAAGGCTTTAACGTTTAATGACTACGGATAATAACCCATGAAGGGATGTTTAAAAGACAGCTCTATTCATGGGTTGTTTTTTTGTCTAAAAAGTAAAAAAATGCAAATTGTATACATAAGAAATTAAGGAGTGAATTGGATATGAATCAGGAAGTGTATGCAAAAAATAAGACACATAATACTGGCCAATATAAAAAATTTATAAGAAAAAAAAGGCTTATAATTTTAGGCTTAATTGTTTCAGTTCTTGTTTTGGCTGTTTTGGCAATTAATGCTGGTTCTTCAAAGCTTAATCCAAAGCAGGTTTTGGATGCAATACTAGGAAAAGGTAGCGATATTTCAGATATAGTAATTTGGCGTATACGTTTACCTAGGGTTTTAGCTGGGATAATTGCAGGAGCAGGTTTGTCAGTAGCTGGTTGTGTAATGCAAAACAATTTAAGAAATCCTTTGGCTTCTCCATCAACTTTGGGGATATCAAATGCAGCGGCATTTGGAGCAAACTTGGCTATTATAGTATTTGGTGCTGGTAGCACTCATAGTTCTAGTGCGGATGCTGTAAATATAAGCAATCCATATTTAGTTACTATTTCTGCTTTTGTATGTGCTATGGCAGCAGTTTTTATTGTAATAATGCTTGCAAAGTTGCGTGGATTTAGGCCAGAAGCTATAGTTTTAGCAGGAATAGCAATTGGTTCTCTTTTTTCCGCTGGAACTATTTTAGTTCAGTACTTTGCACAGGATACAAAAGTAGCAGCAGCAGTTTTTTGGTCTTTTGGAGATCTTGGTCGAGTTTCTTGGAAAGAAGTAATCATTTTGGCATGTGTTGTTGGTTCATCAATAATATATTTTATGTTTAGAAGATGGGATTATAATGCTTTTGACAGTGGTGAAGAATCTGCAAAAAGTCTTGGTGTTAATGTAGAAAGAGTACGTTTTGAAGGGATGTTAATATCATCTTTAATTACTGCAGTTGCAGTTTCATTCCTAGGCATTATCGGATTTATTGGACTTATAGGGCCTCAAATAATGAGAAGGTTTATAGGAGGGGATCATCGTTTCTTGATCCCAGCTTCAGCACTTATGGGTTCATTAATTCTTTTATTATCTGATACTGTAGCAAGAACAATTATTGCACCAGTGGTATTACCTGTAGGTGTTATTACATCTTTTCTAGGGGCACCATTGTTCTTATATTTATTAATAAGGGGGTATGAAAATTGACGATTTTGTCTGTTAATGGATTGGAATTTAAATACTCTAGTCATTCAGTTTTAAACGGTGTATCTTTTTCTTTGGAAAAAGGAGAATGTTTAGCTATACTCGGAACAAATGGAACTGGAAAATCCACCTTATTAAAATGTCTAAACAGAATTTTAAAGCCGCAAATGGGTACTGTTCTTATTGAGGATAGTGATATTAAGGAATTGAATAGGATAGAATTGGCGAAAAAAATAGTCTATGTTTCTCAAAATGGTAGAAGTTCTAGAAGTACTGTTTTTGACACAATACTACTGGGAAGAAAACCATATATAAAATGGGACGTTACAAAAAATGATTTAGATATAGTAAATAATGTTATTAAAACCCTAGGTCTTGAGGATTATTCCTTGAGATATACAGATGAGTTAAGTGGTGGAGAACTTCAAAAGGTATTGATAGGAAGGGCACTTGCTCAGGAGCCAGAGGTACTTATGCTTGATGAACCTACAAGTAGCCTTGACTTAAAAAATCAACTAGAAGTAATAAATATAATAAAAGAAATAGTTAGGGAAAAACAAATAGCTGCTATAGTGACAATACATGATTTAAATTTAGCACTTAGATTTGCAGATAAGTTTATGTTTCTAAAGGATGGTAAGGTTTTTACTGCTGGGGGAATGGAGATAATGACTCCTGAAAATATAGAAAAGGTTTATTCAGTGCCTGTAAACATTGAAACATATAATAACAATCCAGTTGTAATACCTTTGTAAAATATGAACTTAAAATAGAAAGAAGGTGAATTAGAATGATGGATGTAGAATTTTTTAAATCACAATGGCAAAAGGCTGTAGAAAAATCTATATATCTTAGCTCATGCAATAGTGCTAGAACAACAAATGCACAAAAAATAGCAAATTTCTGGGATGATAAATCTGCTAAATATGATGATTCATGTGCTCAAGATTATAGAAGGGTAGAGAAGGTATTAGATATATTACACAATGAAAATTATATTAACAAAGAATCATCTGTTCTTGAAATAGCAAGTGGAACTGGGATATATACAATACCAATTTCAAAGTGTGTAAAGGATGTAGTTACAATAGATATTTCTAAAAAGATGATAGAAGTTCTTAATGAAAAAGCTAATAAAGCTGGGGCTAAAAATATAGCACCTTTAAATGAAAATTGGAATGAATTAAATTTAAAGGAAAAGGGACTTTATAAAAAATTTGATTTAGTATTGTCAGCGCTTAATCCTTCAATAAAAGACTTTGATGCTCTAAATAAAATGAATGAGGCTTCAAAGGGAGCCTGTTGTCTTGTGAGTTGGGCAGGTCCTGTTGAAGACAAAGTAGCTAGTGATTTAAGTAGTATAATATTGGATGAAAAAGATAGTAAAAAACTACAGAGAAGAGCGTTCGATATAATATATTCATTTTCTATATTATACTCAATGGGATATTTCCCTAAAATTGATTATGTAGATTTTGGTTATACAATTGAGGAAAGTTATGATGAGGCAGTAGATAGACTGTGTAAAAAATACTCTGCTTATGTTGATGAAAATATAAAAGTAAAAGATAAAATCACTAAATACATAGAGGAAAATATAGTTGATGGAGTATTTAGAGAGTCTTTAAAATCAAAGATAGGCATAATTACTTGGCAAGTTAAAAATATATAAGGGAGGAAAATTATATGAAAAAGAGAATTATATCACTGTTAATGATTATGTGTATGGCTATGACATTATTAACTGGATGCGGTTCAAAACCAGCTAATGATGCTGACGGTGAAGTTAAAACAGAGGCTGGTGAAGCTAAAGAAGCTAGTGAAAGTATTACCGTAACAGATATGCTTGGTAGGGAAGTAACAATAGAAAATGGAGTAGCAGAAAAGGTTATTGCAAATAATTCTGGAGCATTGAGATTATATTGCTATGTTGGAAGCATAGATAAATTAGTTGGGGTACCAGAAAGAGAAAAAAAGGATTCTAGAAGAAGACCATATGCATTGGCAAATCCAGGAATAGTTGAGATCCCTAGTTTTGGTCAAGGTAGTGGCAGTAATGGTGATGATTTTGAAAAGATATTAGAACTTAATCCAGATGTAATTTTTGCTATTGATGATGATAAGGCTAATCTTGATAAGATGCAAGAAAAGCTTGGGATTCCTGTAGTTGCTTTAAGTTATGGGACAGGAGTTATATTTGATGAAGATGTATATGATTCTTTAAAGCTTATTGGAGAAATTATAGGTGAGGAAGAAAGAGCAAACGAAGTAGTTGAATACATGGAAGAGTGTAAAAAAGATTTAAATGATAGAACAAAAGATATACCAGATGACCAAAAATTAACTGCTTATGCAGGTGGCTTAGCATGGAGTGGTTCTCATGGAATTGAAAGTACTAGAGAAAATTATCCTTTGTTTGATGCAGTAAATGCTAAGAATGTAGTTCAAGGGATAGGTCAAGATGGTGCTATTATGATAGATAAGGAAAAGTTACTTGAATGGAATCCAGATAGAATATTTATTGATTTAGCAAGTTTTTCTCTTGTCCAAGAAGACTATATGAAAAACCCAGAATACTATAAATCATTAGATGCTTTTAAAAATGGTGAAGTATATTCTCAATTACCTTATGTTTGGTGTTGGGTTAATGTTGATACAGCTATGGCTGATGCTTATTATATAGGAAAAGTTTTATATCCAGAACAATTTAAGGATGTTGATCCTGCGGAAAAAGCAGACGAAATTTATGAGTTCCTTGTTGGAAAAGGAGTTTACTCAGAAATGGTAGAAGAAGATGGTGGATTCCAAAAGATAACACTAGAAGATTTAGAAAATATAGAAGTAGAAAAGTAAATATTGGTGGGAGATGTTAAGTTATTAGTTGGTGGTGTATATTTGGTAATATAAGGTGACAGAATGGTTATTCTGTCACCTATTCTTTTTTTATGGATGAGTTGATATAATATATAGAAAAGGGGGACTGAACATGATACTAATATTAAACTGCTTATTAGAAGAAAAGAGTGTCAATGATTTTAATAAAGCTATGAAAAAACATCTTGGAAACTTACCTATTAACTATGAAATCATCAGAGTAAGAGAAGCAGGTAAAATAGCCAACTTGAATGTATATTCTCATCTAATAATATCTGGCTCTGGAGCTTCACCTGCAGAAGATAATCCTTGGAATTCTGACCTTGAAAAGATAATAAAACATTTTGTAAACAATAAAAAGCCAATACTTGGAATATGCTATGGACATCAATTTCTTGTTAGAGTATTAGCTGGAGTAGATCATGTAAGAAAAGCTGAAAAGGGAGAAATAGGTTTTGCAAGTATTGATATTGATGACAATGAGATATTTAATGGAATAGTAGATCCTGTATTTAGTGTAGCTCATTATGAAGAAGTATTTGATTTAAATGAAGATTTTAAGATAATAGCTAGAAATAAAAATTGTGCAGTTCATGCATTTCAATATAAAAACTTGCCAATTTGGGGCACTCAATTTCATCCAGAATATGGTCCAGAAGATACAAGGGCTAATATCAACGAGTATAGAGAAAAGGACCCTGATTTTGAAAAATACTATATCTATGATTTAGAAGATGAGAAAAAAACAATTCAAAACAAATTGATATTTGATAACTTTATAAGTTCTAATAAGATATGTTTAAGACCTCATCATCTAATGTGCATACAATCTTATATAGGTAAGGGATATAGTGAAGAATTTGTAAAAAATATGGATATTGTTGTTGGAAGTTTAAGAGAAAACAAAGATCAAATTATTAGATTAGTTGAAGGAAATGATCATGTTTGTAGCCATTGCCCTCATAATATAGACGGAAGAAAGTGTGAATCAGATGAAAAGGTAGTCACAATGGATAGAAAGGTACTTAAGTATTTAGAAATTACTCCAGGAGAGTATAGTTATAGTCAATTATTCAATAGGCTAAAAGAAAAATTGACTGACGAAGCCTTCAGAGATATCTGTGGAGACTGTGAATGGTATGAACTTTGCCATTAACTTATTGCCATATAATAAGGAGAGGAATTCTATGAAAATCAAAAAAATGATAGCACCTATAATAATTACTTGCTTATTGTTATTATATTTTTTCTTGTATATTTTAGGGATTATTAATATTCCTAGTCAGTTATGGGTAAAAATAATTATGCTAATAATTCCATTAGGGCTAATGGGAGTCAGCATATTTGTTTTAGTTGAAAGAATAAAAGAGATAAGGAGTGGTGAAGAAGATGATCTTAGTAAATACTGATTATTATAATGACAAAGAACTAGAAATGCTTGGACTTGTTAAGGGTAGTACAATTCAAAGTAAAAATATTGGAAGAGACATAACCCAAGGGTTTAAGACTATTGTAGGAGGAGAGCTTAAGGCATATAATGAAATGATGAATGATGCAAGAGCACTTGCTACAAAGAGAATGGTTGAAGAAGCTGAGGAACTAGGAGCAGATGCAATAATAAACATTCGCTATGCATCCTCTGCAATAATGCAAGGAGCAGCAGAAGTTATAGCCTATGGAACAGCAGTAAAATTTAAATAATTAATCAAAACCCACTATGGTGGGTTTTTTGGTAATTATCATTATATTGTCAACTTAAATATTGTCCTCTGGCACAAACTTAGTGCTAGAGGACAATATTTATTATTGACAAAAAAGTCAAACAGGCATATACTTAATTACATAAGTAACTAACTATATAACTATATATCAAATATGGGGGTGGTAAATTGCTTGATTTAAATTCAGACAAATCTATTTATATACAAATTGCAGAATCGATAGAAAATGAGATACTTTTGGGAAATTTAAAGGAAGAGGATCAAGCACCGTCAACAAATGAATTTGCTAAAGTTTATCAAATAAATCCAGCTACAGCAAGAAAAGGGCTCAATCTTTTAGTTGATGAGGAAGTACTTTACAAGAAAAGAGGACTTGGGATGTTTGTAGCAAAGGGAGCAAAAGCAAAGATCTTAAAGAAAAGGCAAAATGTTTTTTTCAAAGAGATTCTTCCAGAGATTATTTTAGAAACTCAAAGACTTGAGATATCAATAGATGAATTAATCAAATATTTAATAGATTATGAGGGAGGGGAATAATTTGCTTGAAATCAAAAATCTAAATAAAGCCTATGGTAAAACCCAAGTGCTAAAAGATGTGAATATTACCATTGAAGATAATAAAATCTATGGATTACTAGGTAGAAATGGAGTTGGGAAAACTACACTATTAAACATAATATCTAGTCAAATACTAAGACATAGTGGAGAAGTATTATTAGACAATGAGGATGTATTTGAGAACGCTAAGGCTATGGAACAAATCTGTTTTGTAAAAGATAGGGGGATAGCTTTTGAGGAAAATAAGATAAAAGAATTATTTAAAATGGCTAAATTTATATACAAGGATTGGGATGATGAATATAAGAATTACTTGGTTAAGGAATTTAATTTAAATACTAATAAGAAATATGAAAAACTTTCTAGGGGATATCAAACAATAGTAGGTTTAATAATAGGTTTAGCCTCAAGGTCAAGAATTACAATATTTGATGAACCTTCTCTTGGTCTGGACGCAGCATTCAGATACAAATTCTATAATTTACTTCTTGAAGACTATGAAAAGAATCCTAGAACTATAATCATATCTACCCATTTAATTGATGAGGTAAATAATTTGTTTGAAGAGATTATAATATTGTCAGAAGGAAAAGTAATGCTTAAAGAGGAAACAGATTTTCTAATGGAAAGTGCTTATTTTCTAAGTGGAAAAGAAGAAAATCTTTTAGAAATTATAAATACCAAAAAAATTATTAGCAGAGAAGAGTTTGGAACAACAGTAATATTAGGGATTTTTGATAATTTAAGTGAAGATGAGATACAAGATTTAAAAAATAAGGGAATAGAAATAAGCCAAATACCACTGCAAAAGCTGTTTGTCTATTTAACAGAACAAAATGTTTTAAAGGAGGAAAACATATAATGGATTCAACTAAAAGAATGATAAAATTTCAAAATTATGGAGATAGAAAATCTTTGGAAGTATTTTGGCTTATTATGATAGCAATAAATATATTTAGCTATATTTTGAATTATTATATTGGTACGAATTCTAAGGCGTTTTATTTTTCAATAGGCAATAGTAGTACAATGTCAGTTGCTGGTCTTAATGTATCAGTAGCATTTATATATCTATTGGTAGTAGGAATATGTATGTACTATAAATATTTTCCTATAGCAATTGGATTTAGTGTTACACGAAAATCTTTTTATAAATCGGTTATTGTAAGTAATATTACTACCTGCTTAACCATGGCAATTATAAGTGGTTTATTACTCAAAGTTGATAGATTTATTATAGCCGCAATTGGAAGAGAGGCATTAGTTGATTTTGCATTTTTTAACATTGTAGATGATAATATCATATACATTATATTTTCTCTATTTATTCAATTTTTAATTACAATATCTATATCTAATTTCTTTGGAGTACTTTTATATAGATTAGGGGCAGTTAAATTTTGGGGTGGAGTTTTGCTTTTATTTATTGTTATCCAATCTAATCATTTTAAAATAGTAAAAAACATCTTAGATAGTTTAGGAAAGATATTTACTACTAGAATTACACCTATTAATTTAATATACTTACTTATAATAGGTTTGATACTTTATTCTCTAGGCTATTTTATTATTATGAGAACCGATGTAAAAGTTGGGGCAGGGGAAAAAAGTTGAAAAGATGTCTAGTAAGTTAGTGCCGGTGGCTAATATTTAATTTGGACAAAACATATAAAACAAACAAATACACCCCACATCCTAATAATAAACTCAATGTAAAAATAATTTTATAGCTAATATTAAAACCAATCTCCAAAAAAATCCTCATAAAAAATATCATAAAGGTTGCTGAAACTAAAGGTTTTAGGATTATATCCATATAATCTACTTTTAATTTCAGCATATTTTTTAATACAAAAAAGTTTAATATGCAAATAATTATACTGGACAAATAAAATCCAATAAAAAAGCTGTTTATTCCAAACCTTGGGTTACTTACCAATAAACATGCTGAAATTTGAATGATTGTTCCTATTAATCTATTTATAGATGAATATACTTGTTTATTTAGACCGTTGAGTATATCACAAAGAATATTTTGCAAAGACAAAAATACTGTATTGTAACTCATAATATAAATAAACTTACCTAATTCCAAATCATCATATAAAAATCTTGCCAAAGAATTGGGGAAAAACACATACAAGCTAGTTAAAGGAATAGAAAATAAAAAAGTTATTTTGATTGAAGTCAAAATTTGTTCTTTAACTGTGCGATAATTTTTAGAGGACATTTCCCCTGATAAATTGGGAACCATAATAAGCCCCATAGCGGAAGTAATCATAAAGGGCAATGAAATTAAAGGCATAGCCATTCCCATAATCCTACCAATAACCTCCATAGCATCTGAATTTGAAAATCCTATTTCAATTAATTTCTTCGGTACTAAAGTAGTGGTAGCAAATCTTGACGACATAGCTAATAAATTAGAGAACCCAATGGGTATTGCAATGGTAGAAATTTTAGCTAATATGTGGGTTTTACTGATTTTTTGATATGTATTAAAGGTAAATTTACTTTTCATTTTTCTTTTATTAAAAATAAGATAAAGTAAATTAATGCACTCTCCTAAACTAATGCCAATGATGGGAATCATGGCACCATAATAGGGTTCTATAGTCTGTACATAATAAATCATGCTTAATACAAGAAGTAATTTAGGCAGGTATTCTAAAATTTGTGAAATGCTTGGAACCTTTATTATATTTAATCCATAATAATAGCCCCTTAAAACAGAACCAATAGAAATTAACACAATGGCTGGTATTAGAAGATATATATGTATAAACATATTTTCATCTTTAAATATTATTAGAGCAATAGTCTTGCCAAAAATAATTAAAAATATAGTCAATATTCCTGAAATAGCACAGACTATAAAAAGAGCCATATTAAAAATTTTATTAATTCTATAGCTATTGTTTCTGGAATTTTCCATTGCTACTAGTTTAGATACTGCTGTAGGAATTCCTCCTATGGAAATCACCAAGGCAATCATCAATATTGACATAGCCATTTGAAACAATCCCATGCCTTCCGCACCAATAAATTTAGCTAATTTTATATTATAATTAAAATCCATAATCATTATTATGAAATTTACTAAAACTATAAAAAAAGAGCTATAGATAAACTTATTTTTATTCAAAAAACCACCTCAGAGTTACAAAATATATTTATCTATATGCATAGAATTAATGAATTATATTTCAAAAGTTAGTAAGTTAGTGCCGGGGGCAAATATTTAATTTGGTCGTAACATTCGTTACCGAATTTACATAAAAAAAAGGTTAAACTAATATTAGCTTTAGAAGGAGGCGTTAAAATGGGAAAATACTTTGACTATAATGATTCCATTTATGATATTACAAATAGATATCCAGAGACATTGGATTTATTTATCACAAATGGATTTGAAAATATGAGAGACGAAAAAATGAGAGAAATCTTTGGAAAGTCTATTACCTTGGAAATGGCATTGTCTATGAAAAAGATAAATATTGATACTTTTGTTGATAGAATGATTGAAATAATCGAGGAAAATAAAACTGTTGTAGATGATAGCTTGATTTCAACAAATAAGAATACTAACGCAGATGTGAGAATTGACGGAGTTATTCCATGTCCTGTAAGAATACCACTAATGGATGCTTTTAATACTTGGATGGAGGAAAAGTGGAATAAGCTAAATATATCTGTTGACTATGAACTAAAAGCTGCATCAAGTGGAGTAGTTTGGATAAAGAATACATTAGAAGAGGCTGATTCAGAAGATGTTCTATCAGATATATTTATATCTGCAGGATTCGATTTATTCTTTGACACTAAACTTATGGGAAAATTTAAATCACAAGGTGTATTTGAGGATATGACTGGATTTGATAAGTTTAATTCTGATTTTGACAATGAGTATATTGACTTAAAAGACCCAGATAGACAATACTCCATTATTGGAGTTGTTCCAGCAGTTTTTCTTGTTAATACTGAAGAATTAGGCGGAAGGAAGATGCCAAGTAGTTGGGAAGATATATTGAGTCTAGAATTTGAAAATGCAGTTAGTTTGCCTATTGGGGATTTTGACTTATTTAATTCAATTTTACTAAACATATATAAAAAGTTTGGTGAAGATGGCTTAAGAAGACTAGGGAAATCACTTCTTAGAAGTATGCACCCATCTGAAATGGTTAAATCACATATAAAAAAGGATAATAAACCTGTGGTTACGATTTTGCCATACTTTTTCACTAAGATGATCAAAAGAGGTGGCCCGATGGTTCCAGTATGGCCAAGTGATGGAGCTATTATTAGTCCAATATTTTTATTGGCTAAGAAGTCAAAGAAAGATTTAGTTAAGCCTTTTGTAGATTTTTTTGCATCAAAAGAGGTTGGAGAGATATTAGCACACAATGGAAGATTCCCAAGCACTAATCCAATGGTAGACAATATGATTTCAGCAGAGCATAAGTATATGTGGTTAGGATGGGATTATATAGTGGAAAATAATATTGGCCAATTGATAGCAAAATGTGAGGATATATTTCATAAGTCAATATGAGGAGGGATAGAATGAACTTGGTTACATTTTCAGGTCCTCCATCTTCAGGGAAGACCTCGATAATATTAAAGACCATCGAAGCGTTAAAGAGTAGAAATATTTCTGTAGGGGTAGTTAAATTTGATTGCCTCTATACAGATGATGATATATTGTACGAAAAGGCCAATGTTCCTGTAAAAAAGGGACTATCTGGTTCCCTTTGCCCAGACCATTTCTTTGTAAGCAATATAGAAGAAGTGGTTCAGTGGGGAAAAAGCGTAAAGCTTGATCTGTTGATTACAGAAAGTGCAGGACTTTGCAATAGATGTTCTCCTTATATTAAGGGAATAGAGTCAGTTTGTGTAATAGACAATTTAAGTGGAATAAATACTCCTAAGAAAATTGGGCCAATGCTTAAATCAGCAGATATTGTAGTAATTACAAAAGGAGACATTGTATCTCAAGCAGAAAGAGAAGTATTTTCTTCTAGAGTTAATTCTGTAAATCCAAAAGCAATAACTATGCATGTAAATGGTCTAACAGGACAAGGTGCTTATGAACTTAGCACTCTCCTTTATGATGAAAATGCAAATATAGAGACAGTTCAAGGGAGAGAATTAAAATTCCCTATGCCATCAGCATTGTGTTCATATTGTCTAGGGGAAACAAGAATTGGTGAAGACTATCAAATGGGTAATGTGAGAAAGATGAAATTAGGTGATGACGATGAATAATAGACTAATAGATACAATTACAATAAGAGAACTTATAGAAAAATATCCTTTTGTAATAAACTACTTTAGCAATAATAAATTAAATGTTGAAGGATATGAAAATCATAGTTTCAAAGAATATTTAGCTCATTTCACAGATGAAGAAATAGAGGAATGGGCAATTGATACTGTTGTATTGTTGGAAGGGCTAATAGAATATATCAATCAAATGGTAGAGTTTCTTGGAATAGAGGAAGACAAAGGGGTAGAGAGTTTAACCATATTAGCAGGTAAGGACAAAAGTGGAAATAGGGAAGGATTTGAAGAGTTAAATATAAATAGAGGAGAGATAGTCTCAATCGTAGGGCCAACGGGTTCAGGTAAGAGTAGGTTACTTGCAGATATTGAATGGGCAGCACAAAATGATACTCCTACTGGAAGATCTATTTTAATTAACAATGAAGTGCCTGATAAGAAATGGAGATTTTCTTCTAATAATAGACTTGTAGCACAACTTTCACAAAATATGAATTTTGTAATGGACTTGACTGTAGCTGAATTTTTAGAGCTCCATGCAAAGAGTAGAATGGTGGAAAGTGTAGAGGAAGTTGTGAAAAACATCATAGAGGCAGCAAATAATCTAGCAGGAGAAAAGTTTGACCTAAGCACTCCAATTACCAGCTTAAGTGGTGGTCAGTCAAGGGCTTTAATGATAGCAGATACGGCAATTTTGAGTTCATCTCCAATAGTGTTAATAGATGAAATTGAAAATGCAGGAATAGATAGAAAGAAGGCATTAAAACTGTTAGTAAGTAGTGACAAAATTGTTTTAATGGCTACTCATGATCCACTATTAGCACTAATGGCGGATAAGAGAATTGTAATAAAAAATGGTGGAATAAATAAAATAATTGATACTAGCAGTGAGGAAAAAGAAGTACTTTCTCAACTTGAAAAAATGGATGCTGTTATTCAAGAAATGAGAAACAGCCTTAGAAACGGACATTTAATAAGTTAGTAAGTTAGTACAGGGGGCGAATATTTAAATTGGCTAGGCAAAAAAATTAAGCTAACAGGGGGAAAATATAAAAAAAGATGCGCTAGGAACTGTCCTAGTGCATCTTTTTAATCTTACTATTTATAAAATACATGTTCACCAATTTTTGTTACATATGTTTTATTGTTTACAATCCATTTACCTTCTGCTTTTTTAGGATTGAAAAAATAAGTAGCATTTCCTACTGGCTTTTTACCACTTAATGCTTCTTTTGCTGCTTTTATACTTTCTTCTGATGGAGTATTGTATATAGTTCCCTCTGCTACAGGACTAAATTGGGGAATGTTTTGATAGTATTCAAATATTACGCCCTTCACAGTATTTGGGAAACTACTTGATGCTACTCTGTTTAGTATTACACTTCCTACAGCAACCTTTCCATTATAAGGCTCACCTTGTGATTCCGCATGTATTATTCTAGAAAGCCAATACAAATCTGTTTCATTGGTATTTCTACTTAGGCTTGTCCCACGGGAAGATGTTGTGCTAGTAGATTTTGCGTATAATTTTGACTGAGTTTGTTTACCGGCAATTCCATCAACTTTAATCTTACTAGCTTTTTGAAATGCAATTACAGCTTTTCTAGTGTTTTTGCCGAATATACCATCAACTTTTCCAGCTGAAAACCCTTTGCTGTTTAGAGTTTTCTGAAGTAGAGATACTTTTTCACCTCTGCTACCAACCTTTAAGTTTGTGTAGCTTGAAGCAGCATGTACACTTGTTACGTTTAGCAAGATTAATAGTGAGAGGAATATGGGAACAACTCTCTTTAAACTTTTCTTCATAAGTAGTACACTCCTTCCTTATTTTGCTTCCGAAGTTAGCTGACGGGTTCGGGATGAAGGTTCCCTACCATAATACATGGATTAACCCCTTCTTGGTTCCTCCGTACCTAGAAAATCCAGGATTCAGCAAGTGTAGTTTTTGCATATTTAACATTATAGAAATCAATGATTGCAATGTCAACCGAGGAGAATAAATTACCGTTTATATGCCAAAAGTTAGTAAGTTAGTGCCGGGGGCAAACATTTATCTCTGTCAGTCGTCATAACATAGTGAAGAATATTTACTTTGTTTTGGGCAACAATATTAAGCCAGCTAGGGGAAAAGGGTAAAAATTTGTCTATCTGTAACGTTTGTTACCGAATCATATGGGTATATATATTAATATAGTTTTACAAAGAAAATATTGAGGAGGTTAGAAAATGAGTATGTTTTGTTATCAATGTCAAGAGACAGCAAAAGGTAAGGGTTGTACTATTCAAGGGGTATGTGGTAAGACTTCTGATGTAGCAAATTTGCAAGACTTATTAATTTACACACTAAAGGGAATATCTATTTTAGGATTAAAAGCTGATGAAATAAATATGTGTATACCAGAAGTAGACAAGATGCTAGTAGATGGACTATTCATGACAATAACAAATGCAAATTTTGATGAAGATAGATTTATTAAAAAGATCAAAGAAGCACTAAAAATTAGAGATGAACTAAAAGCTAAATTGGAAGTTAAGGGAGTTAAATTAGAAAAATTACATGATTCAGTAACTTGGACTGGAGAAACAGTTGAAGCTTTTGAAGCGAAGGCAGATAGTGTTCAAGTAGGAGTATTGGCAACGGAAAATGAAGATGTTCGTTCTCTTAGGGAGTTAATTACCTATGGAGTTAAGGGAATGGCTGCTTATGCAGAACATGCAGCTAATTTAGGTTTTGAAGATGAAGATATTTATAAATTTATAAGAAAGGCATTAGCAGCTACATTAGACGACAATCTTTCAGTTGATGAACTTATAGCACTTACATTAGAAACAGGTAAATATGGTGTAAATGTTATGGCTTTACTTGATAAGGCTAATACTACAGCTTATGGTAATCCAGAAATTACGGAAGTAAATATAGGAGTAAGAAACAATTCAGCAATACTTATATCAGGGCACGATTTAAAAGATATGGAAGAATTATTAGAGCAAACTAAAGGTACCGGTGTAGATGTTTACACTCATGGAGAGATGCTTCCAGCACATTATTATCCAGCATTTAAGAAGTATGAACATTTTGCAGGAAACTATGGTAATGCATGGTGGAAACAAAAAGAAGAATTTGAAAAGTTTAATGGGCCAATACTATTTACAACTAACTGTATAGTTCCACCAAAGGAATCCTATTCTGACAGAGTATATACTACTGGATCTTCAGGATATCCAGGATTTAAACATATTCCAGATAGAGTAAATGGAGAAGCTAAGGATTTCTCAGAGATCATAGAACATGCTAAGAGATTACCAGCACCTACTGAAATTGAAACAGGTAAAATTGTGGGTGGATTTGCACATGAACAAGTATTTGCATTGGCTGACCAAGTGGTTGAGGCTGTTAAGACTGGAGCAATAAAGAAGTTCTTTGTAATGGCTGGATGTGATGGTAGAATGAAGTCAAGAGAATACTATACAGAATTTGCAAAAGCACTTCCAAAGGATACAGTAATACTTACTGCAGGATGTGCAAAATATAAATACAATAAGCTAGATTTAGGAGATATAAATGGAATACCTAGAGTATTAGACGCAGGACAATGTAATGATTCATATTCATTAGCACTAATAGCACTAAAACTAAAAGAAATATTTGAATTAGAAGATGTAAATGAATTGCCAATTGCATACAATATAGCATGGTATGAACAAAAAGCTGTAATAGTATTGTTAGCATTATTATATCTAGGAGTTAAAAATATCCACCTAGGACCAACACTACCAGCATTCCTTTCACCAAATGTTGTCAATGTATTGGTTGAAAACTTCGGAATTGGTGGAATAACAAATGTAGAAGATGATTTAGCAATGTTTATGGCATAAAGAAAAGGGCTCTACTTATAAAGTAGGGCCTTTCTTAATGCCAAAAGTTAGTAAGTTAGTGCCGGGGGCAAATATTTATTCAAGTCATGATGGTTAGTAAGTTAGTTCCGTGGTAGAAAAATTTCTATCATTTTACTGAAAAGTTTGATATTATAGGATTAGTAGCGAAAGGAGGATGACAAAATGAAATTTAGTGATTATAAGTATGTTAGACCAGATGTAGAAAGTATAAGAAGTAAGTTTGTAAGCTTGATTGAAAGATTTGAAAATGCTTCAAATGTAGAAGAACAAAATGAAGTTATAAAAGAAGTAAACAAGATTAGAGAAGAAGTGGACACTCTAGGAAATTTAGCTTATGTAAGACATTCAATTGATACAGAAGATAAGTTTTATGAAGCTGAACAAGAATTTTTAGATGAAAATATGCCTCTATTTACTGAAGTAGTAGTTAAATACTATGAAGCATTGGTTAATTCAAAATTCAGAAGTGAACTTGAAGAAAAATGGGGAAAACATTTATTTAATTTAGCAGAAATAGAACTAAAGACTTTTTCACCAGAAGTGATTGAAGATTTAGTTAAAGAAAACAAACTTGTTAGCGAATATGACAAATTAGTTGCTTCTGCAAAGATAATGTTTGAAGGTGAAGAGAGAAATCTATCTCAAATGCAACCTTTTATGCAATCAAAGGATAGAGACACTAGAAAGAGAGCATATGAAGCATATATTAGTTTCTTTAATGAAAATGAAGATAAATTTGATGAAATATATGACAACTTAGTTAAGGTAAGAGATGGTATAGCTAAAAAACTTGGATTTAAGAACTTTGTTGAACTAGGATATGCTAGAATGTCCAGAACAGACTATGATGCAAATATGGTAGCTAATTATAGAAAACAAGTATATGAAGACTTGGTGCCAGTAGTAGCAGAACTTAAAGATAGACAGAGAATAAGACTTGGTCTTGATGAACTTAAATACTATGATGAACCATTAGAATTTACAACAGGTAATGCTATACCAAAAGGAGATCCAGATTGGATATTAGGAAATGGAAAGAAAATGTATGGAGAACTTTCTCCTGAAACTCATGAATTCTTCTCATTTATGGTAGAAAGAGAACTAATGGATTTAGTTAGCAAGAAGGGTAAAATGAGTGGAGGATATTGTACTTACTTCCCAGATTATAAGTCTCCATTTATATTCTCAAACTTTAACGGAACTAGTGGAGATGTGGATGTACTTACTCATGAAGCTGGACATGCATTCCAAGCTTATCTAAGCAGAGATATTGAAGTGCTTGAATATATGTCACCAACATTAGAGGCTTGCGAAATACACTCAATGAGTATGGAATTTATAACTTGGCCTTGGATGAAATTATTCTTCTTAGAAGATGAAGAAAAGTATAAATTCAGTCATTTAAGTGGAGCAGTAAACTTCATTCCTTATGGAGTTACTGTAGACGAATTCCAACATTTTGTATATGAAAATCCTTCAGCTACTCCTGAAGAGAGAAAAGCAAAATGGAGAGAAATAGAAAAGAAATATATGCCTTTCAGGGATTATGAAGACAATGATCTATTAAATAGAGGTGGATATTGGTTTAGACAAGGGCACATTTTCCAAGTACCTTTCTACTATATTGACTATACTCTAGCACAAGTATGTGCATTCCAATTCTGGATTAAGTTCAGAGAAGATAGAGAAAAAGCTTGGGCAGACTATGTAAAACTTTGCAAAGCTGGAGGAAGTATGCCATTTTCACAATTAGTTCAATACGCAGGACTTAAAGTTCCTTTTGAAGATGGATGTATAAAAGAAGTTGTAGGACCAATTAAAGAATGGTTAGACGGAGTTGACGATACAAAATTCTAATTAAGCAGTGAGTCAAGAGCAATCTCTTGACTCATTTTATTTGCATTAAAATACATATTATGTAGTAAACTATGGACGTGGTTGCAAAATTTAAAAATTGAGTTAAAGTATAGTTATAACGAATAGATTAGAGGGGTGTTTATGACTAGGAAGAGAGTATTAAAAATTAGTTTAATAATAGCTTTTATAATGGCCTTAATTTATCTAATTACAAGTATGAATATATATGATAAGGAAAGTTTGACGGAGTTTTTTTCAACAGGAAGTGAGGATACTAATTTTTCTGTATTCTTCACAGTAGCTACAACTATATTAATAATTTTCTTTGTACCAATTTCATGGCTAAATGCATTGGGAGCATATTTCTTTGGGCTAAGGGGTTTTAGTTATATAGCAATTGCAGGAGTAATAGGAGCTACAGTTTCATTTTTTATAGCTAGAGTATTTCAAGAGGATGCTATGAAATTTGTTGAAAAAATATACAACAGAAAGAAAAGAAAGGTAAGTTTAGAAGAAGTGACGGAGAAAATTGATAAATTTGGTATGGGTTATGTGTTTTTCATAAGAAGTATGCCATTTATACCTTTTAGCATAGCAAATTTCGTATCTGGAGTAACTTCTATTAGGTATAGAGATTATCTAGTAGGAACTATACTAGGCCTTATTCCAGGCCAATTCATAACCAATCTTTTCTTTACAAAGGCAGTTGGTTTTAAAGAAAATCCTATAGCTGCAATAGGCGCAGCAGGTTTAAAAGCTATGTATGTAATAATAGTTTTACTATGGCAAAAGAAAAGTAAATATCGAACTAAAGAATAGAGTCTTTTAGTCGATATATATTACAGAGAAGTTAGTAGAGGAGGAGTAGTTATGCAAATTGATAATGTTTCAACTATCAATTCAACTCAAAGATATACACCTATGATCGGTGAAAAAAACACTGCTAATCAAGATAGAAATATAGGAAATATGAATAAAAGACAAGCTAAGGTAGTTGAGGATAGAAAATACAGAGAAGATGAGATAATAGATGCAATTGAATCGGCTAATAAAAAGTTTGTCGCATATGATAGGAAATTTGAATTTTCTATTCATGAAAAGACTAAACAGATAATGGTGAAAGTAATAGATGCTAATACCGATGAAGTAGTTAGAGAAATACCTCCTGAAAAGATACTAGACTTAGTAGCATCTATTTGGGAAATGTCAGGGATTATAGTTGATGAAAAAATTTAAGGTGGTGAAGAAATGTATAATAATATGAGAATAACAGGTCTTGCATCTGGGATAGACACAGAAGAAATGATACAAGGTTTGATGAAGGCTGAGAGAATTAAATATGATAGAGTAGGACAAGAAAAGCAGGTATTGTTGTGGAGACAAGAGATGTACAATGGTCTAAACAAAGACTTTGCCAACTTTATTTTAAACACTAGGAAAGAATTTGGACTTACAACAACCACAGCTACTGGAGCTTTTCAAACAAATTCATACAGTAATTTAACTTGGGTAAAGAAAGCAACTTCTTCTAATGAAACCATAGCAACAGTAAGCAGCACAGCTAAAGCTGTGAATGGAAGCCATAGTGTGAAGGTTACCCAATTGGCAGAGGGAGTTAAGGCTGCAAGTGGGAGTGATATAAGGAAAGAAAATTTCAATCCTGCAGATGCAAGTATAGGTACAATTGTAGTTAATGAAGATGGAAAATTGCAACGTGTTAATAATGAAAAGAAACTAGAGGATGTAGCAAACTTAACATTTACTATTAATGATGGTACAAAGTATAAAGATGGAAATATAGTAAGTTTTAAAATTGAAGTTTCTAATGATAATGGAATCACTATGAACGATGTTGTCAAAGCAATAAATTCTAAAACACAAACAGTTGATGGAAAAGAAGTATCTTTAGGGGTTAAAGCATCATATGACAACAATATAGGAAGATTCTTTTTACAAACAGAAGCAACAGGAAAAGATGCTAAGTTAAGTATAAGTATTCCTGAAGCTAGTGTGGGTGCTAATCCAACAGAAGAAGAAAAAGCTAAACTAGCAGTTATTGAAAATAGTAAGAAATTAATTGCTGCACTTGATCTTAAGGTAACTGGCTATGATGAAAGTGGAAATCCAATTACCGACTCTAACGGTGCTCTAACAATCGGAACAGAATACCATGGCCAAAATGCCCTAATAAACTTCGATGGTGCAACAGGCATAGAACAGTCCTCAAACCAATTCAGCATAAACGGTATCGACTTTAACCTAAAAAGTCAATCTGATGATACATTTACTGTAACCGTAGGAACAGATGTGGATGCTGTATATGATAAAATTAAAAAATTTGTAGATGAATATAATGAACTTGTGGACAAGACCAATAAACTTTTAACAGATGAAAGATATAGAAGTTATCAACCTCTTACTGCAGAACAAAAAAAGGAAATGGACAAAAAAGATATTGAACTTTGGGAAGAAAAGGCTAAAAGTGGTCTTTTAAGAAGTGATAATATAATATCTAGAACCATGCAAAATGCAAGAAGAGGGTTATATGATGAAGTAAAAGAAGTAAGTGGTAGCTTTAAGCTGCTATTCCAAATAGGTATAGATACAGAGAAATTTTCAAGAGGATCAGCAGGTGGTAAACTTGAAATAAATGAATCTAAATTAAAGGATGCTATAAGAAAAGATACAGATGGAGTATTAGAATTATTATTCAAGGAACCAGAATATGGTAACAAGGATAAAGGCCTTGAAGATGTAAATTCACTTAAATCAGAAAAGGAATTAACATCTACACAACTTGAAGCTAAAAGAAAGCAAAGTGGACTTATCAATAGACTTCAAGATAATTTAATATTAGGAATGCAAGATATAATTGAAAAGTCTGGAGCAGGAAATGAAGCGAATCTATATAGAAGTATTAAATCAAATATGCTTATAGAATTTGTTACTAAGAATTCAAGCATTAGTCTTATAGATAAAGATGTATTATCAATAGATAGAAAGTTAGATGATTTGGGAGCTTATCTTGTAAGAAA